>NZ_AYWT01000003.1:5000-901401 GCF_000502915.1 Mesorhizobium sp. LNHC209A00
TCGACCGAATACCCCAGGGGGTAGAGCACTGGATGGGCTAGGGGTCCTCACCGGATTACCAAACCTAACCAAACTCCGAATACCTGGGAGTACTAGTCGGCAGACACACGGCGGGTGCTAACGTCCGTCGTGAAAAGGGAAACAACCCTGACCTACAGCTAAGGTCCCCAAGTTATGGCTAAGTGGGAAAGGATGTGAGGATCCCAAAACAACCAGGATGTTGGCTTAGAAGCAGCCATCATTTAAAGAAAGCGTAACAGCTCACTGGTCTAAATAAGGGTCTTTGCGCCGAAAATGTAACGGGGCTAAAGCCATACACCGAAGCTTAGGGTTTGGTCCGCAAGGGCCAAGCGGTAGCGGAGCGTTCTGTAAGCTGACGAAGCCATACCCGTGAGGGGTGGTGGAGGTATCAGAAGTGCGAATGCTGACATGAGTAACGTAAGGGGAGTGAGAGACTCCCCCGCCGAAAGACCAAGGGTTCCTGCTTAAAGCTAATCTGAGCAGGGTTAGCCGGCCCCTAAGACGAGGCGGAAACGCGTAGTCGATGGGAACCACGTTAATATTCGTGGGCTTGGAGGTAGTGACGGATCATTGAGGTAGTCCAATCTTATCGGATTGAACGGGCTGCTGCGTGGTTCCAGGAAATAGCTCCCCCTTATAAACCGTACCCGAAACCGACACTGGTGGTCTGGTAGAGTATACCAAGGCGCTTGAGAGAACTATGCTGAAGGAACTCGGCAAATTGCACGCGTAACTTCGAGATCGGAAGAGCGTCNGTAGTGACGGATCATTGAGGTAGTCCAATCTTATCGGATTGAACGGGCTGCTGCGTGGTTCCAGGAAATAGCTCCTCCTTATAAACCGTACCCGAAACCGACACTGGTGGTCTGGTAGAGTATACCAAGGCGCTTGAGAGAACTATGCTGAAGGAACTCGGCAAATTGCACGCGTAACTTCGGAAGAAGCGTGACCCTTTTCCACGCAAGTGGAGGAGGGTGGCACAGACCAGGGGGTAGCGACTGTTTATCAAAAACACAGGGCTCTGCGAAGTCGCAAGACGACGTATAGGGTCTGACGCCTGCCCGGTGCTGGAAGGTTAAGAGGAGGGGTGCAAGCTCTGAATCGAAGCCCCAGTAAACGGCGGCCGTAACTATAACGGTCCTAAGGTAGCGAAATTCCTTGTCGGGTAAGTTCCGACCTGCACGAATGGCGTAACGACTTCCCCGCTGTCTCCAGCATAGACTCAGTGAAATTGAATTCCCCGTGAAGATGCGGGGTTCCTGCGGTTAGACGGAAAGACCCCGTGCACCTTTACTATAGCTTTACATTGGCATTCGTAGTGGCATGTGTAGGATAGGTGGTAGGCTTTGAAACCTGGGCGCCAGCTCAGGTGGAGCCACCCTTGAAATACCACCCTTATTACTATGGATGTCTAACCGCGGCCCGTTATCCGGGTCCGGGACAATGTATGGTGGGTAGTTTGACTGGGGCGGTCGCCTCCTAAAGAGTAACGGAGGCGCGCGATGGTGGGCTCAGAACGGTCGGAAATCGTTCGCTGAGTGCAATGGCATAAGCCTGCCTGACTGCGAGACTGACAAGTCGAGCAGAGACGAAAGTCGGTCATAGTGATCCGGTGGTCCCGCGTGGAAGGGCCATCGCTCAACGGATAAAAGGTACGCCGGGGATAACAGGCTGATGACCCCCAAGAGTCCATATCGACGGGGTTGTTTGGCACCTCGATGTCGACTCATCGCATCCTGGGGCTGGAGCAGGTCCCAAGGGTATGGCTGTTCGCCATTTAAAGCGGTACGTGAGTTGGGTTCAGAACGTCGTGAGACAGTTCGGTCCCTATCTGCCGTGGGTGTAGGAATATTGAAAGGATCTGTCCCTAGTACGAGAGGACCGGGATGGACGGATCTCTGGTGGACCTGTTGTGGCGCCAGCCGCATAGCAGGGTAGCTATATCCGGACGGGATAACCGCTGAAGGCATCTAAGCGGGAAACCCACCTTAAAACGAGTATTCCCTGAGAACCGTGGAAGACGACCACGTTGATAGGCCGGGTGTGGAAGAGCGGCAACGCTTGAAGCTTACCGGTACTAATAGTTCGATCGGCTTGATCGTTCTCATTCCTTATGCCCATCTGACAAAGTCAGATGGTCTGTTCTCACTCACGCTTGTTCCGCCCCGCGGGCGGCGCTACGTGGGTGCGGCGCATCAGCGCCGACGGTCGGTCGACCTTGCGAAGCTTCGCTTCGAAAGGCGCCAGGACCAAAAGAACCGTAAAGGCACAATTAAGACCAGCGAACAGCCCCGAGAGGCACCCGACAGCTCCGCTGTCGATGTCTCTTATGCTTCTTCGCTCAAAAGCTTCTCGAATAACGTGCGTTTTGCCGACCTGGTGGTTATGGCGGAGCGGCTGCACCCGATCCCATTCCGAACTCGGCCGTGAAACGCTCCAGCGCTGATGGTACTTCGTCTCAAGACGCGGGAGAGTAGGTCGCTGCCAGGTCTGCAAAACGCACGTTCAAACTCTCATCCAATCGGATGACAGTGAAATCTTCTCTCTACGTACAGGCCCGCCAACGGGATCACGGGCCGCGAAAGCGGCCCTTTCATTTGGCGGTGAGGAATATGACGCGGGGTGGAGCAGCCCGGTAGCTCGTCAGGCTCATAACCTGAAGGTCACAGGTTCAAATCCTGTCCCCGCAACCAAATACAAAAGAGCCCGCCCTCGTGCGGGCTCTTTTGTATTTTGCTGTGGCAGCCGGCGATTTTACCTGTCATCAGGGCCCCGCAAGGAGGCGGAGCCGACGCCGCGGGACAGAAAACGCAAATCCTGTCCCCCGCAACCAAACAATAACGGCCCGCCAGGTTCAAACCTGGCGGGCCGTTCGCGTTCCGCTCTCATGCCGGACAGAAACTTGCCGGACAGAGACTTGAACCCATCAGCCGCCCCCAAACCAAGCCAACAAAACCACAAAAGAAAACATCAAAAAAGACCGTCGTATGGGTCCAAGTCGGGGCACCGTTGCCTATCCGGATCAGAACCGTTTTAGGTCGTGAACTCATAAAACGGGAGACGGTCGGCCCCGGAGGGCTCTGGTTCAATGCACCGCGAAAATGTGACTATCCTCGAGATCGGCCCAGCGGCCTACCGGATCAGCTATGCGCAGATCAAACATGGCTGACAATGCGCCGTCAACGAACAGCCCGACTGCCGCCACAGATGAGCTCCACCGGATCGAAACGGGCGTGTCAGCAGGCAAGTCGGTCGCTGCTTTGGCATTGAATGCGGAGATGATCCGTTTGCCCTCCTGCTTTCTCATGTCGAGCAAATAGAAGTATGCTGTTTCGTCATCTCTTTCGAATACTGCCCCGAACCGCCCTAGCTCGTGAGTCGCGGTTTCGTAGACATCGATCATAGCTGCTCCTCCTCGCAACTTGGCCAACGCGAGCCGCCAACTTCCTCGCCCTGATCCAACTCGCCTCAATGCGCCCGTGGCGCCGCGCTTATGAGTCTGATGTAAGTTTTTGCCGACCTTCTGCGGCGGCTACATTCACGCCACGGCACTGCCGCGCGATCGCTTTCTCTCGGCGGCGGCGAGCAGGTCCACAAACACGCGCACCTTGGCAGGCCGGAACCTTGCCGGCGGAAAGACGGCGTGGATGCCGCCGGTGGGCAAGGCCCAGTCGGCAAAGACCGGCACCAGCCGCCCCTCGGCGATGTCGTCGCTGACGCTGTAGTCGGGAAACACACCCAGCCCTATGCCGGCAAGCACGCAGGCATGGGCAGCCGGGCTCTTGTCGCAGGTGATGACCGGGTTGAGTTCGGTCAGCACCTTGTCGCCATCCCTGGAAAACAGCCATTGGCCGACGCCGCGAAGCTGGGCGTTTCCGACCCAGGCCAGCGATTGCGCCTGCCGCGGGCTCACGCCCTGCGGCAGGCCTGCGGCGAACGCAGGGCTTGCCACCACGATCTGCCGTATCGTGCCCAGGCGCCGCGTCTGGTTGGAGGAATCAGCAAGCCAGCCGACGCGAATGCCGAGGTCGATCTGCTCGTCGACCAGATTGCTTACCGCGTCGTCGAAGATCACGTCGACGCGCATATGCGGATAAGTTCTCAGATAGGCGGCGATGACCGGCGCGACCATCTTCGTGCCGTAGTCGAGCGGTGCCGTCAGTCTCAACATTCCCGCCGGTTCGACGGCCGCGCGCGAAAGCTCGCCATAGGCGGCCTCCGCTTCCCGCAGAATTATCATCGCACGATCGTAGAAGAGGCGTCCCTCTTCGGTCGGCGCGACACGCCGCGTCGTGCGTCGCATGAGTGTCGCGCCCAATTCCTCCTCGAGCTTGCCAATCTGATGGCTGACCACGGCTTTGGCGACGCCAAGCCGGTCGGCCGCCGATGTGAAGGAGCCAGTCTCCATCACGGTGGTGAAGTAGACGAGTCGATTGAGGTTCAGCAGGTCAGCCACGGCGATCGCTTTTGTATGAATAGATCAGACAGTCTGTATTATTGGATGGTGTTTATCGCAAGGTCGTTGTCTGCCACATACGAGCAACAGTTTTTGACAATCCAGACCGCTGCACGCCGCGCCAAGGGATCTCCAGGCAATCATGAGCAATTCGGATGTGATTTATCTTTTCGATCCGCTCTGCGGCTGGTGCTACGGCGCCGCCCCGATGCTGGACAAATTGGCTACCAGCGGCGTGAGCGTCGAATTGCTGCCGACCGGCCTGTTTTCGGGTGCGGGCGCGAGGCCGATGGATGAAGGTTTTGCCGCTCACGCCTGGGCGAACGACCAGCGTATCGAGCGTCTGACCGGACAAGCGTTCACGCTGGCCTATCAGCACAATGTCCTCGGCATCCGTGGCAGCTTGCTGGACTCGCATGCCGCGACCCTCGGCATCAGCGCCGCCGGCCTGGAAGACCCAAGCCGCCGGTGGACCGCGCTCAAGGCAATCCAACGTGCGCGCTATGTCGACGGTCGCGATATCGTGACTGTAGAAGGCGTGGCTGCGGTGCTCGCTGGTGCTGGCATGATGGATGCCGCCGCGATCCTGAAGAGCCCGACCGAAACCTTGCTGACGTGGCACCTCGAGCTGGTCAATCGTGGCCGCGCGCTGTTCCATCGCTTGCATGCCAACGGCGTGCCTTCGCTGGCGGTCATTCGCAACGAAGCGCCTCGGCTCATCGGTTCGAACGCGCTGTTCGGCAGCTTTGACAATCTTGTCGCCCATATCGCGGCGGCGTGATCCCCAACTGACCTCCAACAAGGACTGGAAAAGAACATGGCAAACGTCGCTCTCATAGGTGCATCCGGCGCTGTCGGCTCGCGCATACTCCAGGAACTCTCCGATCGTGGCCACAGGGTCACCGGTATCGCCCGCAGCCCTGAAAAGATTGCCGCGCTGCCCGGCGTGACCGCCAAGAAGGGCGATGTCTTCGATAAGGAAGGCCTTGCCGAGTTGATCCGCGACCATGATGCAGTGATCAGCGCGGTGCATTTCTTGGATAGCGACCCCGATATGCTGATCGCCGCGGTGCGTGCCTCGGGCGTAAAGCGCTATCTCGTCGTGGGCGGCGCGGGCAGTCTCGAAGTCGCGCCCGGCAAGCGTCTGGTCGACACCGCCGAATTTCCTGCGATCTACAAGGCCGAGGCACAGAAGGGCGCCGACTACCTGGACAAGTTGAAGACAGTCAGCGACCTCGACTGGACGTTCCTGTCTCCGTCCGCGATGTTCGTCCCAGGTGAGCGCACCGGCAAGTTCCGCGTCGGCAAGGACACGCTTCTCGCCTCGGATAAGGGTAGCAGCATCTCCTTCGAGGACTATGCTATCGCCATGGTCGACGAGATCGAGAAGCCGACGCATGTCAGGCAGCGCTTCACCGTCGGTTATTGATTGAATTGACCGACGCGTCGCCGGCCAAGGTCGCTCGGAGCCATGCGGCGATGGCGTCGAAGTCGATCGGCTGCGTGGTATCGACGTCGAAGAGCGGCCCGCGCCGCAGCGGTTCGGCGCGCTTGGCCAGTTCGATCAATTCGGGGATATAGGCAGCGCCGGGATGTCCCGGCAGGCGCTGACCGAGCCGGGCGCCATAGCGTTCGGCCAGAACTTCGCCCGGCGCGTGGCACCAGATTTCGACCGTGTCTTCGACGCCAGCGTTGCGCAGGTGATCCTCGAGCGCTTGCCGCGGCTGGAAGCCGAACCAGGCATCGACGATGAAGGTGCTGCCGGCCGGGGCGTCGCCGACGAGCGACCAGATTGCCTGGTAGCTCGCGCGGCCGAGCGTGCGATTGAATTCGCGGTCGGCGCCGCCGAGCACTTCGAGAAACGGGTTCTTGACCGTATCGAGCGCGAGCAGCGGCCATCCCATGCGATCGGCGATGCCGCGTGACACCGTGCTCTTGCCGCTGGCCGGGATGCCGTTGACGAGCACGGCGCGTCTGGCGCGGCCGGGCTGAACGGAAAGCGATGCCGGTGCCGAAAGCGCCTGGAGACTGGCGCCGATCACTCCGGCGTCGTCGCCGAGCCCCGCCGGCGCCACCGGGCACTGGTACCACGGCGCCAGCGCCAGCGCGTGGCCAAGCGCTTTGTGTGCGGCCCGGCCAAGACCGCCGCCAAGCAGGACGAGGTCGGGGTCGAACAGGGCAACGGTGGTATCGATCGCCGCGCGCAGCGGTTTTGCCCAGGCTGCCAGTATGCCGCGAGCCTGGATGTCGCCGGCGGCGTCGCGGGCAAAAAGCTGGTCGACCGAAACCTCGGGACCAAGGCCAGCCCGCGCTATGTGACGGCCGAGCGCCGTACCCGAACTGGTGGTTTCGACACAGCCGCGCCGCCCGCAAGCGCAGAGTTCGCCGTTGACGTCGACGGTGATGTGCCCCAGTTGCCCCGCCGTTGCCCGGCCGCGCATGATCCGTCGGTTCTGGACAACGGCGCCGCCAATACCGGTGCCGATGGTGAACATGGCGATGTTGTCGTGGCCCTGGCCGGCGCCAAGCGCCATCTCGGCGGCCAGCGCCATGTTGCAGTCATTGTCGACGATGACAGGCTTGCTGGTCATGCTTTCCAGCCGCTGCGCGAGCGCGACCGAAGCGAGGTTGACATAGCCGCCCGACAGCACCGCGCCGCGCCGCGCGTCGACGCGGCCGGGAACGCCGACGCCGATGGCCGCCACATCAGGCGTATCGAGAAGGCGCACCATGTCGGCGACGCGGCCAAGCACCAGCTCCGGGTCAGGCGCGCTCTTTTCGGAAAGGCGTTCGAGGATTTCACCGCTGCCCGAGATGCGGGCGGCACGCAAATTGGTGCCGCCGATATCGATCCCTATGGCCATGGACTTTTGTGGCATGACGTCCTGCACGTGTCGGCGATCAAAGATGGATATCAGGCGGCAGCCTTCTGCCGATAGCGCCCGATCACCGCCTGGATCTCTCGCAGTCGCGGCACCGCGATGGTCTTAAGCCTTTCGCGCTGAATGTCACGATCGAGCGAGATGCAGTCCTTCCACAGCGATCGGCCGGCGATGACGCCGGAGGCGCCATTTTGCATGGCGATCTCGACCTGGCCAAGGAAAGTGGCGTGGTTGACGCCGGCCGAAAGTACGGCCCACGGCACTTCGCCGGCCATTTCAGTGATGTTGGCGCAGGCTTCCGGCGTTCCGGGGTAGGGAAGCTTCAGCACCTTCGCGCCGCATTCCAGCGAAATCCTCGTACCCTCCTCGACCAGCCAGGGCGTCTTGGCCGCATAGTCCTCGGGGCTTTCCCCTTCGAGCTGATAGGTCAGGAATTCGACGACGAGCAGCAGGTCTTCTTTGCCGAAGTCGGTGATGCATTGGCGCAGAATGGCGATGTTGTGCTCGTTGGCTTCAGGCTTGTCGGCCCGCAGATACACCATGATCTTGCCGCCGGTGCCGCCCAATTCGCGCACGCGCCGCGCATCGATGCCGGGGACCAGCCGCGACAGCCGATAGCCCTCCGGCGAGACGTCGAAACCGGACGCGTCGAGACCGATGAGGAGTGCGGTATCGCGGTTCAGCACGCCGTCGTCGACAACCCTTGGCACCGCGCAGAGCGGGTCGAGCAGCACGCAGGACGCCGCGCTCGCGAGGTAGCGCGTGATGTCGGCCTTGGTGTCGCCGAGCATGTCGTTGGTGATCCTGGCCTGGTCCGCGGGGTCCGACGCCAACAAGGTGCGCATGCCGCCGCGCTGGTCGCAAGCGATGGCCACCATGGCTCCATCCTTGCCGCATATCTGCTGGTAGCCGCGCAGTTCCGCGGTGGTCATCTTGGTCATGGTTTTCTTCTGTCCGATGTTGGCGCGCCGAGGCGCTGATCCCGTGGAAATAAATGTCAGTTCGCCCGCCTGCCGGCAGGAAGAGTTGCCGCCTGATGCATCGCCGGCTGCTGGGATAAGCAGCCTGGCCGGCGCTTGGCTGGTGTCCCCAAAAGTTGCGAGTTCACCGGATTTGCGCGATAACTCGCATCGGCCTATACGGGTGTAACACGTTGCTGAAAGGAATTGCAAGCTGTCTGTTCCCTCCGTCCAGGACGCGACCGCATCGCGCACGATGCTGCACACGGTTGCCAAGTTGCACTATGTGGAGGAGATGTCGCAGGTCGACATAGCGCGGCAGCTCGGTGTCTCCACCGCGACGATTTCGCGCCTGCTGCAACGGGCGCGGGCGGAAGGTATCGTGCGCATCGAGGTGATCGACCTGGCGACGCCGGAGGATATTACCAGGCAGCTTGTCGACGGATTGAAATTGCGGGACGCCGCCGTTGTCGAGACGCCGGGGGCCGGCGCGCTGACGGCGCTTTCCGCCCCGCTAGGCGCTTTGCTCAGGCAGGCACAACTGGTGGCCGGCTCCGTGGTCGCCATCGGCTGGGGGCGCGCCGTGCGCGAGGTCATCCGAGCCGGTCTGCCGCGTATGCCGGGCGTGCTGACTGTGGCCGCTACGGGCGGCATGCAGCAGCACGCGGCGCATTTCCAGGTCAATGAATTCGTGCGGCTCGCCGCCGAAGAGTTTGGCGGGAAACCGCACTTTATCCATGCGCCCTATATGCCGTCCAGCGAACTGCGAGAGGTCTTCCTCGGAGACGCCACCATCCGCGATGCCGTCGCGCTGTGGGACAGGACCGACGTCGCGATCGTCGGCATTGGCCTGCCGCACGCCATCAACCCACCCGAGGCGAGTGCCGCCACGCCGACCGAGCAGGCGCTGGTCCATGCGGCTGGCGACGTCCTTCGCCATTATTTCGATGCGGAAGGCGCCCTGATCGCCTGGGAAGGGGAGAGCAGGATGATCGCCATGTCGCCAGCGCAGCTTCGCGCCGTACCGCTGGTGATCGGCGTCGCAGCCTCGCCGGAGAAGGCGACGGCAATCATCGGCGCCGTTCGTTCTGGGCTCATCAACACGCTGGTGACGGATACCAAGACGGCGCAGGCCATCCTCGCGGTTCTTGCAACGCGATAGCGGCGGATATGTCGACTGATGCGGCGCTGTCGGTGCGGAGAGAAGCCGTTGCGAAATCGATTGTGTCGCCTCGGAGTCGGGACGATAGTCCGCAGGAGCTCGGAGGAGCAGTCAGATGGCGTCTGGAAAAGCCGGCGTTGCGGCCCCGGAAAAACCGAGTTGCAATTTATTTCTGCAAAGTGTTACAAACTGCCGATCCGCCGTGCAGGCATGCCTGGCGCGATGGTCCCCTGACCTCGCGGAGGCGAGGAAAGTGAGCACGGGGATTGTGCCGGTCGGCTCGACCGGCTGATATTTAGACTGGAGGGCGCTTGGGAGGAGCTGCCCGCGAAAGCAAACAGCGTTCCGGCCGTCGGCATCCTGCCCCTGAGCGGATAACGGCCATTCCAATGTCACCGAAACGGCAGAACTGCCAACAATGAGGAGGATGTCATGAAGAAGATCGTTGCCGCGCTCGCGGCGCTTGCCGTCAGCGCGACGGTGCTGATGGCGCCCGCGCAGGCGCAGGACAAAAAATACACCATTGCGCTCATTCCGGGCCTCACCACCGACGGCTTTTACATTACCATGCGCAAGGGTGCCCAAGCGGCCGCCGACGCGCTCGGCGTGAACCTGGTCTTCCAGGGTGCTCCGGACTTCAACCCGGTCACCCAAGTGCCGGTGCTCGACGCGGTCATCGCCAAGAAACCGGATGCGATCCTGATCGCGCCGACCGATAAGGTCCAGCTGGTCGAGCCGCTGCGCAAGGCCAACGACGCCGGCATTCCGGTCATAACAGTCGATACTTTCATCGGTAGCGGCGTCTACCAGACGGGTGCTGGGGATGCCGATTTCCCGCTGGCCTACATTGCCTCGGACAACGTTCTGGGCGGCGAGATCGCCGCGCGTGCGCTTGCCACCGCCGTCGGCGACAAGGGCAAGGTCTATGTGTCGAACGTCAAGCCCGGCATCTCGACCACCGACCAGCGCGAAGAAGGCTTCAAGAAGGAGATGGCCAAGCATACGGGCATCACCGTGCTGGAGACGCAATTCAATGACGATGACGCCAACAAGGCGGCCTCGCAGCTGCAGGCCGTCTTCGCGCGCAATGCCGATCTGGTCGGTGTGTTCGGGGCCAATTTGTTCTCCGCGCTGGGTGCGGCCAACGGCGTCAAGCAGGCCGGGCAGAGCGGCACCGTCAAGGTCGTCGCCTTCGATGCACCGACCAGCATCGTCGACAACATCAACACCGGCCTGGTGGACGTGGCGATCGCCCAGCATCCCGCCGAGATCGGCTACTTCGGCGTCGTCTCGGCCTATGCCCACCTGACCGGCCATTCAATCCCGGTCACGATCGGCACCGGCTTCACGATCATGGACAAGTCCAACATCGCCGACCCGAACATCTCGAAGTATCTCTACTCCGAGTAGGTCAAGACGAGCTTGGCTCCTCCCGGTCCGCCGGGGGGAGCTCGTGCCGGGTTCCCAGAGGCGGGGCCTGTTTGAACACAGCCGCGCCGCGGAGTATTCATGACATCGACATCACCAGCCCAGTCGGCCGAGAAGCATGTCGCCCCCCAGGCCGATCATGGCGATCCGGCCAGGAGCCTGATCGGACGCATCGCCGAAGGGCGCGCCTGGTTGTTCCTCGCCGGTCTGATCATCTGCTTCGAGGCATGGTCGAGGTTCGCCTTCGGTGCGACGTTCGTGCTCAACCCTTTCAACCTGCAATCCATCGCGATCTTCGCCATAGCGCCGCTGCTGCTTGCGACCGGACAGACTTTCGTCATCATTTCTGGCGGTATCGATCTGTCGCTCGGCTTCATCATGGGCCTTGCCGCCGTCGTTGCCGCGCATGCCACCAATATGGCGGGCGCCGCCATTCCCTTGCCGCTGGCCATGCTGGCGGGCATCCTCGCCGCGGTGATCGTCGCCGGCTTGCCCGGCATCATCAATGGCCTGCTGATCTCGCGCCTCAGGGTGCCGCCGTTCATCGGCACGCTCGGCATGTTCGGCGTCGCGCGCGGCGTTGCCTTCCTGCTTGCCGGGGGCACGACGGTGCCGGTGCAGAATTCCTGGTTCGCGCTGCTCGGCAACGGCAAGTTCCATGGCGTGCCCTATCTGGTCGTGATCGCCGCCGTCTTCGTCGTGGTGATGCATTATCTGCTCAGCCAGACGCGGTTCGGCCAGCACAATTATGCCATCGGCGCCAATGTGCAGGCGGCGCGGCGCGCCGGCATCGATATCAGGGGCCACATATTGCGGCTCTATGTGCTGTCGGCGATGTGCGCCGGTCTTGGCGGGGCGCTCTACGCGGCGCGCTTCACCGCCGGTGCGGCGCAAGCCGGCGAGCCACTGCTGCTCGACAGCGTCGCGGCGGTCGTCATCGGCGGCGCCAGCCTGTTCGGTGGCTCCGGCACCATCCTGGGCACGGTCGCCGGCGCGCTGGTGATCGCGGTCATCCAGTACGGGCTGGTCTTCGTCAATGTCGAGCCGTTCTGGCAGTTCATCGCCGTCGGCGTCGTCATCATCATTTCCGTGCTCATAGACCAGGCGCAGCGCCGGTTCAGTGGAGGCCGCCAGGATGAATAGCAACGACCAGAACACCCCCTTGCTCGAGGTCCGCAACCTGTCCAAGCATTTCGGCGCCGTGCGCGCGCTCAACGATTTCTCCATGGCCGTGCGGCCAGGCGAAGTCGTGGCGCTGGCCGGCGATAACGGCGCGGGCAAGACGACGCTGATCAAGGCGATCTCGGGCGTGTTCCAGCCGACAGGCGGCGAAATCCTGCTCGGCGGCCAGCAGGTGGCATTCGCGACGCCGCAGGAGGCGCGCGAAAAAGGCATCGAGACGATCTATCAGGATCTGGCTCTCGCCGACAATCTGTCGATCGGCGCCAACATTTTCCTTGGCCGCGAACCGATGCGCAAGGCGTTCGGCTTCCTGCCGGTGCTCGACCGCAAGGCGATGGCCGAGGCGGCCAGAGAGACGATGAAGCGACTGGATTTCCACGTCAGCCGGATGAACGCCCCGGTCAGCAATTTCTCCGGCGGCCAGCGCCAGGCCGTCGCCATCGGCCGTGCCGTCTACTGGGATGCGCAGATCCTCATCATGGACGAACCGACCGCGGCACTTGGCGTGCCGGAACAGCGCAAGGTGATCTCGCTCATCCACCAGCTCAAGGCGCAGGGACGCGGCGTGATCTTCATCTCGCACAATCTGCAGGATATCTTCGCGGTCTCGGACCGCATCGTCGTACTGCGCCGCGGCGTCCAGGCCGGCGAGCGCAAGATTTCCGAGACCAACCATGACGAGGTCGTCAGATTGATGGTTGGGGGGTAGGCCGTCCTGTCGGCATGATCTTGTTTGAAGACCGGATCATGGTCTGTTCCTGTTCAGTCTAGGCGCAGCCGCGACCAGTGCCTTGCCGATGGCCGATCGCGGCGCGTCGATAACGGTTCGGGCAGCGCCGCTCTCGGCAATCCGCCCGGCATCGAGAAGGATGACGCGGTGGGCGACCGCCCGGACGACGCCAAGATCATGCGAAATGAAGAGATAGGCGATCCGTTCCTCGCGCTGCAGGTCGAGCAGGAGATCGAGGATCTGGCCGCGCACCGAGACGTCGAGCGCCGACACCGCTTCGTCAAGCACGATCAGCGGCGGCTTCGTGGCGATGGCGCGGGCAATCGCCACACGCTGCCGCTGACCGCCGGAGATTTCATGGATTGCGCGGGGCGCGAGATCGGCCGCCAGGCCGACGCGCTCCAGCAGGGCAGCGATGCGGCGCGGGCGCTCTGAGCGCGGGCCGACGCCATGAATGCGCAAGGGGTCATCGAGGACGCGCGCCACCGTGGCGCGCGGATTGAAGGCGGCCAGCGGATCCTGGAACACCATTTGCAGGCGCGCGCGACGGGCTCGAAGTGCCGAGCCGCCCAGAGCCAGGAAATCATCGCCTTCGAATTCAATGCGTCCGCCATCCGGCTCGATCAGGCGCAGCGCCAGCCGCGCGATGGTCGACTTGCCGCTGCCGGAAGGGCCTGCCAGCGCCAGCGTTTCGCCGGGCTCGATATGAAAGGAGACATCGTCCACCGCAGCAAGGGTCGTGCCGCCGCGACTATAGCGTTTGGTGAGATTGGACACTGTCAGCAGGCTCATGCATTCAGCCTGCTTCGGTGCAGCAGCGGCTCGGCGTCGAGGCCGATATGGGCGTCGAGCAGCGCGCGGGTATAGGCTTGCGTCGGGGCTTCGACAATCTGCTCGGTCTTGCCAAACTCCACCACCTGGCCGTGGCGGAACACAGCGATGCGTTCGGCAAGCTCGGCGGCGAGCGCAATGTCATGGCTGATAAACAGCAGCGTCATGCCGTCCTCGGCCACAAGCCGTCGAATCAAATCGACGATCTCGGCCTGCACGATGGTGTCGAGCGCGCTGGTCGCCTCGTCGGCGATCAGCAGTTTCGGCCCGGCGGCAATCGCGGCGGCAATCGCCACACGCTGCTTCTGGCCGCCGGAAAGCTGATGCGGGAAGGCACGCAGGGCGGAGTCGGGGTCGGGCAAGCGGACGCGTTCGAGGAGGGTTTTGGCTTTGGCAAAGGACCGGTGCCAGTCAAGGTTGAGATGGGTGCGCAACACCTCGGCTATCTGCTTGCCCACGGTCATCACCGGGTCGAGGCTGGCTGATGGGTCCTGGAACACGAAGCCGATATCGCGGCCGCCGAGGGGGATATTGTCGCGAAGCAGGAAAGGTTCGCGTTCCGGCTCGAGGGAATGCGACATTTGAATTTTCGAGGTCTGCCAGTCGATACTCCCCTCAATCCTGGCGCTCGCCGGCAACAATCCCGCGATCGCCAGCGCCAGCGTGCTCTTGCCCGAACCGCTTTCACCGATGATGGCCAGCCGTTCGCCTGCCTGGATATCGAGAATAATGTTCTTCAGCGCGGCGACCTCGCTGCCATCACGGCGGTAGGTCACCGTCAGATCTCGGATCGACGCCAATACCGTCACGACAGGCCCCCGCGTACCGCCGTCGTTTCGACGATGCCTTCGCCGGCGAGATAGACGCCGAGCACAGTCAGCACCAGCGCAATGCCCGGGACGATCGAGAGGAACGGGGCGGTGCGCAAGACAGCGCGACCTTCCGCGATCATGCCACCCCAGGTAACCCGGTTGGGGTCGCCAAGACCAAGAAAAGACAGGGCTGCTTCGGTGAGGATCGCGGCGGCGACGATCACCGATGACATCCCCAACATCGGCGGCAAGGCATTGGGCAGCACCTCGCGAAAGGCGATTTCCAGGGGATGCATGCCAATGACACGGGCACTGGCGACATAGTCGCGTTCGCGAATGGAGAGGACTTCCGCGCGGGCGACCCGCGCCGGTCCCGTCCAGGTGCCGAGCGCTATTGCCATGACGACGACGCCGAGCGAGGGCCCAACCACGCTGACGAAGGCCAGCGCCAGCAGGAAGCCCGGCACGGTTTGGAAAGCGTCAGTGATGCGCATCAGCACCTCGTCGATCAGGCCGCCGGCGAAACCGGCCAGCGTGCCGATCACCGCGCCGACGGCGAGTGCCGCGGCCGCCGCGGCCAGACCGACCGCCAGCGACGTACGGGCGCCGTGGAACAGCTCGGCCAACACGTCGCGGCCGAGCCGGTCGGTGCCGAGCGGCAGCGACCAATCCCGGAAGGGCGGCAGCAGCGCCGCGCCGGCAATGGCTTGCGGGTCCCCGGGAAACAGCAGCGAGGCCGACAGCGCCATGGCGAAAAGCGCCGCCAGGATGATGGCACCGGCGACCGCCTCGGGCGTGCGCAGAAAGCGGCGCAGACGGCTCATGCACCGGCCCCGCTGGCGCCGACGCGCGGGTCAAGGAAGGCATAGGCAATGTCGACGACAAGATTGATGACGATGACCAGGACGGCGCTGGTAAGAATGATGCCGAGCAGCAGCGGCGTGTCGCGCGCGGCCACCGCTTCCTGCGCCAGCCGGCCGAGGCCCGGCACCGCAAAGACGCTCTCGATGACGACGCTGCCGCCGAGCATCTGCGCCGACTGCAGGCCGAGCATGGTGACCAGCGGCAGCAGCGCATTGCGGGCGACATGAGCGAGCACGATGCGGCGGCGCGATAACCCCCTGGCGCGGGCTGCCAGCACAAAATCCTGGCGCCAGGCCTCGGCCATGCCGGCGCGCATCATGCGCAGATAGAGCGCCAGATAGATGAAACCGAGTGCGCAAACCGGCAGCACCAGATGGACGGCGATGTCGGCGGCGCGGTCGAGGCCGGTCTTGTCCGAGGCCAGGGTTTCGACGCCACCGATCGGCAGCCAGCGCAGGTCGACGGCGAAGATCACGATCAGCACCAGGCCGAGCCAGAAGCCGGGCACTGCGTAGAGCGCCAGCGAGGCGACGGAGAGAAAACGGTCGCGGAAGCTGCCTGGCCTGGCGCCGGCATGGATGCCGAGCGCCGAGCCGAGGCCAAAGGAGAGCGCGGTGGCGCTGACCATCAGGAAGANATCAGGAAGAGCGTGGTCGGCAGTCGCTCGAGGATGACATCGCGGATCGGTCGGGAAAAAGTGACGGACCGGCCGAGATCGAGATGCAGCAGTGCCCAGAGGTAGTTGGCGAGCCGCGTCAGCTCCGACTGATCGAGACCCCAGCGGTGGCGCAACAGCTCGATCATGCCGGCGTCGCCGCCGGTCGAGACGATGTAGGCGTCGACCGCATCGCCGGGCGCTGCTTCGAGCAGCACGAAGGTGCCGATGACGACGATCAAAAGTACGAAGATGCTGCCGACGAGGCGACGGCGCAGGAGGACGAGGGCGCGACTCATGCGGACCTCGAATGTGCGATAAAGGACATAAGGAAATGTCGAGCCCAGGGGCCCCCTTCTGTCCTGCCGGACATCTCCCCCTCAAGGGGGTAGATTGGCTGCTGCCGATGTTTTTCCTCGCGAACTCTCATCCGCGCAAGTCTGTCACGATTCCAGATACGTGTCCGCCCAGTTCGACACCGCCCAGCGCGGGTTGTTGGCGATGTTGCCGACCTTGTCACTGGCGACGCTGATAAAGCTCCATTCGGCGACGTTGATCAGCGGCAGGTCGGCCGCGACCTGCTTCTGAAACTCCTTGTAGAGGTCGGTGCGCGCCGTGGTGTCGAGCGTCTCGGAGGCCTTGGTGATCAGGGCGTCGAGCGCGTCATTCTTGTAGCCGCCCTGGTTGGAGAACGGCACGCCATCGGGAATGCCGCTCTGCACCAGGATGGTGGTCGAGATCGCCGGGTCGCCGCGGAAAACCGGCGGGCCGACCGCGAGGTCGAAGGCGTGGTCGGTATAGACCGCCTTGATGTGGGCGGCCGAGTCGTTGTTGACCAGCTGCGCGTCGATCCCTATTGCCGCGAGCGCCTGACGCAGATAGTCGCCGAACTGTTTCGTCTCGTTGAAATAGGGGGCAGGCAAGAGCCTGAGCGAGAAGCGGTTGCCGTCGGCGCCTTTCTTATAACCGGCTTCGTCGAGCAGCGCGTTGGCCTTGTCGACATCGAAGGCATAGATCGGCACGTCGGCGGTGTAGAATTGCGGATCGTTCTTCGGCACCGGGCCGGTCGCCGTGGCGGCGTAGCCGAGGAACACTGTCTTGACGACGAAGTCCTTGTCGATGGCGTGCGCGATGGCCTGACGCACCTTGAGGTCGGCCAATTCCTTGCGGCGATGGTTGATCTCGACCACGAGCTGGTAGGTGAGGCCCTCATAGCCCTTGGTGATGACCTTCAGGCCGGGAACCTTGGAGATGCGGTCGAGATCGGCCAGCGGCACGGCCGAGAAAGCCGCGAGTTGGATTTCCTCGGCCTCCAGCGCGGCGGCGGCCGAGGTACGGTCGGGCAGGACCTGATAGATGATCTCGTCAAGATAGGGCTCGTCCTTGCCCCAGTAGTCGACGTTCTTCGTCAGCCGGTAATACTGGCCGGCCTTGTACTCGCCGAACTTGAACGGACCCGTACCGATCGGTGCGTTGTTGGCAGGGTTGTCCTCGATCTTGCCGACTTCGTAGATGTGCTTCGGCACCACGCTCGACAGCGCCGGCAAGGCGTTGCGGATCAGCTGGAACGGCGTCGGCTTGGCGAATTTGAACACGGCGGTCAGATCGTCTGGTGTCTCGACCGTGCTGAGGTCCTTGAACACGGTCCGGCCGAGATTCTGCAGCGGCTTCCATATCTGCAACGCCGAGAAGGCGACGTCGGCCGAGGTGAACGGCTTGCCGTCATGCCATTTGACTCCTTCGCGCAGCTTGAAGGTCGCCGAGAGCCCGTCGGCGGCACCTTCCCAGCTCACCGCCAGCCGAGGCGCGAGCCCGCCCTTGGCCTCGAAGGAGGCTTCGGCCAGCGTCTCGACGATCTTGCTGGAGATGAAGAACACGCCGTTGGAGGCGACGATCGCCGGGTTGAGATTGCGCGGCTCGGAATCGGCGGCAAGCACGAGCCGTCCGCCCTTCTTTGGCGTCTGCGTCCAGCCCAGGGCCGGCATGGCGGTGGTGGCCAGCAGCAGTGCCGACCCGGTAAGCATGGTGCGTCTGGAAATGATGAAACCTGACATGATCGAACTCCGTCCTCTCCTCCACCCGACCCGGCGCGACGTCGAACGTCGGCGCGCGCATCGGCATCCTTGCGGCGGAGATTATGGGCCTTGCCGAGGGTTTCGCCAGAGACGGAATTGGCGCATCCTTGCTTGGCTTTGAAATTTCCGTCCGCTGGACCAGTTTAGCACAAGCCCAGTCAATTCGATTGGCTGGTAGGACCAGATTAGCGGATATGCGCACAAATGACGCTTGGGTGACCACCGAACGTTGTGTTCGTGAACATTCTGGCTGGACCAGAGCGAGAAAAATAGTGCAGGTTTGATCGCGAGCCGGGGATCGGATGCGAAACAGCGCCAATCCCGGCAATTCAGGGAGAGAGTGATGAACATTGCACCAGGCAAGAGTGCCGTCAGCAATATCCCGTTCGAGCAGGCCAGGGTCGACCGGCTGATGGATGAGGCCAGCATCGACGTGCTGCTCGCGACCTCCAAGCACAACACGCAATATCTGCTGGGCGGCTACAAGTTCATCTTCTTCGCCGCCATGGATGCGATCGGCCACAGCCGCTATTTGCCGATCGTGGTCTACGAGAAGGGCGGGCCGGATCATGCTGCCTATATCGCCAACCGCATGGAAGGCGGCGAGCACCAGAACCACTCGTTCTGGACGCCGACGCTGCATGCCGCCTGCTGGGGCACTCTCGACGCCGCCAATCTTGCCGTCGAGCATGTCAGGAAGATCGGCAAGGGCGATGCCCGCATCGGTATCGAGCCCGGTTTCCTGCCTTCGGACGCTTATGCGCTGATCCGCAAGGCATTGCCCGATGCGAAGCTGATCGATGCGACCGACATGCTGGAACGTATGCGTGCCATCAAGACCGACGCGGAGTTGGAGAAGCTTCGCATGGCCTCCGAGCTGATCACCGATTCCATGCTGGCGACCATCGCTTGGGCGCGCGAGGGCACGACCAAGGCCGAGATGATCGAGCAGATCAGGCGCGAAGAGACCAATCGTGGTGCGCATTTCGAATATTGCCTGCTGACGCTGGGCTCCAGCCATAACCGCGCCACCTCCCCGCAAGCGTGGAGGAAGGGCGAAGTGCTGTCGATCGATTCCGGCGGCAACTATCACGGCTATATTGGCGATCTCTGCAGGATGGGCATTCTGGGCGAACCCGATGCCGAGCTCGAGGATCTGCTGGCCGAGGTCGAAACCGTGCAGCAGGCGGCGTTCTCCAAGGTGAAAGCCGGCACGCTTGGCGGCGACATGATTGCTTACGCCGAGGGTGTGCTGAAGACATCCAAGGTCGCGCCCTATACGGATTTCTTCGCCCACGGCATGGGGCTGATCACGCACGAGGCGCCGTTCCTGATGACCAACCACCCGGTGACCTATGAAGGCACCTATGCGGCCAAGCCGCTGGAGAAAAACATGGTGCTGTCCGTGGAGACCACAATGCTTCACCCGACGCGCGGCTTCATCAAGCTGGAGGATACGCTGGCGGTGACCGAGAGCGGGTACGTGATGTTTGGCGATCGGGGCCGGGGATGGAATAGGGGTGGGACGGCCTGATTTTGGAGGGCGGCGCTGCCCCTCATCCGCCCTTCGGGCACCTTCTCTTCGTAGAACGGGGAGAAGGGAGCAGCCTCAGCACTGGCAATTGGCGAAAGCGTCGATGACAGCACCTTTCTCCCCGTCAGTATACGGGGAGAAATGTCCGGCAGGACAATGAGAGGCGGCGCTGCCTCCAGCAGAATAGGTTGATCAACTGCGCGGCGGGATCAGCCTGAAATCCGGCAGTTCGCGCAGACCCAGTTCCGGCCCGGCCGGCGAATAGACGACGAACAACTGCATCGGCCCGTCGCCGGTGTTGAGCGTCGAATGGAAGCGGCTTTCCGGCACATAGATGGTGCAGCCGGGGCCGACTTTCTCGACCACCGGATTGCCCTTCTCGTCCTCGACCATCTGCTCGCCATGGCCCGAGATGACGAAGATGATCTCTTCCGCACCCGGATGGTTGTGGCGGGTATGGCCCTTGCCCGAGGGCAGGTCGACGACGCCGCCGGAAAAGCGGGTCGCGCCGTTCACTTCAGGTGCCACCGTCAAAGAGAGTTTTCCCCAATCGAAGCCGAAGGCGCTGACGTCCTTCGGGTAGACAAACACCTTGCTCTTGTCGGCCATCTCTCATTGTCCCATCTTTTTCTTGGCGGTCTTCTCACCGCCGAGCGTCACCGCCTTGAAGTCCGCCGTCTGCCTGGCGATCGCGGCTTCCGCCGGCAGCCGTTCCATCGAGCTTGCGCCATAAAAGCCGTGCAGGCCCTTGGCGTGGGAGAGGATGTAGCGGGCATCGTCGGGCATCGAGATCGGGCCGCCATGGCAAAGCAGGATGACATCCTTGCGCACTGAGCGCGCCGCCTCGGCAATGGCGTCGATGGCCACGACGCAGTCGTCGAGCGACTTGGCCGAGGTGGCGCCGATCGAGCCGCCGGTGGTCACGCCCATATGGGCGACAACGATGTCGGCGCCCGCCTTGGTCATGGCGCGCGCTTCTTCGGGGTTGAAGACATAGGGCGTGGTCAGGAGGTCGAGCTTGTGTGCCTCGGCGATCATGTCCACCTCTAGGCCGAAGCCCATGCCGGTCTCTTCGAAACTCTGTCGCATCTGGCCGTCGAACAAGCCGATGGTGGGAAAGTTCTGAACGCCGGAAAACCCCATCGTCTTCAGTTCCGCCAGCAGCAGCGGCATGATGACGAAGGGATCGGTGCCGTTGACGCCGGCCAGCACCGGCGTGTGTCTGACCACCGGCAGCACCTCATAGGCCATCTCCTTGACGATCTCGTTGGCGTTGCCATAGGCGAGCAGGCCGGCGGCCGAGCCGCGGCCAGCCATGCGGTAGCGGCCGGAATTGTAGATGATGATGAGGTCGATGCCGCCGGCCTCCTCGGCCTTGGCAGACAGACCGGTGCCGGCGCCGCCACCGACGATCGGCACGCCTTTGTCGATCATTCCCCGGAACTTCTTCAGTATGTCCTTGCGTGGTATGGCTGGCATGTCTGGGTCTCACTGTCTGGCGATGTCGAGAAAGGCCGCGACCGCCGCCTTGGCAAAGTCCGGATCGTTGATGTGCAGCGCTAGGCGGGTGACGCGGCGCGTCGCACCCGGCCTGATGGTGCGCTCAATGGCTTCGAACAGAGCTGCGTCGGCTTCCGGATCGAAGAAGGGGGCGCCTTCGATGTCGAGCGCGGAAACGCCATTTTCCGGGATCAGGAAATGCACCGGGCCTTCGCAGTGGGCGAGCCTTGTGCCGATCCATTCGCCGATCGCGCGGCATTCCCGCGCGGTCGTGCGCATCAGCGTGACGTTCGGATTGTGCTCGTAGAACAGCCGACCACGATGATGCTCCGGAATGGTCGATGGCGCCCAGAAATTGACCATGTCGAGCGCGCCGACCGAGCCGACATAGGGCAGCTTGGTGCGGGCGATGGCACCGAAACGATCCTCCGTCGCCGGCAACACGCCGCCGAACAGCAGGTCGCAGATCTCCGTCGTGGTGATGTCGACGACACCCGACAGCAGACCGCTGTCGGCCAGCTTCTCCATGCTGCGGCCGCCCGTGCCAGTGGCATGGAAGACCATGCAATCATAAGTCGAGCGGAGGTGTTCGGCGATTGCCGTCACGCAAGGCGTGGTGACGCCGAACATGGTGAGGCCGATCGAGGCCTTGCCGTCCGCTGCAGGCGCCGGATTGACCGCCATGCCCGCTATCGCCTGGGCGGCGTTGTGCAGCACGACACGAGACAGCCGGTTGAGGCCTGCCATGTCGGTCACCGATGGCATCATGATGATGTCGGACACGTCCACATAGGGGGCCGTGTCGCCCGAGGCCAACGTCGAGACCATCAGCTTGGGCAGACCGAGAGGCAGCGCGCGTAAGCCCGCTGTGATGATCGAGGTGCCTCCGCCGCCGCCAATGCCAATGATGCCCGATATGTCGTCGCGGGACCGGACAAAGCGCGTGAAGGCCTCAGCCATTGCCGCAACCGATCTGCCGCGGTCGTCGATGCCGAGCACCGCACCGCGGCCATCGGGGTGATGGGCGGCTACCTCCTCAGCCGAGACGTCGACCGGCACGGTCGCGCCTCGCGTGCCGACATCGACACGGCAGACGACGGCCCCCGTCGCGGCGATCGCATCGGCCAGGAAGGCGAGTTCCTCGCCCTTGGTGTCGGCGGTGCCCACCACATGGATACGCTTCATCCGCGCCTCCCTCGGCTGGTTGGTTCGAAGGTGGTGATGCTCATCAGAAAGCTTTGTGCGCCGTAGAGCGTCAACGTGGCCACTCCAGGAAAAGGGCTG
Organism: Mesorhizobium sp. LNHC209A00; assembly: GCF_000502915.1. Taxonomy (NCBI): domain Bacteria; kingdom Pseudomonadati; phylum Pseudomonadota; class Alphaproteobacteria; order Hyphomicrobiales; family Phyllobacteriaceae; genus Mesorhizobium; species Mesorhizobium sp. LNHC209A00. The sequence goes on from NZ_AYWT01000003.1 coordinate 27,376, forward strand.
CCATTGCAAATTTTTGAGACGCGCGTATCGTATTGGCATGGATGTCTCACGTCAACAACCCGCAACGGACGACAACGCCGGGGAGAGGGCCGAGCGCGGACCGCGGGCGCGGACAAAGCGGCTGATGCTGGAGACGGCCACGCGACTGATGCAGGCGGGTGCCACGCCTTCCGTCAGCGAGGTCGCGGAGGCAGCCGAGGTCTCCCGGGCCACGGCCTACCGCTATTTCCCCAGCCAGGCAGCCCTGGTCCAGGCCGTCGTCGACGAGGGGCTGGGGCCAATCTTGACCTGGAAGTCCACCGCCGCCGATGCCGAGCGCCGCGTCGCCGAACTGTTCGATACGGCCATGCCGCGCATCGAGGCCTTCGAGGCGACATTCAAGGCTGCGTTGAAGCTGTCGCTCGATCAATGGGCGCGGCGCCAAGCGGGCACGCTGGGCGGAGAACCGGCCTTTACGCGCGGCCATCGCGTCGAATTGCTGAAGGAGGCGCTCACGCCGCTCAAGGGCCGCTTGCCGCCGCGCGACGTCAAGCGGCTGGCGCAGGCGCTGTCGCTGATCTTCGGCGTGGAGGTGCTGATCGTGCTCAAGGATATATGGGGGCTGGACAGCCGCCGGACGATGTCGGTGGCGCAATGGGCGGCGAGTGCGCTGGTGCGCACGGCAATCGCGGAGTCGGCTTATGGTGGTGATGGGTCTGCTTCAGGAGCGGCAGAATAGTCTCGATCTGGTTCGACCAGATTTCCCTGCATACCGCTGATCCTAGCCCAAAATAAGGTCATGGGGCAAGGCCAATGTGTATCACTGAGTAGGAAAATCATGGGAAAACAGGCAGATAAAGCTCCACTTGGACGGTAACGGCCCAGCCCTCCGTTCAAGAAAGGACTTGACGTCGCTGCAGGATTGGTAATACCAGATCAAGGAAGATAAGCGGTTCGAAAGTGAGGGCTGCGATCCATTTCCGGACAGAGCGAGGAGGCTCCGAATTCGGAAAAGCGCGACCACGGGAGGAACTACCAGGGCCGGCTCCGTCGCCGGCTCGCACGACAAGGTAGAATGCGCACAAGGGAGGAAATCATTATGCGCAAGTTAGTGACCAGCATGCTTGCTGGTATCGGCTTAACGCTTGCCTGCGGAACGTCCGTCTACGCGCAGGAAAAGTCGCTCACCATCTTCTGGGCGGAATGGGATCCGGCCAATTACCTGCAGGAACTCGGCAACGAGTACGAGAAGGAAACCGGCGTCAAGATCACGGTGGAGACCACGCCCTGGTCCGACTTCCAGACCAAGGCCTTTACCGAGTTCAACGCCCATGGCGACGCCTATGACCTGGTCGTCGGCGACTCGCAGTGGCTCGGCGCCGGCTCCACCGGCGGCCACTACGTCGACCTGACCGACTTCTTCAAGAAGCATGATCTCGGCAACGTCATGGCACCGGCGACGGTGAAATATTATGCCGAGTATCCCGGCAACAGCGGCAAATACTGGGCGATCCCGCTTGAGGGCGACGCCGTCGGCTGGTCCTATCGCAAGGATTGGTTCGAGGATCCCAAGGAAAAGGAAGCCTTCAAGGCCAAATACGGCTACGACCTCGACGTGCCGAAGGATTTCAAGGCGCTGCGCGACATCGCCGAGTTCTTCCACCGGCCGGATCAGAAGAGATACGGCATCGCCATCTACACCGACAATTCCTACGACGCGATGGCGATGGGCTTCGAGAACGCGCTGTTCTCCTATGGTGGTGAGCTGGGCGACTACACGACCTACAAGGTCGACGGTCACATCAACTCCGACAAGGCGGTGGCCGCGCTCGATGCCTACAAGGAGCTCTACAAGTTCACGCCTCCGGGCTGGGCCAAATCGTTCTTCGTCGAGGACAACCAGGCAATCACTGAAAACCTGGCCGCGATGAGCATGAACTTCTTCGCGTTCTTCCCCTCGCTGATCAACGAGGCGTCGAACCCGAATGCCAAGAACACCGGCTTCTTCGCCAACCCTCCCGGTCCAAATGGCGATCAGTTCGCCGCACTCGGCGGGCAAGGCATCTCCGTCATCTCGTACTCGAAGAAGCAAGACGAGGCGATGAAGTTCCTCGAATGGTTCATCAAGGACGAGACCCAGAAGAAGTGGGCTGCCCTTGGCGGCTATACCTGCAGCCAGGCGGTGCTCAAGTCGCCTGAGTTCCAGAACGCCACGCCCTACAACAAGGCCTTCTACGAGACCATGTTCAAGGTGAAGGACTTCTGGGCGGTGCCGGAATATGCCGAACTGCTGCAGCAGCTCAACCAGCGCGTTTATCCCTACATGATCGGCGGCAGTGGCACCGCCAAGGAAACGCTGGACGCATTGGCTGGAGACTGGAACGCGACCTTCAAGAAATACGGCCGCGTCCAATAATCCTTCATGTCCCGCGGAGGGGGCGGTGTCGCCTCCTCCGTTTCTTTTTCTTGAACCGGGAGCAGGGTCTTGGCGACCACGATGATCACCACCCTCGACAGATCCACGCGCGCCGCGGCACGCGGCCTAAGCGATATCTCCATCCGCAATCTCTTCATCATCCCGACGGTTCTGTTCCTGATCGTCTTCAACATTTTTCCGCTGATCTACTCGCTCGGCTATTCCTTCACCGACTTCCGCGCGTCGACCAATGCGCCGGCGAATTTCGTCGGGCTGCAGAATTATCGCGACCTGCTCAACGACCCCTATGTCTGGTCGAACTTCGCCATCACGGCGAAATACGTGATTGTCTCGGTCGTCGGACAGCTGCTTGTCGGCTTCGGCGTGGCGATGCTGCTCAACCGGGACATTCCGCTCAAGGGTCTTATCACCACGCTGCTGCTGCTGCCGATGATGCTGTCGATGGCGGTGGTCGGGCTATTCTGGAAACTGCTTTACGACCCGTCATGGGGAGTTATCAACTATGCGCTCGGGCTCGGCAATTTCGAGTGGCTGGCCGATCCCAAGATGGCACTCTACGCTGTTGCGTTGACGGATATCTGGATGTGGTCGCCCTTCGTCATGCTGCTGTCGCTGGCCGGACTGTCGGCGGTGCCGAAGCATCTCTATGAGGCCGCCGCGATCGACCGCGCCGGGCCGTTCTACACGTTTTTCCGCATCACCCTGCCGCTGGTCGCGCCGATCCTGATGATCGCCGTCATCTTCCGCACCATGGAAGCCTTCAAGACCTTCGATCTCGCCTACATCCTGACCAGCCAGCCGACGGCCGAGCTGATCTCGATCCGGCTCTACAAGATGGCGTTCCAGGAATGGCAGACCGGGCGCTCCTGCGCGATGGCCTACATCGTTCTGATCATGGTGCTGGCGATCACCAACATCTACGTCAAATATCTCAACAAGGTGAAGGAGCGCTGAGATGGCAGCCGTCCGCACTTCTTCCGAAATCACCTTCAACCGCGTCGCTATAGTCGCCGTGCTGCTGGTGACGATCATCTTCCTGGCGCCGATCTACTGGATCGCCTCGACGGCGTTCAAGCCGCGCAATCTTGCCACCACTATTCCGCCGACCGTCGTCTTCCAGCCGGAGATATCGCCGTTCGTGAAGCTGTTCACCAAGCGCTCTCAATTGCGCAGTCCGCCGTCGCCGGAAGAGTACGCGGCGGCCCCATGGTGGGAGCGGGTCGTCTTCGACGGTGGCGAAAAGATCGTGCGCGACGGCAAGGGCCAGGTGCAGTGGTCGGGCTATCCGAGCCGCTTCCTGAACTCGCTGATCATCGCCATCACCTCGACAGTGCTGGCCGTCGGCATGGGCACGTTCACCGCCTATGGCTTCTCGCGCTTCAGGGTGAAGGGGGAGGCGGACCTGCTCTTCTTCATCCTGTCGACACGCATGCTGCCACCGGTGGTGGTCGCGATCCCGATGTTCCTGATGTACCGCGCGGTCGGCCTCAACGATACCCACATCGGGCTGATCATTCTCTACACCGCCTTCAACCTGTCCTTTTCGGTGTGGCTGATGAAGGGTTTCATGGATGAAATCCCGAAGGAATATGAGGAGGCGGCACTGGTCGACGGCTACACACGCATGGAAGCCTTCTTCAAGATCGTGCTGCCGGAGGCCGCCACCGGTATCGCCGCCACCGCCGTCTTCTGCTTCATCACGGCGTGGAACGAATACGCCTTCGCGCTGATCATGACCAACCGCCGCGCCCAGACGGCGCCGCCGTTCATCCCGAGCCAGGTCGGCTCGGGCCTGCCGGACTGGACGGTGATAGCCGCCGGCACCTTCCTGTTCCTGCTGCCGGTCGCCATCTTCACCTTCCTGCTCCGCAACCATCTGCTGCGCGGCATGTCCTTCGGAGCGATCCGCAAATGAGCTTTCGCGCCATCAATCAGAAATATCTGGAGCCGGGTTCGCAGATACTCATGGTGCTCGGCATCGTGGCCCTCTGCCAGCCCTGGAACATGACCCTGCACACCTACGGCCTGACCATCATCCTGATCGGACTGATCGGCTTCAACATCACCTCGAAGATCGCGCCCGAGGAACAGGCCGGCACCGGTCATGCCGCGGACGCGCGAAATCCGGGAGCACAGCATTGACCCAGATCGAGCTTCGCGGCGTCCAGAAATTCTTCGGTGCCGTCCAGGTCATCAAGGACCTCAACCTCAAGATCGCGGACAATGAGTTCATCGTGCTGCTCGGCCAGTCCGGTTGCGGCAAGACGACGACGTTGCGCGCCATCGCCGGACTGGAAACCATCGACGAGGGCGACATCCTCATCGACGGCAAGCCGGTCCAGCATCTGAAGGCCGCCGACCGCGACATCGCCATGGTGTTCCAGTCATTCTCGCTCTACCCGCATATGAGCGTATACGAGAACATCGCCTTTCCCTTGCGCGCCACGCGCAAGAGCAAAAGCGAGATCGACCAGGAAGTGCGCTCGGTCGCCAAGACGCTGCAGATAATGGATTTGCTGGCGAAGAAGCCGTCGGCGCTTTCGGGCGGCGACATGCAGCGCGTCGCGATCGGACGGGCGCTGGTGCGGCGGCCGAAGGCGATGCTCATGGATGAGCCGATCGGCGCGCTCGACGCCAAATTGCGCGAGGAGATGCGGGCCGAGATCAAGCGGCTGCATATCAAGCAGGGCTCGACCACCATCTATGTCACGCACGACCAGATCGAGGCGATGAGCCTCGCCGATCGTATCGTCATCATGCATGAGGGCGTGCTGCAGCAAGTGGGAACGCCCGACGAGGTCTATTCGCGGCCGGCCAATCTGTTCGTGGCCCAATTCGTCGGCAGTCCGGTGATGAATGTCGCCGACGCGGCGGTTGCCGAAACACCGTCATCGGCTTCAGTTACGGTTGGTGGAGCGGCTTCCGGCTTTGAGTTTCCGCGGGCGCTGCTGTCGAAACTCAACGGCCACGCCAGCGGCCAACTCGCACTCGGCATCCGGCCGGAAGGCGTCCTCATTCGCCGTGACGCGGCCGATGGCTTCATGGCCGTCGAGACGCAGATCGTGGAACCGCTCGGCTCCTTCGACATCGTCGACCTCAAGGTTGGCTCTAAAATGCTGCGGGCCCGCACGAAGAGCGGCTTCGTTGCCGGACCGGGCGAGAAGGTGTTTGCCCGAATCGATCCGACCCAGGCGCATTTCTTCGACAAGGCAAGCGGCAAGTCGCTTGAGGTGAGGCTCTGATGGCCCATATCCAGCTCAAGAACATCTCCAAGAGCTTCGGCAACCACACGGCCTTGACCGGGCTCGACCTCGACATCGCCGATGGCGAATTCTTTGTCCTGCTCGGCGAGACGGGCGCCGGCAAGACGACGACGCTGCGGCTGATTGCCGGCCTGGAGAAGCCGAGCGAGGGGCAGGTCTTCATCGACGGCGTCGACGTCGCCGACTGGGGCGCGGCCGAGCGCGACGTGGCGCTGGTGCTGCAACAGTATTCGCTCTACCCGCGCTACACGGTGCGCGAAAACCTCGAATTTCCGCTGAAACCGAAGATCCGCCGGCTGCCGGATGCCGAGATCAAGGACCGCGTCGACCGCGCCGCCCGCACGCTGCGGATCGAGCATCTGCTCGACCGCAAGACCGACCGCCTGNTCAAGGACCGCGTCGACCGCGCCGCCCGCACGCTGCGGATCGAGCATCTGCTCGACCGCAAGACCGACCGCCTGTCCGGCGGCGAGATGCAGCGCGTCTCCATCGGCCGCGCCATCGTGCGCAAGCCGCGCGTGTTCCTGATGGACGAGCCGCTGTCGGCGCTCGACGCCAAATTGCGCGAGGCGCTCCGTACCGAGTTGAAGAACCTGCAGATACAGCTTGGCGCCACCTTCCTGTTTGTGACCCACGACCAGATCGAGGCGATGTCGATGGGCGACAAGGTCGGCGTGCTCAACCATGGCCGGATCATCCAGACCGGCACGCCGCACGAGATCTACAACAACCCGCGCGACACCTATGTGGCGAGCTTCGTCGGCTCGCCGCCGATGAACCTCATCGACGGCAGGCTGGTGAACGGCCGCGCGGTGATGGCGCCATTGAATTTCGAACTGCCCTTTGCGGGGGGAGCCAAGATTTTTACGGGGGCTGGGGCGAGTGCGGCGACCGACGGTCGCCCGCTCGTCTTCGGCATCCGTCCGGAGGATGTTTATCTGGAAAGCGGCGCGCCGGTCGAGGCGCGTGTCCACGACGTCGAGAACCATGGCGTGGAAAAGATCCTGACGCTGCGGGTCGGCGATACAACTCTTCGCGCCACGGTGCCGGCCAGGACCGATGTCGCGATCGAGCAACCGGTGCGCTTTGCCTGGAATCCTGACAAGGTGGTGCTGTTCGACAAGGGCAGTGGTGTCAGCCTGCGGCACGCGTCATAGGGCGCGGCTATTTCGGCAGGTAGGTCTCGTAAGGCGTGTCGTTGATCAGCAGGATCACGCATTCCGTCTCCGAGAGGCACGCGTCGTCATGCATCTCATTGGCCTTCTGGGTCCAGTAGGATCCAGCTGGCAGTTCGACCTTGGTCGCTTCACCGCCTTCAATCTGCCAGTGCGCCCACAGACCCTGAATGACCACGGCGCGATAGTCTGCGGTGTGCGCGTGGACAGGCGCGCGCCAGTTGCCCGGGACTTTCAGCAAGGTTCCGGCAGGGCCTTTGGCCCTTTCGCCCCACAGTGGTCCCAGGCGCTGCGGCTGGTCCGGCGCCTCGGCGACGTAAGGGATCTTGCCTGCAGGGAGATAGCTGTCCTCGAGGGCAAAGGCGTGTCCGGGAATGACCGACAGGACACCAAGCGCGAGCAGTACGAAATGATTGGCCATGGGATTTTCCTCCACGGGCCAGATTATCCGCCGGAAGCTGGCCTGCAATGACGCTGCGTCCAAAAGACCAGGCAATTCCTCCAGCCGGAAGGATCGCAGCGATTTGTCGTCCCGACGTCAGGACGGCTTGTCGCCGGCACCAACGTGGCGCAGATGGCTTGGCGCCATGCCCATCACCCGCTTGAAGGCGCGGCTGAAGGATGCTTCCGAATCATAGCCTAGCTTCGCCGCCGCCACCGATACTCTCATGCCATCGCGAGCCAACCATTGCCTGGCCTGGTGCATGCGCACGCGCAGCACATATTTGGCCGGCGTCTCTCCGACCACTGTGGCGAAGCGCTTGGCAAAGGCCGAGCGCGAGGCTCCCATCATCCGCGCCAGCGCCTCGACGCTCCAATCGCGATCCGGCTGCAGGTGGATGGTCGCCAGCACCTTGCCGACGTCGGGATTGCGGACGGCGGCGATCCAGCCGGTGGCATCGCCACAGCCGTTCTCGACCCAGGAGCGGATGATCGTGGCGGCGAGCACATCGGCAAGGCGGGCCAGAATCCCCCCGGAGCCGACCCGATCCATCGTCACCTCGGAGGCCATCGCGTCGAGCAGATGCTGAATACCCGGGGCGTTCGCCATCAACTTATGTGCCTGCATGAGGGTGGGCATCATGTCGAGCAGCGGATGCGAGCCGTCGAGATTGAAATGCATGCTGCCGCAAAACAGCAAGGTCTTGGGCCCACTGCACTCGTTGGAGACGTCGTAGATGTTCTCGCACACCGGTTCGATCGTATAGCTGCCGATCGGCACCGGAGGCACGCCGGGCGCGCTGGCCAGGACATGCTCGTCGCCGCGCGGGATCAGAAGCGCGTCACCCACCGAGAGTTCGATCCACTCCCTGGCGGGTGAGAACAACCAGCAGCCCTGCTGGCCGATGAAATGAAACCGCGCCGCCCTCTGTGCGGGGAAGGAAACGGCCCAGGGCTCGCCCAACACGCAGCGGCCATAGTCGACGCCGTCGAGCCGCAATCCGCGCAGCATGTCGGTCAGAGGATCGCCAGAAGTCGACAGTGCCACTTTGGACGAATTGTAGTTCATTGCGGTGTTTCTAGCATGGGAACTCCAAGCCGTCACTCCCATGTTGCAGTGCGGCCGGATGCTGCGCTGCAGACAAACAGAAGACCGACCGCATAGCAGCCCCGGCGGCAAGGCCATGGAGCCGCGACGCTGCTGCCGTCGTAGTTCCTGCGCGGCCCAAAGCAGTCCGAATAGTCTCTCGCAACAGCCACCGCTGGCAACGGCTCGAGAACCCTTACGGTTTTCGGGCCGCTTGCGTCGTGATGGCGGCAACGAAGCGGTTGAGACTGTCCTCGACATAGACGGCCACTTCGATCGTCGGATCGAAGCTCCACCATAGCAACGAACCTTGCCAATGCGATGCCATGAGCAGGCCAACGTCTTGCGGCGGGTCGTCGATTTCGGCGAAGCAGGCCGCAAGAGCGGCGCATAGGAATGCCTTCCAGGCAGCGCCACGCGCCCTCAGAACGGGGTCGCGCAGATCCTCGCGCAAGACGAGCAGGCCTTCGGCATAGGTTTCGATGCCGCCATAGCCTTGCGATAGCGCAACCAGCAATTCGATGGCGCCAGCCGGGGTTCTTACAATGTCTGTGGCCAGCGTTCTGGTCTTGTCGTCAAGACCGTCCCAGGCATGCAGCAAGGTGCGCTGCTTCAACCGCGCTTTGTTCTTGAAGCGCTGCACCAGGGTTGCGCCTGAAAGGCCGCAGGCTTTTGCCAGACGCTCGAAGGTGAGGGCCTCCGGGCCGTGCTCGTGGATCAATCGCAATGCGGCTTCCAGCACCTGCTCGTCGGACCGGGTTTTGGGACGGGTCATCTTGACATCCTGATATAACCGAATGATCATTTATATATGATGCGGGCGGCGTGAGCCAGCTCGGATTTGATCGATGATGCTGTTTTGGAGAGTTCAATGACGCTGCAGGGGAAAGTTGCCCCTGGTTGCCGGCGGCACACGGGGTGCCGGGCGTGGCATAGCGATCGAACTCGGCGCCGCCGGCGCCACGGTCTATGTCACGGGGCGGAGCACGCGCGGGCAGCCATCGGAGTATGCCCGGCCTGAGACGATCGAGGAGACGGCGGAATTGGTTACCGCGAATGGCGGCAGGGGCATTGCAGTGCGGGTCGATCATCTCATCGCCGATGACGTACGCGGCCTGGTCGGGCGCATCCGGGCCGAACAGGGTCGGCTCGACATACTGGTCAACGATATCTGGGGCGGTGAACAACTGTTGGAATGGAACAAGCCGGTCTGGGAGCACAATCTGGAGAACGGCTTGCGGATGATGCGCCTGGCCATCGACACGCATCTGATCACCGCGCACCATGCCTTGCCGTTGATGATCGAGCGGCCGGGCGGGTTGCTTGTCGAAATCACCGACGGTACCGCCGAATACAATGCCGGGCATTATCGCCTGTCGCCCTTCTACGACCTTGCCAAGGTAGCGGTGAACCGCATGGCTTGGGCCCACGCCAAGGATCTTGCGAAACACGGCTCCACATCGGTCTCGCTGACGCCGGGCTGGATGCGTTCGGAAATGATGCTGGAGCTTTACGGCGTTGCCGAGGAAAACTGGCGCGACGCCACGGCAAAAGTGCCGCATTTCGTCATTTCCGAAACGCCGCGCTTCGTTGGCCGCGCCGTTGCCGCTTTGGCGGCGGATCCGGATCGCGAGCGCTGGAACGGGCAGTCACTGTCCAGTGGCGGGCTGGCGCAAGTCTACGGTTTCACCGATTTGGACGGTTCGCAACCCGATGCCTGGCGCTATGTTCCGGAAGTTCAGGATGCCGGCAAACCGGCTGACGCGACAGGCTACCGATAAAGCAGAATTGCTCAGGCCGAACGCCCGTCGAAGTCGAAGATCGACAAGGTGGACGGGTCGAGACCGGTGACGCAATTGATGTTGACGTAAGCGCTGCGTTCGCCTTGGCTGGTGTCCTCGGCAAATGGATGGATGCCGCAGGTTCGGCAGAAGCGGTGTGCTATTCTCGCCTCGCCGAATGTGTAGCGGCCAAGGTCATCGCCCCAGGCGACGAGCGTAAGCTTGTCGTGTGGCACGGCCCATAGCAGCGCACCCTTGCGGGCGCAGATCGAGCAATTGCAGCGCACGACGCCCTCAAGTTCGCCCTCCACCTCGAACGCAACCTTGCCGCAATGGCAGCTGCCTTTGTACAGCATCAGTATCTTCCTGTCTGGCAGGTGCAAAGGCACGCTGGCCGGGTTATCCCTTCGGCAGTCCCAACGGCTGCTTGCCTTAAAGACGTTCCATTCTGGCGGAGTCCGACACCAACATGCAACCAATCCGCGACCGCCTCGAAACTATCATGTCACGTCTTACCAATCGTGTGGCCGACGAGAAGGTCTTCACGAAGCTCTATGCCGAAGCGGCGCGGGTCGCGGCTGACGCCAGCGATGCCCGCAAGAGAGTGGGCGTGACACTCGGCCCGCTCGACGGCACCATTGTCTCGATCAAGGACCTGTTCGATGTCGCCGGCGAGCCGACCACGGCCGGGTCGCTGATGCGCAGGACCGCCGCGCCGGCACAGCGCGACGCCGCCATCGTCAGCCGGCTTAGGCAAGCCGGTGCGGTCGTCATCGGCAAGACCAACATGACCGAGTTCGCCTTCACCGCGATCGGCGACAACATGCATTACGGCACGCCTGGCAATGCGACGGACGCGAGCCGCATCCCCGGCGGTTCGTCATCCGGGGCCGGTGTGTCCGTCGGTGAGGGGACGAGCGACATCTCGATCGGCTCCGACACCGGCGGCTCGATCCGCATTCCGGCGGCGCTCAATGGCGTCGTCGGCTTCAAGCCGACGGCGGGGCGCGTGCCGCTCTCCGGCGCCTTCCCGCTTTCGGGCACTTTGGACTCGGTCGGCCCGCTTGCGCGAACCGTCTCGCAATGCGCCGCCGCCGACTCGGTTATGGCCGGCGAAGTGCCGACGGAGTTGGTGGCCATTCCACTTGCCGGGCTTCGCATCGGCATTCCGCGCGGCGTTCTTTTCGGCGAGACGGAAGGCGAGCTTGCCGCCGCCTTCGAGTATTGTCTCGGCAAGATCGAACAGGCTGGCGCACGCATTACGGATCTGTCGATCGACGACATGATCGCGGATCTGCGCGCGGCCACCAAGCGCGGTTCGATCGCGGCGATGGAGGGCGCGGAAGTGCATGCTGACTGGCTGGCGACAGGCGCATCGGTGCCGGTCGACCCGCATGTCAGCGGGCCATTGTCGCGGGCGGCGCTGCTGCCGACGCCGGTCTATATCAGGGCGCTCGGCCGCCGTGCCGTGCTGGCCGCCGCCATGGATGAGCGGCTGGCATCGGTTGACGTGCTGGCGTTGCCAGCCACGCCGGTGACGGCGCCGGCCATCGCTTCCATGGCCGAGGATGCCGAGTTGCGTGACCGCACCGAAGCCCTGCTGCTGCGCAACACCCAGATCGCCAACCAGTTCGACCTTTGCGCAATCTCGTTGCCGATGCCGGGACCATCGCTGCCGATGGGGTTGATGCTCGTGGCGCGCAACGGCCATGACCGGCATCTGCTGCGGATCGCGGTGTCGGTGGAGAGGCTGCTGGGGGTTGATCGGCAGTGACTCGTAGATGACGGATCAATGCGATGAACAGTGCTTGCGTTCGCTGTCCTTGGCGGTGCGCACGATGCGGGTCGCGACCAGCCGGGGCAGGCTGTATTCCTTGCCGGCGAAGGTCTGGATGCGGTGCTCGATCGAGCCTCTGACGACGATCTTTCCGCTATAAAGCACGTCGGACTGAGCCGTTATCGCCTTGTCGGCCCGCGGCAATCCGCTGGTGTCGATCGACACGCCCTTGATGGTGCCGGTGCCAAGGTCGAGTGCGCTGCTCGACGGGCAGGGCGCCTTGAAGCAGCGTAGTCCGTTGTCGCAGTAGACATAGCTGCTCTCGGCCGCTGCGAATGACGGCGAGGTGCAGATGGACGAAGTTGCGACAATCAGAACTGCAACGCGAAGACCGGACATGGCCCGCAACGTCGCGGAGAATTGGGGCGAAACCGCGATGCTATATCCGCGCCGGAAATCGACGCCGGTAGTGATCGACCACTTCTGGATTGCGCAGATTGACAGGCAGTTTGTTGGCCAGCACCAGAAGGGCTTCGCCGGCCGCGCCGACGCCCATGCGCATCATCGATTCCTCGGTAATGCCTGCCATATGCGGGGTGACGATGACGTTGTCGAAGCCGAAATAGGGATGATTTGGCGGCAGCGGCTGCGTAGAGAAAACGTCGAGCGCGGCGCCGCCGACGCGGCGCTCCTGCAAGGCCTCAACCAGCGCGTCGTCATCGACGACCGGTCCGCGCGATACGTTGATCAGCAGTGCGTTGGGTTTCATGCGGGCGATGCGCTCGCGGCTGATCAGGCCGCGTGTCTCCTGCGTCAGCGGACAGCAGAGCACGATGATATCGCTCTGCTCGACCAGCGCGTCGATCGACAGGAAGCCGACCTTTTCCGGCGCCGGCTGCATGCTGCGTGTCGTTGCCACCACTTTGAGGTCGAAGCCGTGTGCGGCGATGTGGCCGACCGCCTGCCCGACGGCGCCGAGACCAACGATGCCGATGGTCTTGCCGGCGAGTTCGACGTTGGCATTGGCATGCTCGCGTCCGGCCAGCCAGCCCTTGGCGCGCAGGTCGCGGTCGACCCTGCGGAACTGCCGCAGCAGTGCAAGCGCGGTGAACATGACATGTTCGGCCACCGAGCGGGCATTGACCGCCGGCACGTTGGCCACGAGCACGCCGGCCGCCGCGGCCGCTTCCATCGGGATCATGTCGAGCCCGGCGCCATGGCGGATCGCGGCCCTCAGCTTCCATGCAACCTCGAACAGCGCCGGCGGCAGCGGCGCCCGCACGATGACGATGTCGGCATCCTTGGCTTCCCTCGCCAATGTGCCGGGGTCAAGCGCCGAAGCGATGATCAACTGGCCGGCGCCGGCCAGCTTGGCCGTGGCGCGCGGGTGCAGCGGATGCGTTGACAGGATCTTTGGCACGGTCTGGGTCACGGTCAGGCCCTTTCGAGTGCCGCGCCCGCGGGCGAAGCCGCCATGCCGCCCTCGATCAATCCCTTCCAATAGCTTTCCGCGCCTTGCAGATGGGCGCTCATCAGCGCCTGGGCGAGATTGCCGTCGCGGCGCAGCAGCGCCTCGTAGATCTGCACGTGCTCGGCGTGCGAGCGCACGCTGCGTTCGGGATCGTTGAAGTAGATCGGCAGGCGCTGCTCGCCCATCAGATAGTAGACGCTGCAGATATTGTGGAAGACGCTGTTCTTGGTGGCGCGCACGATCTCGAGGTGAAACTCGCGGTCCTCCTTGGCCAGACCTTCGCCAGCGGCGATGCGGTCTTCCGACGCTTTGAGGATTTCGCGCAGGCGCTCGAAATTCTCCTCGGTGGCGCGCGAGCAGGCAAGCTCGGCGGCCTTGATCTCATGGATCTTGCGCAACTCGACCGTCTCATAGATCTGCAAGGGATCAAGCGGCAGGCCGGCCCGTGCGAACAGCGCCAGCGCCTCGACGCTGGCCTGCTTGGTGTCGATGTAGATGCCTGACTTGGCGCGGCGCTCGACGATGCGCATTGCCTCGAGAATGGCGAGCGCTTCGCGGATCTGGCCGCGGCTGACGCCGAAATGCTCGGCCAATTCGCGTTCCGACGGCGTGCGGCCGCTCTCCTTGTCCGAATGGGAGAACAGATAGGCGGCGAGTTCCGCGAGAAGGTTCTTTTCTTTCATCGTCAATTGCGTTGCGCGTGCGCCTCCAGGAATCGCTCCGAAACGGTGAATCCCAATCCGGGCTTTTCCGGGATCGCTATCATACCGTCCTTGGCTTCGACAGTCTCTTCGACCAGATCGTGGATCATCGGGTTGGCGCCGAGCGAATACTCGACGGTGAAACTCGAAGGCGACGCGGCGCAGACATGCAGCCCGGCGAAGAAGCAGGGCGCGCCGGCCCACAGATGCGGTGCAAAGCGCAAATTGAAGGCGCTGGCGATGGTGCCGATCTTCATCGCTTCGCTGATGCCGCCGCAGAAGGCCGGGTCCGGCTGGAAGATGTCGGCGGCCTTGAGCACGGCGAGATCGCGGAAGGCATAGCGTGTCGCCTCGCTTTCGCCGGTGGCGATCGGAACGGCGCCGGAGGCGCGCACTTCGGCCATGCCTGCCTTGTCGTCGGCGATAACAGGCTCCTCGAACCAGGCGAGATCGAGGTCTTTGACGAGATGGATGAAGCGTTTGGCTTCCGCTACCGTGTAGGTGCCATGGGCGTCGACCATCAGCTCGACGTCGGGGCCGAGGGCCTGGCGTGCGGCGCGCACGCGGGCAGCGGAAACGTGTGCCGCCCCATCCATGGCGCCCACCCGCATCTTCAACGCCTTGAAGCCGCCTTTGGCGATGTAGGATTGCAATTGCTCGCCGATGGCATCGGCGGAGGCCCAGCCGCCCGAGGCATAGGCCTGCATGCGATCGACCTTGCGGCCGCCGAGAAGCCGCCAGACCGGTTGGCCCAGCGACTTGCCCAGGATGTCCCAGAGCGCGATGTCGACCGCGCTTATGGCGGCGACGCTCATCCCACGCCGCGCCAGTTGCGGCATGGCGTGGCCGGCATGGGCGGCACTTTGGTGGCGCACACCGTTGTAGAGCATCTCCCAGATGATGCCGATGTCGGCCGGGTCGCGGCCGATCAGCTGCGGCCCGACCTCGTGGTTCAGCATGTGGACGAGTGCGCCGTAGCTGCCGGCGCTGCCGGCTGCGTTCTTGCCTTCGCCCCAGCCGACCAGCCCGTCATCGGTTTCGACGCGCAGGATGGCGGCGTCGAAGGTCGTCACCTGGCCGAAGTCGCTGCGATGCTGCTTCGCGGCTTCGATCGGCACGCGGACCCACCAGGCCTGGACTGTCTTGATGCGCATGTTTTTCCCCAGCCCTGCCGCCGGTCGGGGCGGAAGGGCAAATTTCCCAGCGGCGGTCGACTACTTGATCAGCGGCAGCAGCGTTTCGGCGGTGATGCGCATCTGGTCGGTGTAGAATTTCTCGGTGAGCACGCTGGAGCCATGGTCCTGGATGAACTTCAGCTGCTCGGGCGAGATATCGACCGGGTGACGCTCGACCATGTCGGGATAGGGTGCTGCCGGCGTACGATCGACCGGGGCGACGAACTCATTGGTCAGTGCGCCGTCGTAGCCGACTTCTTTCAACGTGGCGACGATCCTTGGCCAGTCGATCTGGCCCAGGCCGGCGGCAAAGCGGTTGTTGTCGGCGACATGGAAGTCGAACAGACGCTTTCCGACCTGGCGGATAGCGTCATGCACGTTAAATTCCTCCATGTGGATGTGGTAGGCGTCGAGGCAGACGCCGCATTCTGGGCTGACCGCGTCAGCCAGCGCCAGGGCCTGGGCGCCGCGATTGAACAGATAGGTTTCGAAGCGGTTGAGCGGTTCGACGGCGATCTTGACGCCGACCTTCTTGGCATGAGTGAAGCATTCGCGGGTCGCGTCGACCACCCACTTCCATTCCTCTTCCTCGGTGCCGTCCGGGACCACCTTGCCGACTGTCGCCGGAACCAGCGTGATGATCTCGCCGTCGAGCTCGCCGACCATCGTCAGCACATCCTTGACGTACTGCACGGAGCGTTCGCGCTGGCCCTGGTCCCTGGCGGCGAGGTTGCGTTCACCCAGCATCAAGGTCACCGCGCCCCAGCAGCGAATGCCATGCTCCTTCAGCAACGCCCGCGTCTCCTTGGTCTTGTACTGCGCTGGCTCGCCGGAAATCTCGATCGACTCATAGCCGAATTTCTTGATGCGCTTCAGCGTCGTCTCAAGCGGTTCCGCGCGCATCCAGTTGTGCGTCGAAAGATGCATGGTCTGTCCTTCCCAGATTCGTCCGTATGGTTTGCCTGCGACATGCATCGCCGCAAGACGACGCAAGGGTTCCTCCCCAAGGCATCCCCAGCCTTTTCCTGCAAACTGGTTAGACCAATTGGGCCTGAAATGAGGTCTACAGCAAATTCCTCAAGACGGCAACAACTGTGGAAGCGCGACTTTCATGGTGAATTAGTTTGTTGATTACATTGCGATATGTGCCGTTATTTCGCGCTTTGGGAGTGCCTTTTCGGCGCATTCCAAGGCTTGACCAGATTGCCTTATTTGGTCATACCAGAATGACGGTGTCGGCAGAGCGTCCGACGCGATAAGACCAAAGTGACTGGCCCGGCTTTTATCAGGCGCTATGCTTGGTCATGACAAACAAGGAGGATGCCGATGCCGACGACAATGAAGGGCCCTGGGCTGTTTCTGGCGCAGTTCGCGGGCGATGCCGCACCGTTCAATTCGCTGGCGTCGATCACCAAATGGGCCGCCGGTCTCGGCTACAAGGGCGTGCAGATCCCGACCTGGGACGCGCGCCTGTTCGACCTCAAGAAGGCGGCGTCTTCCAAGGGCTATTGCGATGAGGTGAAGGGCATCTGCACTGACGCCGGGGTCGAGATCACCGAATTGTCGACGCATCTGCAGGGGCAATTGGTGGCGGTGCATCCGGCCTATGACGCCCAGATGGATGGGTTCGCGCCGCCGTCGGTGCACAACAACCCGAAGGCGAGACAGGAATGGGCTGTCGAACAGATGAAGTTCGGTGCCAAGGCATCGCGCAATCTCGGGCTGAATGTCTCGGTGTCGTTCACCGGCTCGCTGGCTTTCCCCTACCTCTATCCCTTTCCGCAGCGGCCCGCCGGACTGATCGAGGAAGCCTTCGGCGAACTCGGCAAACGCTGGAAGCCGATCCTCGACGCCTATGAAGACAATGGTGTCGATGTCGGCTACGAAATCCATCCTTCGGAGGACGTGTTCGACGGGGCGACCTTCGAGATGTTCCTCGACGCGGTCGGCGGCCACAAGCGCTGCAACATCAATTACGACCCTTCGCATTTCCTGCTGCAGCAACTCGATTATCTCGAATTCATCGACATCTATCACGAGCGGATCAAGGCGTTCCACGTCAAGGACGCCGAGTTCAATCCGACTGGACGGCAGGGCGTGTACTCCGGTTACCAGAGCTGGACGAACCGCGCCGGCCGGTTCCGTTCGCTCGGCGATGGGCAAGTGGATTTCGGCGGCATCTTCTCCAAGCTTACCCAGTACAACTACGATTCCTGGGCGGTGCTGGAGTGGGAATGCTGCTTGAAGCATCCGGAGGATGGTGCCGCCGAAGGGGCGCCCTTCATCCAGCACCACATCATCCGGGTGACGGAGAAGGCATTCGACGATTTCGCCGCCGGCACCACGGACAAGAAGCTGCTGCGCGCCATGATGGGAATTTGACACGGCTTTCCCTCCTCCCTCGGGGGAGGGGTATCTCACACGAGGGAGAAGAACATGGTTGGTGCATCGAAGTCGGAAACGGGAGGCGGCCCGATCCGCTACGGCATGGTCGGCGGCGGGCAGGGCGCATTCATCGGCGCGGTGCACCGGATCGCGGCGCGCATGGACAATGATTTCGTGCTGGTCGCCGGCGCCCTGTCTGCTGATCCGGCACGCGCGAAAGCCTCGGCCGCCGAACTCGGGCTCGATCCCTCACGCAGCTATGCGTCCTACGCCGAAATGGCCAAGGCCGAGGCGAAGCGCTCGGATGGCATCGAGGCGGTGGCCATCGTCACTCCCAACAACGTGCATGTGCCGGCGGCCAAGGCCTTCCTGGAAGCAGGCATCCACGTGATCTGCGACAAGCCGCTGGCAACGACCCTGGCCGAGGCGAAAAAGCTTGCGGCGATCGTCGAAAAGACCGGCAAGGTGTTCGTGCTCACCCACAACTACACCGCCTATCCGATGGTGCGGCAGGCGCGTGAAATGGTCGCCAAGGGCGTGCTCGGCGACATCCGCATCGTGCAGTCGGAATATCCGCAAGACTGGCTGACCGAGGACCTCGCCGCCACCGGCCAAAAGCAGGCGGCGTGGCGTTCAGACCCCAAGCAGGCGGGCGCCGGCGGTGCGCTCGGGGATATCGGCACCCATGCCTACAATCTCGCCCGCTTCGTCTCCGGGCTCGAACTCGACTCCCTGTCGGCCGATCTCGACGCCTTCGTACCGGGCAGGCTGCTCGACGACAATGTCAACGTCATGCTGCGTTTCAAACCGACGGGAAAAACGCATCCGGCCAAGGGCATGATCTGGGCGAGCCAGGTGGCGCCCGGTCATGAGAACGGCCTGAAGCTGCGCATCTATGGTTCGAAGGGCGGGCTGGAATGGGTGCAAGCCGATCCCAACTATCTCTGGTACACGCCGTTCGGCCAGCCGAAGCAGTTGATCACCCGCAACGGCGCCGGCGCGCTGCCGGTGGCGGGCCGCGTCAGCCGCGTACCGTCAGGCCATCCCGAGGGCTACCTCGAAGGCTTCGCCAACATCTACCAGGAGGCCGCACGCGCGATCCGCGCGGCACGCAAGAAGGGTGGCAAGCCGGCAAAGGATGTCGTCTTCCCGACCATCCAGGACGGCGTCGAGGGCATGGCCTTCATCGAGGCCTGCGTGAAGTCGTCGAAGAAGAATGGGGCCTGGACCAAGCTGTAAGAGGCGCCGAGCAACGAAGGGGCGGGAACAACCAGCCGGTTGTCAACATTGGGGGAGGGCGTCGATGAAGATCGGCATGTGCATGTTCTTGTGGACGACGGCGGTATCGAAGAAGCACGAGCCGCTGCTTCGCGACATCAAGGCAACCGGCTTCGACGGTGTCGAAATCCCAATCTTCGCCGGCACGTCGGACGACTACAGGAAACTGGGCGAATTGCTCGACCGTATCGGGCTGGAGCGGACCGCCGTATCAGCCATGGGCGATCCGGGGATGAACCTGATTTCTGCCGATGCTGCAACGCGCAAGGCCGGTATCGACTACATGAAATGGGCCATCGATTGCGCCGATGCGCTTGGCGCCCGCACGCTGAGCGGACCGCTGCATTCGACGCTCGGCGCTTTTTCCGGGTCCGGACCGACCGCCGCCGAAAAGAAGCGCTCGATCGCCTCGCAGCGTGCCATCGGCGACCATGCCGGCAAGCGCAACGTCACCATCGGGCTGGAGGCGCTGAACCGCTTCGAATGCTATCTTCTCAACACCATGGCAGACCTATCGGAGCATATCGATGCCATCGACCGGCCGCACATCAAGGCAATGTACGACACGTTCCACGCCAATATCGAGGAAGCGGACCCGATCGGCGCCTATACGAAGCATCGCGGCAATGTCGTGCATATCCACATATCGGAGAACGATCGCGGCGTGCCCGGGCGTGGCAACATTCCGTGGAAGGAGACCTTTTCCGCCATCCGCAAGAGCGGTTATGACAACTGGCTGACGATCGAAGCGTTCGGCCGCTCGCTGAAGGATCTGGCGGCGGCGACCAAGGTGTGGCGGGATTTTTCCGAGACGCCGGAAGCCGTCTATCGTGACGGGTACAGGCATATCAAGAACGGCTGGAGGAACGCGGGATAAGAAGCCGATCTCGCTGCGTCAGCGATCCTTCGCGCCCCCGCTATCCCGCCGGCCTCTAGTAAGTTTTACATCACAAGCTATCCCTGCTGGGCCTGGATTCTATTGTAGTCGTGGATCGTCCGGCTCAGCCGGCGGCGCAGGAAGTTGGATATGTTGTCGAAAATGAAGACGACGAGCAGGATCAGCAGCACCATGTAGAAGACGTTGGCCCAGTTGGAATTGGTACGCATCGCTTCCCACAGTTTCAGGCCGATGCCGCCGGCGCCGACGGCGCCGATGATGGTGGCGCCGCGGGTGTTGGATTCCCACTGGTAGAGCGTCTGGCTGATGAAGACCGGGATCACTTCGGGCATCACGCCGTAGCGCTGCACCAAGATGCCGTTGGCGCCGGTCGAGAGCACGCCTTCGCGCGGCTTGTCGTCGATGTTCTCCAGGCCTTCCGAATAGACTTTGCCGAGGGTGCCGATCTCGGTGAAGAAAATCGCTGCACTTCCCGCCAGGGGGCCGGGGCCAAAGGCGCGGGTGAAGAACAGCGCCCAGATCAGCATGTCGACCGAGCGCATGAAGTCGAAGAAGCGCTTGAGCACCTGGCTGAGCATGCCACTCGGCGTAATGTTGCGCGCCGCGAAGAAGGCAAGGGGGAAGGCGACGATGCCGCCGAGCAGCGTGCCGAGGAAGGCCATGACAATGGTCTGCAGGAGCTTCGTCCAGACGTCGCCGTGCTGCCACTGGGCGTTGTTCCAGATGTTGTCGCCGGCAAGAGCAAGGTTGGTGGTACCTGGTTTCAGCTCCGGTCCCGAGATGATCAGCGAGATCACTTCCCGCGCTGATTTGCCAAAGAAGGGCGAGCGCGTGTCGAAGACGAAGTTCGCCCAGCCGAGGAAGCGCTTGCGCACCTTGACGCGGTCGACAGTGACGCGCACCTCGCCGACGAAGCCCATCTTGGCCACCACCTCGTCGTCATGGGCGGTGATCCAGTCCGGTACCGCGTCCGTGACCACCGGCTTGCCGCTGGTCAGCGAAACAGACACGGTCTGGCCGTTGGCGACGATTGTCGCCTGCGTCTTGTCGAAGGTGACGGATTTTGCCGGACCGTCGATCAGCACGGTGAAGGTGCCGTCTGGATTCCTGACCACCCAGTCGGGATTCGGGTTGTCGCCCAGCGCGGAAAAGCGCGGGTATTTGGGCGTGATCTCCGGCTGGTCGAGACGGAATTCCGGCTGCAGATCGTAGCTGATCCATTGCGTCAGGAAGAGCGGCAGGCGCTCCCAGTGCGATTCCCGCAGGACCTGCGGCAGGCTGAAGAACCACAAGGCATAGATCAGATAGAGGAGCGTACCGACGAACAGAAGGAGCGGACCGAAGCGCTTGTATGCCGGGCGCCGGAACACCTGCGGGTGTCGGGCCTCGATCGACAGCATCTCCTCGGCGGTCATGGTCGTTTGTCCTTCCATTTGGCCATGACCTCTTCCGAAGACCGAATGCCACTTTTCGGGGTCATGGCCTAAGCCCCCATCATAAAGGCTTGTTCGCCGACCAGCTTGCGCCGAAGCCAGGCGGAAAACTGGTCGATGATGAAGATGGTGGTGAACAGGAGCAGCACCAAAGCCAGCGTCTTGGCGCCGAAGCCGCGTGAGATGGAAAGCTTCAGCTCCTCGCCGATGCCACCGCCGCCCACGGCGCCGATGATGGTCGAGACGCGGACGTTGATCTCCACGCGCAGCAGCGTGTACGACATGAAGTTGGGCAACACCTGCGGCAGGCCGGCAAAGCGAACCCGCTCGAACCAGTTGGCGCCGACCGCGCGCAGGCCTTCCTCGGCTCGCATGTCGATGTTCTCGTTGATCTCGTAGAACAGCTTGCCGAGCGCGCCGATGGAATGCAGGCCGATGGCGATGACGGCGGCGATCGGACCGGTCGAGACGATGGCCGCGAACAGGCCGGCGATGACGATTTCGGGAAAGGCGCGCAGCAATTCCATGAAGCGCTTGACCACCAGCCTCAGTGCCGGATGGGGTGTCAGGTTGCGCGCCGCGGTGAAGGAAAATGGCACCGCGAAGACAAAGCCGATGAAGGTCGAGACCAGCGCGACGTTGACGGTGGTCAGCATCAGTTCGAAATATTCGGGGATGTAGAAATCGCCCCAGACGTGGACGCGGCCAAGCGGGAAGTTGAATTCCTGGGTGCCGGTGTCGTGCGGCGAGGCGATATCGAACAGAGCCCGCCAGACGTCGTTCCAGTCCTTGGGGACCAGCCAGCTCAGGAAATCCAGAATATGCGGCAGCCGGTCGAAGAAGTGCCCGGCGTTGGCTTCGTCGGCGAACCACATGCTGGCGAACATGGCGGCGAGCAGCAGGCCGACGCCGAGCACGGTATAGAACCGGCGCAGCGACGTCTGGCGTCGCCAGGCAGCGGCCATCTGGTGGGTGTCGCCGGAGGGGGCTGTCACGGAAAGGGTCATGATGGGAGATGCAAAAAGGGCGGTACTTCAGGTACCGCCCTTTTGCAATTTCGCCGTTAGCCGCCGATAGCTGCCTTACGGGCTTCGACGATGACGCTGTAGAAGTCCGGCTTCACCGGAACATAGCCGGTAAAATCGCCACCCTCGACGCCTTCGAAGCAAGCCTTGTCCTTCTTGGGCAGATCGGTGAAGAAGGTGGTCAGCTTGGCGGTCATGTCGTCGCCGATCGCGGTGCGCACGACAAGCGGGCCGTTCGGGATCAGGCCCGAGCGCCAGACTTCGACGAAGTCGTTGGGGTCGACGGCGCCCTTGGCGACTTCCTTGTGGAATGTGCCGGAGGTGTAGCCGTTCTTGAAGTCGCCGATGCCCGAGGAATCGTCGACCGCGACGTCGACCTTGCCGTCACGCACG
The DNA here is from genome assembly GCF_000502915.1 of Mesorhizobium sp. LNHC209A00. Taxonomy (NCBI): domain Bacteria; kingdom Pseudomonadati; phylum Pseudomonadota; class Alphaproteobacteria; order Hyphomicrobiales; family Phyllobacteriaceae; genus Mesorhizobium; species Mesorhizobium sp. LNHC209A00. The sequence goes on from NZ_AYWT01000003.1 coordinate 50,075, forward strand.
GCCAGGACGTTGTTTTCGTGGCCGCCATTGAACTGGGTCGAAGCGAAGAAGGTTTCATTCGAGGCACCGGTGTCCTTCGGAATCTGGGTCAGCGGGATCAGATAGCCGGAGGTCGAATCCGGATCGGCATAGCCGAGCCTCTTGCCCTTGGCCGACTTGATGTCGGTGATCCCCGACGTCTTCAGCGCCAGCCCGATCGAATAGTAGCCGGTGGAGCCGTCGGTCTGCTTGGTGGTGAGGATCGGGGTAACCGCCTTCGGATCCTTGAGATAGACGCTGGCGTAGCCGGAAGCGCCGAGTTCGGCGAAGTCGAGCGTCCCGCCGAGCAGGCCCTGGATGACGCCGTCATAGTCGGCGGCGGGGAACAGCGAGACCTTCTCGAAGCCAAACTCTGCCTTCAGGTGATCGGCCAGGCACTGGTAGTTGCGCAGCCGGTCGGTTTCGTTTTCACCGCCGAGAATGCCGACGCGAAATTCTTTCATGTCGGCGGCATGGGCCATGCTGGTGGCCATGGCGAGCACCGAAACGGCGCTGAAAACCATCTTCCTGAACATCTGTTATCTCTCCTGTAGGTTCCGGCCCCGCGCCGGCAGCGTTCTTGATCTTGACAAGTGCCCTTGACGCGGGCGGACGATCCAGGCTGCTCACTTTTGGCCCGTAATGGGCTCAGTATCCCGGGAATGCGGGTTCGAGCGGTCCGGCGGATGCGGCGATCTTCTGCTTGAAGGCAACACTGGTGGAGGTGATGACCTCCGATATCTCGCCGCCATTGCTGTCGGCGCCATAGACAAGACGCACGGCTTGGCGGTCGAGCTCTTCGGGCGGGCCGTCGAAGACGACCTTGCCGGCGGCCATGCCAATGATGCGGTTGCAATAGGTGCGGGCGGTATCGAGCGTATGCAGATTGGTGACAACGGTGATGCCTTCGCGCAGGTTGATGTCCTGCAGCGAATCCATCACCACCTTGGCGTTGAGCGGGTCGAGCGAGGCGATCGGCTCGTCGGCGAGGATCACCCTGGGCTGCTGCATCATGGCGCGGGCGATTGCGACGCGCTGCTGCTGGCCGCCCGACAGCGTACCGGCGGGCTGAAGTGCGGTGCGGGCGATGTCGAGCCGCTCGAGCGCGGCGACCGCCTCGGCGCACTCGGCGCGCGAAAACATGCCTAGAAGATTGGACAGGGTCGAACGGTGGTTCAGTTTGCCGAGCAGCACGTTGGTCAGCACGTCGAGGCGCGGCACCAGGTTGAACTGCTGGAAGATCATGGCGCAGTCGCGCTGCCAGCGCCGCAGCGGCGAGCCGCGCAGCTGGGAGACCTCGGCGCCGTCAAAAAAAATCGACCCCTGGCTGGGGTCGACAAGACGGTTGATCATGCGAAGAAGAGTTGACTTGCCGGCGCCCGAACGACCGATGACGCCGACCATCTGCCCCTGCGGGATCGAGATGCTGACGTCGCTGACGGCAGTGTTCTTGCCAAATCGTCGGCTGACGCCGCGGATTTCGAGTGTGGCAGAGCTTGCTGACATGGGCTGGTTCCAGTCCGGTCCATATTGATCGTCAGGCACTCGCCTAACGCAGCCACATGAACCTGCCGTGTCGCGATGATGTCAGTTTTGTTACGCTCCACAGGGGCGACGGCTGAAGCGCGTCGCGCTTCAGGTCTTTTGTTTTTATGCATGTCGTTCTCCCGACACCGAGGTCACTTTCGGCGACATGCATTGGCGCCTGGCGGGCGATCAGCCGAGCACCAGCAATTCCTCGAAATGCTTCATGTCGCGGAATGCGCAGAAGGCGGGAGCCTTGATCTCGATCACCGGCGCCTGGCGCGCGAAAAGCGCCAGGCAATCGTCAACCCGCGCCTGCCACGCGGCGGCTCCATCGTCATCAAGGCGCTGGATCTGATAGGCGAAGGTGATGTGGAAGACGTAGGTGTCGTGATCGGGATGGCGGTAGCCGAACGGCACCGCGAGCGCATCGCGCCATTGACGCATGATGCGCACATCCTCGTCCGTCGCGCCGGCGACGGTGAGGCCGGTCGGCACGATCTCGACCACCTTGATGTTGAATGGGCCGAAGCCCTCGAACCCTTTCAAGCGCCCCAGATAGAGGCGGGTCATGGCGTCGATGCTGGTGTCGAGCGGCACGTCCTGCGGCCAGTAAGGCAAGCGGCGGCGATATTCGATGATGCCCTGGAACAGCGTCATGTGCAGGCTGGAGACCGGCGTGAAGGCGAGGCGGTCGGCATCAGGCATCGCCAGCATCTTCTCGCGGACGGCCAACACCACCGCTTCCGAATGCGAGCCGCCGACTAGATGGCTGACGACGGTGTTGCCCGGCTCGAGGAGGAAGTTGCCTGAGGAATCGTAGCGCGTGCCAAGATGCGCCGGCGACGCCGGGTTGGAGCCGGCGAAGAATCCGGCGAGCGAGGGTTTGATGGTGTCGAGCATGGCGATCTCCTTGAAGGAGATCGCGTCCTGTCCGAGTCCTGTGTCAAGGATATGAACAAGCCGGCGATCTGGCGAAGATGTGAGGGCTATGCCCCTTTGCCCGATGCACTTTCCTCGTATTTCTCCAAAAATGCTTCGGCCGTCAGCTCCCGAAAATCGTCGAGCGCGGCGCGCAGCCTTGCGTGATCCCAGTCCCACCAGGCAAGCGCCTGGTAGCGCGCGGCGGTGCGGCGGTCGAAGCGCTCGCGGATCGGTTTTGCCGGTACCCCGGCGACGATGGTGTAGGGCGCGACGTCTTTCGAGACGACCGCTCCGGCGCCAACGGCGGCGCCGTCACCGATGGTGACGCCGGGCAGGACGGTCGAGCCGTGGCCGAGCCAGGTGTCGTGGCCGATGGTGACGCGCTTGGCGCGGCGCTCAGCGAAGAATTCACTCTCATGCTCGGCGTCGTCCCAATAGTCGGAGGCGCGATAGGTGAAGTGGTGGAGCGTCGGCCGCCAGGTCGGGTGGTTGGTGGCGTTGAGGCGCACGCTGGCGGCGATGTTGGCAAACTTGCCGATCGTCGCGCACCAGACCGCGCAGTCCTGCATCATGTAGGAATAGTCGCCGAGCTCGCTTTCCGAAACCCGGCTGCGGTCGGCGATCTCGGTCCAGCGGCCGAGTGTCGAGTTGTGCACCTCCGCCGTCGGGTGAACCAGCGGCGTCTCCGATAGCTTCCTGGTCATGCGGCGAGTTTTCCCGGAGCGAAGGCGGTGACGTCGATGATGCGGTCGGCCACCGCCTCGCGCACATCGTGATCGTGGAAGATGCCGAGCAGGGCAACGTCAGCCGCCTTCTTGGCGGCGATGAGTTCGATCACCACGTCGCGGTTCGTCGCGTCGAGCGATGCGGTCGGCTCGTCGAGCAGCAGGATGGGGTGCTCGGTGATGAAGCCGCGCGCGATGTTGACACGCTGCTGCTCGCCGCCCGAGAAGGTTGCCGGCGGCAGCATCCAGAGTTTTTCCGGGAGGTTGAGCTGGGCCAGCAACGCGCGTGCCTTGGCTCGGGCCGCCTCGCGCTCCTCGCCGCGTTCAACCAGTGGCTCGGCGACGACGTCGAGAGCCGAGACGCGCGGCACGGTGCGCAGGAACTGGCTGACATAGCCGATCGTCTGCCGGCGTACGGAAAGCACGGTGCGCGGGCTGGCATGGGCGAGGTCGATCAGTCCGTCCTCGTGCCTGACGATGATCTGGCCTTCGTCGACGGCGTAGTTGCCGTAGAGCATCTTCAGGATCGAGCTCTTGCCGGCGCCGGACGGGCCGCCGAGCACGGTGCATTCACCGGCCTTGATCGAGAACGAAACGCCGGTGACGACGGGCAGTTTGATGCCGTCGCGCAGATGCATGGTAAAGCTTTTGGCAACGTCGGAGACAACGAGTGGGGTCGGCATCAGAAGGTTCTCCAATCGTCGATGGTCGGCCGGACACGCGCCATCATCACACCTGCAAAATCGAGGAAACGAGCAATTGCGTGTAGGGCGCGCGCGGGTCGTCGAGGACGCGGTCGGTGAGGCCGCTTTCGACGACGCGGCCGTCCTTCATCACCATCATGCGCTGTGACAGAAGCCGCGCCACGGCGAGGTCGTGGGTGACGACGATCGCGGCCAGGCCAAGGTCGGTGACCAGCCCGCGCAACAGGTCGAGCAGGCGTGCCTGCACCGAGACATCAAGGCCACCGGTAGGCTCATCCATGAACACCAGCCTTGGCCCGGTGACGAGATTGCGGGCGATCTGCAGCCGCTGACGCATGCCGCCGGAAAAGGCGCGCGGTTCGTCGTCGATGCGGTCTTCCTCGATCTCGACGCGTGATAGCCAGTCGACCGCCGTGGCGCGGATCTTGCCGTAGTGGCGGTCGCCGACCGCCATCAGCCGTTCACCGACATTGGCGCCGGCCGACACCGTCATGCGCAGGCCATCGGCCGGGTTCTGGTGGACAAAGCCCCAGTCGGTGCGCATCAGGAAGCGGCGCTCGGCCTCGCTCATGCGGTAGAGCTCGCGGAACTGGCCATCGCGCATGCGGTAGCTGGCGGTGCCCGACGAAGGCAAAAGCCGTGTCGACAGGCAGTTGAGCAGTGTCGTCTTGCCGGAACCGGATTCACCGACGACAGCCAGGACTTCGCCGGGCCACAGGTCGAAGGAGACATTGTCGCAGCCAACGCGCGAGCCATAGAATTTGGAGAGCGCCGAGACGCGCAGCAGCGGTTCGTCGGTCATTGGGCCGGCTCCATTTTTCCCGCGGCAAGATCGGTTTCGGGGGCAAGGTGGCCGCGATGGCCGTCGGCGCGCCGCTTCTCGCAATAATCGGTGTCGGAGCAGACGAACATGTGGCCGCCATGGTCGTCGAGGATGACCTCGTCGAGATAGACATTCTCGGCCGCGCACAGCGCGCAGGGCTGATCGAAAGTCTGCACCTCGAACGGATGGTCCTCGAAGTCGAGGCTGACGACATCGGTGAAGGGCGGCACCGCATAGATGCGCTTTTCGCGGCCGGCGCCGAACAGCTGCAGGGCCGGCGAGCGGTGCATCTTGGGATTGTCGAATTTCGGCGTCGGCGACGGGTCCATGACATAACGGCCCTCGACCTTGACCGGATAGGCATAAGTGGTGGCGATGCGGCCGTGCTTGGCGATATCCTCATAGAGCTTCACATGCATGAGGCCGTATTCCTCCAACGCATGCATTTTCCGCGTTTCGGTCTCGCGCGGCTCGAGGAAGCGCAGCGGTTCGGGGATCGGTACCTGGTAGACCAGCACCTGGCCCGCGGTCAGCGGATGCTCGGGAATGCGGTGGCGTGTCTGGATGATGGTGGCGCTGGCGGTATCGGTGGTGACCGCGACATTGGCGACCTTCTTGAAGAACGCACGGATAGACACGGCGTTGGTGGTGTCGTCGGCGCCCTGGTCGATGACCTTCAGCACATCGTCGGGGCCGATGATCGACGCGGTGACCTGCACGCCGCCAGTGCCCCAGCCATAAGGCATCGGCATTTCGCGCGAGGCGAACGGCACCTGATAGCCGGGGATGGCGATGCCCTTGAGGATCGCCCGGCGGATCATCCTTTTGGTCTGCTCGTCGAGATAGGCGAAGTTGTAGGTGGCGATGTCTGTCGGTTGCGCAGTCATTCCGCTGCCTCCTTTTTTTCTTCCGCCTTCGCTGGATTTTCGCGAGCTTCGTACTCGGCGCGGATGCGGCGCACGAGGTCGAGTTCGGCCTGGAAGTCGACATAGTGCGGCAGCTTCAGATGCTCGACGAAGCCGGTCGCCTGGACATTGTCGGAATGCGAGATGACGAATTCCTCGTCCTGGGCGGCGGCGACGATGTCCTCGCCGAGTTCTGAGGCACGCAGCGCCCGGTCGCAGAGCGCCATGGCCATCGCCTTGCGCTCGCTCTGGCCGAAGACGAGGCCGTAGCCGCGGGTGAATTGCGGCGGCGCCTTGGCCGAGCCCTTGAACTGGTTGACCATCTGGCATTCGGTGACGCGCACCGTGCCGAGCGGCACGGCGAAGGGCAGTTCGGGAACGTCGAGTTCCAGCTCGACCTCGCCGATGCGGATTTCGCCGACAAAGGGATGATTGCGGGCATAGCCGCGCTGGGTGGAATAGCCGAGCGCCAGCAGAAAACCCTCGTCGCCGCGCGACAGCGCCTGCAGGCGGATGTCACGCGCCATCGGGAATTCCAGCGGCTCGCGCGTGATGTCGCCGGGCACATGATCGCCAGGCATCTGGCCATCCGGTTCGATCAGGCCTTCACGGGCGAGGATCGCCGAGACGCGCGGCATCGCCTGCGCTTCCGTCTCGCGCCGCAAGGGCTCGGCGACATCGGCACCGGCGGCGAGCTCGGGGTCGAGCAGGCGGTGCGTGTAGTCGAAGGTCGGACCAAGCAACTGGCCACCGGGCAGGTCCTTGTAGGTCGCCGACACACGCCGCTCGACCAGCATGGTGCCGGTGTCGATCGGTCTGGAATAGCCGAAGCGCGGCAGCGTGGTGCGGTAGGCGCGCACCAGGAAAATCGCCTCGATCATGTCGCCGCGCGCCTGAACGATGGCCAGCGCGGCCAATTCCCTGTCATAGAGTGAGCCTTCGCTCATCACCCTGTCGACGCCGAGCGCCAGCTGTTCGACGATCTGGTCGAGGCGAAGTGCGGGCACCGAGCGGTCGCCGCGCCGGCGGTCGGCAAGCAGGCTGTGGGCGTTGGCAATGGCGGCTTCGCCACCTTTTACGGCGACATACATCTTACGCCTCCATCGTCTTGATACGCGTCGTGCGCGGCAGGCAGGCTATGCCGTCAGATGTGGCGAGGACGATGTCGACGCCGCGCGGAAAGCGCCTGATATTCTGCTTCCACTGCTCGACGAAATGGCGCGGCATCCGTGCCGGCGCGATCGTGGCGCTGGTTTCGATACCCGGGCCTTCCAGCAACAGCGGGGTCCCTGAAGTGAGATCGCCGACCTGCAGGATCAGCGTCGTCGATCGGTCGGGATAATCCTGCGTGCCCTGCGAAAAACCGTCGAGCGCCATCATCTCGGCCGGCGTGGCAACAAACGCGAAATGCGCGTCGGGCGGCGTGTTGGCCAGCGGCGCGCCCGTATGGAAACCAAGCCAGGACCCGATCGCGGCGGAGGCATGGAGGGCAGGGTCGAGCCAGAGCGGCGTGTCGTTGTCGCATAGCGCCAGTGCCACGGCGCCCGATGTCGCCGAGAGCGGAGCCGGTGGGCGGGCCAGGGCCGGCAAGGGCTGGAAGCTGCCCGGCCGCGCCATGGCATCCATGACGGCCCGAAACACGGTCTGAGCGTTGAAGACCGGATCGGCGAAACCGCCCTCGATCGATTGCGCAGCGATATCCATCAATCTTCTCCGCGAACCATGGTGAAGAAATCCACCTTCGTTGCCGCCGTCTCGGCGCGGCGTTTTTCGTGGGCAGCGGTGAGAGCCGAGCGTAAAGGCGTAATGAGCCTGGTCTCGACCTCGGTGCGGCGGGCAGGGTCCTGCCAGAGCGCGTCGGCTATTGCTCCCAGCTTCGCCTTCTGCTTGTCGCGGCCAAGCGCGTAGCAATGGCCGACCTGCCCGGATGGCAGCCGGACAGTGGCACGCGTGACGGTCGCCTCGCCGAAATTGAAGGGCGCGCCGCCGCCGCCGATGCGGCCACGCAGCGTGACCAGGCCCGTCTCGGGACCGCGCAGAAGTTCGGCTTGCGAAGGCAGGCCGGACTCGTTCCAGAGCCGGACGATGTCTTCGCCGCTCGATTGCGCCAACGTCGCCATGGCGGCCTTGCGCTCGGCCTGGTCGCGGGCTTCCTGTCCTCGCATCGCCAATTTCCTCTTCATTATATTTGTCTATTGATATAGACAACTATACAAATTATACCTAATACCTAGCGCGAGTCCATGACGGGTGGATGACATCTGACGGAAAGCGGGGGCAATCCATGAGCGAACGACAGCAAGCCGACAGCATCGAGCGACGCAGCGGCGTCTCACTGTGGCGCCAGATCGCCGACAGGATCCTGCAATCGATCGCTGCCGGCGATTTCGCCGAAAATGCCGCGCTGCCGCCGGAGGTGGCACTGGCCGAACACTATGGCGTCAACCGTCACACGGTGCGCAGCGCCATATCGGCGCTTGTGCAGGAAGCGGTGCTGCGGGCCGAGCAGGGACGCGGCACCTTCGTCCTGTCGCGCAAGCGGCTGTCATATCCGATTGGCGCGCGGACACGCTTTTCAACTGGCCTGCAGGGGCAGACGTCGGAACGGCACATCGTGCTGCTCGCTTCGTCGGTCGAGCCCGCCAGCCAGCGCGTGGCCGAAGGCCTTGGCCTTGCCAGGGGCGCCGAGGTGATCCGGTTGGAGACACGCGGCGAGGCTGACGGACGGCCGGTGTCGCGCGCCGCCGGATGGTTCGATGCCAGACGCTTTGTCGGGATCGACAAGGCGATGGCGCAAACCGGTTCTATCACCGCCTCGCTCGCACGTTTCGGTATCGACGATTATCTCAGGCAATCGACCGTGCTCTCGGCGCGCCATGCCGACGCCGCCGATCTCGCCGATCTCGACCTGCAGCCGGGCGCCATCGTCCTGGTCACGGTGGCGGTCAACGTCACGCCCGACGGCCAGCCAATCCAGTTTTCGGAGTCGCGTTTTCCGGCCGAGCGAGTGGAGTTGAAGCTGTCGGCGCTGTGACGCCTGGCTATCCGATCTCGATCACGGCCTTGATCAGGCCCGACTTTTCGTGGGCCCAGCGTGCGAGATCGCCTGGCGTATCGGCCAGCGTGGTGCGGTGGGTGACAAGCTTGGACAACGGCACGGCACCATTGCGGATCGAGGCCGCGACATGGTCGAAGTCGGCGCGCAACGCATTGCGGCTGCCGATCAATGTCATTTCTCGCTTGTGGAACTCGGGATCGGAAAAGGCAATGTCGTCCTTGACGACGCTGACCAGTACCAGCGCTCCGCCATGCGCGACGTGGGCGAAGGCCGATTGCACCGATCGCGTGTTGCCGGTGGCGTCGAAGACCACGTCGAAGCCTTCGCTGCCGGTCGCATCACGCACCAGATCGGACACGGGTGCTTGCGAGCCGTCGAGAATCGAAAAGCCGAGTTCACTCACCGCGAAGACCAGTCTTTCGGTGCTCATATCGAGAAGTGTCACATCCAACCCGGCAATGCGGGCGAAGATGGCGGTGCCGAGCCCGATCGGCCCGGCTCCGATGACCAGAGTGCGGGCGCCAGGCTCGGCCCGGGCGCGCCGGACGGCATGCGCCCCGATGGCCAGGAATTCGACGGCGGCGGCGTCGGCGAGCGACAGGCCGTTGGTGGGATAGAGATTCTCAGCCGGCACCAGGATCTGTTCGCACATGGCGCCGTCGCGGTGCACGCCGAGCACTTCGATCCTGACACAGCAATTGGGCTTGCCATGCCGGCAGGCGATGCATTTGCCGCAGGAAAGATAGGGGTTGACGATCACCGGTTCGCCAAGGGCGAGGTCGACGCCTTCGCCCCGCTCGATCACGGTGCCGGAGACTTCATGGCCCATGACGCGGGGATAGGCGAGGAAAGGGTGCTTACCCTCGAAGATATGGTAGTCGGTGCCGCAGATGCCGACATGACTGACCGCCACCAGAGCCCAGCCGGGAGGCGGGGCGCCGGGAGCCGGGTGGTCTTCGACAACAAGGTCGCCGGGCGAGCGGCAGACGACGGCTTTCATGCTTTGATCCAGTCTGTTCAAGAAATCGCCGGCCCGCGCCAGGCCGGCGATCGATTGGAATGCGTCATTTGCCGCGGCGGCGCAGTCCGTCGAAGTAGACGATGATGATGATCAGCGCGCCGGTGATGATGCGCTGCCAGAACGAGTTGACGTTGAGCAGGTTGGCGCCGTTGTTGATGGTGGCCAGGATGAAGGCGCCAAGCAGCGGCCCGTGCACGGAGCCGACCGCGCCGAACAGCGAGGTGCCGCCGATGACCGAAGAGGCGATCGCCTGCAACTCCCAGCCCTCGGCCTGGGTCGGGTTGCCGATGCCGATGCGGGCGGCGAGCAGCACGCCGACGAAGGCCGCGCACAGGCCGGAAAGCGTATAAGCCATGTAGATGGTGCGCTGGACATTGACGCCGGACAGGCGCGAGGCCTCGGCGTTGGATCCGACCGAAAAGAGATAGCGGCCCCAACGGCTGTGATGCAGGAAGACATAGGCGGGCACACCCACCAGGATCACCATCCAGAACAAATTGGGGATGCCGACAAAGGAATTGCGCGAGAAGGCGGTAAAGCTGTCGCTGTTGATGTTGATCGAGTTGCCGTTGGTCATCAAAAGGCCGATCCCGCGCAGCGAGGTCAGCGTCGCCAGCGTGATGATGAAGGGCGGCAAGCCCATCTTGACGATGCCGAAGCCATGGAAAAGGCCGATGGCGACACCGACGAGCAAGGTGATCAGGATGGCGACCGCGATCGGAACGCCGGCATTGATCAGCAGGGCGACGACGACGGTGGCGAAGCCGACCACCGCGCCGACCGACAGATCGATGCCGCCGGTGATGATGACGAAGGTCTGGCCGACCGCCATGATGGCGATCATCGAACCCTGCCGCAGAAGATTGGCGATGTTGTTGCCCGAGGCGAAGCTTGGCGTCGCCAGGGACAGGACGATCCAGAGCAGCACCAGCAGCGCCAGCAGCGTCAGCCCGAACAGGACGTTGTAGTTGCGCTTCGGTTTTTCGGCGGGGATCGCCTCGATGCTCATGTCTGTCCTCCCAGTTTTTCTTGTTTCTCGGCGAGCGCCTGCGTGAGAATGTCCTCGTGACTGGCGGTGTGGAACCCGTGCGTGGCCACCAGCTTGCCGCGCCGGAACACGTGCAGCGTGTCGGCCAGTTCGTAGACCTCCGGCAAATAGGACGATATCAGGACGATGCCGGCGCCCTTCGACAACAGTTCCCCGAACAGGCGATAGATCTCCGCCTTGGTGCCGACATCGACGCCGACCGTCGGCTCGTCGAAGATGAACAGCTTGGCGCCATGCGCCAGCCATTTGCCGATGACGATCTTCTGCTGGTTGCCGCCCGAAAGGCTTGACGCCAGCGCCCCGCGCGTCGGCGTCTTGATCCTGAGGCCGGCGATCTGACGGTCGGCCTCGGCCTTTTCTTTCGCGTTCGAGATCAACAGATTGCTGGAGATGCGCTTGTAGATCGGCAAATTGAGGTTGAGGCCGACCGGCAAATTGAGGCAGAGGCCCTGGTCGCGACGGCTTTCCGGCGCCAGCGCCATGCCGAGCTTGATGGCGTCGTGCTCGGAGTTGATCTGGACGTCCTTGCCTTCCCACAGGATCTGGCCGGCCGACTTCTTGTGACGTCCATAGAGAGAGGTGACGAACTCGCTGCGGCCGGCGCCGATCAGTCCATAGAGGCCGACGATCTCACCGGCACGCACCGTCATCGAGATGTTCTCGAAGCCTTTGCCGGACAGGTTCCTTGTTTCGACGATCGGAGCGCCAGGCGTGAAATGCTCCTTGTGGTAGACCTGTTCGATCGAGCGGTTGATCATCATCTTGACCAGCTCGGCATCATTGGTCTCTGCGATGTTGCGTGTGCCGACCAGCGTGCCGTCGCGCAGCACGGAAACCCGGTCGGCCAGTTCGAAGACCTCCTCCATGCGATGGCTGATGTAGATGATCGTCACCCCTTCACCCTTCAAGCGGCGGATCAGCGTGAAGAGCTGGTCGGCCTCCTTGCGGGTGAGGTAGGCCGTGGGTTCGTCGAAGATCAGGAATTTGGTGCCGCGCACCGTGGCGCGGGCAGCGGCGATCAGCTGTTGCTGGCCGATGGTGAGATCACCCAGCACGACATGCGCCGGCAGGTCGAAGCCGAGATCGTCGATAATCGTCTGCGCTTCCCTGACCATGGCGCGCTGCTGCAGGATGCCGAAACGGGAATTTTCCTCGCCGAGGAACATGTTGGCGGCAACCGTCAGGTGACGGCACAGCACGACTTCCTGGTGCACGGCATTGATGCCGAGCGCCATAGCTTCATGCGGCGTCGCCAGGGCTGCCGGCTGCCCTTCCCAGAGGACCTCGCCAGAGGTCCGCGGCATGACGCCGGTCAGGAGTTTGATGAGGGTCGATTTGCCGGCGCCGTTCTCGCCGACGATGGCGTGGATTTCGCCTGACTTGAAGGCGAGATTGACCGGCTTCAGCGCATGGGTGCCGGGGTAGCGTTTTTCCAGCCCGCGTAGTTCGAGGATGGTCCTGCCGGGTTCCAGCACGGGGGCCGGATGCAGTTCCTGCGCCGTCGGCGTCATGGCAATCCTCCCAGATTGGCCTCGCGGTTGGCATTCGGCGAGGCTGCGGTCGTCTTTCAGGCAAAGGCCAAACGGGCTGATCGCCAAGCCGCTTTGGCGGCGGATGCTTCCGGGGCCCTGGCCCCGGAAGCGGTTTTAACGCCGGCTGCTTAGAGCTTTGGATTGAGCAACGCGTCGATCTTGGGGTCCTTCATATTGGCCTTGGTCACCAGATTGGCGCCGGTGTCCACATTGGCCTCGACCTTCTCGCCCTTCGAGGCGGCAAGCGCGGTCTTGATGCCGTCATAGCCCATCCGGTAGGGATCCTGGACGACGAGGGCGGAAATGACGCCGTCGTTGAGGAACTTGATCAGCTTCTCGTCGCTGTCGAAGCCGACCAGCGCCAGCTTGCCGCCAAGGTTGTTTTCGGCGACGGCCTGGCCGACGCCCTGCGCCATGATCAGGTTGGAGGCGAAGATGCCCTTGAGGTTCGGATTGGCGGTGATCAGGTCGGTGGCGATGTTGAGCCCGGTGGTGGCCTGGCCGTCGGCGTATTTGTCGGCGACCAGCTTCAGGCCGGGATATTTTGCCTTGAGCTGCTCAGTGAAGCCCTGCTTGCGCTGTTCGAGCGAGCCGGCGCCGGGAGCGTTGGTGATCAGGGCGACGTCACCCTCGACCTTGCCGCCATTGGCGGCGCCGATAGCGGCGGCAAGGCCGTCCGCGGCGACGCGTCCGCCCTGCACGTTGTCGGTGGTCAGGAACGAGGTGAAGGCCTTGGAGTCGGCGCCGGAGTCGATGCCGATGACCTTGACCTTGGCGGCCGCTTCATCGATCGGCTTGCCCAACGCCTTGAATTCGGTGGGCGCGATCACGATCGCGGCGGGGTTGCTGGCGACGGCGTTCTCGAGGATCGAGACCTGGCCGTTGACGTCGGTCTCGGCCTGGGCGCCGAGTTCCGGCACGTTGATGCCGAGATCCTTGCCAGCCTTGCGGGCGCCGGCCAGAACGATCTGCCAGTAGAAGGACGTGGTGTCCTTGACGATGATCGGGATGGTCACATCCGCCGCCGAAACGGGTGCGGTATGCATGACGCCGGTGAGCATCGATGCTGCCGCCAGGGCCATGACGGCGCGGCGGTTGAGAATGCTGGTCACGAATTTCATAGGATCCTCCCTAAGTCGCCCGGTGAACGTTAACGGAAGCTCCGTCCGGATAGGCGTGGCCCAAACAGAACTTTATCAATAAAAAACAGTTGCACCGTTTTGATAGTGCATCGATCCAGCCGATGCAAGCGGTGTTTGAGCCGGTTCTTCCCGACAATGACTCCCCTGGCGGCGGCTTCTCCTTTGTCGCGGTCAGGCGCTCCCGTCTCCGTTCTGTGAAGCTATGGAATATTAATTCCATAAATCAGTCAATATGGAATGTTCATTCTTCTCCGGATCGCGACATCGTGAAGGCTGGTCGCGCCCCCGTGCACATCGCCAAGATGCGCTTCAATGCAGTTCCTGCACCACCGTATAGGAACGATACCTGGCATATTCCGTCTCCGGCACGTCGATATCGAGCAGCTCGAGGTTGCGCGTCAGGTTTGCCAATTTTGCGGTACCGGTCAGCACGGTGGCAACCGCGGGTTCGTGCAAAGGAAACTGGAACGCGGCGGCGGGCAGCGGGTAGCCCCCTTCACCGGCAATCTTTTCCATGGCATCGACACGGTCGAGAACATCGCGGCTGGCGGGCTGGTAGTCGAAATGCGCGCCCTGCACCGGCCCGGTCGCCAATATGCCCGAGTTGAAAACCCCGCCAATGACAAGCGAGGTCCGTTGCGCCCGGCATAGCGGCAGCAATTCGGCTTCCGCGCTGCGGTCGAGCAAGGAATAGCGGCTGGCGAGCAGGATGCAGTCGAGCGGCGCGCGGCGCATCACGTCGAGGCAGATCTCGACTTCATTGACGCCGAGCCCGTAGGCGGAAATCGTGCCGGCCCGCTTCAGTTCCTCGAGCGCCTTGAGGCCGCCGTCCATAAACTGGCGAAAATGCAATTTGGTTTTCTCGACCCCATGCGTGTAAACGCCGATATCGTGGACAAACAGGATGTCTATCCTGTTTAGCCCAAGGCGCGCATAGCTGAACTCGACCGAGCGCATGATGCCGTCATAGGAATAGTCGTAGTCCAGCGCGAAGGGCAGCGGATCGACGTAGGAGTGGTCTGGCACCTGATCTTCGGGCACCGGGTGGAGCAGGCGGCCGACCTTGGTCGACAGCACATAGGAGTCACGCGGCTTGTAGCGCAGGAAATCGCCGAAGCGCCGTTCCGACAGGCCGAAACCGTAGAAGGGCGCGGTGTCGAAATAGCGCAGGCCCGCCTCCCAGGCGCCCTGCAGCGTTTCCATCGCCGCTTCGCGCGAACACGCCCGGTAGAGGCCGCCGATCGCGGCGCCGCCGAAACTGACTTCGGTGACCTCCAACGCGGTCTGGCCGATGCGGCGTTTTTCCATGCGCAACCTCCCTATCCCGGCCACCTGTCCGGCCGGGCAGTCTATCGGATATCAATCGAAATCAGAGCGTCGCGCCGAGATGCCAGGGCACGAATTCGTTGTCCCCGTAGCCAAAATCCTCGCTCTTGGTCTTGCGACCCGAAGCCGTCTCGACGATCAGTTCGAAGATCTCGCGGCCCATGCCGGCAATGGTCTTTTCGCCGGAGGCGATGACGCCGCAATTGACGTCCATGTCCTCCTCCATCTGGTGATACATGGTCGAGTTGGTGGCGACCTTGATCGAGGGGGTCGGCCGGCAGCCGAAGCAGGAGCCGCGGCCGGTGGTGAAGACGATGACATTGGCGCCGCCCGCGACCTGACCGGTGGCAGAGACCGGGTCGTAGCCGGGCGTGTCCATGAACACCAGCCCATTGCCGGTGACCTTCTCGGCGTAGCCGAAGACGCCGTTGAGCGGCGTCTGGCCGCCCTTGGCGACCGCGCCCAGCGACTTTTCCAGGATGGTGGTGAGGCCGCCGCGCTTGTTGCCGGGCGACGGATTGTTGTCGATCGAGGCGCCATGCTTGGCGACGTGATCCTCCCACCATTTCACGTAACCATCGAGCTTCTTGGCGACCTCGGGGCTTGCGGCGCGATAGGCGAGCAGGTGCTCGGCGCCATAGATTTCCGTCGTCTCGGAGAGGATGCCGATGCCGCCGACGCCAGCGAGGATGTCGACGGCCGCACCCAGCGCCGGATTGGCCGTGATACCCGACATGCCATCGGAGCCGCCGCATTGCAGGCCGACGACGATTTCGCTGACGGGGATCGGCTCGCGCTTCAACTGGCCGACTTCCTCGGCGATCTCGGCCAGCACGCCCATCGCCTTTTCGACCGATTTGCGCGACCCGCCGGCATCCTGGATGTTGAAGTGGCGCTTGCCGGCGGCGGCACCCTTCTGGCCGTAAAGCGTGAGCTGGTTGACCTCGCAGCCGAGCCCGACCATCAGCACGCCGCCGAAATTCGGGTGGCGGGCATAGCCGGCAAGCGTGCGGTGCAGCACCATCATGCCGTCGCCGGTGCCGCTCATGCCGCAGCCCTGGCCGTGGACGATGGGCACGAAGCCATCGATCCCGGGATATTTCGGCAAAAGGGTCCGGTTAGCGGTATCGGCGATCGAATGGCAGACGGTGGCCGAGCAATTGACGCTGGCGATGATGCCGATGAAGTTACGGGTGCCGGCGCGGCCATCGGCGCGGCGATAGCCCATGAATGTCCGGGCGCGGTCGGCCTCCGTCGCATGCTCGGCCTCGCTTGGCGGCACCACGGGGAGGCGGCCGGCCTCGAAAACCAGATTGTGCGAATGGACATGTTCGCCCGGCGCGATGTCCTGTGTGGCGCGACCGATCGCCTGAGCGTATTTGACCACGGCTTCACCCGCGGCAATCGGCTTGATCGCCACCTTGTGGCCGGGCTCGATGACGGTGGCCGCGAGCGCGCCGCCCGGCAGCGCGGTGCCGATTTCGATGCGGCCATTGGCAACGGCGACATTGTCGGCGGGGGACAGAAGAATGGTATTCGAGACGTTCACGGGCGGTTTCCTGGGTGATCCTGGGATGCGCGGATTGACACGCGCCTGTTAAGAGTTAATGTCTTTTATCGTGAAAAAACAGTTTTGCGTCAATCGTTTTTTCACGGCGGTTCCGCCCTGGGTAAGTGGTGGCACTGTAGACGATGGAACGTCATATTGCGCTTCAAGCCGGCCGCCGCAAGCGCTGGCGTGCAACGGGTCAGGGGATGTCGAAGAGCAACAACGTCTACAAGGACGCCTTTAACCGTTGTCTGAGGCTGCTCGATGAAGCGCGCAGCCTGCCTTCGGAACCGGAGCTGGGTGCGCTGCTCGGCGTCAGCCGCACGACCGTGCGCAGCATCCTGGCGCGGATGGAAGAGACCGGGCTGATCGCCTGGAACAAGCGCGCCAAGACGGTGCTGCGCGACCCACGTTCGGATGATTTCTTTCCCGAGGAAGAGACCGACACGCTGGCCGAGATCATCGAACGGTCGTTCATGCGCAGGCTGCTGGCCGGCGGCGCCGAGGCCGGCATGCAGATCAACGAGCTCGAACTGGCGCGCGAGATCGGCGTCGGCACCACGAGCGTACGCGAGTTCCTGATCCGCTTCTCCCGCTTCGGCCTGATCGAAAAACGCCGCAACAGCCATTGGGTGCTGAAAGGCTTCACGCGGGCCTTCGCGCTGGAACTGACCGAGATCCGCGAAATGTTCGAATTGCGCTCGGCCGCCGCCTTCACCGCGCTGCCGCAGGACAGTCCGGTATGGAGCGATCTCGATCGGCTGGAAGGGGAACACCGCGTTCTGGCACGCGAGATCGCGACGCGTTTCAATGAGTTCTCGGAGCTGGACGAGCGCTTGCACCGGCTCATCCATCGTGCCTCGCGCAACCGCTTCATCGTCGATTTCTACGACGTCATCGCCATGATCTTCCATTACCACTACCAGTGGAACAAGGCGCAGGAACGCGAGCGCAACGAAGTCGCGATCGGCGAACACCTTGCCTATATCGAGGCGCTCAAGTCGCGCGATCTCGGCAAGGTCGATGCCGCCTGCCGCAAGCACCTGAAGTCGGCGCGCCAGACATTGCTGACCTCCATCCCGGAAAGCCGGCCATCCCAAAAGAACTGATCCTGCCGTGTTGCCGCAGCATGGAATTGCCGATTTTCGACCTCTGGCTGCCGTGGTAGGGATAGTCATCGATCGTTTGAAGAGGCAAATGGTGAACCGCCGCGAGAGACGCTGGAGCATGCCGGTCGCGCTTGTCGCGGCCTGTTTGCTGTTGCTCCAGTCGACACTTGGCGCGTTCACCTTCAGCATCGGCCCTGATACCGCGCAGCTCGATGCCTTCGGCAACGTCATCTGTACCCGGGACGGCGCTACCCAGCTTCCCGCCGGCGACCAGCACCCGTCGCATCTGCCGGCCTGCTGCACACTCGGCTGCAGCATGTTTTCGCCGGCCTATACGCCGCCGCCCGATGCCGGGCTTGCGCTTGCCTCCCTTTCCTTCGAGACCGTCGCCTTCGTCTTCCCGGCGACCACGCATCTCGACTTCGCCCGCGAACGCTCCCCATCGAACCCGCGCGCGCCGCCACCGGCGGCTTGAGCCTGCTTGCTCGCGGAACCTTTCGCGAGCGTACTCATCCAAGATCAAACATTCGCGACCGGCGACGGCGCGATCATCACGTCATGGAGCAAACCATGTCCCATCCTTTCCGTATGTCTGCGGGCACTGTGTTCGGCCGAACCCTGTCTCGCTTCAAAGCCAATCTCGGCCTTGCCGCGTTGGCCCTCGCGCTTGTCTTCCTGGGCGCCCAGGCGGTCCTGGGGCATGAATTCAAGGTCGGCGATCTCGACATCGAACACCCCTGGTCGCGCGCCACGCCTGCCGGCGCCAAGGTGGCCGGCGGCTATTTCACCATCGTCAACAAGGGCAGTACACCGGACCGGCTGCTGTCGATTTCATCCGATGTCTCGGAAAAGGCCGAACTGCATCAAATGGGCGTCAAGGACGGCGTCATGACCATGCGGCCAGTGGATGGTGGCCTGGAAGTCCCGGCAGGCGGCAAGGTGGCGCTGGCGCCGGGTGGCTACCACCTGATGTTCATCGGCCTGAAGCGCCAACCCAAGCAGGGTGAAAAATTCGCCGCCACGCTGACCTTCGAGAAGGCCGGCACGGTCAATGTCGAGTTCGCCGTCGAAGGCATGGGCGAAATGGGCGGCATGGACGACCACGCCAATTGATCGCGCCGATCACAGTTTGAAATCAGAGGGACCATCATGAACAAATTTTTTTTGGCGGCCGGCGCGTTTCTCGTGCTGGGGACAAATGCCGCCTTCGCGCACATCACGCTCGAGACCCAGGAGGCGGCAGTCGGCTCGACCTACAAGGCTGTGCTGCGCGTGCCGCATGGCTGCGACGGCAAGGCGACGACGGCCGTGCGCGTGCAGATCCCGGAAGGGGTGATCGCGGTGAAGCCGATGCCGAAGCCCGGCTGGACGCTGCAGGCCAAGAAGGGCAAATATGAAAAATCCTACCAGCTCTATGGTCAGGCGGTTGCCGACGGGGTCAAGGAAGTCGACTGGAGCGGCGGCAATTTGCCAGATGAATTCTACGATGAGTTCGTCTTCCGCGCGACGCTGACGGCCGACCTGCCCGCCGGCCAGAAGCTGTACTTCCCGGTAGTGCAGGAATGCGGCGATGCCGCCGCCCGCTGGATCGAGATACCGGCGGCCGGACAGGATGAGGACGCGCTGGAGAACCCGGCGCCCAGCATCAAGCTCACGCCGAAGAAATAGCTGTTCTCCCTGGCGCTCTGCTTGTCGGAGCGCCGCATCCCCACGGCATGGCATGATCGCAACACCTTCCTGGATGCTCGATACGAACAGCAAGCTCGTCGGCTGGATTGCCGGCGGGCTGCTCGCCGCGGCCATGGCGCTCATCGTCATGGCCTCGACAAGCCAGGCCCTTGCTCATGCGGCGCTGATCAAGACCGATCCGGCCGACGGTGCGGTGCTGGCGCAGGCCCCGGCGCGGTTCTCGCTGACCTTCAGCGAGCCGGTCTCGCCGCTGGTGTTGACGTTGATGACGCCCGACGGCACCCCGGTTCCGCTGACCGACTTCCGTCTTGGCGATCAGACGGTCGAGATCGACAATCCGCGGGCACTCAAACCCGGCACGCATGTGCTGAGTTGGCGTGTCATTTCCGCCGACGGCCATCCGGTCGGCGGCTCGCTGCTGTTTTCCATCGGCGCGCCAAGCGAGCCGCCGGCCGTGGCCGAGGCGATTGACTGGCCGCTGCGGTCGGCGATCTGGATCGGCAAGGTTTTTCTCTACATAGGCCTTTTCCTCGGCATTGGCGGCGCGTTCGCCTTCGCCTGGCTGGCCGGGGATGGCCGTGCCGGCCAGCGCTTTGTCACGGCCGCGATCTTGTGCGGGCTGGTGGCGGCCCCCTTGTCGCTGGGCTTTCAGGGTCTCGATGCGCTCGGGGCGCCGCTCTCCCATCTGGCGCAGGCGGTGATCTGGGACACCGGGCTCGGCACCAGCTTCGGCTGGACGGTGCTGATCGCCCTGGTCGCCTTGGGACTTGGCCTGCTGTCGCTGGCCGGGCCGCGCGCGGCCGCCAGGCCGCTTGCCCTTGCCGGGCTGGCTGGCGTCGGCGTCGCACTCGCCGCCAGTGGCCATGCCAGTGCGGCCGAGCCGCAATGGCTGACACGGCCGCTGGTCTTCGTGCATGGCGTCGGCATCGCTTTCTGGGCCGGCGCCTTGGTGCCGCTCGGCCTCGCGCTGAAGCGTCAAGCGGCGGGCGCCGTCGAATTCCTGCACCACTTCTCATGGGCAATCCTGCCCGTGGTGGCCTTGCTTGCCGCGGCAGGCATCGTGCTGGCCGTGATCCAGGTGCAGACACTCTCGGCGATGGCCGACACAGCCTATGGCCGGCTGCTGCTGGTCAAGCTCGCATTGCTGGTCTTCCTGTTCACCCTTGCCGCGGTCAATCGCTGGAAGCTCACCGCTTCGGCCGAGGCGGGAGCGACCGAGGTGCAACGCAGGCTCACCCGCTCGGTCGGCGTCGAAGTGCTGATCGTGCTGGCGATCTTCGGAGTCGCCGCGGGCTGGCGCTTCACGCCGCCGCCACGAGCACTGGCGATCGCGGCGGCGCAGCCGGTTTCGCTGCACATCCACGCGCTGCAGGCGATGGCCGACCTCAGCATCACGCCCGGCCATGCTGGGCCGGTGGTCGCCTCGATGATCATCATGACCGGCGATTTCGGACCGCTAGACGCCAAGGAGGTGACGCTGGTGCTGTCGAAGCCCGATTCCGGCATCGAACCGCTGAGGCGCGCGGCCACCAGGCCCGGCGACGGCAGCTGGCGTGTCGACAACCTCGTCATCCCTGTACCCGGCCGCTGGATGGTGCGCATAGACATCCTGGTCTCGGACTTCGAGATGGTGAAGATCGAGGCGCCAGTCGACATCAGACCGTAATGTCCCGGCTACACAATTGGGCGAGGCGGTTGACGCGGGCCTGTAGGGCCGTCAATCATTCAAGCAACAATGAGCGCAAGCTCGAAAACACCAGATCCGAAAGCAGGGAAGAAACGATGGAAAAAGCCGAAATCGGCCTGATCGGCCTTGGCACTATGGGCTCCAACCTGGCGCTGAACATCGCCGAGCACGGGCACCGCATCGCCGTCTTCAACCGCACAAGGGCCCGCACCGACGCTTTCGTCGAGAATTCCGGTGCGCTCAGGGACATGGTCGTCCCCTGCTACAGCCTTGAGGAACTCGCCGCCGCGATACGGCCGCCGCGCCCGCTCATCATCATGGTGCTGGCCGGCAAGCCGGTCGACGAGCAGATCGAAGCGCTGCGTGGCGTGCTGTCCGACAACGATATCGTCATCGATGCCGGCAATGCCAATTTCCGCGATACGATGCGGCGCTTCTCCGAGCTCTCTGGCTCGGGTTTGACCTTCATCGGCATGGGTGTCTCCGGCGGCGAGGAGGGCGCGCGCCACGGACCCTCGATCATGGTCGGCGGCACGGAAGACTCCTGGAAGCGCGTAGAGAAGGTGCTGACCGCCATCTCCGCCAAGTTCAAGGACGAACCTTGCGCGGCCTGGCTCGGCACTGACGGCGCCGGCCATTTCGTCAAGACCATCCATAACGGCATCGAATATGCCGACATGCAGATGATCGCCGAAATCTACGGCATCCTGCGTGACGGCCTCGGNGTCATCGAGGCGCAGCAGCTCGGCATTCCGGCGACCGCGATCGAAGCGGCGGTGGCGGCGCGCGTGCTGTCGTCGATCAAGGACGAACGGCAGGCGGCTGAAAAGGCCTATGGCAATATCGGCGTGACCAGGATTTCCGGCGACAAGGACGCGCTGCTGAAAGACCTCGAACTGGCGCTGTTCGCCGGCAAGATCGCCGCCTACGCGCAGGGCTTCGCGGTGATGAGCGGCGCTTCGAAGGAGTTCAACTGGAACCTGCCGATGCCGACCATCGCCAAGATCTGGCGCGCCGGCTGCATCATCCGCTCGCAGATGCTCGACACGATGGCCGAGGCCTTCAGTGGCGGCGCTTCGACCAACCTGCTGATGGCGCCAGCCTTCATCAGCTTGATGCAGGAGGCGCATCCCTCGCTGCGGCGGGTCGTGGCGAGGGCTTCCGAAGCCGGCGCGCCGGTGCCTGCACTGTCTTCGGCTCTTGCCTATTTCGACAGCTACCGCCAGGGCCGCGGCACCTCGAACCTGATCCAGGCGCAGCGCGACTTCTTCGGGGCGCATGGTTTCGAGCGCATCGGCGAGCAGGGCGCGTTCCACGGACCGTGGGGCAGCGGCGCGGCTGGCTAGATCACGCTCATGGAAACATCCGGCTTAGCTTGGATGCCGTGCCGGAATACTTATCGCTCCACATGCGGCTTCTCGATCCCGGGGATGCCGCCGATCTGTTGGGCAAGAAAATCGACCAGCAGCCGGACCCGGGCGATGCCCGCCCGTTCGGGGACGATCAGCATGCTGAGCGGAACCGACGGCAGCGCATAGTCCGGCAGAATCGCTTCAAGCCGGCCGGACGCCAGGAGATCGCCGACAAGCCATTGGTGGGCGGGCGCAATGCCGCGCCCGGCGAGCAGGGCTTCGCGTGCGGCAAGTCCGTGGTCGACCCGGAGGCGCCCTGCAAACGGCACTGTACGGCGGTTGCCGTCTGGTCCTTGCAGCACAAGGGTGTCGCTGCCGGCAACGTTTGACATCCGGATACCTTCGTGATCGGCCAGGTCTCCGGGACTTTCAGGCCTGCCGCGTTCAGCGAAATAGCCGGGCGCCCCCACGAGCAGTCGCCGGGATTGGCCGAGCGCCCGCAATTTCATGGAACTGTCGGTGAGCGGGCCGAGACGAAGCGCGATGTCGACGCCTTCCGTGACGAGGTCGATGCGTTCGTCGGTGAGGCTGAGATCGACGCCGATGTCGCGATAGCGGTCCTGAAACGCGAAGATAAGCCGGCTGACATGAAGCACCCCAATGGCTGCGGTGCAGGAGAGCCGGATCGTGCCCGCGGGCGCTGCGCGCGTGCCGCGAACCTCGTCGCCCGCCTGTTCGACAAGGCGCAGGATCTGCAGGCTGTCCGCATAATAACGGCTGCCCTCATCGGTCATCGTGACACGCCGGGTGGTCCTGCTGAGCAAGGCGACCCCGACGGCGTCCTCCAGTTCCCTCAAATGGCGCGTGACTGTCGACTGGCCGATCCCGAGTTCTCGCGCGACCGCCGACAGACTGCCTCGTTCAGCAACGCGCACGAAGGTGCGCATGCGCTCGAGCGTGACAGCTGATTTATCCATTAATCGGCAGAATATTATTCATTCCCGACATGTAGCGGATGATGCGGCCGCTGGCTATCTCAGGGTCAACGTTTTCCAACGGAGGATCGACTAATCATGAAAGTCCTACTTGTCTTTGCCCATCCCGAGCCACGGTCGCTCAACGGCACGCTGCGTGACGTCGCCGTCAAGGAACTCAAGGCTCAAGGCCACGAGGTTCGGGTGTCCGACCTCTATGCGGACAGTTGGAAATCGGAGGTCGACCGCGCTGACTTCCCCGAGCTTTCGCCAGACGCGCGGCTGGTGCCGGTGGTGGCCTCCAAACAAGCATACGAGTCCAACGCGCTGACTGCGGACGTCAAGACCGAGATCGAGAAGCTGCTTTGGGCCGATGCGCTGATCCTGCAGTTTCCGCTGTGGTGGTTCACCATGCCGGCGATTTTGAAAGGCTGGGTCGATCGGGTCTTCGCCTACGGCTTCGCCTATGGCGTCGGCGAACATAGCGACAAGCGATGGGGTGACCGGTACGGCGAGGGCACACTCGCGGGCAAGCGAGCGATGCTGATTGTGACAGCCGGCGGCTGGGAGGATCATTATTCCCCGCGTGGCGTCAACGGACCGATCGACGACCTGCTGTTCCCGATCAATCACGGAATCCTCTATTATCCGGGCTACGACGTGCTTCCGCCGTTCGTGATCTACAGCGCGGACCGTCTCGATGCAGCCGGCTTCGAGCTTGTCGCCGAACGCCTGCGCGAACGGATGCGGACACTGGCGACCACGGCGCCCATTCCCTATCGACGGCAGAATGGTGGCGATTATCTGATCCCGAGCATGCGACTTCGTGCCGAACTAGGCGATCCGGAAGCAGCCGGCTTCGGACTTCACGTGAACCGCGGGGCTACCGACCAGAACGGTTCCTGCTTTCATGGAACGGACGTGGATTTGCGCGCTCGGATCCAGGCAGACGCTCAGTCAGAGCGTCGATAGGCCACGACGCCCTTCGGCTCGCTCAGGCTTTGCAGCGAGCCGGGCGCGGCGCCGCCGATCCAGCCTAGCACCGAGCGGGCGAGTTCCGACCCGGCAAGGCGGAAGTCTTCGTTGACGACCAGTAATTCATGCCTGAACAGATGCAGCAATTCCGACGATTGCTTCGACACCACGTCGACGTCGCGGCCGAGCTTGAGGCCGGCGTCCTCGATGCCGGCGACGATGGCGAGGGTCGCGGCGGCGGCACTGCTGATGATGCCGTCCGGCCGGATGTCTCGCCGCATCAGCTGCGCGGTCCTGGTCCTGATCTGTTCGATCGAGTGGTCGATCGAAACGGTGTTGAACGGCACCTCGCTGGCGCCCACTTCGCTCAGAGCGTCGGCAAAGCCGTTGACCGTGTGGCGGTAGTAGCTCAAACCCACCGGCGGCGTCACCAAAGCGAGCCGGCGGCGGCCCAGGCCGGCGAGATGGCGCACCGCCTCGGCCGCGAAGGCGTAATTGTTGAAATCATGATAGGGATGCACGAGCCCCATATCGGTTCGGCCGTGGGTCGCGAAGGGAATGCCGCGCTCCAACATGTAGCGGGCGCGGGGATCGTTCGGCTGCGTGCGTGAAATGATGACGCCGTCGGCGGAGCCTGTCTCCACGAGATAGCGCACCGGATCCAGCGGATCCTGCGAGCGCGAATATGGTGTCACGATCAGGTGGTAGGGCGTGTCGGCGATGACTTCCGTGACGCCATAGATGATGTCGGAGACAAAGCTCATGAGTTCGTGCTCGGTGTTGAGCACGAGGCTGATGACATTGGTCTTGCCGGTCCTGAGGCGCACGCCGGCGCGGTTCGGCCGATAGCCGATCTGCTTGGCCACGAGCTGGACGCGGCGCCTGGTCTCGGCGCCGATCTCGGGCGCGTCCTTCAAGGCCCGTGAGACGGTGGTGACGCCAAGTCCGGTCATAAAGGCAAGCGTCTTCAGCGTCGGCCGCTCCTGTGCCGTCGCCTCGTCATCCTTGGCCTTGCGCTCTTTGTCCATCCGTCCCGCCCATCAGGCGCATAGCAGCCGCCGAGCAGCCCGGCAATGTTGCGGCCGCTCCCCATGGCGCGTCACCTACAGTGGAAGGAATATACTGAAACGTTACAGCTGTCACGATCGGTGTAAAACGGGTGCTGGCGGACGCAAAAAGAACCCGTCAACCGCGTGGCGAAAAACCGTTGGGATTCAGAGGGAAGCGTGCTCCTAGCAAGTTTCTTGCTGCTTTTGCCTAGGACGCGGAGCATTTCTGCATATTGCGTCGCACAATGTCGCGACAGCGAGTGATTCTGTTCGTAGCTCGAAAAATGTCGAAGTGACACTTGCCGGAAGGGGTTGCGTACGGGCTTCAATTGCCGTATCGAAAATCTGTAACGTTTCAGATTTCTGGGAGGAAGCCGAAATGCGATACAAATTCCTGACCGCTGCCTTGGCCGCGACTGTTGCGCTCAACTTTGCCGGGCCGGCGGCCGCGACCGATCTGGAAGTGACCCATTGGTGGACCTCCGGCGGCGAGGCGGCGGCCGTCGCGGAACTCGCCAAGGCGTTCGACGCCACCGGCAATCACTGGGTCGACGGCGCCATCGCCGGATCCGGCGG
Source organism: Mesorhizobium sp. LNHC209A00 (assembly GCF_000502915.1). NCBI lineage: Bacteria > Pseudomonadati > Pseudomonadota > Alphaproteobacteria > Hyphomicrobiales > Phyllobacteriaceae > Mesorhizobium > Mesorhizobium sp. LNHC209A00. The sequence continues at coordinate 75,785 of NZ_AYWT01000003.1, forward strand.
CACGGCGCGGCCGATCATGATCAGCCGCATCACCGGCGGCGATCCGATGGGGGCCACGCAGTTCAATCACGGCAGGCAAGCGGAAGAGCTGGTTCAGGCTGGCCTCATGCGCGACCTCACCGATGTCGCCATTAAGGGCAAGTGGACGGATGTGGTACGGCCCAAGAGCCTGCTCGACTCTTGTACCATCGACGGCAAGATTTATTGCGTGCCGGTCAACATCCATTCCTGGCAGTGGCTGTGGCTGTCGAACGCGGCGTTCGAGAAGGCCGGCGTGCCTGTGCCGAAGGACTGGAATGAGTATGTGGCCGCCGCTCCGGCGCTGGAGAAAGCCGGCATCGTGCCGCTCGCGGTCGGCGGACAGGCTTGGCAGGCATCGGGCGCCTTCGACGTGCTGCTTGCCGCGGTCGGCGGAACCGACACCTTCCTCAAGGTCTACAAGGACAAGGACGCCAAGTTCGCGGCCGGTCCTGAAGTCGCCAAGGTGTTCAAGGCGGCCGACGATGCGCGCAAGATGGCCAAGAACACGAATGTGCAGGACTGGAACCAGGCCACCAACATGGTCATCACTGGCAAGGCCGGTGGCCAAATCATGGGTGACTGGGCTCAGGGCGAGTTCCAGGTCGCCGGCAAGACCGCCGGCAAGGACTACACCTGCCTTCCCGGCCTCGGCCTGAACGAGGTCATCGCAACGGGCGGCGACGCCTTCTATTTCCCGCTGCTCAAGGACGCCGACAAGTCCAAGGCGCAGGAGGTGCTGGCGCAGACGCTGCTTGATCCCAAGACCCAGGTCGCCTTCAACCTCAAGAAGGGCTCGCTGCCGGTGCGCGGCGACGTCGACCTCAACGCGGCCAATGATTGCATGAAGAAAGGCCTTGCCATCCTGGCCAAGGGCGCGGTCATCCCATGGACGGACCAGCTGCTCTCGCAGGACAGCCAGAAGCAGAAGGAGGACCTGTTCTCGGAGTTCTTCGCCAAGCCCGATATGAGCCTTGAAGAGGCGCAGAAGCGCTTCGCCGACATCATCGCTTCGGCTGATTGACGACTGACGAGCCGTCCGCTCCCGACCTTGCCAGGCAGGGCCGGGAGCCAAGGCGTGCTGACTTTCCGCCCTTATCCGATCCAGCACGGCTGTACCGATGAGCAAGAGCGAACGCCCGAGCCAACTTTTCCGCAATCTCAATGCGAAGGTCGCGTCGATCCCGATGATCCTCACCGCGATGGTGGTCTTTGTCGGTGGCACCGCATGGACGGTGCTCTACTCCTTCACCAATTCGAAGCTGCTGCCGCGGCTGAATTTCGTCGGACTCGACCAGTACTACCGGCTGTGGGCGACGCCGCGCTGGCTGATTTCGATCGAGAACCTTTTGATCTATGGCGTGATCTCACTGGTGTTCTCGCTGGTGATCGGCTTTCTGCTGGCTGCCCTGCTCGACCAGAAGATCCGTTTCGAGGACACGTTCCGGACCATCTTTCTCTACCCCTTTGCGCTCTCCTTCATCGTCACCGGCCTTGTATGGCAGTGGCTGCTCAATCCGGATTTCGGCGTCCAGGGCGTGGTACGAGGCCTCGGCTGGACCAGCTTCGACTTTAATCCGCTCTACAATTCCAGCATCGTCATCTACGGCATATCGATCGCGGCGCTTTGGCAAGGCACGGGGCTGATCATGTGCCTGATGCTGGCGGGCCTGCGCGGCATCGACGAGGACATCTGGAAGGCCGCACGGGTGGACGGGATTCCCATGTGGAAGACTTATCTGTTCATCATCATCCCGATGATGCGGCCGGTTTTCATCACCACGCTGGTGATCATCGCGTCCGGCATCGTCAAGGTCTATGACCTCGTCGTCGCGCAAACCAGCGGCGGGCCGGGCATCGCCTCCGAAGTGCCGGCCAAATACGTCTACGACTACATGTTCTTCGCCCAGAATCTCGGCCAGGGCTTTGCCGCCTCGACCATGATGCTGCTGTCGGTGATGATCGTCATCGTGCCGTGGGCCTATCTCGAATTCGGAGGCCGCAAGCGTGTCTGATCATGCCGTATCCTTGTCCGCCACGTCGTCAGACCTCCGGGCTGGCGCCTCCGGCCCGAGCGGACCAAAGCCGCGGCATATGTTCTCGCGCCGTAACATTTTCCTGTACGGCACACTCATCGTCGTGGCGCTCTACTATCTCCTGCCGCTCTATGTGATGGTCGTCACTTCGCTGAAGGGCATGCCGGAGATCCGCCTCGGCAACATTTTCTCGCCGCCGCTCGAGATCACCTTCGAGCCCTGGGTCAAGGCGTGGTCGCAGGCCTGCACCGGCCTCAATTGCGACGGGCTCTCGCGCGGGTTCTGGAATTCGGTGCGCATCACCGTTCCCTCGGTGATCCTGTCGATCGCCATCGCCTCGGTGAACGGCTACGCGCTGGCCAACTGGCGCTTCAAGGGCGCCGACACCTTCTTCGTCATCCTGATCGTCGGCGCCTTCATTCCCTATCAGGTGATGATCTATCCGATCGTCATCATCCTGCGCGAAATCGGCCTCTATGGCAGCCTTACCGGCCTGGTGATCGTGCATTCCATTTTCGGCATGCCGATCCTGACGCTTCTGTTTCGCAATTATTTCACCTCCATGCCGGAGGAGCTATTCCGGGCGGCGCGCGTCGATGGCGCCGGCTTCTGGGGCATCTACCTGCGCATCATGCTGCCGATGTCGCTGCCGATCTTCGTCGTCGCCGTCATCCTGCAGGTGACCGGGATCTGGAACGACTTCCTGTTCGGCGTCGTCTACACCCGTCCCGACACCTATCCGATGACGGTGCAGCTCAACAACATCGTCAACTCGGTGCAAGGCGTGAAGGAATACAACGTCAACATGGCCGCCACCATCCTGACCGGGTTGGTGCCGCTGATCGTCTATTTCATTTCCGGCAAATTGTTCGTGCGCGGCATCGCCGCCGGCGCGGTGAAAGGGTGATGGCGATGGCGGCGAACGGCACCAGCGTTTCGATCCAGGATCTGTCGCTGAACTTCGGCGCGGTCTCGGTGCTGCAGACGCTCAATCTCGATGTCGCCGAAGGCGAGTTCATCGTGCTGCTCGGGCCTTCCGGCTGCGGCAAGTCGACCTTGCTCAACTGCATCGCCGGTCTGCTCGACATTTCGGAAGGCCGCATCTTCATCAAGGGCAAGAACGTCACCTGGGAAGAGCCCAAGGACCGCGGCATCGGCATGGTCTTCCAGTCCTATGCGCTCTATCCGCAAATGACGGTGGAGAAGAACCTGTCGTTCGGGCTGCGTGTCGCCGGCATCGCCAAGGACGAGATCGCCAAGCGCATCGCGCGCGCCGCCGAGATCCTGCAGATCGAGCCGTTGCTGCAGCGCAAGCCGGCGGCACTCTCCGGCGGCCAGCGTCAGCGCGTGGCAATCGGGAGGGCGCTGGTGCGCGATGTCGACGTCTTCCTGTTCGACGAACCGCTGTCCAATCTCGATGCCAAGCTGCGTTCGGAGCTGCGCGTCGAGATCAAGCTTCTGCACCGCAAGTTGCAGAACACGATGATCTATGTCACCCACGACCAGATCGAGGCGATGACGCTGGCCGACCGTATCGCGGTGATGAAGGGCGGCGTCATCCAGCAGCTCGACGCCCCGCAGACCATCTACAACCGCCCGGTCAACCGGTTTGTCGCCGGCTTCCTCGGTTCGCCTGCGATGAATTTCGTCGAGGGTCAGTTGGAGGCTGGCACGACGGCGGTGTTCAAGACCGGGGATTTGGCCATACCGCTCGATCGCTATGCCTTCGACGGCGCCGGCAACAAGAGCGGGCCTTGCGTGTTCGGGATTCGGCCCGAGCACGTTGCCTTTGGCGAGGCCGCGAATTCGATGCCCTTTGCCACCGATGCCGCCGTCGAGATCGTCGAGCCGATGGGCTCCGATACGCTGGTGTGGACGAAGCTCGGCAGCCGCATTTTTTCGTTCCGTGTCGAGGCGGAAAAGACGCTGCGCAATGGCGACCCGATCCGGATCGGCTTTGATCCTGCCCGCGCCTCGCTGTTCGATACTCCATCCGGCAACCGCATGTAGCTCCCAAGAAAACCATCCTCCCAAAGACAATCCCCAAGCAGAACGGACAGAGATGATGAACTGGTCATTCCAACTTTACAGCGCCCGCAATTTCTTGCCTTGGACCGATGTGCTCGAAATGCTCGGCAAGCTCGGCTACGCCGAGGTCGAAGGGTTCGGCGGCGTCTATGACGATCCCAAGGCCTTCCGCGCCGAGCTCGACAAGAACGGCCTTGCCATGCCGACCGGGCATTTTTCCATCGATGCGCTGGAGAATGATTTCGACGGCGTGCGCCGGATCGCGGAAACGCTCGGCGTCAAGCTTTTGATCTGTCCCTATCTGATGGCCGAGGACAGGCCATCCGACGCCGCCGGCTGGCGCGGTTTCGGCGAGCGCCTGGCCAAGGTCGGCGAGGTCGCGTCGAAGGCCGGCTATGGCTTCGCTTGGCACAACCATGATTTCGAGTTCAAGACGCTCCCCGACGGCTCGGTGCCGCAGGATCATATCCTGTCGTCCGCGCCCAATATCGGCTGGGAAATGGACGTCGCCTGGGTGGTGCGCGGCGGCTCCGATCCGCTGCCCTGGATCGAAAAGCACGGCCAGCGCATCGTCGCCGTCCATGTCAAGGACATGGCGAAGGCGGGCGAGGGGCTGGATGAGGATGGCTGGTCGGATGTCGGCCACGGCACGATCGATTGGGCCGGCCTGATCAAGGTGCTGCGGGCCAAGAGCGCGGCGAAATACTTTGTCATGGAACAAGACAATCCCAACGACATCGAACGCTTCGCCCGCCGCTCGATCGCAACCGTCAAGAGCTACTAGGAACAACCACCATGGCAAAGAAGCTGGGTACTGGGAAACTGGGTGTTGGCGTCATCGGCTGCGGCAACATCTCGAAGGCGTACTTTTCGCTGGCGCCGCTGTTTCGCGGCATCGAGATGCGCGCCTGCGCCGACATCAACATGGACGCGGCCAGGGCGCGGGCTAAGGAATTCAAGCTCCGCGCCGAAACCGTCGAGGATCTGCTCAAGGCCGACGATATCGACATCATCGTCAACCTGACCATTCCGGCCGTGCACTACGAGGTGTCGAAGCAGGTGCTCGATGCCGGCAAGCATGTCTATTCCGAGAAGCCGTTCGTGCTGTCGCTCAAGGAGGGCCAGGATCTCAAGGCGCGGGCGCAGAAGAAGGGGCTGCGAATCGGTTCGGCGCCGGACACCTTCCTGGGCGGCGCGCACCAGCTGGTGCGCGAACTGATCGACGAGGGGAAGCTTGGCAAGATCACCAGCGGCACCTGCCACGTCATGGGCCACGGCATGGAGCATTGGCACCCTAATCCCGACTTCTTCTTCCAGCCCGGCGCGGGACCGGTACTCGACATCGGACCGTACTACATCACGAATCTGATTCAGCTGATCGGGCCGGTGAAGCAGGTGGCGGCCTTCGCTACGACTCCGGCCAAGGAACGGACCATCAGCTCAAAACCGCGCGCAGGCGAAAAAATCCCAGTCAACACGCCGACCACGATCCATGGCCTGCTGGAATTCGAGAACGGCGCCGTGGTGACGCTGAACACCAGCTGGGATGTGTGGGCTCACGGCCACGCGCCGATGGAACTCTATGGCGAGGCCGGGACGGTGTTTGTGCCGGATCCGAACTTCTTCGGCGGCGACGTGCGCTTCACCGAGGAAGGCAAGCCGGTCAAGAAGCTGCCGAAATGGAAGCATCCGCTTGGCATTCCCAATGAGATGCATGGCCAAGGCATGATGGCCAATTACCGCACGGCGGGCCTGGCCGACATGGCGCTGGCGATCGCCGAAGGGCGGCCGCACCGCTGCTCGATGGAACTCGCGCTGCATGCCGTCGATGTCATGACCGGCCTGCTGCGCTCCGGCGAAACCGGCAAGTTCGTCGCCATGCAGACCACTTGCGAGCGTCCGGCCGCGCTTGGCGTCAAGCCGGCCAAGGAGCTGCTGGCCAAGAAGAAGTAGTCGCGTGGATTATCGATAATTTTGCTTTACCCTCTCCCCGTTCCTCAGGGGAGGGGGTAAGGATGGGTTATGGGGCATGTCATCGCCTCTGCGATGACGGTACCTGTCCGTTCAGTTTCGAGGATTTCCCCATGCCCTATATCGCCGCTGAAAACCGCTACGAGAAAATGATCTACAACCGCTGCGGTCGGTCCGGCCTCAAGCTGCCGGCGATCTCGCTGGGGCTGTGGCACAATTTCGGCGACGACACGCCGCATCGGACCAAGCAGGCGATCGTCCGCAAGGCCTTCGATCTTGGCATCACCCATTTCGACCTCGCCAACAATTATGGGCCGCCTCCCGGCTCGGCCGAGACCGCTTTCGGCGAGATACTGCGTACCGATTTTGCCGCCTATCGCGACGAACTGATCATCTCGACCAAGGCCGGGTACGAAATGTGGGCCGGCCCCTACGGCGAATGGGGCGGGCGCAAATACATGCTGGCCAGCCTCGACCAGAGCCTGAAGCGAATGGGCCTCGATTATGTCGACATCTTCTACTCGCACCGCTTCGATCCCGATACGCCGCTCGAAGAAACCATGGGCGCGCTCGACCATGCGGTGCGTTCGGGCAAGGCGCTCTACGCCGGCATCTCGTCCTACAACTCGCAGCGCACCCGCGAGGCCGCCGACATATTGAGGCAACTCGGTACGCCCTGCGTCATCCATCAGCCGAGCTATTCGATGCTGAACCGCTGGGTCGAGGAGGACGGACTGCTCGACACGCTCGAGGGGCTCGGCGTCGGCTCCATCGTGTTCTCGCCGTTGGCGCAAGGGATGCTGACCGACAAATATCTCGGCGGCATTCCCGATGGCAGCCGGGCCTCCCAGGGCAAGTCGCTGAAGACTGCTTTCATCAACGACCGCACCATTGCCAACATCAAGGCGCTCAACGCGATCGCCGGCAAGCGCGGCCAGACGCTGGCCCAGATGGCCTTGGCCTGGGTGCTGCGCAGGGGCCGGGTTACCTCGGCGCTGATCGGCGCCAGCCGGCCCGAGCAGGTCGAGGACTGCGTCGGGGCGCTGAAGGTGCTCGACTTCAGCGACGTCGAACTTGCCGAAATCGATACATACGCGCGCGAGTCCGACATCAATCTGTGGGCTGCTTCCGCCGAACGCAAAGGCCCGCCGAGGAAATAGGCTCGCTTGGCAAGCCGGCAGGCAAGAACGGCGGGATCCCGCCGTTCTTCATTGCAATCCGAAGCGGCCGCTTCAGGGGGACTTTGGCTTCTGGGCGGTGCCGAGCCCGGCCTTGGGTTTTTCGGGCGCTGGAGCCTTGGTCTTCATCTTCTCATCGATCCAGGCGGTGTAGTTGGCCAGTCGGGTGTAGATGCCATAGGCGTCCTTGTGGCCGCAGGCGGCGCTGCCGTCAGCCGGACCTTCACCCCAACTGACGACGCCGACCTGGACCGGGCCGCCGGCGACGGTCATGAAGAGCGGGCCGCCGCTGTCGCCATTGCAAGCGTCACGCACACCGCTGGTGGTGCCCGCGCAGATCATGTTGCCGGTCACGGGTGGGTCATGTCGGCGGCAATCGCATTGGCCGCGGCATCGATGCCCTTTTCCGAATAGCGCATGCGGTGCGACAGGTCTCCGAGGGCCGCTTTCAGGTCATGCGCATAGATGGCCTTGATGCCGCTGTTGCAGGCACCGTTCGGCTGAAGATCGAGATCGGCGACCATCAGCGTGGTTGGAAAGGGTGCCGTCCTGCATCTTGCCCCAGCCGGTGACGGTGGTCCCGTGGGATCTCTGCATCGTAACGCTGAAGCAGGATGTCGGCACCAATCTCGAGCGTGGCCTGCGGCGCCAGCCGCTCGGCAACGATGTGGGTGATCGAATAGTCGCTGCCGACATAGAGCACATTGATGTCGACCAGCTGGTCCGAGCTGTTCTTCGCCAGCACGTGCACCTCGTCGCCAGGCGAGACGCGTGGCACCACCGAGGCCTGCAACGGCTCCAGCCCGTCGCCGTCGCGACGCTTGACGTGGAATTGCACGTCGACCTCCTCGGGCTTGTAGTCCGAGGCCGCCGCGAGCCTGGAAAGCCCGGTGGCCCGGAAGATAGTGCGCAAATTCGTGGTCGTCGCATCGACCAGCTTCTTGCGATCGTCGGGGTGGATGATGATCAGCGGCGGCCTGCCGCCATCCTTCAAGGTCACGTCGCCCGAGGCCGGCAGGAACCATAGGGCCGGCTTGTCGGTCGCGTTCTTGTCGGCGCCGGCAATGGCATTCTCGCGCATCACCGCGAAGCGCAGTTCCGCGCTCTTGCCCGGATCGACCAGTTCGATGGTAAAGCCGGTCTCCTTGGCCGCGGCCAGTTCGTCGAGAACCGAATTGACGAGTGCTTTTTCCTTCTCCAGTCCCTTCGTCACGGCGGGCCGCGCGACGGCGAGCTTGTAGTCGACGGCGATTTCGGCCAGCCGTGCATAGGCATTGGCAGGGATGTCGGCCACTTTGAGCGCGGGCCCTGTCGAACTCGACCGGCTTGACGCGGCTCTCCAGGTTCTTCGCCGATTCCACTTCGAGATAGCCGACCGCGTCGGACAGCGACGACAGCGCCGACGGCAGGATGGCAAGCTTGCTGCCTGGGGCAAGACGATGCAGCAGGCCGGCGCCGATCGACGCCTCGCCGTCCCTGACGACAATGGGCCACTGCATCACCGCGTCCGTCTTGTCGGTGCCGAGACGCGCGCGTCGAGTTCGCCTTCGAACAGCGGCGTCGGTCGGGTGCGGCTGTCGGCCGAATATTGCTGCAGCACGGCCTGGCCAAGCTGCCGGTAAGTGACGTCTGGGTTTTCAGCGAGCTTCGACAGGATGGTGAAGGTGAACAGGCCGAAGCGCGGCGCATCGGCCGTGCGCTTGGGGAGTGGCATCTCCGGCGTCGTCTCCACCGTCTGCGCGGCATAAAAGGCGACCAGCTTGCCCTTGGTGACCGGTTCGCCGCTGGTCGGCGTCAGGTTGAAGGCGGGCTTGCGTTGGCCGTTCCCGTCGATGCCGCGCGAGGCGCTCGCGACGGTGTCCCCATAGGTCTTGATGGCCGCCGCCCTGGCGGCCTCGTCGCCACCGACCAGGTCGGCGAATTCGACCTTGCGATCCAACTCGTCGTCGACCTCCACCGCGCGGGTCGCGGTGCCGGAATGGCAGCAGTCGAACACCGCCCAGACGAAGGCGCCCTTGTCGCGGATGGCATCGAGCGCTTCGCCGATCTCATTGTCGACCAGTGCGTTCGGTACGCCGGCATCGCGGTTGATCCATTTTTCAATGTCGACGGGCAGGAAGATCTCGTCGAGACCCTCGGTTTCGTCGCCCTTGACCATTTCCGGCTGCTGCGCGCCGTGGCCGGACAAATGCAGGTAGACGAAGTCGTCGCGCTGAACCTTGACCGCAAGGTCGGCCAGTGCCGTCTTGATCGCGGCATGGGTCGGCAAGCCGTTGGCGCCGGGCACGTCCTTGGCCAGGAGCGTGACGTTCTCCGGCGCGAAACGTACCGGATCGGGCACGTTCTTCAGCAGGTACTCGTGGACCAGGCCGGCATCGTTCTTCGGCCCGATCAGCCAGTTCCTCCGCGGCAGGGCCGGATATTCGGTGCAGGCGACCAGCAGCGCATGGTAGGTGCGCGATGCGGCCAACGCCCGGGACGAAACCGTGCCGGCGGCCATCAGCGCGGACGTGCCGACAAGCAGCGTCCGGCGTGTCAATTTGATCATGTTGCTTCCCCAAGCCCGATCGAATTTCCCAAGCCCGATCGAATTTCCCAGGCGAAGCCATCCATGTCGAGGATTTTATCAGTATTTTGAATGTCGCCCGCTCATCAAGCCTGCGATCACCAATGTGCCGGCACGTCATCGATCGGTCCGGGACAACAACAGAAGAGTAGCAAAGAAGGCGGTTCGTCGCTATCTGAATGGGATCGGGTCGTTTGCACGCGCAGACAGCCCGCCAACAGCGCAGGACAAGTGGAACAGGACCATGGCGGCAAGGGATGTGCTGACGAAAAACCAGTTGTGCGTGCTCGAGAAACTCGAGATCGCCAGCGGCCCGCTCAGCGCCTACACCTTGCTCGATCAGCTTCGCGAGCGCGGTTTTCGCGCACCATTGCAGGTCTATCGCGCGCTCGACACACTGGTGAAATCAGGCTTCGTGCACCGGCTGGAAAGCATCAATTCCTTCGTCGCCTGCGCCGAGCCGCACGACCATAGCCACTCGATGACGGCCTTCGCCATCTGCGATACTTGCGGGCAGGTGACCGAAATGTCCGATCACGACGTCGACCACCGGCTGAACGAATGGGTCAACTCGACCGGCTTCGCCGCCAAGAAGGCGGTGATCGAATTTCGCGGGACCTGCGCGAAATGTTTGGCGCAAGCGGCCTGAGGGCCTCGCTAGCGCGTTAGTGTGCCTCGTCCCAGTTGTTGGCGGCCCGCGCGTCGACATGCAGCGGCACCGACATCGAAACCGCCGGCATCGCCGCGTTTTCCATGACATGGCGCACGACGGGGATCGTCGCCTCGACTTCCACTTCCACCGTTTCGAAGATAAGTTCGTCATGCACCTGCAGGAGCATGCGGGCCGACAGCTTGGCCTTGTCCAAGGCTTCCTCCATGCGGATCATGGCACGGCGGATGATGTCGGCGGCGGTGCCTTGCAGGCGGGCGTTGATCGAGGCGCGCTCGTTGAAGGCGCGCAGAGAAGGGTTCGACGACCTGATGTCGGGATAGTGGATGCGGCGGCCGAAGATCGTTTCGACGAAGCCGTGCTCGCGGGCATAGGCCTTGGTCTCCTCGATATAATCGCGGATGCCGGGAAAGCGCTCGAAGTATTTCTTGATGTAGGCGCTCGCCTCTTCGCGCGGGATCGACAGCTGGTTGGCGAGACCGAAAGCCGAGATGCCATAGATGATGCCGAAATTGATAGCCTTGGCGCGGCGGCGCACTTCCGAAGGCATACCCTCCACCGGCACGTTGAACATTTCCGACGCTGTGATGGCGTGGATGTCGGCGCCATCCGCAAAGGCCTGCCGCAACTGCGGGATTTCGGCGACATGGGCGAGCACGCGCAGTTCGATCTGGCTGTAGTCGGCTGACACCAGCCGGAGGCTCTTGTCGGTGATGAAGGCGGTCCGGATCTTGCGGCCTTCAGCCGTGCGCACCGGGATGTTCTGCAGGTTCGGGTCGGAAGACGACAGACGGCCCGTCGTCGTCGCGGCGAGCGCGTAGGAGGTGTGGACGCGTTTCGTGTCGGGATTGACGAAGCCGGGCAGGGCATCGGTGTAGGTCGATTTCAGTTTGGTCAGCTGGCGCCAATCGACGATCTTGCGCGGCAGTTCGTGCCCTTCCGCGGCAAGGTCTTCGAGCAGCTGCGCCGAGGTCGACCACTGGCCGGTCTTGGTCTTGGAGCCGCCGGGCAGGCCCATGCGGCCGAACAATATGTCGCCGAGCTGCTTGGGCGAGCCGATGTTGATGCGCTCGCCGATGAGCAGGTAGATTTCCTCCTCGAGCCGGGCCGCACCTTGCGCCAGTTCCCCCGACAGCCGCGACAGGATCTGCCGATCGACCGAAATGCCGCGCTGTTCCATGCGCGCCAGCACCGGCACCAGGGGCCGCTCCAGGCGTTCATAGACCGAGACCAGGCCCTTGGCTGCAAGCCGGGGCTTCAGCACCAGCCACAGCCGCAACGTCACGTCGGCATCCTCGGCGGCGTGAGCGGTCGCCCTGTCGATGTCGACCTGGTCAAAACCGACAGAGCTCTTCCTGGAGCCAGTCACGTCCTTGAGTTGAAGGGGTTTATGGCCAAGCCATTTGTCGGCAAGGGCATCCATGCCGTGGCCGTGCGGCGTGCCGGCGTCGAGCACGTAGGAGATCAGCATGGTGTCATCGAACGGCGCGACATCGATGCCGTAGCGGCTCATGATGACCAGATCATATTTCAGGTTCTGCGCGATCTTCAGCACCGACCTGTCCTCGAACAGGGGTTTGAGGACCGCCAGAGCCTCGCGAAGCGGAATCTGGTTTTCGAGCGTGCCGCCGCCAAGCAGGTCGCCATTGCCGCTCTTGTGGGCGAAGGGAATATAGCCGGCGCGGCCAGGCGCTGTGGCCATGGCCAAACCGATCAGTTCGGCCTGCATCGGATCGGTCGAGGTGGCCCTGACGTCGAAGGCAGCGATACCGGCCTCCCGCGCCTCGGCGACCCAGGCTTTCAGCGTCGCGATATCGCGGATGCCCTCATAGGCCGAGGTATCGATCTTGGCGGTCGCCGCTCTCTCCAGCCGCAATGCGGCCAGGAGGGAAGGGGTGTCGCCTTGTTTTGGCGTCTCCGTCGTCTCGATTTCAGCAGCCCGGGCAACGGGCGGTGTTCCGGCGCCGACATCGGGGCCATGTGCGTTATCGGCGCGTTCGACGGGCACCGCGATGGCCTGGACGTCGCCGGCCTCGGTGCCTGTCGCTTCCGCCACACGGCGCGTCAGCGAGGTGAATTCCATGGTCTTGAGGAAGCCAATCAGCTTCGGTCCGTCGGGGGCATGCAGGACGAAATCGTCCAATCCTTCCGCCACCGGCACATCGTTCTTCAGCGTCACCAACTGGCGCGAGATGCGCGCCTTGTCGGCGTTGGCGATGATCGATTCCCGCCTTTTCTCCTGCTTGATCTCGCCGGCGCGGGCGAGCAATTCGTCGAGGTCGCCGAACTGCTCGAGCAATTGCGCCGCGGTCTTTGGCCCAATGCCCGGCACGCCAGGCACATTGTCGACGGAGTCGCCCGTCAGCGCCTGCAGGTCGATCATCTTTTCCGGGGGCACGCCCCATTTCTCGACGACTTCCGGAATGCCGATCTGGCGATCCTTCATCGGGTCGTACATGCCGACGGTTTCGCCAACCAGCTGCATCAGGTCCTTGTCGGAGGAGATGATGGTGGTGTCGCCGCCGGCCTCGCAGGCCAGCCGGCAATAGGTGGCGATGAGATCGTCGGCCTCGAAGCCTTCCATCTCGACGCAAGGCAGGTTGAACGCCCTAGTTGCCTGGCGGATCAGGCCGAACTGCGGGATCAGATCCTCGGGCGGCGCCGAACGGTTGGCCTTGTATTCGGGATAAAGATCGTTGCGGAAGGTTTTCGAGGAATAGTCGAAGATGACGGCGAAATGCGTCGGCACTATGCCCACATCGGTGTTGCGGGCATCCTGCATCAGCTTCCACAGCATGTTGCAGAAGCCGGAAACGGCACCGACCGGCAGGCCGTCCGACTTGCGGGTCAGCGGCGGCAGCGCGTGATAGGCGCGGAAGATGTAGCCGGAGCCGTCGATGAGAAAGAGATGATCGCCTTTTTTCATGCCGGCAGGGATAGCGCGGCGCGATGGCTTGGTCCATGCCAAAGACATCGCCAGATACAACACCCTGACAGATCGTGACCCGGACGGATCGGAGGCATACAGGCCCGCTCACGGGGACGTTACAAAAGTGTAACGTTGACGCCCTTGAATCGCCACGTTCACAGACCCAAATAGACGTCATCGGCAGTTTTCGCCGAAGTCCGGAGCAAGGCCCGTCCCCCGCCTATACCGGACAATTGCGGCAGCCTATCCCCCCTCTCCGGGCTGCCGCATCGTTTGGAGTAAAAGGCCGCCGTGGTTCCCCCTCCACCACGGCGGCATTTTTTTGCCCGCGGCGGCCATCCGGGTCGTGGTCCAATCGCCCCGGGCTTTTCGTTTCGCCGCTCTGCCTTTACGGTTCCGGCACTGAATCGAAAGGCTATGCAAATGTCCGCAGTCTCCCCCGTCCTCGACCGTCTCGACAAGAATCTCGACCAGAGCCTGGAGCGGCTCTTCGGCCTGCTCGGGATCAAGTCGATCTCCACCGATCCAGCCTACGCCGCCGACTGCCGCAAGGCGGCGGAATGGCTGGTGGCGGAACTCAAACTGATCGGCTTCGACGCCAGCGTGCGCGACACGCCGGGCCACCCAATGGTGGTTGCGCATCATGATGGGCCGGCTGGGGCGCCGCATGTGCTGTTCTACGGCCATTACGACGTGCAGCCGGTCGACCCGATCGAACTGTGGGAAAACGACCCCTTCGCCCCCGCGATCAAGGAGGTCGGACCTGGTCACAAGATCATCACCGGGCGCGGCTCGGCCGACGACAAGGGTCAGCTGATGACCTTTGTCGAGGCATGCCGTGCCTGGAAACAGGTGCACGGCAGCCTGCCGTGCCGGGTCACCATCCTGTTCGAAGGCGAGGAGGAATCCGGCTCGCCCTCGCTGAAGCCGTTCCTCGAGGCCAATGCCGAGGAGCTCAAGGCCGACTTCGCGCTGGTCTGCGATACCAGCATGTGGGACCGCGACACGCCGTCGATCTGCGTCGGGCTACGCGGTCTGGTCGGCGAGGAGATCACGGTTAAGGCCGCCGACCGCGACCTGCATTCGGGCCTGTATGGCGGGGCTGCCGCCAACCCGATCCGCATCCTGGCCAAGGTGCTGGCCGACATCCACGACAAGGACGGCCATATCACCATCCCGGGCTTCTATGACGGCGTCGAGGAAACCCCCTCGCAGGTGCTGAAATCATGGGAGACGCTGGGCGAGACGGCCGAGACCTTCCTCGGCCCTGTCGGCTTGTCGATCCCATCGGGCGAAAAAGGCCGCTCGGTGCTGGAACTGACCTGGGCGCGACCCACCGCCGAATTCAACGGCATCATCGGTGGCTACACCGGCAAGGGTTTCAAGACCGTCATCGCGGCGGAAGCCTCGGCAAAGGTCTCGTTCCGCCTTGTCCATAAGCAGGATCCGGCCAAGATCCGCGCGGCCTTCCAGAAATTCGTCAAGGAACGCATCCCAGCCGATTGTACGGTCGAATTCCACGCTCATGGCGGCTCACCGGCAATCCAGCTTTCTTACGACTCGCCCTTCCTGGCCAAGGCCAAGACAGCGCTTTCCGACGAATGGCCAAAGCCCGCGGTGACGACCGGCAGCGGCGGCTCCATTCCGGTCGTGGGCGACTTCCAGACCTATCTCGGCATGGAATCGCTGCTGGTCGGGTTCGGCCTCGATGACGACCGCATCCACTCGCCCAACGAGAAATACGAGCTCAGCTCCTTCCACAAGGGCCAGCGCTCCTGGGCGCGCATTCTGGATGCGCTGACACGCTGAGCGCGGAAAACACGTTTTCTTGTTGATTTTTCACCGGATCGCGGCGAGGACGGGTAACGCCGCGACCCGGAGAAAACGATGAGCGATATCCGCTTCCATAAAAACGATCTGCCCGACCTTTCGCACTACGATGTCGCGGCGGTGGCGATCGATACGGAAACGCTTGGCCTCAAACCGCACCGAGACCGGCTCTGCGTGGTGCAGATCTCGCCTGGCGACGGCAGCGCCGATGTCATCCAGATCGCGCCGGGCCAGAAGGAGGCATCGAACCTGGTCAAGCTGCTGGCAAACGACAGGGTGACCAAGCTGTTCCACTACGGTCGCTTCGACCTCGCCGTGCTCTACCACGCGTTTGGCGTGATGGCCGAGCCGGTGTTCTGCACCAAGATCGCCTCGCGGCTGACGCGCACCTATACCGACCGGCACGGGCTGAAGGACATCTGTTTCGAGCTTCTCGGCGTCGGCCTGTCCAAGGCGCAGCAATCGTCGGATTGGGCGGCCGAAACGCTGTCGCCCGAACAGCTCGAATACGCCGCCTCCGATGTGCTCTATCTGCATCGTTTGCGCGATGCGCTGGCGGGACGGCTGGCGCGCGAGGGCCGCACTAAGGAGGCGGACGCCTGTTTCCGCTTCCTGCCGACGCGGGCCAAGCTTGACCTGATGGGCTGGGACGAAGAGGATATCTTCGCTCACAGCTGAGAAAAGGGATGAGATGGCGGACAGAAAGCCGATATCGACCGCGCCGACCGACGGCTCAAAGGTCACCGTCACCTGGAAGGACAGCGACGGCGTCCTCAATGAATCCATAGCGCAATACCGCGACGGCGGCTGGTGGGTCTACACCGACAGTCATACGCAGAAGAAGGTCGAGCCGACCAGCTGGCGGCCCGCTGCCAGCGACGACCACGACCAGTGAGCGCCGCTGGTGGGACGGGGTGCTTTCGACTAGCCTGAAGTCGTTGATATCGGGGCCGATTCGGAGCCTTCCGCTCCGCACCCGCCCTCTTGCACGGAGAAACCCGCCATGGGTGTCGAAAGCCTTCTCGTCTTCATCCTCATCGGTGCCATCGCCGGCTGGCTCGCCGGTCTCATCGTTTCGGGTTTCGGCTTCGGCCTGATCGGCAACATCATCGTCGGCATTATCGGCGCCTTCATCGCTGGCTGGCTGTTTCCGCGCATCGGCTTGTCGATCGGCGGTGGCATCATCGCCTCCATAATCCACGCCACGATCGGCGCCATCATCCTTTTGGTTCTGGTCAGGGTCCTGAAACGAGCCTGAGGCTCGGCATGACAGAAGGCGCGCCATGAAGCAGAACACGCTCTATCTCCTCATTGGCGCGCTCATCATCGTGATCATCGCACTGGGCGTCTACGTCTACCGCGAGCAGGCCAGGCCGAAAGGCGTCGAACTCAGGATCGACGACAAGGGCATTTCAATCCAGCAGAACTGAACCCGCCGGGCGGATCCAGGAGCGTGACATGGAGGCTTCCGACGCATGGCAGAGCGGAGAGCGGCCCAGGATCACCGTGGCGGAATGGGAGAGGTTGAACCGGCCGCCACGACGCGAGGCGTTGCTGCGCTATTACTGGCGGACTTTTCGCTTCCTGAGGACATCCGCGCCGATCAGCGAATTGCAGGGACGACAGCAATCGTTCCGTGACGCGGTCGTGGCCACTGTTGCCTTCAACCGGCCTGATGTGATCGCATGGCAGATCCACCTCGTGCGCCGACACCTGGCCGAGCACGAGAGCTATGTCGTCTTCGACAACAGCAAGAAGGAGGAGGCGAGGGAAGCCATCCGCGACCTCTGCCAGCGCCAGCACGTCCCCTATGTAGCGTTGCCGAGGAACAGGCTGACGGTCAGCAGATCGCACGGCCAGGCGCTCAACTGGATCGTGCGCAATTTCATGACCGGCTTGGCCCCGAAGGTCTTCGGCTTCATCGACCATGACATCTTTCCGACGGAACCGTTTTCAATCCACGACCGGCTGAAGGGCAAGACCATTTACGGCAGTGTCCGCCGCGACACGCCGACGCCGGGCGGCTGGTTCTTGTGGCCCGCCTTCTGTTTTTTCGACGGAAGCCTGTTGCGACAGCGGCTGGATTTCGCGCCGAGCTACAAATTCCGTATGGACTCGGGTGGCGGCAACTGGCCGCTGCTCTACCGCACGATCGACCATGCGCTGGTCAGATTTACCGAGAACAAGTTGCTGCGCTGCGGCGAGGGCGATGACGAGCACGAGGATTTCTTCATGTCGGTCGACGGCTGGCTGCATGTTACCAATGCCTCGAACTGGCGAAGGCAGCCGGTCGACAGGCGCGAACAACTCATCGCCTTGTTGCGGCAGGCGGCGGGTCCTGACCAGTTGGATGTGAAGTTCGAGCCGATCTAAAAGGTTCGCCATGTCGCGTCGGCTCCAGATGGCCTTTGATCGACAAACGCGAGCCAGCCGATCCAGATCGCGGCCAACTCGCTGCACGTGCAGACCTGGCGGCTCGCCTGCAAGCGGTCGACTGTCTCGACGGCCGAAAGCGGCACGCACTGTTTGGTCGCTGGCGATCGAGGAGCAACGGGCGTCGCGACCCGGCGCGTTCAATCGGTGTGCGCGACGAGGAGACCTTTCTGGGGGTCGGGCCAGTGTCGAGGAAGGCGGCCCGAAGGGCCTCGACAACGACCGCTCGAACAGTGTCGTTGCGGTCACCTGCGAGGTAGGCGCTGGCCTTCTATCCGCTGGCGTCGATTGTCGGAACGGCAAGCTCGGGGATCGAGCCAGGCTTGGCGCGCTTTTAGGCGCCGGCCGTTTCCCTGATGGCGAACCGACGGTGTCGGAGAGAAGAGGATTAACAAATTCCTAACGGAATTCAGAGGTTTGGCCGAAGGCCTGCTTAACCCGCCCTTAAATCGCCGCATCTACTCTTCAACCCGAGCGCCATTGGCACCGGGGACATCAAGCGCAGCGCATGGCGAACCGCAGAGACAGTCGCATCGAGCCCAGCTTCGAGGGACCGCCGCGAGCGAGATCCCAGACGGGTCTTTCGGTGAGCGAGGAGGACCGCGTCGTGCCGAACAACAGCAAAGCCTCCGCCAAACGCAAATCATCCAACGCGAAATCGTCGCGGGGGAAACGCGGCGGAGGCGGGCGCGGGCTGTTCGGCGTGCTCGGCCGGCTGTTCTACTGGTGCTTCGTGCTCGCCATCTGGGGCGGCATCGCGGTGGCCGGCGTCGTCATCTACTACGGCGCCAAGATGCCGGCGGCCACGACCTGGTCGATTCCCGATCGTGCGCCCAACATCAAGATCGTCTCGGCCGATGGGCAATTGCTCGCCAATCGCGGCATGAGCGGCGGCGAGGCTGTCGGCCTGCACGAAATGTCGCCCTATATCCCCGAGGCAGTCATCGCCATCGAGGACCGCCGTTTCTATTCGCATTTCGGTGTCGATCCGATCGGCCTGTCGCGCGCAATGGTCACCAACCTCATCGGCGGGCATTTCTCGCAAGGCGGTTCGACGCTGACGCAGCAATTGGCCAAGAACCTGTTCCTGACGCCGGACCGTACATTGGAGCGTAAAGTGCAGGAGGTGCTGCTGGCCCTGTGGCTCGAGCACAAGCACAGCAAGGACCAGATCCTCGAAATGTACCTCAACCGGGTCTATTTCGGCTCCGGCGCCTATGGCGTCGAGGCGGCCTCGCGCCGTTATTTCGGCAAGAGCGCGCGCGACGTCACGCTGTCCGAAGCCGCCCTGCTTGCCGGCCTCTTGAAGGCGCCCTCGCGGCTGTCGCCGGCGCGCGATCCCAAGGCCGCCGAGGAGCGTTCGCAGCTGGTGCTCGGGGCCATGCGCGAGGAGGGCAAGATCAGCGAAAAGGAGCTGAAAACGGCGCTCAGCGCACCGGCGACGCGCTCGCCATCCTACTGGACCGGTTCGGAAAATTATGTCGCCGACACCATCATGGAAGAATTGCCCGACCTGATCGGCGACGTGCGCGGCGATATCGTCATCGATTCTACCGTGGACCTGAACCTGCAGAAGCTCGCCGAAAAATCGATCCGCCGGCTGATCGACGACAGCGGCAAGAAGCTCAACGTGACCCAGGGCGCGCTGGTGTCGATCGACGATTCCGGCGCGGTACGCGCCATGGTCGGCGGCTACGACTATTCGACCAGTCAGTTCGACCGCGCCTCGGAGGCGCGCCGGCAGCCGGGCTCGGCGTTCAAGCCGTTTGTCTATATGGCGGCACTTGAGGCCGGCCGCACGCCTGACAGCATCCGCAACGATGCGCCGATCAAGATCGGCAACTGGACACCGGACAATTACGGCGGCAAGTACTTTGGCAAGGTCACCTTGGCGACAGCGCTGGCAAAATCACTGAACTCGGTTGCCGCGCAGCTGACCATGGAAGTCGGGCCGAACGCGGTGGTGGAAGCCGCGCACCGCATGGGCATCCAGTCCGACCTGCAGGCCAACACCTCGATCGCGCTCGGCACCTCGGAAGTGACGCCACTGGAGCTGACTTCGGCCTATGTGCCCTTCGCCAATGGCGGCTACAAGCCGGACATCCATTTCATCCGCCGCGTGACGACGTCGGACGGCAAGGTGCTCTATGATAGCGCCGGCGGCAGCGCACCGCGCGTGATCAAGCCCGAGATCGTCGGAATGATGAATTCGATGATGACCGGCACGGTCGAGGTCGGCACCGCCAGGAAGGCGGCTTTCGCCTGGCCGTCGGCAGGCAAGACCGGCACCAGCCAGAATTCGCGCGACGCCTGGTTCGTCGGCTATACCGCCAATCTGACCACCGGCGTATGGTTCGGCAATGATGACGGCACGGCGATGAAGAAGGTCACCGGCGGCGCGCTGCCGGCGCAGGCCTGGCACGAATTCATGGTCGCCGCGCATGAGGGCGTGCCGGTGCGGCCGCTGCCCGGCACCTGGAAATCGACTCCGGCCGACACCATCGTGCCCGACGAGATTCCCTCGGCCAGCAACAACCAGCCGGCACCGGTTCCGCCGGCGCCCGTCGGCCAGCAGGCGCCGGCCGCGCAGGCCGCGGGACAGGCGACGCCAGCGCCGGTCCGTACGGCGCGGCCTGCCCAGACCGTCGATGCCGATGGCTTCGATATGCCAGCGGATGACGGCACCACCGCTTCGGTCGGACATCCGGTGCCGCCAGGCAGCGTCGGTGGTCGGCTCAAGAAACGGCAGACGTCGATCCTGGATATCCTTGGCGGCGGCTAGTTAGGGCGGCGGCTAGTTTGGGCGGCTAGTTCGCCCGTGGCTTGGCACTGCCCAGTTTCTTGCTGTCAAAGGTCAGCTTGTCGCTGTGGATCTTTCCGTCGCTGACCGTGAGATGCTTGGCGCAGGACAGCGCCCCCGACGACTTCGTCATCAGGTCGTACATCAACAGCGCCTGGTGGTCGTCCCCGAACGCGGCGATCATGCGCACACCGGTCACGTCCTCGGAGAGCTTCGTAAGCCCCTTCAAGTAAGGT
Organism: Mesorhizobium sp. LNHC209A00; assembly: GCF_000502915.1. Lineage (NCBI taxonomy): Bacteria > Pseudomonadati > Pseudomonadota > Alphaproteobacteria > Hyphomicrobiales > Phyllobacteriaceae > Mesorhizobium > Mesorhizobium sp. LNHC209A00. The sequence goes on from NZ_AYWT01000003.1 coordinate 96,480, forward strand.
TCCTTGCCGGTCGATTGCTGCATCGGCCCATCGAAAACGACATCGTCGGCAACGTAGGACGCCGCCTTTTCAAGGTCGTGGCTCGTCCACGCCTTCGTGAAGGCCGTTGCGATGTCGAGGGGAGCTGGCTGTGCCATGGCTTTCTCCTGATGGATTGGTGTGAACCCAGATCTTGCGATTGTCGAAACCAACGGCAAGCCGGCGTCCAGGTTCCTCATGTCGGCCCATGGTGACATTTCGGCCTCTCGCCTCCGAGACACGGTTCGGCTACACCTCCGGCCGGAGACCGCGACATGGCTGAACTCGACACCAGAAAAACCATCGTGCTGACCGGCGCCAGCCGCGGTATCGGCCATGCCACGGTCAAGCGCTTTTCGCGCGAGGGTTGGCGCGTCATCACCTGTTCGCGCCAGGCCTTTGCAGAGGATTGCCCGTGGCCGGCAGGGCCGGAAGACCACATCAAGGTCGACCTCGCCGATCAGGAAGATGTCGGTATTGCGGTCTCGGAAATCCGCCATCGGCTGGAAGCGCATGGCGGCCAGCTGCACGCGCTGGTCAACAACGCCGGCATTTCGCCCAAGCTCAAGGATGGCAACAGTCGCATGAACTCGATCGACACGCCGATGCATGTCTGGCGCGACGTGTTCCAGGTCAATTTCTTCGCGCCGATCATGCTGGCGCGCGGCCTGTTCAAGGAATTGGCGGCGGCGAAAGGCTCGATCGTCAACGTCACGTCAATCGCCGGCACCCGCGTGCATCCCTTCGCCGGCACCGCCTATGCGACGTCGAAGGCCGCTCTCGGCTCGCTGACGCGCGAGATGGCGCATGATTTCGGCCCGCACGGCATCCGTGTCAACGCCATCGCGCCAGGCGAGATCGATACCGCGATCCTGTCGCCGGGCACGGAAAAGATCGTCGAGACCATCCCACTGCGGCGCCTGGGCACCACGGCGGAAGTCGCCGACATCATCTTCTTCCTGTGCTCCGGGCAGGCATCCTATGTCACCGGCTCGGAAATCCACATCAATGGCGGCCAGCACGTGTGAACTGGTCGAGCCAAGGCCCGCTCATCTGGTCGGAGTGACAACAGCCTTGGCAATTCATTCGTGGCTTGATCAACGCGCCTGTGGGCAGCGCCGGCTCAGGCAGCGGACGGTTCAGCGACACGCGACTTGTGGCCAAGCACCTCTTCGACAATGCCACGCGCGATTTCGCGTTCGCCCATGATCACCGTATTGGCGCCGAGCCCCTTGAGATGCTCGACCTCGGCGTCGGAATGGGCGCGGGCGACGACGTTGATGTTGGGATTGGCGGCGCGCGCCCTCAGCACGATCTGGCCAGCCTCGAAGGCATTGGGGATGGCAAGGATCAGCCGCGTGGCGCCTTCGGGATTGGCGGCGGCGAAGACTTCGGTGTTGGCGGCGTTGCCGGCGACGGCTTCGATGCCGTCTGCTTTCAGCCTCGCCAGCGTCTTGTCGGCGTCCTCGATGACAAGGAAAGGCCGTGCTGCATCTTTCAACGCCGCGCCGACGAGGCCGCCGACGCGGCCGTAGCCGATCAGGATGGCATGACCGGTGAGCGCCGTCCTTGGTGGCGGGCCGTCTTCCTTTTTGGACGCTACGGCGACCGAGGCGACTTGGCCCGGTTCCGTCGCTGGACCAACCGGCTTGGCGTCCGTCGGCGGTGCCGTCCTGGCGGCGCGGGCCTCGAGCCACGGCTTCATCCAATCGATGATCAGGAACATCAGCGGGTTGAGTACGATCGAAAGGATGGCACCGGCCAGGATGAGGTCACGTCCCTGTTCCGGCAGAAGTTTCAGCCCGACGCCGAGTTCGGCCAGGATGAAGGAGAATTCGCCGATCTGGGCGAGGCTGGCCGAAATCATCAAGGCCGTGGCCAACGGATAGCCGAAGGCGACGACGATGACGAACGCCGCCAGCGACTTGCCGATGACGATGATGGCCAGCGTCGCCAGGATCGGCAGGCCGTTGCTGAACAGGCTGAACGGGTCGAACAACATGCCGACGGAGACGAAGAACAGCACCGAGAAAGCATCGCGCAGCGGCAGCGATTCTTCCGCGGCGCGGTGGCTGAGCTCGGATTCGCTCATGATCATACCGGCGAAAAAGGCGCCCAGCGCCAGCGAGACGCCGAACAGTTTTGCCGCGCCGAAGGCGACGCCGAGCGCTATTGCCAGCACCGAGAGGCGGAACAGTTCGCGCGACCCGGTATGGGCGACATAGTGCAGGATCCACGGAATGACCCTGCGGCCGACCACCAGCATGACGATGACGAAGGCGGCGACCTTCGCCAGCGTGATGCCGACGACACCCCAGATGCCATAAATGGCCGGCAGCGACAGCAGGCCGCTCGAATGGGCCTGTTCCTGGCCGCCGAGCACGCCGGCAAGTGCCGGCAACAGCACCAGCGCCAGCACCATGGCCAGATCCTCAACGATCAGCCAGCCGACGGCGATGCGGCCGCGCTCGGTCTCGATCAGGCGGCGTTCCTGAAGCGCGCGCAGCAGCACCACGGTCGAGGCGACCGACAGCGCCAGGCCAAACACCAGGCCCGCGCCCATCGACCAGCCGAGCATCCAGGACAGCCCGGCGCCGAGCGCCGTGGCGAAGCCGATCTGGACAATGGCGCCCGGCACGGCAATGGCGCGGACCGACAGAAGGTCCTTCAGCGAAAAATGCAGGCCGACGCCGAACATCAGGAGGATGACGCCGATTTCGGCCAATTCGTTGGCAAGGCCAGCGTCGGCGACAAAACCGGGTGTGTTCGGCCCAACCAGCACGCCGGCTACGAGATAGCCGACCAGTGGCGGAATGCGGAACCGATTGGCGAGGGCGCCGAAGACGAATGCCAGCCCCAGACCGGCGACGATGGTGGCGATAAGGGGCGTGTCATGCGGCATTGTCTATGGAGCGCCTTTTAAGCTAGCGATGTCGGATATGCGCCGCCCTAAGCCGCCGCCTGTTTGCAATATGGTGGACGCGGTGTCGGCGATGCAACCCGCAAAGCCGCGAAATCAACGTCGAGACGGCAAAAACTTGACCGGCCGCTGAGTGACTGCCGGTCAAGTGCCTGGGTTCAGTGGTAACCGTGCTGCGACCCGATAGGCCCCTTCGCCGCGCGTGGTCAGGCTGCCTGCAGCAACGCCTCGATCTCGAAGATGGCGTGGTTGGTCATGGTCTTCGGGATTTCGGCCGTCACCTTGTCGCCAACCTCCTTATGCAGCTTCTTGCGCATCGCGCCGAGCACCATTGGCGGGGCGACAAGCACAAGGCTGTCGAATGCACCCTCATGTGCAAGCTTGTAGAGGCGGGCGGCAATCTCCTCGGCGAAGCGCTCCTTGCCGATGCGATGCCAGTCGGTCTCCTCGACCGCGCTGCGATGCACGGATGGGCCGTCATTGTATCGACCGGGGCTGTCGCTTCCCTGTTCGCGTGTGGGCGGGTTCTCCTGTTCCATCACCTGCACGACTTCAAGGTTGGGAAACTTAGTGTCGCCGGCGTTCTTGAGCAGGAGCGCCTTTTCGCCGTCGGCCACCAAAACCCAAATGCCATGCTTCAGTTTGATCGTGTTCATGGGAACGCTCCTTGTTGAGTGGTGGCTATACCGGGAACGCATTTTGACCCGTCAACGTTCCACCCGAACGGAGGACCGAGTGGCCGTGCAGCCAGGCCCTGAAGACGAAATCACCGCTGCACGACTTTAATTTACTGAATTGGTAGAAATTAGAAAAAACTGTTTTGTGGGACAGGTCGCCGGCAGCTAAAAGTGCCTGAAATCAAGGCGCATTTCAGCAGCTCGGGCGCTCCCGGTGCATGGGCATGGAATATTTTTCTCCTGCCCTTCGCGGTTGCGAAAAAGCGATTGCCTGCCATCACCGGATGCGCGAGTGCTTTGCTTCTGCTTTTTTACGCTTGGGCGTAAAACTGCGATCCTGTTCCCGGATTTGCTTTGTCATGTCGCAAGCCACCACCAAGCTCAACTCCTTTCCCGTCTTCATGCGGGTCGAGGGCGAAGCCGTGGCCATTGTCGGCGGCGGCGAGGAGGCTTTGGCCAAGGCGCGGCTGATCGCCCAGTCGAGCGCGGTCCTGCACATCATCGCTAGGGATGCCGAACCGGAGCTGTTGGCCTTCATCGCCGAGTCCGGCGCCAACTATATGCCCGGCGCGTATAACGCCTCGCAGATCGAAGGCGCCGTGATGGTGTTTGCCGCCAGCGGCGACGAGGCGCTCGACCGTCGCGTCGCCGCCGATGCGCGCCGGCTGGGCATTCCCGTCAATGCCGTCGACCGGCCGGACCTCTGTGATTTCTTCACCCCGGCGCTGGTCAACCGCGCACCGGTCGCCGTGGCGATCGGTACCGAAGGCGCGGGCCCCGTGCTTGCACAGATGCTGCGCAGCCGAATCGACCGCATGCTGTCGCCGTCGCTCGGGCCACTGGCAGCGCTTGCGGCGTCGTTCCGCAATGCCGCCGAGAGATTGCCCAGGGGCAGTATACGCCGCCGTTTCTGGAGCGACTTCTTCGGCGGAGCGCCAGCACGCGCCGTCGAGGCCGGCGAATTTTCGCAGGCGCGCGAAGCCGCCACCGACCTGCTGTTGTCCAACGCGCCCGTTCGCGGCCACATCGCCCTGGTGGGCGCCGGTCCCGGCGCCGAGGACCTCCTGACCCTGCGGGCGCATCGTCTGCTGATGGAGGCCGATGTCATCGTCCATGACGCGCTGGTCCCGGAGGCGGTCGTCGCCATGGGCCGCCGCGATGCCGAGCGCCTGCCGGTGGGAAAGCGCAAGGGCTGCCATACCAAGAGCCAGGCCGAAATCAATGCGTTGCTGGTGGATCTCGGCCGTCAGGGCAAGCGCGTCGTGCGGCTGAAATCGGGCGATCCTCTGGTGTTCGGCCGCGCCGGCGAGGAGATGGCCGCGCTTCGTGACGCCGGCATCGCCTATGAGGTGGTTCCGGGCGTCACAGCGGCCTTTGCCGCTGCCGCCGATTTCGAACTGCCGTTGACGCTGCGCGGCGTTTCCTCCTCGATGGTGTTCACCACCGGCCACGATCTCAAGGGCAATTCACTGCCGGATTGGGCCAAGCTCGCCATTTCCGGCGCTACCGTTGCCGTCTACATGGGCCGCTCGGTCGCGGCCGAAGTTGCCGGCCGGCTGATCGAGGCGGGCTTGTCGCCGGACACCGCGGTCGCCGTGGTCGAGAATGCCAGTCTGGCCAATCGCCGACGCTTCCACGGCACGCTTGCCGACTTGCCGTCGCTGGAAGCGCGCGCCGATCTGTCGGGCCCGGTCATGACCATCATCGGCGACGCCGTCGCCGGTGCCAATTTCGAGCGGTCCGAGCCGCTCGCGGCACACAGGCTCGAGAGCGTGCCCGTAGCAGCCGCCGAGGGAGTTCAGCCATGAAGATACTGACCGCCAATCGCCTCGGCGACGGTATTGCCGTCTGGTACGCCGATGGCGGCTGGGCCGAGACGGTGGATCATGCGGACCTTGCCCACGACAAGGCGGCCGAGGATCGGCTGGAGGCGATCGGCGCCAAGGCCCACGCCGACAATGAAGTGGTCGACGTCAATCTGATCGATGCGGACATCGTCGACGGCGTTGTCGAGCCGGTGCGGCTGCGTGAGAAGATCCGCGCCGCCGGCCCGACCATCCGCAACGACCTCGGCAAGCAGGCCGAGCGGGCGGCATAGCCAGGACACCAGGTGAACGGGCGGACGCGCCCTGAAAGACGAAGCATGTACCGTTACGATGAGTTCGACCACGATTTTGTCCAGGCCCGCGTCGCCGAGTTCAGCGACCAGGTCGAGCGCCGGCTGTCCGGCGAGATTACCGAGGACCAGTTCCGGCCGCTCCGGCTGATGAACGGCGTCTATCTGCAGCTGCACGCCTACATGCTGCGCATCGCGGTGCCCTACGGGACGCTGAACGGCAAGCAGTTGCGCATGCTCGGCCACATCGCCCGCAAATACGATAAGGGTTACGGCCATTTCACCACGCGCCAGAACATCCAGTTCAACTGGCCGGCGCTGTCGGACATTCCGGCGATCCTGGCGGACCTGGCCAGCGTGGAGATGCACGCCATCCAGACCAGCGGCAACTGCATCCGCAATGTCACCGCCGACCATTTTGCCGGGGCTGCCGCCGACGAGGTCGCCGATCCGCGTCCCTATGCCGAAATCCTGCGGCAGTGGTCTTCGGTGCATCCGGAATTCTCGTTCCTGCCGCGCAAGTTCAAGATCGCGGTGACGGGAGCCGAGCGCGATCGCGCCGCCATCCAGACGCACGATATCGGCCTGCACCTCAAGAAGAACGCCGCCGGCGAACTCGGCTTCGCCGTCTACGTCGGTGGTGGCCAGGGCCGTACGCCGATGGTGGCGAGGAAGATCCGCGACTTCTTGCCCGAAGCCGACCTTCTCTCCTACTGCACGGCGATCCTGCGCGTTTACAATCTCCATGGCCGCCGCGACAACAAGTACAAGGCGCGCATCAAGATCCTGGTCCACGAGACCGGCGCCGAGGAAATCACCCGCCAGGTCGAGGCCGAGTGGCAGGAATTGAAGGACGCGGAGCTGAAGCTGCCCGAGGCGGACATCCGCGCCATCGAGGCTTATTTCGCACCGCCCGCGCTGACCGGGCGGCCGGACGGCGACGCCGCCGTCAAGGTGGCGCGGCTGGATTCCAAGGGCTTCTCGGACTGGCTCGAGCAGAACGTGGTGACGCACCGCCACCCCGACTACGCGGCGGTGACGATCTCGCTCAAGGGTATCGGCGAGGTGCCGGGCGATGCGACCGACAGCCAGATGGAAGCGGTCGCCGACATTGCCGAGAAATATGCCTTCGACGAGCTTCGCGTCAGCCACGAGCAGAACCTGATCCTGCCGCATGTGGCGCGTGCCGACCTCAAGGCGGTCTATGACGCGCTGGTCGACATCGGGCTGGCGACGGCTAACTCCAACCTGATCTCGGACATCATCTCGTGCCCGGGCCTCGATTATTGCGCGCTGGCGACGGCACGCTCGATACCGATCGCACAGGAAATCTCGCGCCGCTTCGCCTCGCTGGAGCGGCAGCGCGAGATCGGCGAATTGAAGCTGAAGATCTCCGGCTGCATCAATGCCTGCGGCCACCACCATGTCGGCCATATCGGCATCCTCGGTGTCGAGAAGAAGGGCTCCGAACTCTACCAAGTGACATTGGGCGGTTCGGCCGACGAGAACACTTCGGTCGGCGAGATCATCGGCCGGGGCTTCTCTTCGGAAGAAATCACCGATGCCATCGAGCAGATCGTCGACACCTACCTCGGCCTTCGGCTCAACCCGCAGGAAAAATTCATCGACGCCTACCGCCGTGTCGGTCCCGCGCCGTTCAAGGAGGCGCTCTATGCTGGCGAAGCCAAGGCCGCTTGACCATATTGCCGACGTCGATGACGGCATCGCCGCCAAAGCGGCGGGGTTTGACGCGCTCTACGGTCATCTCAGCCCGATCGAGATCATCGAACGATCGGCCAACGATCTGTTTCACGACGAGATCGCTGCCGTGTCTTCGTTCGGCGCGGATTCGGCGGTGCTGCTGCATATGATCGCCAAGATCGACCGTACGCTACCGGTCATCTTCCTCGATACGGGCAAGCATTTCGAGGAGACGCTCGGCTATCGCGACGCGCTGGTCGCCGATTTCGGATTGACCAACATCCGGGTGATCAAGCCGGACGAAGCGGCGCTCGAACGGATCGACCCGACCGGCAATCTGCACCAGAACAACACCGATGCCTGCTGCGACGTGCGCAAGGTCGAGCCGCTGGCACGTGGCGTCGCACCCTTCCGCGCCTGGTTCACGGGCCGCAAACGCTTCCAGGCCTCGACACGGGCCGCACTTCCGGTGTTCGAGGCGGTAGGCCCTCGCATCCGCATCAATCCGCTGGCGCACTGGACGACGTCGGACCAGGCCGACTACATGCGCGCGCATGCGCTGCGCGAAAACCCACTGGTCGCCTATGGTTATCTGTCGATTGGCTGCTTTCCATGCACGCAGCCGGTGCAGCCGGGCGAGGATGCGCGCAGCGGCCGCTGGGCCGGCCACGCCAAGACCGAGTGCGGCATCCATCTGTCGGGACTGGAAGTGTCGCTGACCGACGCATCACTATAGGGTATGTTGCAATTCAGGTGAGGCAGGCCTGCAAACGGCGGCTTCCTGCGCTTCCGGTGCCCACGGACTTCAAGTACGTTCCGCTCCGGTTCTCGCAAGCAGCCGTTTTCGACACAGCCTGACCTGAATTTCAACACATGCTCGAGCTCTTCGAATTTTAGGAATTTTGATGACTGGACTGACGACACCGGAGACCCGGCTCTGGACCCCGGAGGGTTTTCGCGAGGACGAGTGGAGCCATGCCGAAAGTGCCGACGCGCTTTCCGGCAATGGCCGATTCATCCTGCCGCTGCAGGCGTTCCTCGATCTCGACCCGGAGGTGCGCCGCTCGGCGAAGGAGCGGCTCGGCGTCGTGCTGCAGCCCGGCGACCAGCTCGACAAGATCGCCGATCTGCTCGACCAGTTGTCGCTGGTGGCGCTGGCCTTCCCGGCTTTCGGCGACGGCCGCTCCTTCTCCAAGGGCGAACTGCTGCGCAGCCGCTATCACTTCACGGGCGCGCTGCGTGCCACCGGGCAGGTCCTGGTCGACCCGTTGCCGCACATGCTGCGGCTTGGCTTCGATGAATTCGAGATCTCGAATCCAGTGCTCTTGAAGCGCCTTGAAGAAGGCCGCACCGGCGGGTTGGGGCTTTACTACCAGCCGGCCGCCATAGTGGAGACCAAGGGTCCGAAATATTCCTGGCGGCGTCTTCGCAACAGCTGACGCTTTTTCCAGGAAGGCCGAAGGCCCTCTCACTCGAAGCTGGTCGTACCAATTGTGTGATTTGCGCTTTTCCTCTCGGCATCTTGCCCTTAGGATATCGCTGTTATTTCGCGACCCGAAATAAATGGCCACAAAGGGAGGAACCGGGAATGGCTGGCAAGAAGATATTGATGCTCGTTGGCGAGTTCAGCGAGGAATATGAGATTTTCGTCTTTGAACAGGCCATGCATGCCGTCGGCCATACCGTGCATGTCGTTTGCCCGGACAAGAAGGCAGGCGATGTGCTGAAGACATCGCTGCACGATTTCGAGGGCCACCAGACCTACACCGAGAAGCCCGGACACGATTACATCCTCAACAAGACGTTTTCCGAGGTGGATCCGGCCCAGTACGATGCCGTCTACGCGGCGGGCGGGCGCGGTCCCGAATACATTCGTATCGACAAGCGCGTGCAGGCGCTGGTGCGGCACTTCCATGAGACAGGAAAGCCGATCTTCACCATCTGCCATGGCGTGCAGATCCTGATCGCGGTCGACGGCGTGGTGCGGGGCAGGGAAGTGGCGGCGCTTCATTATTGCGAGCCGGAAGTCACGCTGGCCGGCGGCATCTATGTCGACGTCGCGCCCAACGGGGCCCATGTCGACGGCAATCTTGTTTCGGCCAAGGGCTGGCCGGGCCTGTCCAATTTCATCCGCGAATGCCTGAAGGTGCTGGGCACGGAGATCCGCCATGGCCAGATCCTGATGCGCGACGAGCGGCAAGCGGCCTGAGAAAGGTTTGGGGAACTACCGCCGCGCGCTGGCGCGGCGGTATGCTCTACGCCGCCATCCGCGCTTCGCGGAACGACACCAGTTTTTGGCGGCTTTCGTCCCACAAGGCCAGTTTGACGCAGCGCAGGCTCTCGAGCAGCGTGACGCGGCCGATGCCGCGCAGCTCGGGATAATCCCGCAGCACTTCCTGCAGCCGGTAGCCGGGCACCTTGGCGGAGAGGTGGTGGACGTGGTGAACGCCGATATTGCCGGTGAACCAGTTCAGCACCGGCGGAAGGTCGTAATAGGACGAGCCGTGCAGGGCGGCGCGCTGGAACTCCCATTCCTCATCCTTCGCCCATTCGGTCTCCTCGAACTGGTGCTGGACATAGAACAGCCAGATGCCGGCCGAACCGGCAAGAATGACGATCGGCAGATGGACGATCAGGAACGCACCAGGGCCGATGACCCAGATGAGGATGGCCGCGGCAACCGCGATGCCAAGATTGGTGGTCATCGACGACACCCAGGGCGTCAGGCCGCCGCGCATCATGCCGACGGGCAGCCTTTGCGAGAAGATGAACAGCCAGATCGGCCCCAGGCCGAACATCACCAGGGGATGGCGGTAGAGGCGATAAGCCAGGCGACCCCGCCAGGACATCCGCCGGTATTCGGCGACGGTCAGCGTCCTGATATCGCCCATGCCGCGTTCGTCGAGGTTGCCGGCGCTGGCATGATGGGTGGCATGGGCACGCCGCCAGCAGTCGTAGGGCGTCAGCGTCAGGATGCCCAGCGCGCGGCCGATCCAGTCATCGGCAATGCGATTGGCAAAGAAGGAGCCATGGCCGCAATCGTGCTGGATCATGAAAATCCGCACCAGGAAACCGGCCGCGGGCAGGATCAGGACCAGTCCCCACCAATGACCATAGGCATAGGCAGCGGAAGACAGAGCCCACAGCGTGGCGAAAGGAATGAGGGTGATGGCCAGTTCGAGTGTGCTACGCCGCCTGTCAGGCTTCTTGTAGCGCGCCAGGATCTTTAGCCAGGCGCGCTTGCTGTTGGCAGCTGCCTCGGGGGAAATCATGTTCATCAGGAAGCATAGGCGGGGTGTGCCGCCACCGCAAGCCAGGGATCACGCAAAGTTACTGTGCGTAATTGTCGCGTAAGGCCCGGGTGACTTACTGCCGTCGCCATCCGGCGTCGCCATTCTCGACCCGGTCGAGATGCTCGAGCAATTGCTCAAATCGGTCCGGGATGTCAGGTTCGATGCGGAAGGCTGGCAAGGTGCGCAGAAAGCGCGTCACTGCCTCGGCGCCAAACTGCCGCCGAACCTCCGCAGCGAGCCTTTCTCCTTTTTCAAGCTTGTTGCGGGTCATCATTTCAAAAATCCTGCGTCGGCTCCGAAACTCCCCCAGCAGCGGAATGGTTCCCGCATCACCGCTTCGTGGCAAGCAAAGCCGGCAAGTAGGGTAAAATTTGAATTAAAATCGAAGCGTCCCACCGTGCTTGCCTGATCCGGTCGCAGGCTCTTGCCGTCGCTTTCCCCTTGATTTTTGGCCTGCGAACCTCGATATCGGGCACAAAATCCATACCATTCGAGATGACGGGAAACGGCGATGAGCGACCAGGCAAAAGACGAACGCACGCCCAATGAAGCCGAGGCGGCCGAGGCCAATGCCGAGCGCACGGAAGGCAGCATCGATGGCGACTACGAAGCGCTTGTGCGGCTGCTGAAGGAAAATGAAGAGCTGAAGGACCGCGCGCTGCGGGTCGCGGCCGAGATGGAAAACCTGCGCCGCCGCACCGCGCGCGACGTGCATGACGCGCGCACTTATGCGGTGGCGAATTTCGCCCGCGACATGCTGTCGGTGTCGGACAATCTGCGCCGCGCCCTGGATGCCATTTCCGCCGAGGCCAAGGCATCGGGGGATGCCGGCTTCAAGGGGCTGATCGAAGGCGTCGACCTGACCGAGCGCGCCATGCTGTCGGCGCTGGAACGGCATGGGGTCAAGAAACTTGCTCCCGAGGGCGAGAAGTTCGATCCCAATTTCCACCAGGCAATGTTCGAAGTGCCCAATCCCGATGTCCCGGCCAACACCGTGGTCCAGGTCGTGCAGCCGGGCTATTCGATCGGCGAGCGGGTGCTTCGCCCGGCCATGGTCGGCGTCGCCAAGGGCGGTCCGAAAATTGCCGCCGACGCGCCGGTCGAGCCAGGGCCGGTCAATGAGCAGGCCGAGAAAGATGCGTGATTAGTGGGGTAGCGAATAGAGAGTAGTGAGTAGCAAGGACCGGGACGAGTAGGCGCCTGCTTCGCCAATTGCCATTCACTACCGACTACTTCACTACTCACTCCATGAACCCGATCGCCCTCCTCGACTATGCCGGCGTTGCCGTCTTCGCGGCGACGGGGGCGTTGGCGGCGTCGCGCAAACAGCTCGACATTATCGGCTTCCTGTTCCTGGCCAGCGTCACCGGCATCGGCGGCGGCACGCTTCGTGACGTCATCCTCAATCTGCCGGTTTTCTGGGTCGCCAACTCGAGCTACGTTCTGATCTGCGCGGCGGTCGCGGTGCTGGTGTTCTTTGCCGCGCACCGTGTCGAATCCCGCTGGAAATGGCTGCTCTGGCTCGACGCCATCGGATTGGCCGCTTTTTCGGTGATGGGTGCGGCCAAGGGTCTGGCCATTACGGGTTCGCCGGTCGTCTCCGTCATCACCGGCGTGCTCACCGCCACGTCAGGCGGCATCCTGCGCGATCTGCTGGCCGGCGAGCCCTCGGTACTGCTGAGGCCGGAAATCTATGTTACGGCCGCTCTGGCAGGCGCTGCCATCTTCACGGCTGGCGACGTCACAGGATTGCCGCCGATTTTTTCAGAGCTGGCCGGCTTCGCCGCGGCGTTCGCCGTTCGCGGCGGCGCGCTCCGTTTCGGCTGGACCTTTCCAGCCTACAAGAGCCGGCCCGGCCGGCGGCCGGAAGACATTCCATGAAAAGAAGCTATTCGCGTCACGCGGCGAAGCGCTGCGCTTCCCCGCCATAGTAGTTGACGTAGCGGGCACCGATCTCCTTGACCGGCATCACGACGAAAATGTCGACCGTGGAGAATTCGCGGTCGATGACGCAACCATCGCCGATGCGAGCGCCGACCCGCAGATAGCCCTTGACCAGAGGCGGCATCGCCGCGATCGCGGCCTTGGTGTTGACCGCCTCGATCGGCATCAGATCCATGGAGCAATAGCGCCCGGACACAGCGCGCACGTCCCAGGCCGAGTTGGTGCGGCAGTGATGGGCAAGATAGGTGAGCGCCTCCGCATGCGCGGCCGGCACGGTGCCATGGAACGAGGCGCAGCCGGTCATCACCCCGATCTGGTAGTGATTGATGTAGGCCCAGATGCCTTGCCATAGCGCTTCGATGGTGCGCTTCGAACGGTATTCCGGCAAGACGCAGGAACGGCCGAGTTCAAGGAACCGCTGGCTGGGATGGCGGGCGATGAGCTTGGTCAGCTCGAATTCGCCTTCGGAATAGAAGCCCCCGGCGGTTGCCGCGATTTCTTGCCGCAGCAAGCGATAGGTACCGACGATGCGGCGGTGCTCAGGGCCGGACAGCGTGGTGTCGAGGACGAGCAGATGGTCGCAGAGCGGGTCGAAACGGTCGGCGTCGCGGCGGTCCTGCGCCTGGAACAGATCCTTCCTGGCGCCAAGCTCGTCATAGAATACACGGTAACGCACTTCCTGCGCGGCCGCGATCTCGGCCTCGTTGCGGGCGAGCCGCACTTCGAGATTGCCGATACGGCCGAGCGCCGCACCCTTTATGACGGAATCGACATTACGTCCGGCGAGCAAGGCGCTGCTGGCGTTCGGCCGAGTGTCACATTCCGGCATAACTGTATGCACGAGTGATTCTCCTTCGAGCCATCCCTCTTGGCACGGGGATACGGTGTAGGTGCAACAGGATTGTGACAGTACCGTGATACGGCGTTGCGGGCAATACTTCGTCGGCTGGCGAAAACGGTCAACCGGCTACGTTGCGTCACAGGACCCCACGGCGCGTCGCGTTCGCGGGGCGCCGAGAATGCGCTGCTTTTCGGCGGCATTGACCAGCCACGCACCCGGAAAAGCAGGCTCAGGCGGCGACCTGGCCCTCGACGGCGCTGACCAGTGCATCGGGGTCGAGCGGCTTGGTGACGAAGCCGCTGGCACCGTGGGCGAGCACCGCATGGCGGGTTTTTTCCTGGCTGTCGGCCGACAGCACCATAATCGGCACCGGCGGCACGGAGGCCTCCTCTTCATGGCGGCGGATCGCGGCAATGGCGTCCAGTCCGTCCATGACCGGCATGTGGAGATCCATCAGCACCACGTCGAAGCGATGCTTCTGGCCGGCACCGGTGACCGCCTCGACGGCGGCCTTGCCGTTGCCGACCACCTTGACGCGATGCCCGGCCTTCAACAGCGTCGCGCGGGCCAACATGGCATTGATGTCGTTGTCCTCGGCGATCAGCACGGACAGGCCGTGCTGGCGTTCGCCTGAGGCACGAAGCGCCGGCGCGCGGCGTTTTTCCGGCTGCGGCTGGGCCAGGACCGGTGCGTGGCTGCTCAAAAGGACACGCAAAAGTGTTCCTCCGCGCACCGGCCGGGCAAGGAAAGTCGCGTAGCCGCTGGCACGAAACTCGCCCAGCATGCCGCGGTCGGTGGGTGCGATCAGCGTGACGGCTTCGCAATCGGAAAACCCATGCTGGCGAAGACGCTTGAGCAGCCTTCCGTCACTCTCTTCCATGGCCGCGTCGACCAGAAGCACGTCGCAGCCGTCGGCGAAGGATGCGGCCTGAGCCACGGTGGTGGCGATGCCGGCCGCGCCGCCATTGGAGCGGATGGTGCGGGCGATGGCGTCGGCCTCGACGGTGTTCTTGGACACGATCACGGCGCGTCGTCCGGCAAGCGCGTTCAATCGGCCCTGCGGCGGCTCGGTGGCTGACGTGGCGGGAATCTCGAAGACGAATTCGGATCCCTGGCCAAGCCGGCTGGAAACCGAAATCGTGCCGCCCATGGCGGCCACCAAGCGCTTGGAGATGGCAAGTCCCAGTCCAGCACCGCCATGCGTGCGCGTCGAGGTGCCGTCGGCCTGTTCGAACTCCTCGAAGATGCGCTCCATGTCCTCGTCGCGCAGGCCGGGACCCGTATCGGCGATGGTGAAGCAGATGCGGTCGCTGGTCTCGGTTCGGGCGCGCGCGACGCTGACCAGCACGCCGCCACTGTCGGTGAACTTGATGGCGTTGCCGATGAGGTTGAGCAGCACCTGCCGGACCCGGCCCGGATCGGCGGTGATCAATTGCGGCACATCCGGTTCGACATGGCAGCCGAGGCCGATATTCTTGGCGAAGGCCCGCGCGGCCATCAATTCGATGATGTTGTCGGCGATCTCGCGCACCGACATGGGCTGCGGTTCGGGATCGAAGCGTCCGGCCTCGATCTTGGAATAATCGAGCAGGTCCTCGATCAGGGCAAGCAAGGCGCTGGCCGAGGTCGAGATGGCGCCGACATAGGTCTGCTGCTCCGGCGAAAGGCTGGTGTCGGCAAGCAGCCTGGCCATGCCCATGATGCCGTTCATCGGCGTGCGGATCTCATGGCTGACGGTGGCGAGGAAGCGCGACTTGGCCTGGCTGGCGAACTCGGCCCGCTCGCGCGCGGTGATCATGGACGACTCAGCGCGCTTGCGTGCTGTGATGTCGCGGGCGATGGCGCGATGCGAGACGGCACCGCTGTCCTTTTCGCGCACCGACAGCTCGATCCAGGAGAACCAGCGCGGGCCCGTCGGCGTGCGGATGGCAACGTCGGTGGAACTCAGGCATTCATGATCTGAGAAAGCCGCATCGGGAACGATGCCGACCTCGATCCCGAATTCGGCCAACGTCTTGCCGGCAAGATCGCGCGGATCGGTTTCGACGATGTCGGCGAACACCTTGTTGGCGTAGACGATGTAACCGTCGCGGTCGCGATGGATGACGAGATCGCCGAGCGCGTCGATGAGACCGCGAAAGCGCTCCTCGCTTTCCTGCATCTCCCACATGCGGTCGGCCAGCGTCTCGATCTCGGCGCGGTTGCGGGCGGTGGTTTCGTCGAGCAGGACCGCGGTGCGGCGTACGCTGCGTCTGGCGCGCAGATGCATGGCCAGGCCAGCAAGGCCGGTTGCCAGCAAGGCAAGGCTGATGAAGACTGGCGCCCCGGTCAGGGATGAGAGGCCGGCCAGCAGCATGACGGCAACGAAGGTCAGGACCGGCAGGCCTTCGCGCTTGGCCGGTTGCTGATCAGGGACCAGCGGCGGCGCGGCGATAAACCGCCGCGCCGATACCGGCAGTTGCGCCGATGCCGCATCGATGTTGTCGCCGGCGTCGGCCTGTTGGCTGTCGGATTCCGCGATCATGCGAAATCCTTTGCCAGATAGAGATTATGGAAAATTGCGGGGGATCGTTCGAATTTTAGTTGATCGGGCGTTTTTGGCCCGGCGGCGACGGATTTGCCAGCCAACGGGGGATTTCGCCCCGCGCCTGCCACCCCTGAGCCGGGTCACATGTCGACGACGACGCGGCCGCGGATCTTGCCGTCGACGATGTCGTGTGCCGCACCGATGATGCCGTCGAAGCCGATGGTCGTGGACAGGCTGGCGAGCTTGTCCACATCGAGATCGGAGCCGATGCGCCGCCAGGCCTCGAGGCGTACGGCCTTCGGCGCCATCACCGAATCGATGCCGAGCAGGGAGACGCCGCGCAGGATGAAAGGGGCGACACTCGACGGAAGATCCATGCCGCCGGCCAGGCCGCAGACCGCGACCGCGCCGCCATAGGAGGTCATCGACAGCACATTGGCCAGCGTGTGGCTGCCGACCGAATCGATGCCGCCGGCCCAGCGCTCCTTGGCCAACGGCTTGGCGGGTTGGTTGAGTTCGTCGCGCGATATCACCTCGGCGGCGCCCAGGTTGATCAGATAGGGGCTTTCGGCGTTGCGGCCGGTCGACGCGATGACATGGTAGCCGAGGCTGGACAGGATCGAGACGGCGACCGAACCGACGCCGCCGGCAGCACCCGTCACCACGACAGGTCCGCGCTCAGGCAGGATGCCGTGCCGCTCCAGCGCCATGACGCAGAGCATGGCCGTATAGCCGGCTGTGCCAACCGCCATGGCATCATGCGCGCTCATGCCTTCCGGCAGAGGCACCAGCCAGTCGCCCTTGACGCGGGCGCGCCCGGCATAGGCGCCGAAATGGGTTTCACCGACACCCCAGCCATTCAGGATGACCTTGTCGCCCTTGCGCCAGTGGGGATTGGAAGATGAGATGACGGTGCCGGCAAGGTCGATGCCCGGCACCAGCGGCCATCGACGGATCACCGGAGCCTTGCCCGATATCGCCAGTCCATCCTTGTAGTTCACCGTCGTTGCCTCGACCGCGATGGTGACGTCGCCCTCCATCAGATCGGCGTCGGTGAGATCGGTCACGGCGACGGACTGCTTTTTCTCCGCATCGCGCGAAACGAGGATGGCTTTGAAGGTTTCGGTCATCTTTTTCTCCGCGAACTTTGCTCGGCGTGACTGTGCGGCGATGGCCGCGCGAGGTCAATCTTCGGAAGGCTTGGCGTTCGGAGGCGTGGATTCACGCCGCCAGCCGATGAGTTCGTCGAAGACGACCATCGCCGCGCCCACCGATATGAAGGCATCGGCAAGGTTGAAGACGGCGAAGGACCAGACCGGCGTGTGGAACAGGATGTAATCGATGACATGGCCGTAGACGGCGCGGTCGATCAGATTGCCCAGCGCGCCGCCGATGATCAGGGCAAAGCCGGTGCGGGCGATGACATGGCCCGATGGCGTGCGCGTGGCGAGGTAAAGCACGAAAGCGACGACCAGCACCGCGATGACAACCAGGCCGGTGTCGCCGAAGGAGGAGAACATCGAGAAGGCGATTCCGGTGTTGTAGGTGCGGAACAGCGCCAGAAAGGGCAGGAGGTCGAGCTTTTCCTGGAAGGGCAGTCCGGCTTCGACCAGTGTCTTTATCCACTGGTCGAGCGCGATGGCGACGATGACGAGCAGCGCGTAGGGAGACCATGATTTCACGATTGGGCAACCCTCATTGCTGGTCCGAAATTGGTTCGAGCTTCAGCGCGCCGCGCCGGATCTCGAACAGCATGATGCCGGTGGCGACCGCGAGATTGAGCGAATCGGCGCGGCCCGCCTGCGGAATCCTGAGCAGCCTGTCGCAGCTTGCCGCCAGGCTTTCGGGCAGGCCCTGCTGCTCATTGCCCATCATCAGCAGCACCGGCCCGCGGGAAAAATCGACCGAGCGGTAGTCGACCGCGCCTTTCAGATGCGTGCCGGCAACGAGCCCTGAAAAACCGCCGCGCCAGGCAAGGAATGCCTCTGTCGTTGCCTTGGCCACCGGTATGGCGAAGATCGACCCCATGGTGGCGCGCACCGTTTCCACCGAAAACGGATCGGTGGTGTCGCCGACCAGGATGACGCCCTTGGCGCCGACGGCATCGACGGTGCGGATGACGGTGCCGAGATTGCCGGGATCGCGCACCCGGTCGAGCGCTACCCAGACATCGCCATTGTCGGCACGGATGTCCTTCAAGGCCAGGAATTTCTGCGAGAAGACGCCGACCACCATTTGTGGATTGTCGCGGCGGGTGATGGCGACAAGCACCTTTTCCGATACTTCGAGCACGGTGCCGCCGGCGGCGACGGTGCGTGCCGCCACCTTTTCCACGGCCGCGTTGCCGCGTCCGGCCTTGGCGAAAACCAACGTCCTGATCTGCCAGCCCAAGTCGAGCGCATCGATGACCAGCTTCAGCCCCTCGGCCATGAAGGCGTTCTGCTGGTCGCGGAATTTCTTCAAGGCAAGTGCCTTGATGTCCTTGACCAGCGGATTGGCGAGGCTGGTGACTTCCTTCACCTGACCGGGCGCGCCGGCATGCCGTTCGTTCATGTCAGGCCACCCAGCGCGAAAACAGCGACGTCGAAAGCGCCCGGCCGGCGGACTTTTCACGGATGATCAGCTCACCCGATTCAACCTTGCCGCCCATGCCGGCGAAGGTGTCGCGCATCAGAGCGTGGATGGCGAAGAAGGAGGCACGAATCGAATAGGCGGTCAGCACCACGGCAAGCGGTTTCGGAGTCAGGATCGAGCGACAGAGATCCGTCAAATCAGGCAGGTCCTCGAACAATTGCCAGACCTCGCCCTTGGGGCCGCGGCCATAGGCCGGCGGATCGAACAGGATGATGTCGTAACGGCTGCCGCGACGCTCCTCGCGTTCGGCGAACTTGACCGCGTCGTCGACGATCCAGCGGATCGGCTTGGCGCCAAGTCCCGATATCTCCTGGTTTTCGCGGGCCCAGCCGATCGCCTTCTTCGAGGCGTCGACATGGGTGACCTCGGCGCCGGCGCGCGCGGCCACCAGCGAGGCAAGGCCGGTATAGCCGAACAGGTTGAGTACCTTGACCGGCCGCCTGGCGGCGGCGATCAGCCCGGCCATATGGTCCCAGTGCGAGGCCTGCTCGGGAAAGACGCCGACATGGCGAAACGAGGTGAAGCGGCCGAGATAGTCGATGCCGTCATGCTTCATCGGCCAGGTTTCGCCGAGCGGCGTCTTGGGAAAACGCCAGCGGCCGATGCCCTCCTCGTCGGTGTCGCCGGTGAAGATCGCGTCGGCACGCTCCCAGTCCTTGGCCGGCAGAGCCTTCTGCCAGATCGCCTGGCCCTCGGGCCGCACGATCCGGTAGGGGCCATATTGTTCAAGCTTTTGTCCCGCGCCGCTGTCGAGCAGCGCGTAATCCGCGTTGGGTGCCACTTCGAGGATTACCGGAAGTTGCTCAGCGGGCAGGACGCCGTCGCGACGGGCTAGGTTGCGGGGCGTGGATTTTGGTGCGGGCTGGTCCGGCTTCAGGTCTTGCCGCGGCCTGACCTCCGGCCTGGCCACGCCGCGACCTTCCGGTGGACGCGATTGCGCGGCTTCGCCTTTACCCGGTTGATGCGGGCGGCCGTCGCGGCGTTTGTCGCGAAAAGACTTCAAGAGACAGCTTCTCCGGCGGTTCGGCCCGCTTCTGCCACAGCTATGCCCATCGGCGCAACAAACCCGAGCCACATTGCGATTGCGAGGGTTAGGGCGATTGGGACGATGGCTTAGCCGCCACGTCCGATCGAAAGCAGTGCGACAACCAGCGAAACGAAGCCGGCAGCCTTGGCCGCCGTGACGGCCATGTGGCCGGTTTCCCAGCGCAGCCGTATGACTTCGAAATTGTCTGGAATTCGCCCCGGCACCCAGGTGGCGAGAATTTTATTGGCCGGTCTGACGAGAATGAACCAAAGCACGAGTGATAGTACATAGAGCAAGGTGGCGGCGAGTGCGAACCAGAACGCCGGCCGATCCTGGCGCAGCAGCCATGCCAGCAGTCCCGGGCCAATGATTGCCGCGACATCCAGCGGCGCGCCAACGATTGCGAAGAGCAGGAACTGGCCGTTGAAAACGGTGGCCTCGCGCCAAAGCGCCGGGGACCATCGGGTGAGCCGGGGCGCCGATTCCAGGACATGGGCGAAGGACGGTCCGAGGCTGAGCGCAGCGATCATTGCGGTCAAGACAGACCAGAACAGCAGGAAGCCGTATAGTCGCATGACGCAACAACGATTCCGCGCCGAAGCCGTTCCGAACGGCCGCACTTGCCATTGCCGCGGCTCTGGCCCTATCGTTCGGCACTTCGGCACTTCGGCACTTCGGCACTTCGGCACTTCGGCACTTCGGCACTTCGGCACTTCGGCACTTCGGCACTTCGGCACTTCGGCACTTCGGCACTTCGGCACTTCGGCACTTCGGCACTTCGGCACTTCGGGCCGATTGCCGGGCAGCGTTGGCCGACGGACAACAGGCCAATTAGGAACAGACATGAACGCTTGTTGGATCGCGGTGGCGTCGGCGCAGCATGTCCGGCGCGGCCGCCAGGACGGCTTCATGCAGGTCAACCATGGCAAGGCGGCACCGCTGCGCCGCGTCAGGCCCGGTGACGGCATCGTCTATTACTCGCCGACCACGGTTTTGGGGGAGAAGGACGGTCTGCAGGCGTTCACGGCGATCGGCACGGTGCGGGAAGGAGACCCCTACCAAGGCGACATGGGCGGCGGCTTCACGCCGTTCCGCCGCGATGTCGACTGGGCGCAGGCACAGGAAACGCCGATCAAGCCATTGCTTGAGAGGCTGGAGTTCACCTCAGGCAAATCGAACTGGGGCTACCCGTTGCGCTTTGGCTTGTTCGCCATCAGCATGGCCGATTTCGCTTTGATCGCGGAGACGATGGGCGCCAAACTCGCTTCGACTAGCCCCTGAGTGCCTTGTAGACAGCAATGCCGGCGGCCAAGTCCTCCAGCGCGGCGCCGACCGACTTGAACAGCGTAATCTCGTCCGGGCTGCCGCGACCTTCCTTTTGGCCGCGCGCCAGTTCGTGCAGGTCGGCCACGATGGCGTCCGGCTTCAGCACGCCTGAGGCCAGTGGCTGGACGATGTCGCCGGCTTCCTTGGTGGCGCCGGCACGGGTGTCGACATAGACGCGGGCGCGCATGATCGCGTCGTCATCGCTTTCGCGCATCGCAGGCGTGAAGCCGCCGACCAGGTCGACATGGGTTCCCGGCCGCAGCAACGTGCCCTTGAGCAGCGGCGTGGTGGTGATTGTCGCCGAGGAGACGATGTCGGCCTGGCCAAGCTCGGCATCGAGATCGGTCGCGGCGCCGGCCGCGAAGCCCTCGGCGCGCAGATCGGCCGCGACTTTCTCGGCGTTGGCCGGGGTGCGGTTCCAGATGCGAATGGTCTTGATCGGTCGCACGGCGCTGTGCGCCTTGGCCAGGAAGGGCGACAGCGCGCCGGCGCCGACCACAAGCAGCCGCGAGGCATCGTCGCGGGCGAGATAGGACGCGGCGAGCGCCGAGGCGCACGCCGTGCGCCACTGCGTCAGCCGCTGGCCGTCGATCAGGGCTTCCGGCTCGCCGGTGCTGCCATCGAGCAGGAGATAGAGCCCCATCACGGCGGGCTTGCCGACGGCGTTGTTGTCTGGCGAGACGGTGACGATCTTGACGCCGATATGGCCGCCGGCGGAACCTCCCGCGGCGTGAAAATCGGTCCAGGCGGGCATCAGCAGCAAGGTCGACGCCGCGCCGTCAGGCCTTTCGACCGCGTGATGATGCCTGACCGGCTGCACCGCGCCCTCGCGAAATGCCGTGCGCAATGTATCGACCAGTCCAGGAAAGGTCAGCGCACGATCGACCTCCGCGGCCGAAATGGTCAGCATGAAAAGCTCCGTAAAAGAAACGCGCCGATCTGCGGCTCAATTGGTCGGCTTCGGCAATGCCGACCCCTGGGCCGACCCCTGGGCCGACCCCTGGGCCGACCCTTGAGCCGACCCTTGAGCGGATCCTTGGGCTGATGCCTGCGGCACCGCGGGCGTGCGGCTGACTGCCTGGCGCAGGTTTTCGGCCTCGACACCGCGCTGGCGCGCCAGTTTGCGGTAGTGGCCCTGCTTGACCCATGTCGCCAGGCTGCCGACGACCATGCCGATGGCGAGCGCCAGGAACAGGAAGATGAACAGCGGCAAGGTGAGCGTCAGCTTCGGATTGCCGGGATTGAACGGGTCCAGCGTGAAGGCGACGAGTTCGCGGTTGGCCACGGCCAATGCGATCAGGATGATCGCTAGGGGCACGAAGACCACGATGAGCATGAGGCGATTGAGCATGATGTTTTCCGTCGCAAGCGGGCCGATAGGGCCGTCCGGCGCTGACGCGCCTACTTGCCGCCGTTCAGCCTTTCACGCAATTCCTTGCCGGTCTTGAAGAACGGCACCCATTTCTCCTCGACCTCGACGGATTCGCCGGTACGCGGGTTGCGGCCGGTGCGGGCAGGTCGGTTCTTCACCGAAAAAGCGCCGAAACCGCGCAATTCGACCCGGTTGCCCTCGGCAAGCGCGTCGGTGATTTCATCGAAGATCGCGCCGACGATGTTTTCGACGTCGCGCAGGAAAAGATGCGGATTGCGCGTGGCAATAATCTGCACAAGCTCGGACTTGATCATCAGACGGGTCCCCGTGAAAGCAGTTCGGCCAAAATTATCAGGATGATTTTATTTGCTTTTTCAGCTGTCCCAACGCGTCTCAAGGGTGCCAGACGGAAACGAGACCGTCAAGAAACAAGCGGTCGGCGCCAAGTTCATGGATCACGTCGCCGCCGGAGTCCGGCAGGCCGAGCGCGCCGGCGATCGTGCGTGCCATAGCCTTCGAGAACAGGAAACCGCCGCGTCGTTCCGTGTCCTTCCACTCGACCACCTTGAGCTTGGCATCGACACCCTTGGTCGCCAGCCAGTCGATCGCCACGGACTCGCCGCCGACAGCGTCGATCAGCCCGTTGGCAACACCCTGGCGGCCAGTGAAGATCGAACCGTCGGCCAGCGCCAGCGCCTGTTCGTGGGTCATCTTGCGGCGTTCGGCGACGATGCCGACGAACCAGTCGTAGCTGTCCAGGATGAGCTTGCGGACCATGGCGCGCTCGTCGTCATTGGTCGGCTTGAAGGGCGAGGGTGAGGCTTTCAGCGGCGAGGATTTGACCTCCTCCAGCTTGACGCCGAGCTTGTCCATCAGGCCGCTGACGTCAGGATACTGGATCAGCACGCCGATCGAGCCGACGATCGAGGTCTTGCGGGCGACAATATGGTCGGCGGCACTGGCGATCATGTAGCCCGCCGACGCGGCGAGCGTACCGACCTCGGCCACGACAGGCTTGTCGGCGGCCAGCTTGCGAACCTCCTCGTAGATCGATTCCCCGCCGACGGTGGTGCCGCCAGGAGAATCGACCACAAGGATCACGCCTTTTACTTTCGGCGACTGGCGGATGGCTTCCAACCGCTTGATCAGTTCGTCGTCCTCGGTGATTGTGCCTTCGACCCTGACCTTGGCGATGTGATCGACGGCGGAGCCGCCGAAATCGTCGCCATAGAACCAGGCCGACAGCGCAATCACCCCGAGCGCCACGATGCCAAAGGCCGCAACACGCCAGAAAGTCAGCTTGCGCCGCAAGCGGCGGCGGTCGATCAGGTCGTCGGCTCTCAATGCCATCGTCAGCCTCACAGTCATCGGGAAGAGACGCTTTTAGACCATGATGTCTTGATCGGGAAGCAGTTCCGTCCCGCACATGGCGCGGCAATCCGCGCGCAGGGGTCCGTGTTGTCTGTTTCGTGACTGGCCTGTGGGGGCGGCGCAAGGTAAGTGGGAAGAACTTCGGTGGTGAAAAAAGACGCAAGGGCGTCTATTTCTGTTATGAAGCATTGGCTGTTTGCGCTGACCCGGGTTTCGTTTGTGCACGGCAGCTGTCACATTTTTGCGGTTTTCGTCGGCTTGTGCTTGCGCGAGGGCGCTGGCCTCCCACGTATAGGCGGTGCTCCCCGGGCAGGGGTTTTAGAAGAAAGCAGTCATGTTAGCGCGACCGAATGAACCGACCAGCCCGGAGACGGAGTTGGCTCCCCCGGCGGATGGCTGGACGCGGGGCGAAGCTTTCGACCGCGCCCAACGTCATTCGCGCCGCGTGCGCGTGCTCAAATTCGCCGTGCCCTTGGCCGCGGCATTGATTGCCATCGCCTTCCCGGTCTATTCCTACCTCGCCGCGCCCGTCTCCGTCGCGGTGCAGGCCGAAGGCACAGCCTTCTCCAACGGCAAGCTGGTGATGGCCAATCCCAAACTCAACGGGTTCACCAAGCAGAAGCAGCCCTATTCGATGACGGCGCTGCGTGCCATCCAGGATGTGAGCACGCAAGGCATCATCGAACTCGAAGGCATAGACGCCAAGGTGCCGATCGCCCCCGACAATGTCGCGGCGATCAAAGCCTCGCGCGGTACCTACGATCGCGACGGCAATACGATGAAGCTGAACAGCGACGTCACCATCACCACGACCGACGGCCTGCAAGCCAAGTTCAAATCGGTCTTCCTCGACATGGGCAAAGGCACTATGAAGACGGATGATCCCGTCGATGTCAGCCGTGGCGGGTCGCAGATCAGGGCGGATTCGATGTCGGTCCAGGACAATGGCAAGATCCTGGTGTTCGAGAACAAGGTTCGTGTCAACATCGATCCCGCCGTTCTAAAGGCGGCTGAGGCAAAGGGCGAAGAAGCGAATGTGGCTCAATAGTTCGACACGGCTTGCGGCCGCAACTTCGGCGCTGTTCCTGCTCAGCCTGGCGCCGGCGCTGGCGCAGTCGGGAGCGGCCAGCCAGGTGTCGGGTCTCAAATTGGCCGGCGACAAGCCGATCCAGATCGAAAGCGACAAGCTGGAAGTCCATCAGGCCGACAGCGTCGCGATCTTCACCGGCAATGTCACCGTCGTCCAGGGGCCGACGCTGATGAAGGCCGGCAAGATGATGGTCTACTACGTCAAGGACCCCAACGCGGGCGCCAAGGGCGCTGAAGCCGCTGGCGCGGCGGCCATGACCGGCTCGGCCAACATCGATCACCTGGAGATCTCCGACAAGGTCTACATCAAGTCGGATCAGCAGGTCGCGACCGGCGATCAGGGCAGTTTCGACATGAAGAGCCAGGTGCTGGTGCTTTCGGGCAAAAAGGTCGTCCTTTCGCAAAACGACAATGTTCTGGTCGGCTGCAAGCTCACCGTACAGATGAAAACCGGGCTCGCTCAAGTCGATCCATGCGCTGGGCAGCGTGTGCAGATGTCGATCACACCCCCGCCGAAATCGGATGCGCCGAAATCGGGAGCGACGAACCCCTGATGGTCAGCCTGTCGTCGCTGACGGCGCGTCTTCCGGGACGGGCCGCAGGCAAGCTTTCGGCTCCGGCCACGGTCACTGTCGACAAGGCGAAGTTCAAGGGAACCTTGATCGCCAAGGGTCTGACCAAGAGCTACAAGGGCCGCAAGGTCGTCAGCGGCGTTACGCTGGGCGTGCGCGCCGGCGAGGCCGTCGGGCTGCTCGGCCCCAACGGCGCCGGCAAGACGACCTGTTTCTACATGGTCACGGGCCTGGTGCCGGTGGATGAAGGCACGATCGAAATCGACGGCTTCGACGTCACCTCGATGCCGATGTATCGTCGCGCGCGCCTCGGCATCGGCTATCTGCCTCAGGAGGCCTCGATCTTTCGCGGCCTCAATGTCGAGCAGAACATCCGCGCCGTGCTCGAAGTGGTCGAAAAGGATCGCAAGGTCCGCGAGCGCAACCTCGACGAACTGCTCGAGGAATTTCACATCAGCCATCTACGCAAGGCGCCATCCATGTCGCTCTCGGGCGGCGAAAGGCGTCGCCTGGAAATCGCGCGGGCGCTGGCGACACGCCCGGCCTACATGCTGCTCGACGAGCCCTTCGCCGGCATCGATCCGATCGCCGTCGCCGATATCCAGCAACTGGTGCGTCACCTGACAGCGCGCGGCATCGGGGTCCTCATCACCGACCACAATGTGCGTGAGACGCTCGGCCTGATCGATCGTGCCTATATCATCCACGCCGGCCAGGTGCTCACTCACGGCCGCGCCGACGAAGTTGTGGCAAATCCCGATGTGCGGCGGCTTTATCTCGGCGAGGGTTTTACGCTCTGAGCGTGAAATTTGTTTCCTGATACGATTTTTTGCCCGCCAGCGACCTATTTTCCGCGATTTTGCTCCGGGATAACGCTCCGGTAAGCGGGTTTTGCTAGGCTTTGCCTTGACAAGCAAAAGCCGGGCCAGTTTCTATGGCCGGCCGTGAAATTCATTTCCGGAAGTTGGAACGCGTAGAGGAGGCGTTTGAAACCGAACCATGGCATTGGCGGCCAAACTACAGCTCCGACAGTCGCAGTCGCTGGTGATGACGCCGCAGCTGATGCAGTCGATTCGGCTGCTGCAGTTCACCCATGTCGAACTCGAGCACTTCATCGACGAGGAGATCGAGCGCAACCCCCTGCTGGAGCGCGCCGAGCCGCAGGATGATGCCGCGAGCGACCAGGCGCAGAAGCCCGACGTAGAGCCGCAAGCGGCCGCCGATGGCGACTGGTTCGAGAACGAGGCGGGATGGAGCGCCGAAGCGATCTCGGAAAAGCTCGACACATCCCTGGAAAACCTGTTTCCCGATGACCCCGGCACCAGCGAGCGGCTGGGGCCCGACCTGACGGCGCAATGGAAATCGGCTTCGGGCAGTGGAGGCTCCTCGTCCGAGGGGCTCGACGCCGGCGACATGGCGGCGAGCGGGATCACGCTGCGCGACCATGTCGGCGAGCAGGTCGCGCTCGCCTTCATCGATCCCGTCGCGCGGCTGATCGCCGGAGAACTTGCCGATGGGCTCGACGAGACGGGCTATGTCAGGGCCGATCTGGCGGAGATCGCCGCGCGGCTTGGCACCAACGAGGTCGCGGTGGGCAAGGTGCTGGCCGTGTGCCAGACCTTCGAGCCGGCCGGCCTGTTTGCCCGGGATCTCGCGGAATGCCTTTCGCTGCAGCTTGCCGTGCGTGACCGTCTCGATCCGGCCATGAAGGCCCTGGTCGCCAATCTCGAATTGCTGGCGCGCCGCGATTTTCAGACGCTGAAGCGGCTCTGCGGCGTCGACGAAGAGGATTTGCTGGACATGCTGGCCGAAATCCGGGCGCTCGACCCGCGGCCGGGCATGGCGTTTTCGGGCGGTGCCAGCGATGCGATCGTCGCCGATGTCGAGGTGCGGGCGGCCAATGACGGCAGCTGGACCGTCGAACTCAATGCCGAAACGCTGCCGCGCGTGCTGGTCGACCACATCTATTTCGCCCAGGTGTCGCCGCACGCGAAGAACCAGGCGGAGAAGGATTTCCTGGCCGAGTGCCTGCAGAACGCCAACTGGCTGACACGCAGCCTCGACCAGCGGGCCAAGACGATCCTCAAAGTGGCCTCGGAAATTGTGCGCCAGCAGGATGCCTTCCTCGTCCATGGCGTGCGCCAGCTGAAGCCACTCAACCTGCGCACGGTGGCGGACGCCATCGGCATGCACGAATCGACGGTCAGCCGGGTGACCGCCAACAAATACATGCTCACCCCGCGCGGCGTGTTCGAGCTGCGCTACTTCTTCACGGCCTCGATCGCGGCATCGGGTGGTGGCGATGCGCATTCCTCGGAAGCGGTGCGTGATCGCATCAAGCAAATGATCGACGAGGAGAAGCCCGTCGATGTGCTGTCGGACGATGCTATTGTCGACATGCTCAGGGAAAGCGGTGTCGATATCGCCCGGCGCACGGTCGCCAAGTACCGGGAAGGCATGAATATTCCCTCCTCGGTACAGCGCCGGCGCGAGAAACGGGCGCTCGCCAGCGCCGGCCGCTAGGCGTTCACGATTTCCACAGCTTTCAAGTTTCATTGACAAGCCACGGTGAAGTGGCTAGAAGCCCGCCCGCATGAGACGGGCTTGATGCCCGCTAGCGGATGGTCCGTCACGACAATGACCCGGGATGGTCAAGAAGGCGGCTTGTGATCAACCGGAAAGTTCGGATTTAAATCGGCGCGAGTGACGCCGCAAAGCTTGTGCGCACGGATCACGAGTATAAACTCGGGCCAGTTTGAAGCCTGAGCAAGGAAGGTCAGTTTTCAGATGAATCTGCGCATTTCGGGAAAGCACATGGATATCGGCGATGCGTTCCGTACACGCATCAACGATCGTGTCGGTGAAGCGATCGGCAAATATTTCGATCGCGGCTTCGCGGGGCATGTCACGGTCATAAAATCGGGCTCGCGCTATTCCGCGGATTGCATGATCCGGTTGGATTCCGGCGCCTCGCTGCAGGCCACCGGCGATGCCCAGGATCCGACACTCGCCTTCGAGGCCGCGGCCGATCGGCTGGAAACCCGGCTTCGGCGTTACAAGCGCCGTCTGAAATCGCACAATTCAGGCAATGGAAACGGCGAGTTGACCGACATCGCTTACACGGTGATGGCACCGCTTGCCGATGACGATGAGGAAATCCCGGAGGATTTCGCACCGGCCATCGTCGCCGAATCGACCATGACGCTGAAGACCATGTCGGTGGCCTCGGCCGTCATCGAACTCGATACCAAGGACAGTCCCGTGCTTGTTTTCCGCAATGCCGGAACCGACCATCTCAACATCGTCTATCGCCGGCCCGACGGAAACATCGGCTGGATCGATCCGTCCACGACCAAAGTCGCACAGGGATAAAAGCCAGCCGCACGAGGGGTGGGGACTGGCGCGGCAGGCGAACAAGGATTTTCAAGCATGGATCTGAGCGATCTTATCAGCGTTCCGGCGATTTTGCCGGCGTTGAAGGCGAACTCCAAGAAGCAGCTTCTGCAATTGCTGTCCGAACGGGCGGCGACCGTTTCAGGCATTCCGGAACGGGAGGTGTTCGACACCATCCTGCAGCGCGAGCGGCTGGGCTCGACCGGCGTCGGCAACGGCATCGCCATCCCGCATGGCAAGCTCGCCGGCGTGAAGCGCATCGCCGGCGTTTTCGCCCGGCTGGAGACGCCGGTCGATTTCGAATCGCTGGATGACCAGCCGGTCGATCTGGTGTTCCTGCTGCTGGCGCCCGAAGGGGCGGGTGCCGATCATCTCAAGGCACTGTCGCGCATTGCGCGCGTGCTGCGCGACGCCGACACCGTGGCCAAGGTCAGGGGCACGCGCGACGCCGCGGCGATCCATGCGCTTTTGTCGGATACGCAGGCCTCGCACGCGGCCTGAAGCCATCTTTTTAAATATTGCTCCAAGGGCCGCCATGGGCGGCCCTTTCAGTTCAGCCAACCAATTGTCTTTAATGAATGGCGACGGTGGTCAGGTCGTTTTCCATGGCGCCGGCCAGCGCGCGGTCACGCGCGTCGGAAAGCAGGATCGGCTGGCCATTGGCTCCAAACAGAGCCCAAAGCTCCATGCCGGGCGCGATTTCACCGATGTTGGGGAAGCGGCCGAGCAGTTCGTCGCTCGAAACCTTGCGCAGATAGGCGACAGAGCCTTCGCCGAGATGGGCGAATTCGCCGTTGGTCATGGTGATGGTTTCGTCAGTTCTGGTCATTTCAAGCCTCCTTGGCGCGAGGACGCCGCTCAAGGCCATCCCGCATGAGAGCCATCGGTAAAGATCAGTCTTTCACCGATATGTTTATTTTCCGTACCAGCCGTTCCGACTCCGGCCGATCAAGGTCGATCGACAAAAGGCCGTTCTTAAGCTCCGCCGCGATCACACGCATGCCATCGGCCAGCACGAAGCAGCGCTGGAACTGGCGTGCGGCAATGCCGCGATGAAGGAATTCGCGCTCGGTATCGTCGGTCTGGCGACCGCGCACGACCAACTGGTTTTCCTCCGTTGTCACATCGAGATCGCTTTCGGCGAAACCGGCGACGGCGAGTGTAATGCGCAGCCTTTCGGCGTTGCCGTCGGCACCGCTCAGGCGCTCGATGTTGTAGGGAGGGTAGCTGTCGCCGGACTTCGCCAGACGCTCCAAGGTCTTTTCCATGGCGTCGAAACCCAGGAGAAGCGGGCTGGAGAAAGGCGTCATTCGGCTCATGTTACACTGTCCTCTCAAGAGCGACATAAACTGGAAAAACCCAAATGGCATTTTTCCCGGTGGTCTTGATATGGTCCGCCCCGCGAGCAAGTTCAAGCCACCGAAAGACCCGTCCAAGGAGGCCATGTCGCGGACCCACGGAAATAGCCCAGGATCACGTCGTGGACTCACAGGAATAATCGACATGGCGCTTGAAACGACGCGCGGATGCAAGGAGAAGCGCGCAGGCCGGAACCGTCCCCCGTCAAGCGGTTCAGCAGCTTTGCAGCCGGTTGGCGTCTTTCGGGCGCGGGACCGGTCCGGTGAGCTGATGGCCAGCCAAACAAGGAATTGAAATGCCCCAACCACGCAAGATCATCATCGACACCGATCCCGGCCAGGACGACGCCATCGCGATTCTGCTGGCGCTTGGCAGTCCTGAACTGCAGATCGTCGGCATATCGGCCGTAGCCGGCAACGTGCCGCTGAAGCTCACCGAAAAGAACGCCCGCAAGATCTGCGAACTGGCCGGCCGGCCCGATATCAAGGTCTACTCCGGCGCCATCCGTCCGTTGGCTCGCGAACTGGTCACCGCCGAGGAGGTCCATGGCAAGACGGGCTTGAACGGACCGGATTTACCCGAACCGACAATGAAGCTGCAGGACCAGTATGCCGTCGATTTCATTGTCGAGACGCTGATGAAGGAAGAGAGCGGCACCATCACGCTCTGCCCGCTCGGGCCGCTCACCAATGTTGCGCTGGCGCTAATCCGAGAGCCCCGGATTGCGCCGCGCATCAAGGAAATCGTGCTGATGGGCGGTGGCTTCTTCGAGGGCGGCAACGTCACGCCCACGGCCGAATTCAACATCTATGTCGATCCGCATGCCGCCGACGTCGTTTTCCGGTCCGGCATCCCGATCGTGATGATGCCCCTTGATGTCACCCACAAGGCGCTGACCACGTCCAAGCGCATCGAGGCCTTCCGCAAGCTCGGCACCAAGGTCGGCATCGCCGCCGCCGAGATGCTTGAATTTTTCGAGCGTTACGACGAAGGCAAATACGGCACGGATGGCGGACCGCTGCACGACCCCTGCGTCATCGCCTACTTGTTGAAGCCAGGTCTGTTCAAAGGCCGCTATTGCAATGTCACCGTGGAAACCACCTCCGAACTGACCATGGGCATGACCGTGGTCGACTGGTGGGGGGTTACCTCCAGGGAAAAGAACGCCATGGTGATGCGCGACATCGACCATGATGGTTTCTTCGCGCTGCTGGTGGAGAGGTTGGGGCGGCATAACTGACGTTTGGAACCGCCGACGAGCGCGCGTTGTCACCGGCACGCGTTGTCACCCATTGAGCAATCGATAGGTGTCGACGTCGTGCTTGTGGTGTTGCCGTTCAATAGGAACGAGCGAGCCGACAAGATGCGGTCGCGCGACGTCATCGTCGATCGAAATTCGCGTGTTGTCATCAAGGCGCACGTCGTAAAGTTGTGCAGCAGCGTACAATTCTTCAACATGTCCCTGCGAAGAACGCGCTTTCGCCGTTACTTCGCCTTCGAAAACGCCAGCCACAGGCCGCCGCCGACCATGAAGCTGCCGCTGATCCGCGACAGGAGCTTGATGCGGCTGGCCGACAGCATGCGCCCGGCCCGGCCGGCGGCGAGCGCATAGGTCGAATCCGACATGGCGGCGAAGATCATGGCGGTCAAGCCCATGATGACGATCTGCAGTGGGTAGTTGCCGGCGGGAGATATGAACTGCGGAAAGAAGGCGCCAAAGAAGATCAGTGTCTTTGGATTGCTCAGCGCCACGGCCAAGCCCTGCAGGAAGAAGCCGCCGCGTGGTTTGCGGGCGGTTCCGTCGGCGTTCAGCGTGCCCTTCGAGCGGAACATCTGCACGCCCATCCAGATCAGGTAGGCAGCACCGATCAGCCTGACCCACTCGAACCAGTGGCCCATGCCCGAAATCAGCGTGTTGAGGCCGATGCCGACGATGGCGATCATGACTGCAAGGCCGGCTTGCGTGCCGGCGACATTGGCGAGACCGGCGCGAGTACCGTGGCGGATGCTGTTGGCGATGATCAGTGTGACCGTCGGTCCCGGCACCAGGATGATGACGATGCAGGCAAGGACATAGGCAGCGTAGAGTTCCAGCGACATGATTTTTCCTCGCAACACCGTTATCACGGCCTGTCAGGCGACAATCAATGCATGCGGCGAGGACGGGCGCAAGCCGGCACGCGCCGCCTCTGGCTCAGGCCCCTGCGGACCAGGGCAACGTCGTCTCATAGGCAGCCGCGGCCTTCAGCACGGCGAGATCGTCGCGTGGCCTGCCGATCAGCTGCATGCCCATCGGCCGGCCCCTGTCGTCGAAGCCGGCGGGAACATTGACCGCCGGGCAACCGCCCAGGGTGGCGAAGGCCGAAACCTGCATCCAGCGATGATAACTGTCCATCATCCGTCCCGCGACTTCGCGGGGCCAATGGGTGCCGACATCGAACGGAAAGACCTGTGCGGTAGGCAGCGCGATAAGGTCGAAGCGGTCGAACATCGACAGCAGCGTGCGGTACCAGGAGGTTCGGACGACCGAGGCCGCTCGTATCTCCGGCGCCGTCAACCGCATCGCGTTTTCCACTTCCCATACGGCTTCCGGCTTCAGCAGGCCACGCCTGGCGGGATCGTCATAGTGTACTTTCAAGGCGCAG
The DNA here is from genome assembly GCF_000502915.1 of Mesorhizobium sp. LNHC209A00. Classification (NCBI taxonomy): domain Bacteria; kingdom Pseudomonadati; phylum Pseudomonadota; class Alphaproteobacteria; order Hyphomicrobiales; family Phyllobacteriaceae; genus Mesorhizobium; species Mesorhizobium sp. LNHC209A00. Next base: position 129,305 of record NZ_AYWT01000003.1, read on the forward strand.
CCGCTGCTGGCCTGCCGCAGCACCACGAAGGCCTGCCAGAGTGCCTCGAAATCGAAATCCGGTCGCAAGGGCTCGGTCAGGAAAGATACATCCGTGAACCGTGCGAGTGCTGCCTCGCATAAGTCGAGGATGCCGGGTTCGATCGGCAGATGACCGCTGAGATCGCCGAGCCAGGCGATGCGGCCACCGGTCGCCGCCGTCGCGAGCCCTTCGAGGAAGGAGCCTTGCTTCTCATAGGAGAGAGGCGCCTGCGGATGGTAGCCGGCCTGCACGTCGAGCAAGAGCGCCATGTCGGCGACGTTGCGGCCCATCGGCCCCTCGACGCCCATCTGCGCGTGGAAAACCTCGAAGTCGGGACCGCTGGGCACGAGCCCCTGCGATGGCCGAAAACCGTAGACATTGTTCCAGGCCGCCGGGTTGCGCAGCGAGCCGCCGAAATCGCTGCCATCGGCGACGGGCACCATGTCGAGTGCCAGCGCCACCGCCGCTCCGCCACTCGAGCCGCCGGCGGTCAGCGCCGGATCGAAAGCGTTCAGCGTCGGTCCGAAAACATTGTTGTAGGTGTTGGAGCCGAGCCCGAATTCGGGAACGTTGGTCTTACCGATGATGATGGCGCCGGCGTCGCGGATGCGTTCGACGAAGAAATCGTCTTCCTGCGGCACGAAATCGGCGAAGATCGGCGAGCCGAACGAGGTCCTGAGGCCGGTGGTCGAGGCAAGGTCCTTGATGGCGATGGGGAGGCCAAAGAGGGGGCTGGTTCCGTCCGTCCGCCTGATATCGGCGGCATCGGCCTCACGCAGGATGTCGGCACGGTCGCGCAACGAGACGATGGCGTTAACCATTGGATTGACCGCGTCGATGCGGTCCAGGAACGCCGTCACCACCTCGCGCACGGAGAGTTTCTTCCGGCGGATAGCATCGGCAAGCTCGACAGCCGACAGGCGGCAGATGTCGCTGGCCGCGGGCACAGCGTGTCTGGTGCGGGGACGCATCATCTCAACGGGCTTGCTGCAAGGCCTGGTCGACATCCTTGGCCAGTGGGATCGCCGGCTGGGCGCCGGGCTTGAGGCAAGCCAACGAGCCGGCGGCGCCGGCACGCGCCAATGCCTGTTCGAGCGTGAGGCCCGACGACAGGCCGGCGGCGAAATAGCCGCAAAAGGTGTCGCCGGCCCCGACCGTGTCGACCGGCGTGATCTGCAAAGCAGCGACGGTCAGGAATTCGCTCGGCGTCGCCGCCATCACGCCGTCGCCGCCGAGCGTGACGACGATGATGCGTCCAGTCTTGCTGGCATAGTCGCGCATGCGCGCCGCACGATCGCGGCCTTTCAGGGCAAGGGCTTCGCCATAGAGGTCGAATTCGGTTTCGTTCGCGACCGCATAGTCGGCCTTGCCGAGGAAGGCGGCTGCCCCGGCATGGAAAGGGGCGGTGTTGAGGACAGTGATCGCGCCGGCCGCCCTTGCTTGGTCTAGGGCCGCATCCACCGTCGCGAGCGGAATTTCATGCTGCAGCAGCACGACGTCGCCCTTTGTCAGAAAAGCCTTGGAGAGGTCGCCGGGCACCACGGAAGCGTTGGCGCCGGGCACGACGGCGATGATGTTTTCGCCGTCATCGCCGACCATGATCAGCGCCGTGCCGGTCGAGGCGAAGGTTTCTCCCACGCCCGACAGGTCGACCTTGGCCTCGCGCAGCAAAGCCAGTGCCTCCGGTGCGAAATTGTCCTTGCCGACGGCGCCGACCATCCGCACCTGAGCCCCGGCACGCGCGGCGGCGAGTGCCTGGTTGGCGCCCTTTCCGCCGGGGGCCGTCTTGAAGCTGGAACCGCTCACCGTCTCACCGGGGCTCGGCAAGCGATCGACATTGGCGATAAGGTCGAGGTTGATCGAACCGACTACGATAATCAAGAAATGCCTCCTACTGATGCGCGGAAGCTATCCTGCCGAGCCCTGCGATGCCAGACCACGCGAATGGTCCAGCGTGATTTGCCGCCTCACTCGCATCGCACGGTGACGATGCCCTGATAGTTGCCGGCGGGAAAGATACCGCTCGACTTGGTGGCGGTGAGGTCGATCTGCATGGCGTGGGTGCCGTTGGCGACCCTTTGCGGCACGCTTCCGTTGTTGTCGACCCCCGAGCCATCGAGGCGGAAGACCGAGGCGAAGGTCACGTTGGTGCCGCCGCCGCTCGGCGCGGACGAGAATGCCGCAGGCGCCGGTGCTGAAACCGAATAGCAGTCCAGCAAGTTGAGCAGCGAGCACAGAAAGGAACTTGCCACCACGGTGGCGCTGGCGCTTGATCCGCCTGCCTGCTTGGAACCCAGTATGCCGATGGCCGGATTTGCGGTCATGGTGCCCGATGCCCCGACGATGATGGTGCAGGTGCCGATGATCGCAGCCTGCGCCGGAAGGCAGCAGCCGGCGAGCGCGGCCATCGCGAGCAGCGCGCGGTTATTTCCTCTTCTTTTTCTTGCCATCGCCGCTTCCGGTCCTGATGCTCCAGCCTTCGTTGGCCCATCCGGGTGATGCGGCCACGGGCGTGGGAGCGCTAGCTGCCACGCTCGCAGTCGGCCCGTCACCGCCGAGGCCCATCTTGAGGAGCTTCAGCTCCAGCTGCAGGCGCTCGACCTCAAGCTCGTAGAGGCGGCTGCAATCGACGCGCTTCGGCGTACGCCCGATCGGAATCACCACACGGCCGTAGGTGGCGATGTCGTTGTTCGCCTGATTGTTGCCTCTGATGACGCCAAGGTCGAGATAGGCACCGGTGCCCGATACGGCCGAGCGACAGGTGGTTCCGTCGGAAGCGTGGACCTCATCCTGCCCTTGAGGCAAGGTCACGCCGGGCAGGTTGAAGCCGCTCTCATTCTGATTGAGGTTGTAGACATCCTCGGCCAAAACCGGCGAGATCCCTGCCCAGATTGCCGCAAACGCGACTGTCAGGACTTGCGGTGCCCAAAAAACTTTCCGCATATCTGTGCCCTTATCTGCGTCTGTTGATTGGGAAAGGGGATGCTCTCGGTACAGATACGCACTTTACGCTCGGCAGCGCCGCCGAAGGGCACGACCACGAGGACAGGACGGGACGCCTGCGAGCCCAGTTGGAAAACGCTCGGAGAGATCTTGGCGTCCACTGGCTGAAAATTCTGATCGTAGACGTGGATTTCGACCTTGATCTTCTGGCCGTAGGGATTGGCGGGAAACACGCGGACCGCGAAGGCGTCGGTGAAACTGTTGACCTCACCCCGCATCGGCGACATCGACTGGGCGCTGGCGGCAATGGCCGGCAGGCCGACGGCCAGCGCCGTTGCCAGGACTCGTGCATGTTTCAAGGACCCCTCCTTCGCGACGGCCTATTCGCAGCGCAGTGTTACCGTTGCCTGATAGTTTCCGGTGGCGAAGCGGTTGCTGCCGCCCTTGGTGCCGGCGAGATGGACCGAGACAAGGTCGGCGCCGGGGACAGTGAGGGCGGTGGTGGCCCCCGTTTCAGCGGTCGTGTGAGCGCCGCTGGCCGAATAGGTGGGTGTCCAGGTGGTGGCCGTGCTGTCCGCGGCGGGCACAGTGGTGAGGGTCACCGGATCGACGCTAAGTGAAACACCCCCCGTGGTGGTGAGCGTGACTGTTCCAGCCGAACCGCCGCTGTTGTGGGAGCTCAGCGACTGAAGGTCCGCGCTCACCGTCATCGTGCCGTTGGTGCCGACAACGAGCGTACAGGTCGCGGTGATGGTGCCATTGAAAATGACATTCTGCGTTGTGGCCATCGCCGCGTGGTCCAGGCACATGACCAGCAAGGCTGCACCAAACACGGTGCGGAACAACTTCATCGAGATCCTCCTATTAAGTCGGATCGCCCGAATTAATATGGATCATCATCGCTTTATCGTGGTTAATTTAGCGTAAACTCAAATAAGGATTTGAAAGAACGCGGTGAAGAAACCGGCGGTTGTCCAAGGTTGTATCCAGAAGTTCCAAATTCATGCGCAATAATACTGCGTATTCCAAATATTGGTATATTCTATGCGACGGAAAGCAAAAATCGACATTTCACGACGAAATCTGCCCCGCCTCCCAGCCGAGGATGGCGCGCTTGCGGGTCAGGCCCCAGTGATAGCCGGTGAGATCGCCTGATTTGCCGATGGCGCGGTGGCAAGGCACCACGAAGGAGAGCGGGTNAGCGGGTTGGCGCCGTTGGCGGCGCCGACCGCGCGGCTGGCGCTCGGCGCACCAATGCTGGCCGCGATCGAGGAATAGGTACGGGCCTTGCCCATCGGAATCTGGAGCAGCGCCTCCCAGACGCGGACCTGGAAGTCGGTCCCGATCATGACGACATGAAGCGGCTGATCGGCGCGCCAGAGCGTCGGCTCGAAGATGCGCGCGGCATAGGGCCCTGTCGCTTCCCTGTCGTCGACATAGAGCGCGTTCGGCCAGCGGCCGGACATGTCGGCAAAAGCGGTGCGTTCCTCGCCGGCGTCGCAGAAGGCGAGGCCGGCAAGCCCGCGGTCGGTGGCCATGATCAGGGCAGTGCCGAACGGGGAGCTGTGATAGCCGTAGCGGATGGTGAGGCCAGCGCCGCGCGTCTTGTAGTCGCCCGGTGACATCGCCTCATGGGTGACGAACAGGTCGTGCAGCCTGCCGGGGCCGGACATGCCCAGTTCGAAGGAGGTTTCGAGCAGAGGCATTCCTGAATCGAGCAGCCTGCGCGCATGGTCCAGCGTCACCGCCTGCAGGAAGGCCTTGGGCGAAAGGCCGGCCCAGCGGGTGAAGAGTTTTTGCAAGCCGGTCGGCGTCTCGCCGACCTCCTCGGCCAGTTCTTCCAGCGATGGCTGGTCGCGATAGTCGAGGCTGATCTTTTCGATGGCGCGGCGCACGATTTCGTAGTCGCTGCCCTCAGGCGTGATGTCCTTCTTGAGGACTGCCGTGTGTGTGCTCATGGACCTGTCTCCTTGGGCTGGAATATCGCCCCTTGGGGCGCGGATCGCCACCCGAAACTTGCCTTCTTGCAGCCCTTGCCCAGATAGACCCGGGCTTCGAGCCAGCGAGCCGCTGATGGCTGGCGAAAAAGTCCATCCGGCGGGGGCAAAAGAGACATTGCTCATGACGCTCCACCGCAACGCGCTGGAGAGCCGGATGCCGGATCCGCTGCTTGGGTTCATTTCGCGGACCCGCAGGCGAACTGGTCTTCGACGCCTATAGCCGTTTCGGCCTGACGCTGCTTCGTCTCAATCCGACGATCAAGGCGACGGGCGCGCCAAGGTCCATTGGGGATCGACGACCCGCACGAACTGGAACGGGCGGTTCCGAAGCTGCGGTTCAGCGAGGGCATCTCGGCCTACAAGCCTGAGCACGCTGCCCGAATGGGCTGGTCCGCCAAGCTGTTCGTTCGCGTTTGGAAATACGTTCCGGCGCTGCGCAAGATCGGCAGGCTGCTGCGGTATCGCTTCTGAAGCACAGTGTTAGTCGCGAACCGCCCTATCTGTTTGTTTCCACGCAATTCCCAACGGAAATTTCCTGGAATTGCCTTTAGCGCGCCTTGGCGGTCGCCAGCGCGCGCGAGAAGGCAGTGGCGAAGCTCTCGCGCGAATCGGGGTCGAGGAAGCCGCCGATCGGCACGTTCTGTCCTTGTGCTTCCACGGTCATTTTGGTGATGCCGATCTCGGCGTGCCGGGCGATCGAAAACCGTACCCAGAACGGATTGAAGCGATGCGCTTCCGACTTTCCCGAGGGGGCCGTCTTGCGAATGTCGAGGCTGGTGCGCGAGACCGACACTTCCTCGCGGGCGCGTGCAGCCCGGTAATTGACGCGGAAGGCGATGTAGACGGCCACCACGTCGAGGCCGAAGAAGCCGAACACCGGCCAGGCACCGCGCGACAGGAAAAACGCACCCGTCACCAGCCAGCCGAACATCAGTGCGCCCATCAGGATCAGGAAGCCCGTCCTGCCCAGCGACCGGTGCGGGGTCAGCAATGCATGAAAGAAGGGCTCGTCAGCCTGAAACGAGGCGTTTGTGTCACTCATGACAGACTATTATAGGAGGGAAATGGCGCGTCCCAAGTCCAATGAGTCTTCCATGCCCGAAAAAGAGCTGCCGGCCGGACGGCGTGATGGGTCCAATGCCAAGCCGCGCCCTCGGCCGCTGCGGCGCTCGTCCCGCTACAGCCCGGCCGAAGTGCATGAGATTTTCCGGCGTTTTTCGGTACAGCGGCCGGAGCCGAGGGGCGAACTCGAACACGTCAATGCCTTCACGCTGCTGGTGGCGGTGGTGCTTTCGGCGCAAGCGACCGATGCGGGTGTCAACAAAGCGACGCGGGCTCTGTTCAAGGTTGCCGACACGCCGCAAAAGATGCTGGCGCTCGGTGAAACCAAGGTCGGCGACTATATCAGGACCATCGGTCTCTGGCGCAACAAGGCCAAGAACGTCATCGCCCTATCGCAGGCGCTGATCAGCGACCATGGCGGCGAGGTGCCGGATGACCGCGATGAACTGGTCAAGTTGCCCGGTGTCGGGCGCAAGACCGCCAATGTCGTGCTCAACATGGCCTTCGGCCAGCATACGATGGCGGTCGACACGCATATCTTGCGCATCGGCAACCGGCTTGGCCTGGCGCCGGGCAAGACGCCGGAACAGGTCGAGCAGGGGTTGTTGAAGATCATACCGGACGAGTATATGCGCCATGCGCATCACTGGCTGATCCTGCACGGCCGCTATGTCTGCAAGGCGCGCAAGCCGGATTGCCCGGCCTGCGTCATTGCCGATATTTGCAAGGCAGAGGTGAAGACGAACAGCATTCCGGCGCCCCTGGTGCCGATCGCTCCGCTTGAAACTGTCGCCGCCGAAGATCAGATGCCGTAGCCGCGCGCCATCGCCGCCGCGAACACCGGGATCAGCAGGAAGACGACAGCCTCGGCGCGGATGTAGGTCTTCACCGAAGCCAGTTCGCCCAAGGGCACGGCGAAGGATGGATCGGCGCTGGCCTGCCTGTTCCAGGAAATGAAACGGACGGTCGGGATGATCGACAGCAGACCGACGATCGCAAACGCCGTCATCTTGGCCCAGAACACCCAGTTGTGGACGTAGAACTCCCAGCCTTTGAGCCCCCAGACGAGACGGCCGATGCCGACGACGATGATGAGGGCGGCGATGATGCCGTAATGGCGGTCGATGGCGGCGAGCCGCTTCAGTGTCGCGGCGGGCAGGTCGCCACGGATCAGCACGAATTCGGCGCCGATGATCCCCGCCAGCGAGAACACCAGCAGGTGATGAACAATGGCAAGCGCAAGGTCGGTTGTATCCATGCTCGTCGCCCCAGGTCGATGGCCCAAACTCGCCTGTAAAAAGGTCGCGTTGGCAGGTGCTGAATCATCCTGCGGGGAAATAACACCGCCGCATGGATTTCCCATAGCGGAGTCCGCACCTAGCCATAGGCAGCGTTGACGCCGAATCCTGGCAGGTTACGTTCGCAGACGTGACCGGATTGAAACGAGCCGTGAACCCGATGACCGACACGGTCCGCGCTGCCCTGGTGGAGCGCGGGCTGACGACCGCCTATGAGGCTCGGCCGGACTATCAGAGGAACGACTATCTGGGCTGGATCCGCCGCGCCAAGCGACCGGACACCAGGCGAAAGCGGCTCGACCAGATGCTGGATGAATTGCAGCGTGGTGGTGTCTACATGAATATGGTTTGGCACGGCTGAAGTTCTCTTCGATCAACTAGGCCTCCCTGGATGATGGCGCGTATCGCCCTGGCCCTTGCACCGCACCAGCGATTTGCTAAGCGCTGACGATCAGCGAGGCATATCGTCATGAAAAATCCGCACGGCGTTCCGGTCATCGAGACCGAGCGAACCATTCTAAGGGCGCACCGACTGGAGGATTTCGATGCCTATACCGCCATGTGGGCCGACCCCGTCGTCACCCGCTTCATCGGCGGCAAGCCGCGCACGCGTGAGGAAAGCTGGATGCGCTTCCTGCGCCATGCCGGCCTGTGGTCGCTGCTTGGCTACGGCTTCTGGGCCATCGAGGAGAAAGCGACCGGCCGCTTCGTCGGTGAGGCCGGTTTCCACGATCTGAAGCGCGACATGGAGCCGTCGATCGAAGGCATCCCAGAGGCGGGGTGGGCGCTCGCCCCGGCCGCGCACGGCGCCGGCCTTGCCACGGAGATCGTCAGCCGCGTGCATGGCTGGGGCGACGAGACGTTCGGACGTGCCAGAACCGTCTGCATCATCGATCCCGAAAATACGGCTTCGCTGAACGTCGCCAGGAAGTGCGGCTATACCGAGCTGACGCAGACCCTCTATCACGATGCGCCGACCATCCTGTTGGAGCGGCTGCCCTGAGCGGTGTCAGGCGAGGCGGAGGGCGCCGACAACCAACCGGCCAGGCGCTACAAACGCGCAATCCGGACGGAAAACCGCTGCACACCTGACCTGCCGCGGCCGGCCTTGAGCCGCAGCTTCCCTACAAGGGCGGCGAACGGAAGTTGGAGGTCTTCCGACGCCATAATGGCGGGAGCTAGCGCCAAGCCTCCGTCGCGAGGCTCACCTGATCCAGCATGGAGGCATCCCCGCCGAAGGCGCGAGTGGCGCGGGCCGCCGCCTCAAGCAGCGGGCGCTTCATGCGCCCAAGGAAGGCAGCGTCGACGCGCGTGCTTGGACCAGCCAGCGTCAAGGCGCCAAGCAGCACGTGGCCCGGCCCAAAAACCGGTGCCGAGACGCCTGCCGTTTCGTGGTCCCGGTCACCCACAGCGAGACAATTGAACGTTTTACGGATGGTTTCGTAGGGTTCGCCCTGCTGTCCCGAAAACGCCGCCAGCACGCGCCCGCCCGAGCCCGCGAGCAGAGGCAATACGTCGCCTTCGCGTATCGTGTAGCGGATCGGATGCTTGGATTCGACCCGATAAAGACAGGTGCGCACGTCTCCCGAGCGGACGTAGAAGGCAACACTCTCCCAACTTCGTTCGGAGAGATCGCGCATGATCGGCAACAGGATGTCCGCCGCCACCACCGAACGCTGGTAAAGCGCGCCAAGCCGAAAGGCGGCGGGTCCGACGCGATAGCGCCCATCGTCCAGGCGCTCGAGCAGTTGCCCGCGCAACAGCGAATTGGCGAGCCGCAGTATCGTACTTTTGTAAAGCCCAGTGCGCATCGCGATTTCAGCAAGACTTAGCGAGCGGTCGGCCGTGCTGAAGGCATCGAGGATGGCGATCGCCCGGTCGAGTGCCGCAACACCTTCGACGGAGGTGCGCCGGATTTCGGCATCAGCCGAGTTGCCTTGTAAGTCCATTGCGGTTCCCAATCCGGAGAAGCCCGAGCGGAACCACTCTGTCGCGCCACCGCACCGTTCTGTCCAGAAGAATGTCGTTCCTGTTGACGGAACAAGGTAAAATCTGCTTGAACTTGATCACGGGTCTGTGAACAGGCGCGTTTTGGCAGGCACCGGAGGAGGTGTCGTGATCTGGAGGAATCCCATGCTGAACAGACGCAGATTTTTGATGAGCACGGTGGCGGCTGGCGCGGCCGGGCTGGTGGCATCGCATTTCTCACCCGCCTTCGCCGAAGGTGCACCTCAAGTCCAAATCTTCGTGCCGGCAGCGCCCGGCGGCGGCTGGGACCAGACGGCGCGCACGATGGATCAGGTGCTGCGCGGCGAGAAGCTCATCTCCGGCTCCCAGATCACCAATGTCGGTGGCGCCGGCGGCACGGTAGGGCTGCCGCAGTTCATCAATCAGTGGAGCGGCAAAGGCAATTCGCTCATGGTCGCGGGCATGGTCATGGTGGGGGCTATCATCGCCAACAAGGCAGCCAACAACCTGACCCAAGTCACGCCCATCGCTCGTCTCACCGGTGAGTTCGAGGCCTTGGTGGTGCCGGCGGACTCGCCGTTCAAGACGGCCGCCGATTTCGTCGCGGCGCTCAAGGCCGACCCGACGAAGGTTCCTGTCGCGGGCGGCTCGGCCGGTGGCTCCGACCACATCCTGTTCGGCCTGATCGCCAAGACGGTTGGCGTTCCGGCTCCCAGCCTCTCCTATGTACCGTTCGCGGGGGGCGGCGAAGCTCTGTCGGCATTGCTCGGCAACCAGGTGGCGGCCGGCATTTCCGGCTTCGGCGAGTTCTCCGAGCAAGTCAAGGCGGGCGCGCTCAGGCTGCTCGCCATTTCGGCCGACAAGCGCCAGGACGGCATCGACGCGCCGACGCTGAAGGAAGCCGGCATCGATGTAGAACTGTTCAACTGGCGCGGCGTCTTCGCGCCGCCCGGCATTTCCGACGCCGACAAGGCGGCGATGATCACGCTCGTCGAAACCATGGCCAAGAGCGATGCATGGGCGACCGAATGCAAGAACCGCAACTGGACGTCCATCCTGCTCACCGGCGACGATTACGCGAAATTCGTCACCGAGGATTCGGCTCGCATCGAGGCCATCCTCAAAGATCTCGGTCTCGCCTGATTTTCCCCAAGGGACGGCGCGAGCCGTCCCACATTCTTCAATTGCAGCCGGCCGCAGGGAGGCGATCGGTACTAGAGGGCACGGCGAAGGTTGGCCGCGGTCTCGGCCATCCATAGCGGGGAGGACATTCATGAGCACCATCAACCAGCAGGCGGCGCCCTCGCGGCTTGCCATGCCGGAATTGCTGATCGGCGTCGGCCTCCTGGCCTGCGCCGGGGCCGTGGCCTGGCAGACGCTGGCGATCCCGATCTCGCCGCTCTATTCCAAGGTTGGTCCGACCGTCTTTCCCTATCTCACCATGGTCGGACTGGTTGTGCTTTCCCTGGCGCTCATCCTCGCCGCGCTTCGCGGCGGCTGGCAGCCGGAGGAGGAAAAGGAAACGCCGACCGACTGGAAGGCGATGGGCTTCGTCGTCATCGGTCTGCTGGCCAATCTTGTGCTCATCCAGCCGCTCGGCTTCACGGCCGCATCGGTCATCATGTTCGTTCTGGTCTGTTACGGTTTCGGCAGCAGGCATACGCTGCGGGATGTGCTCACCGGCCTTGTGCTGGCGCTGGCTGCTTATTTCGGCTTTGCCAAGGCGCTCGGCGTCAACATCGGCGCCGGTTTTGTCGAGAACCAGCTCAACATGGTGATCGACGCGTTCACAAGCACGCTAGGAGGCTGAGACCATGGATACGCTCAGCCATCTCGCACATGGTTTCGCGGTCGCTTTCAGCCCGACCAATCTTTTGTGGTGCCTGCTCGGCACGACGCTTGGCACCGCCATCGGCGTGCTGCCTGGACTTGGGCCGGCACTGACTATCGCGCTGCTGTTGCCGATCACCTATCAGGTGGCGCCGGAGGCGTCCTTCATCCTGTTCGCCGGTATCTATTACGGCGCCATGTATGGCGGCTCGACGACGTCGATCCTGCTCAACACGCCAGGCGAGAGCGCAACCATCGTGACGGCGCTGGAAGGCAACAAGATGGCCCGCTCCGGCCGCGGCGGCGCCGCGCTCGCCACCTCCGCGATCGGCTCGTTCGTCGCCGGCACCCTTGGCACGCTCGGCGTCGCCTTCCTGGCCCCGGTCGTGGTCAAGTTCGCGCTGGCTTTTGGCCCGGCGGAGTATTTTTCGCTGATGGTGCTCGCCTTCATCACGGTTTCGGCGGTGCTTGGGTCGTCGGCGGTGCGAGGCCTGACCAGCCTGTTTGCCGGCTTTGTAATCGGGATGATCGGCGTGGATCTGCAGACGGGCCAGCCGCGCTTCACCTTCGGCATGACGGAATTGCTCGACGGCGTCGACGTCATCATCGCCGCCGTCGGTCTGTTCGCGGTTGGCGAGACGCTCTACATGGCCTCGCGCCGCTATGCCGGCAAGGACGAGATCGTGCCGCTGAAAGGCTCGCTCTACATGACGGCGGCCGAATGGGGCCGCTCATGGAAGGCCTGGCTGCGGGGAGCGGCGATCGGCTTTCCGATCGGCGCCATGCCGGCCGGCGGCGCCGAGATCCCGACCTTCCTGTCCTATGCCATCGAAAAGAAACTGTCGAAGCACAAGCAGGAGTTCGGTACGGTCGGCGCCATCGAAGGCGTTGCAGGCCCCGAAGCCGCCAACAACGCGTCCGCGGCCGGCGTGCTGGTGCCGATGTTGACGCTTGGGCTACCGACCTCGGCGACGGCGGCGATCATGCTGTCGGCCTTCCAGAGCTACGGCATCAACCCTGGACCGCTGCTGTTGACGACACAGGCCGATCTCGTCTGGGGGCTGATCGCCAGCCTGTTCATCGCCAATGTCATCCTGGTCATCCTCAACCTGCCGCTGATCGGCCTGTGGGTGCGGCTGCTGAAGATCCCGGCGCCGCAACTTTATGCCGGGATCCTGGTGTTCGCCACTGTCGGCACCTACGGCATCTCGCAGTCGCCGATCGATCTCGTCATCCTCTATCTCCTGGGTGCCGCGGGCTTCCTGATGCGGCGGTTCGATTTCCCGACCGCGCCCGTCATCATCGGCATGATCCTGGGACCGCTCGCCGAAACCCAGTTCCGACGGGCGATGACTATCTCCAACGGCGACTGGTCGGTGTTCTACAAGCATCCGCTGTCGCTGACCCTGCTGACGCTCGCCTTCATCGGCCTCGTCGGGCCGCATGTCTGGGCCTTCATCGAGCACCGTCGGCGGCGTGGTCCCGAACATGTGCCGGGCGATGCCTGAGCGATCTGAAAAGATATGACAGACCTGCTTTCCGGTATCCGCGTCCTCGACCTGACCAATGTTCTCGCCGGGCCTTACTGTGCCTATCAGCTGGCCTTGCTGGGAGCTGACGTGATCAAGGTCGAAGGGCCGCAAGGCGGCGACCTGGCGCGCCAGCTCGGCGGCTCGCCAAAGCTCAACAGCGCGGGTATGGGCGCATCGTTCCTGGCCCAGAACGCCGGCAAACGATCGGTCATGCTCGACCTCAAGAGCGAGACGGATCGCGAGCGCTTCCTCGACCTGGTCGCCAGCGCCGATGCGCTGGTCGAGAATTTTCGTCCCGGCGTGATGAAACGTCTCGGGCTTGGCTACGAGATGCTGAGGGCGGTCCGCCCGAGCCTCGTCTATTGCGCGATATCGGGTTTCGGGCAGAGCGGGCCAATGCGCGACAACCCGGCCTATGACCAGATCATCCAGGGTCTTTCCGGGATCATGAGCATAACCGGCACGCCGGAAACCGCGCCGCTGCGCGTCGGCTATCCCGTCGCCGACACGCTGGGAGGCTTGGTCGGCGCGTTCTCCATCGCCGCGGCACTGGTCAGGCAGAAGACATCGGGCGAGGNGTCGATCCCAAGCCGATGGGCAATGAGAACATGACGGCGGCTCCCTCCGGCGCCTTCCGCACCGGCGACGGGCTCATCAACATCGCCGCCAATAAGCAGGAGCAGTTCGTGGCGCTGTGCCGTCTGATCGGACGGCCGGAACTGGCGTCGGACCCGCGCTTTGCCGAGCGCGAAACCCGCAAGCAGAACCGCGCCGCGCTCAAGGCCGAGATCGAGGATGCTCTGGCAAGCGATCCGGCGGCAATTTGGGAAGAGACGCTCAACCGAGCCGGCGTGCCGGCGGGCCGGGTACTGACGATCCCACAAGTGCTGACCGAACCACAGGTGCTCGAACGCCAGGTGACGGCTCGTTTCGAGAATGTGGCTGGAATGGAAGGGCCGCTGACCGTCCTGCGCGGCGGTTTCATGATAGACGGCACGGCACCGTTGCCGACGCGGCCACCGCCAGTGCTGGGCGAGCACATGGACGAGGTGTTCGCCGGTCTGCCGCCGCACGCCAAGGCAAAGGCCCTGACATGAGCGGCGTGGAGAAGAAAACAGGCCGCGCGCGCGGCGAGGAATGGTGGCAGACCGGCATCATCGAGATGAGCCCCGGTGTGATCCGGCTGCGCGGCTACGAGATCCAGGACCTGATCGGCCGCGTCAGCTTCCCGGCTGTCATCTGGCTGATGCTGCGTGGCGAATTGCCCAGCGAGGACGAGGCGGCACTGCTCGGCATTGCCTTGGGGGCGGCCGTCGACCACGGGCCACAGGCGCCGTCGATCGCCATCGCCCGCATGGCGGCCACCTGTGGCGTCGGCATCAACAGCGCCATGGCCTCGGCCATCAACGTGCTGGGCGACGTGCATGGCGGCGCCGGCGAGCAGGCGCTTTCCTTCTATGGCGATATTGCCGTGGCGCTCGATGGCGGCATGGCCCTAAACGAAGCGGTTTCGACACGTCTCGACCGGTTCTTCGGGCAGGAGAAGGGCTATGTGCCGGGGCTTGGCCATCGCTTCCATCCTGTCGATCCGCGCGCGCCGCGCCTGCTGGAACTGGTCAGAGATTTTGCCGCGCGTGGCGTGGTCAACGGCCGCTTTGCCGACATCGCCGAGGCCGTCGAGGCCGACGTAGCGCGGCGCAAGGGCAAAAAAATCCCGCTCAACATCGATGGCGCCACCGCCGTCATCTATGGCGAGCTCGGCTTTCCGCCGCCGCTGACGCGCGGGCTCTTCGTGCTGTCGCGTTCCGTCGGCATCCTGGCGCATGCCTGGGAGCAATCTCAGCAGTCCGAGCGCAACAAGGGGCCGCTGCCGCGCGAATGGCTGTGGGCCTATAGCGGTCCGCCGGCACGGCCGCTTCCCGGAGATGAGGGCGCGGACAATTGAGGCTTATGCCTGCTCGAGCGGCGTGGGCCCGGGAAGCTTCAAGGTGTTCACCAGCGTCGAGAGATCGGGCTCGTCGATGAGCATCGCGGCGTCGGCCGGCGCCAGCCAGGCCCGCTGCCGCCGCTTGGCTTCCTGCCAATCGGCAAGCTCTTCCGTCACTTCCAGCAGAAACACGACGACGTCGACGCGGACAAAGCGGTTGGCCAAGCGTTTCCAATAGGAATAGGTGCCCGCCGGCTGCTTCAGCGTCTTGCCGAGCACGCCGGCTTCCTCCAGCGCCTCGATGGTGGCTGCCTTGCGCCCGCTCTTGCCTTTCATCGGCCATCCCTTGGGCACGATGAAGCGTCTCGTGGTTCTCGATGTAACCAGCATCACCTCGATGCCGCCATGCGCGTTTAGCCGGAAGGGTATCGCCGCCACCTGGCGGATCCCTTCGCCCCGCTTGGCTTGGCGTACGGCCTTTTTCTTGGTGGCTGCCATCTCAATAATCCAGTCGCTGCAATGCCCCTTAGCGTGCCGCGACGCCTTTGGAAAATCCAAACTACCGCAGGGACATCCGAAGTGCCCTATCATGTAAGTCGGCTAAATAAAAGAAGCTGCCCGTCCGTCAGCGGCAGGTGCTCACGGCGGTGTTGCCGATTATTTGCGTCTGGCAGCTCGGCCTGACCTGCGGCACGACCGGCGGCGGTTGCTGGACGATGATGCGATCCTGGGCACGATACTGCTGTTGCTGCTGCTGAAACTGCTGCCGCTGAACCCGGTTTTGCAAGGCTTGCAGATCGTTCTGCTGGATGAGTGTGTTGTTTCTGACCGCGGGATTGAGCACCTGCGCGGAAGCGGGCGTCGCAAAGCCGGCGGAAACCGCTCCAGCCAGCACCACCAATGGGAAAATCATCGATGAACGACGCGTATACATCCATTCATTCCTGCAAGAAATCTCATCACACCAGATATATAGGACGTTTGCCCGGCGATGCCATGGCGAATGCCGATCAGCCTCACGCCAACCGAGCCGCGCAAGGGCTTGTACCCGCGCGCTGGCTGCGTGTTCCGGTAAGGAAGAAGGGTCGGTTGCCGGTTTCAACTTTTTCCACCGAGGAGGGGGAGATCGAAGGCCGCTTCGCCGCGGCGGGGAATCTGCTGGCAACCCCGCATTGCACTGACGGAGGCGATCGATTCGCCGCTCTATCGGGTCGGCGCCTGCCTCGAGCTGAATTGCGGCAATGGCGTCGGTATGTCCGTCAGGTATAATGGCGCCTTCGGGAAACGGAGGCGGAGCCGGGCGGGTGAGATCTTGATGAGGAAATACGCGTATTTCGCAGCAGTGCTGGGTGCTGCCTGCATCGCAGGCCTGCCGGCCATGGCGGCGCAAACCAAGGGCGACAAGGTGACGGCAACGCCGCCCGCCGCAACTGACGCGCCGCAACTGCCGGGTGGTGCTTCGGCCTTCTCCGAAACCCATGGTGACTGGACGGTCAATTGCCAGATATCGGGCACGAACAAGGTCTGCAGCCTGTCGCATCAGCAGTTCAACAAGCGAAGCAACCAGCGGCTTTTGGCGATCGAGCTGTCGAACAAGACCGGCGAGGATGCGACCGGAACGCTCGCCCTGCCTTTCGGTCTGGCGCTTGCAAAGGGTGTCGCGCTGACCGTCGACGATCAGAAGCTCGACGGCAGCCCGCCGTTCAGCACCTGCCAGGTGATCGGCTGCCTAGTGCCAGTGGCGTTCGATGCCAATGTCACGCCGCTGCTCAAGAACGGCACCACACTCAAGATCGATGCGTTCGCGGCCGATACGGGGCAAGTCGTAAGCTTTTCCATTCCGCTCAATGGCTTCAGCGGTGCGCTTGCCCGCACGGCGGAGCTTTTGGCCAACTGACGGCTTGGCTCACCGCAAGCGACAGGGGTGTTGGCGGCCAACGCTTCCGCCGACACTTGTCAGACGACGATCGTCTTCAACCGCTCGGCGATGAGCGCGGCAAGCCGTGCCGCTACCTCGTCCTTGGTCATTTCAGGCCATTCCTCGACGCCGGCCTTCGACACGATCCGCACCCGGTTGCGATCGCTGCCCATCACGCCTGAAGAACCGATGCCGCTTTGGTGCGACACATCGTTGGCGACGATAAGATCGGCCCCTTTCTTCCTGAGCTTGGCCTCGGCGTTGCGCAAGAGATCCTGCGTCTCGGCGGCAAAGCCGACGACCAGAGCTGGTCGCTGCTCGTGGTGGCCGACACTCGCCAATATGTCGGGGTTTTCGACCATGCGCAGCACCGGCGGGCCTTCGCCCGCGACCTTCTTGATCTTCTCACCGGCTGAATTCTCGGGGCGCCAGTCGGCAACGGCGGCGACGAACACCGCGGCGTCGGCGGGCAGAAGCTGTTCCACCGCGTCGCGCAGCTCCTGCGCCCGTTCGACATGGAGGGTCTTCACTCCGGCCGGATCGGCGATGGTGACGGGACCGGAGACGAGGCGCACATCGGCGCCGAGCCTTGCCAATGCCGCGGCGATGGCGTGGCCCTGCTTGCCGGACGAGCGGTTCGCGATATAGCGCACCGGGTCGATCGGCTCGTGCGTCGGGCCCGACGTGACGATGATCTTCCGTCCCGCCAGTGGCTTGGGGCCGGCATCGAGCAGCGCCTCGACCGCGGCGACGATCTCCAGCGGTTCGGCCATGCGGCCTTCGCCGGCCTCATTGCTCTCGGCCATCTCACCCTTGGCGGGGCCGACGAAGGTGATGCCGTCCTTGCCCAAGCTCGCGCGGTTACGGCGGGTGGCGGGATGCGACCACATCCTGGGGTTCATCGCCGGGGCCATCAGGACCGGCTTGTCGGTGGCGATGAGCACGGTCGAGGCCAGATCGCTGGCATGGCCATTGGCGAGCTTGGCCATCAGGTCGGCGGTGGCGGGCGCCACCACCAGGAGGTCCGCCTCGCGCGACAGCCTGATATGGCCGACATCGTGCTCATCCTTGCGGTCGAACAGGTCGGTGAAGGCATGGTCGGCGGAGAGCGTACCAGCCGACAGCGTGGTGACGAACTCCTGCGCCGCCGATGTCATGACGACGCGCACCGCCGCGCCGCGCTCGCGCAGCCGGCGAATGAGGTCGAGCGCCTTGTAAGCGGCGATGCCGCCGCCGATGATGAGCAGGATGCGCTTGTTGGAAAGCGTGCCTCGCGGCAAGCTCTTGCCTGTCAAGGCTGACGCCCGGATCGGCGTGCCTTGCGAATTGGTGAGTTCTTGAAGGGCTTTCTCGATCTGGTCGAGACGACCAATCGGGCCCACCTGGCCGTCGACAGCGGCCCGGATCATCACCCGCGCCTGTTCTTCCATGGAGCGATCGTTTGCCGCCGCCAGGCGGCGCAGCAACTCCTTGATCTCATCGTCTAGGTTACGGATCGTGATGGTGGCCATCTGATTGCACTCTACTCATCTTGCCTGATAGCGATGATAGCAATGCAATCAAATTGCCGCAACCAGCTGGCTTGCCGGAATACGGGCCTAGTGAAGCGTCCAGGCAATGTAGACCAGCGTCAGCGCGATCACCCATAAGGCGACACGGCCGGAACGGCTGTAGCGCGCTTCGGCCTTACCTATGGCGCGGGCGGTCGCCTCATCGAAGCGCAGGCCGTGCTCGGCCATCAGGTCGATCTCTCGCGACAGCCGTTCCGTACGGGCCGCGAGTTCCGGCGCCTGGCGGATCAGCGCCAGCATCGCCTTGCCGCCGTCGCGCGCGTCGGCCAGCAAGCCGCGCGGCCCGAGGTTCCCGGCGATCCAGCCGCCGACCACCGGTTCGGCGGTCTTCCACATGTTGAAAGCCGGATCCAGCGTGCGCGCCACGCCCTCGACAACCACCATGGTCTTCTGCAACAGGATCAATTCCGGCCGTGTCGCCATGTCGAAGAGTTCGGTCACCTCGAACAGCAGCGTCAGAAGCTTGGCCATCGAAATGGTTTCGGCGGGCTGGCCGTGGATCGGCTCGCCGATGGCACGGATCGCCTGGGCGAAGGCAGAGACATTGTGCTGGCGCGGGACATAGCCGGCCTCGAAATGCACCTCGGCGACGCGCAGATAGTCGCGTGTAATGAAGCCGTAGAGGATCTCGGCGAGGAAGCGGCGCTCCTTCTTGCCGAGGCGCCCGGCAATGCCGAGATCGACGGCGACGATGGTGCCGTTCGCCTCGACGAACAGATTGCCCGGATGCATGTCGGCGTGGAAGAAGCCGTCGCGCAGCGTATGGCGCAGGAAAGACTGGATGAGGTTGGTGGCGATTGCCTTAAGGTCATGGCCGGCGCTTTGCAGGCCGGCGATGTCGTTCATCTTGACGCCGTCCACCCATTCCATGGTCAGCACGTCGCGGCCGGTGCGTTCCCAGTCCACCGAAGGCACGCGGAAGCCAGGGTCTTCCCTGGTGCTTTGGCCTAGTTCCGAGAGCGCGGCCGCCTCGAGGCGCAGGTCCATCTCGATCCTGGTGGTCTGCGCCAGCGTCTCGGTCACCTCGACCGGCCTCAGCCGGCGCGACGACGGTATGTATTTCTCTTGCAGGCGGGCGGCGAGGAAATAGCTTTCGAGGTCCTGAAAGAAGCGGCGTCGCACGCCCGGCCGGATGACCTTGACCGCTACCTTCCTGACGACACCACCATCGAGGGTTTCAGCGGCATGGACCTGAGCGATGGAAGCCGCGGCGACCGGGTCGCCGAATTGCTTGTAAAGATCGCCGAGTTTGCGCCCGAGCGAGGCTTCGATGGCGGCGACCGCTTCGGCCGTCGGGAAGGTGTGCATCTTGTCCTGCAGCATGGCGAGATCGAGCGCCATGTCGTTGCCGACGACATCGGGCCGCGTGGCCAGGAACTGACCAAGCTTGACGTAGGATGGGCCGAGCCGGACCACCGCCTTGGCCAGCCGATCGCTGCGCTGATAGGCGAGCGCGCGGCGGCGGGTGAACAGCCGAGCCAGCCGCCAGCCGAATTTCGGCAGCCCGGACAGTTCCTCGCCGGGCAAGGCGGCAACGACGCCCTCGCGCACCAGCACCCAACCGGCCCGTACGAGCCGGAACCCCGCGCTGACGGTGCTCATGGCCGCATCCGCCCTACCGGTTCATCGAACTGGCGCAAGGCTCGTCGCGTGAGGAAGATCGGCGACGGCTTCAAAGCTTCCAGCCCGAATGCAGGGCCGCTATGCCGCCGGAATAGTTGCGGAAGGAAACGCGGCCGAAGCCGGCCCGAGAAATCATCGCCGCGAAGTTTTGCTGATTGGGGAATTTCGCGATCGATTCGACCAGATAGGAATAGGGCTCGCCGTCCCCGGTGACCAACTTGCCGATCCTGGGGATGGCATTGAACGACCAGGCTTCGTAGACCTTGTCGAGCAGCGGCATCTCGACCTCGGAGAACTCCAGGCACAGGAGACGACCCCCGGGCTTCAGCACGCGGAACGCCTCGCCCAGGGCCACGTCGATATGCGGGACATTGCGAATGCCGAAGGCGATGGTGTAGGCGTCGAAGTTGGCGTCAGGGAAGGGCAGTTCCTCGGCGTTGGCCTCGACGAAATCGGTGTTGGCGGACAAACCCTTCTTATCGGCCCTGTCGCGGCCGACGGCGAGCATCGAGCCGTTGATGTCGAGCACGGTGGCATGGGCATGGCCATGGCTGGCATCGACGATGCGGAAAGCGATGTCGCCGGTACCGCCGGCAACATCGAGCACGCGCCAGCCCGCGCGCTTGGGCGGATTGAGCCAGGCGACCATGGCATCCTTCCACAGCCGGTGCAGGCCGACAGACATCAGGTCGTTCATCAGGTCGTAGCGGTTGGCGACCTTGTGGAAAACATCGTTGACCAGGGATTGCTTCTCGCCTTCCCCTACACGCTTGAAACCATAGGAGGTTTCCATGCCGCCGGCGGCCGTGGTTCTCTCAACTGACATTTTTTTGATCCGTCATAAAACCGGCGGGACCATAGCCGATCGATGATGCGGGCGCTATTGTTTAAGGCGCGGTGTTCAGCCGCGCTTCCAGGTGGTGGGTTTCAAGACCTGGACTGACCGACGGGATGATTGAATGCCTCTGAAAGCGGAACTGCACTGCCACATCGAAGGGGCAGCGGCGCCCGATCTCGTCATCCGCCAGGCGCAGAAGTACGACAAGGACACTTCGCCTTATATCCAGAACGGTTCCTTCGTCTGGCACGATTTCACCTCCTTTCTCGCAGCCTATGATTTCTCCGCCGACCTGTTCCGGACCGAGGAGGATTATGCGCGGCTGGCCGACCACTATCTGACCAGCCTGGCCCGCGATGGAGCCATCTACTCCGAGGTGTTCACCTCGCCGGACCACGCGGCGAAAGCCGGGCTGTCACCCAAGGCCTACACCGATGCGCTCGGCGAAGGCATGCTGCGCGCCAAGGCAAAAACCGGCATCGAGGGGCGCATGATCGTCACCGGCGTGCGCCATGTCGGTGTCGAGTCGATCGAGCGTGCGGCACGCTTCGCGGCGCGTTGCGGCCACCCGCTGGTCACCGGGTTCGGCGTCGCCGGCGATGAGCGCGTGGGCGAGATGGAGGACTATGTCAGGGCTTTCGAGATCGCGCGCGAGGCCGGGCTCGGCATCACCGTTCATGCCGGCGAACTGACGGGCTGGGAAACCGTCCAGGCGGCACTCGACCATATCCGCCCGTCGCGCATCGGCCATGGCGTGCGCGCCATCGAAAACACCGACCTTGTCCGGCGTATCGCCGACGAGGGTGTCGTGCTGGAATGCTGCCCCGGCTCCAATATCGCGCTCAAGGTGTTCGACAGTTTCGCCGATCATCCCTTTCCCGCCCTGCAGGCGGCCGGCTGCAAGATGACACTCAACTCCGACGACCCGCCCTATTTCTGGACCTCGCTGAAGCGCGAATACGATATCGCCGCCGAACATTTCTCGATGAGCGAAAAGGCGCTTGCCGCTGTCACCAGAACAGCCATCGAAGCCGCCTTCGTCGACAGGAAGACCAAGACAGCGCTTCTCGCCCGGCTGAACGGCGCGACACGCTGATTTCTTCCGACAAAGCTGTGGTCGGTGCGGGCCAAGCGGTTCCTTGGCCGGTCCATTGTCGCTAGGGTTCGCCCAAGCAGCTTGAAGCGCGGCATATCCGAAAGGATCCATGCGCGCGGTCTCGGGCGACACGCATCAGGAGAACATCATGAAGGGCGTCACCGTCGTCGATCATCCGCTTGTCCAGCACAAGCTGACCATCATGCGCAAGAAGGAAACCTCGACGGCCGGCTTCCGGCGGTTGCTGCGTGAGATATCGCTGCTGCTCGGCTATGAGGTCACCCGCAACCTCGAACTGACAACGACAACCATCGAAACGCCTATGGAGACGATGGAGGCTCCGACGCTGGAGGGCAAGAAGCTGGTCTTCGCCTCGGTGCTGCGCGCCGGCAACGGCTTGCTCGAAGGTTTGCTCGACTTGGTGCCGGCGGCCCGCGTCGCCCATGTCGGCCTCTACCGCGATCACGAAACGCTGGAGGCCGTCGAGTATTTCTTCAAGGCGCCGAGCGACCTCGCCGATCGGCTGGTCATCGTCGTCGACCCGATGCTGGCGACAGCCAATTCGGCGATCGCGGCGATCGACAAGTTGAAAGAGCGCGGCGCCACCAACATCCGCTTCCTGTGCCTGCTGGCGGCGCCCGAAGGCATCGAGCGCTTTACCAAGGCGCATCCGGATGTTCCGG
This sequence comes from Mesorhizobium sp. LNHC209A00, assembly GCF_000502915.1. Classification (NCBI taxonomy): domain Bacteria; kingdom Pseudomonadati; phylum Pseudomonadota; class Alphaproteobacteria; order Hyphomicrobiales; family Phyllobacteriaceae; genus Mesorhizobium; species Mesorhizobium sp. LNHC209A00. The sequence continues at coordinate 151,615 of NZ_AYWT01000003.1, forward strand.
TCTTTACCGCGTCCATCGACCGCCAGCTCAACGAGAAGGGCTACATCATGCCCGGCCTTGGCGATGCCGGCGACCGCATGTACGGGACGAAGTAATACCGAACAATGTGCTTGGTGTTTTTTACCAGGCGTTTACGCAAAGGCGGGGTTCCGGCGCGCGTTAAAGCGGCAAACACCATCCGGCGCTAATGATCAGCTCTTCACAAAGGCCGATCCATGCTGCGCAAGCTTCTCATTCTCAGCGTCTTTGCCGGTGCGTCGGCATCGATCCCGGTCGTTTACCAGTCGAATCCGCGAATATTCGAAAACCTGCTGAAATCGGCGGTGACGGCCAAGCCAGCGGCCGAGACGCAACCGGATGTCAGCCTGGCTTCCGTTCCCGACAAGCCGGTAGCGCCGCTGCCGACCGGCCGGAAGGTCGTGGTCGCGGCGGACGGGCGCGGACACTTCTCGTCGACCTTCAAGCTCAACGGCCGTCAAGTCGACGGCATGATCGACACCGGTGCGACGCTGGTCGCGGTCAATATGTCGACGGCACGTCGGATCGGACTGTCGCTCAATCCCTCCGATTTCAGCCACGAGGTCAACACCGCCAACGGCACCATCAAGGCAGCCGTGGTGACGATCGATCGCCTGCAGATCGGCAGCATCAGCGTCGAGGGTGTGCAGGCGATCGTGCTCGACGACAGGGCACTGCGCACCAACCTGATCGGCATGAGCTTCCTCAACAGGCTCGGCAAATACCAGGCTGAGAACGGCACATTGCTGCTGGTTCAGTAGGTCCACTCAGCCACGCGGCAGAATCCGCCGGATGACCGACTTGTCGGCGGCCGGCTTCGAAGCACCGATCGCATAGGCTGAGAGCACGGTCGCGGCTGCCGTCTCGGCATCGCACGGTGAGCGGGCGTGGATCAGCGCCAGGGCATCTCCGACGTGTACTTCCGCGCCTATGGGCAGCAGCCTGGTGATGCCGACCGAGGAGTCGATCTTGTCGTCGGGCCGGGTGCGGCCACCGCCTAGGCCGACGACCGCAAGACCGATGTCGCGGGTGGCGATGCCAGTGACGAAACCCTCTGACGTCGCCTTCACCGCGATTTCCGTTTCTGCTTCCGACAGATATTTCTCCGGCTTCTCGATGAAATCAATGGGGCCGCCAAGCACCGTCACCATGCGCGCGAAGGTGGCGGCGGCGCGACCGCTGGCGAGCGTCTCGGTGGCGCGGCGCATGCCGTCCTGGTTCGACGATACCAGTCCCGCCGACTGCAGCATTTCGGCGGCCAGCGCCAGCGTCACCTCCTCCAGCCGCCGGTCGCGCAGGCGGCCGGTCAGGAAATCGACGGCATTGCGCACCTCGACGGCATTGCCGGCGGCGGAGGCAAGCGGTTCGTTCATGCCGGTGATCAGCGCCGAGACTTTCAGTCCGGCGCCGCTGGCGACCTCGACGAGGCTATTGGCAAGCGCGGTCGCATCCCGGGACTTCTCCATGAACGCGCCATTGCCGACCTTGACGTCGAGCACCAGAGATTGCAGACCCGCCGCGAGCTTCTTCGACAGGATCGATGCGGTGATCAGCGGCACGGACTCCACGGTTCCGGTCACGTCGCGGATGGCGTAGAGCCGGCGATCGGCAGGGGCCAGGTCGGCGGTCTGGCCGATGATGGCGCAGCCGGTTTCCAGCACGGCTTTGCGGAACAGCGCGATGTCGGGTTGGCTGATGTAGCCGGGGATGGCATCCATCTTGTCCAGCGTGCCGCCGGTATGGCCGAGGCCGCGGCCCGAGATCATCGGCACATAGGCACCGCAGGCGGCAACGATCGGCGCCAGCATCAGCGAGACATTGTCGCCGACACCGCCCGTGGAATGTTTGTCGGTGACAGGGCCTGGCAAATCCGACCAGTCGAGCACGTCGCCGGAATCGCGCATGGCCAGCGTCATCGCCACCGCCTCGTCGCGGTTCATGCCGTTGAAGAACACCGCCATGGCGAAGGCCGCGACCTGGCCGTCGGTTACGGTACCAGACGTCACGCCGTCGATGAAGGCGGCGATCTCGTGAGGCGCCAGCCTGTGGCCGTCGCGCTTGTGACGGATGATTTCCTGTGGAAGCATCAGCTCTCCAGCAGCCCGTCACGGAACACGCGCTGCAGCACCGTTGCCAGCCGCGATCCGCCAACCGGCGCCATGTCCTTGGTTTCCTGGTGCGAAAGCTCGGCTCCGGTCATGCCGGCGGCCAAATTGGTGATGACCGAGCAGGCGGCGACGCGCAGGCCGAGGAAACGCGCGAGAATGACTTCCGGCACGGTCGACATGCCGACGGCGTTGGCGCCCATGATGCGCGCCATGCGGATTTCGGCCGGTGTCTCGAAACAGGGGCCCGAGAACCACATGTAGACGCCCTTGTGCAGCGCTGTGCCGGTCGCCTTCGCCGCGCCTTCGATCGCCTCGCGGATGCCGGCATCATAAGCTTCGGTCAGGCCGACGAAACGGCGGTCGCTGGGCTCGCCGATCAGCGGATTGGTGCCGGAGAAGTTGATATGATCTGTGAGCAGCATCACCGAACCCGGCGGCATATCCGGATCGACCGAGCCGGCTGCGTTGGTGAGGATCAGTTTCGTGACGCCGATGCCGGCGAGCACCTCCAGCACCGGCCGCATCGCCGCGGCGTCCCCATGCTCGTAATAGTGGGCACGGCCGGACAGCATGAGCACCGGAACGCCGGCAAACAGGCCGGCGACCACTTGGCCGGCGTGGCCGCTGACACCGCTCCTGGGAAAGCCGGGCAGGTCGGCATAGGAGACGCGGATCGGATTCTCGATCCGGTCGACCAAGCCGCCCAAGCCGGAACCCAACACCAGAGCGGTCGACGGCGCCAGGCCGTCCAGCCTTTCGATAAGGTGGTCGACCGTTTTTTGCGTCATATCAGCCAACTCTTCATTTCAAGATGTCGCCGCGGAAGCCATAGGGCAGCATGTCGCCCATCGTGACCGTTTCTGCGACGCCCGCAGCGTCGCAGAGATAGAGCTTCGTTTCCGGGCGGCAGAATTCGGCCAGCCGCTGGCGGCAGCCGCCGCAAGGCGAGCATTTGGCCATGCGTTCGGCAAGGACGGCGATTTCAACGATCTTGCCGCCGCCGCCCATGATGTAATGGCCAAGCGCGGTGGTCTCGGCGCACCAGCCTTCCGGATAAGAGGCGACCTCGATATTGGCGCCGGTGAAGACGCGTCCGTCCTCGGTGCGTAGGGCGGCGCCCACCGGGAACTTGGAATAGGGCGCATAGGCCTTGGCCATGGCTGCCTTGGCCGCTTCGAACAGATCATGCGACATTCAGGTATTCTCTCCGACGATCATGTCCAAAACCCGGCGCTTCGTCCGCGCCGAACTGTCGAGCGTTAGCGTTCCTTGACATAGGGCACGCCGCCGGCGCGCGGCGGGATGGCCTTGCCGATGAAGCCGGCAAGCAGGATCACGGTGAGGATATAGGGCAGGGCCTGCATGAACTGCACCGACACCTTGCCGACAATGGGCAGCGGTGTTCCCTGCAGGCGGATCGACGCCGCGTCGAGGAAGCCGAACAGCAGGCAGGCGAACATGGCGTTGACCGGCTTCCATTTGGCGAAGATCAGCGCGGCCAGCGCGATGTAGCCCTTGCCCGCCGTCATGTCTTTCACGAAGCCGCCATTCTGCACCATCGAAAGATAGGCCCCTGCGAATCCGGTCAGGATGCCCGTGCAGATCAGCGCGCGATAGCGCAGCCAGGCGACCGAGATGCCGGCGGTGTCGACCGCGGCCGGATTCTCGCCGACCGCGCGCAGCCTGAGCCCAAAGCGCGTGCGAAACAGCACCCACCAGGTGAACGGCACCATCGCAAAGGCGAAATAGACGAGGATCGAATGGCCGGAGATCAGTTCGGCATAGATCGGACCGATGATCGGCACGCCCCTGATTGCATCGGCGCCGGGCCAGATGATCGCCTCGAATCGTTCGCCCGGTTGTAGCGCCGGCGTGCGGCCACCCTGCTGGAACCAAGCCTGGCCGAGAATGATGGTCGATCCGGCGGCGACGAAGTTGATCGCAACGCCCGAAACGATCTGGTTGCCGCGATGGGTGATCGAGGCAAAGCCGTGCACCAAAGCGAAGGCGACTGAGATCAGGATCGCCATGCCGAGGCCGATAAGCGCGGAATGGAACACCGAAGCCGCGGCAGCACCCGCGAAGGCGCCGACCAGCATCTTGCCTTCGAGGCCGATGTCGAAAATGCCGGCCCGCTCCGAATAGAGGCCGGCGAGGCAGGCAAGCAGCAGCGGCACCGACAGGCGGATGGTAGAGTCCAGCACCTGGATGACCGCGTTGAAGATATCCATCTCAGGCGCCCTTCCCGTTGACGGCCTGCATGCCCACCGACTTCGGGCTGAACGAGGCGAACAGAGCCTGGATATAGGGCCGGAACATATGCTCCAGCGCGCCGGCGAAGAGGATGACCAATCCTTGAATGATGACGATCATGTCGCGGCTGATTGCCGGCATCTCGAAGGCGAGTTCGGCGCCGCCCTGGTAAAGCATGCCGAACAGGATCGCCGCCAGCACGATGCCGACCGGATGCAGGCGGCCCATCAGCGCCACGGCGATACCGACGAACCCGGCGCCCGAAACGAAGTCGATCGCGACATTGTGCTGGTCGCCCATCACCGGGTTGAGCGCCATCATGCCGGCCAGAGCGCCCGAAATCATCATCGCAGTGATGATGATGCGGGTTTCCGAAATGCCGGCATAGCGGGCCGCTTTCGGGCTGTGGCCATAGGTGCGCATCTCGTAGCCGAGCTTGGTGCGCCAGATCAGCAGCCACACCAGGAAAGCCATCACCAGCGCCAGCAGGAAGCAGATGTTGAGCGGGGCCGATCGGATCTTGGCGCCGAACAATTCGATGATCCAGTTGAGTTTCGGCAACTCCGCGCCGGCGAGGAAGTTGCGCGTCTGCGGCGCCTGCGACCCTGCCGGCTTCAGCGGACCGACCAGCAGGTAGACCATGATCGAGGCGGCGATGAAGTTGAACATGATCGTCGTGATGACGATGTGCGAGCCGCGCTTGGCCTGCAGGTAGGCGGGGATCAACGCCCACAATGCGCCCACGAGTGCGGAGGCCACGATCGCCAGCGGAAAAGTCAGCCACCAGGGCAGTGTGCTGTCGAGGGAAAGGCAGACGATGGCGATGCCGAGGCCGGCGATGTAGGCCTGTCCCTCGGTGCCGATGTTGAACAGTCCGCAATGCGCCGCCACAGCCACCGAAAGCCCGGTGAATATGAACGTCGTGGCATAGAAGAGGGTAAAGGCGATGCCTGTGCCCTTGCCGAAGGCGCCTTCGACCAGGATGACGGCGGCGCGGAATGGGTTTTCGCCGACCAGCATGACGACGAAGCCAGCGACGATGAAGGCGACCGACAGGTTGATCAGCGGGATCAGCCCGTAGTCGGCCCAGGCAGGCAATTTGGCGTAAGGCGTGCTCATTGCGCCGCCTCCTGATGCTCGACACCGGCCATCAGCAGGCCGAGCTCGCCTTCGGTCGCGTCGGGGCCGCGCTCGCCGACGACCCTTCCGGCAAACATCACCAGAATGCGGTCGGAAAGCGAGCGGATCTCGTCTAGCTCGACCGAGACCACCAGCACCGCCTTGCCCTGGTCGCGCATGGCGATCAGGCGCTTGTGGATGAACTCGATGGCGCCGACGTCGACGCCCCGCGTCGGCTGTCCGACGATCAGCACGCCGGGGTCCTGTTCGATTTCACGCGCGAGCACGATCTTCTGCTGGTTGCCGCCGGAAAAATTGGCCGTCTTCAGGCGCGGATTGCCGGGACGAATGTCGTATTTCTCGATCTTGTCCCTGGCGTCGGCCATGATTGCATCGATGTTGAGGAACGGTCCTCTGAGGTAACGGGGATCGTCGTGGTAGCCGAGGATGGAATTCTCGTTCTCCTCGAAGGCCAGCACCAGCCCGACATGGTGGCGGTCTTCCGGTACGTGGGCGAGGCCACGGTCGCGCAATTCGCCGGGATCGGCCTTGCCGGTGAGATCGATCGGCTTGCCGTCGAGCGTCACGGAACCGGAAACGGCGTGCCTGATGCCGGAAATCGCCTCAAGCAACTCGGATTGCCCGTTGCCGGCGACGCCGGCGATGCCGACGATCTCGCCGGCTCTGATATCGAAGGAGACGTCGTCGACCATGGTGACGCCGCGCGAATCCCTGACCGTCAGGTTCTTGACCGCGAGCTTGACGGCACCGGCCTCGGCCTCGCCCTTTTCGACCCTCAAGAGGACACGCCGCCCGACCATCAGTTCGGCCAGTTCCTCGACCGTGGTTTTCCTGGTCTCCCGGGTCGCCACCATCGTGCCCTGACGCATCACCGACACGGTGTCGGTGATGGCCATGATCTCGCGCAGCTTGTGGGTGATCAGCACCACCGTCTTTCCCTGTTCCTTCAACTGCCTGAGGATGCGGAACAGGTGGTCGGCCTCGGCCGGCGTCAAAACGCCCGTCGGCTCGTCGAGGATCAGGATTTCGGCACCGCGATAAAGCGCCTTCAGGATTTCCACGCGCTGCTGCAGGCCGACCGGCAGTTCTTCGATGATCGCATCGGGATCGACTTCCAGCCCGTATTCTCGCTCAAGCCGGTCCAGCTCGGAGCGCGCTTTGGCAATGCTGCTCTTCAGCAGCGCATCGGTTTCGGCGCCGAGGATGATGTTCTCCAGCACCGAGAAATTGTCGACCAGCATGAAATGCTGGTGCACCATGCCGATGCCGAGCGCGATCGCGTCGTTGGGTGTCTTGATCGATGCCGGCTTGGCGCCGACGCGGATCTCGCCGCTGTCGGCCTGGTAGAAGCCATAGAGGATCGACATCAGCGTCGACTTGCCGGCGCCGTTTTCGCCGACGATGCCATGGATGGTGCCGCGCGCGATCTCCAGATTGATGTCGCGGTTGGCGCGCACCGCGCCGAAATTCTTGTTGATGCCGATCAGTTCGATTGCGGCTTGCGCCATGCAGCCTGTCCCACTCTTATTTTTTTATCGCTTGGTCAAAACGCCTAGCATGGCGCTCCGCTTATGCCAATTGTCCGGAGCAGCATCCACTCTCGACAAATCCCCGCACGCTTGTCAATTTCGAACGTGGCCGAAGCTCTCACATTCGCTACTATGACGAGGTCGATTTGACGTTGCGGCGCAAGGTGTCGCGGTACAAACTGGGGACTTTGCATGATCATGCCCGCCGACCGGCTGACGACGCTGGAAATCCGCGCCGCCGAGCAGGAGAAGACCATCGAGGAACTGTCGGGCCAGATCGCCGAGCAGTGGAAGGTGATCGAACGCATGCAGCGCAAGCTCGATGCGCTGACCGACCGCTTCCTGGCGCTTGAAGAGCAGTCGGCACAGGATGTGCCGGTGACCAAGCCGCCACACTGGTGAGGAGAGGGGGAGGGCACGGATCATGGCCGGTGAGAGCGATCGTATCGCAAGGGCCGGCGACTATGTGCTGGGCCTGATGAACGATGCCGACCGCGAGCGGGCCGAGCGCGATCTCGAGATCGACCCTGCGTTCCGCGACGCGGTGGTGCAGCTGGCCGAACGCATGCATGTCTTCGATCGGGCCGAACAGCCAGCCGGCGTCAATCATTGGGAACTGGTTACGCAGCGCCTCGCCGAAATGCCGCAGATGCGAGGCGTTGGCCTGGGCGGCAACGATGCCAAGTCGCCGACAGTAATCCGAAACCCGTCCCGACAGCCGTACGGCGTCGGCGTGCATTCGCTCGGCGGTAGGCATGGACTTGTCGTCATGGCCGGGCTGATTGCGGCCTTCGCGCTCGGCTATCTCCTGGGCACATTGTGATCGAGCCGGCGCGACATCAACATCATCGTTTCGCCGTCCTGCTCGCACACCTCGATCGCGTCCCAGCCGAGCGCCGCGTAAAACCCGCGCGCTTGCCAGGTGTAGAGGTAGAGCGTCTCGACCCCGGCTGACGCCGCATGCGCTTCGATCGCCTTGACCAGCGCGGTGCCGGTTCCCTTGCCCCGATGGCCGGCATCGACGACAAGCCCGGCCAACCACGGTGTCAGATCATGCGCCGGTTCCAGTTCATGGCGGACCAGCAGGCAGGTGCCTACCGGCACATCGTTCACACGGGCAACCAAAGCCTTTTCAACGCCGTCGCTGGTGAGCAGGTTGCGAAGCCCTGCCGCATCCTCTTCCAGCGTCCTTCCCGTCCCCTCGAAGAAGGCGGCAATCCGCAGTCGCGCGACGACTTCGATGTCATGCCCGCGCATGGGTTCGATCGTTGGCTGCATTCGTCGCTCCATGCCATCCGCGAGTTTCGTTCGATCGGCAAAAGCAAAACCGCCGGGCTTTCGCCCAGCGGTTGCGGATCATGGCCGTATGGCGCCGCGGATCAATAGGGGCAGGCGTTGTCGGCTGTGTAGTCGTGCACCTTGACCGTGCCGGCGATGATGTCGGCCTTGGCTTTTTCGACGGCCGCCTTCATTTCGTCGGTCACCAGTGCCTTGTTGTTGTCGTCCATGGCGTAGTCGACGCCGCCTTCCTTGAGGCCCAGATTCTCGACGCCACCCTTGAAGGTGCCGTTCTTGCCATCCATGAAGGCGGTGTAGACGGCAACGTCCACGCGCTTCAGCATCGAGGTCAGCACCTTGCCGGGCTGCAGTCCGTTCTGGTTGGAGTCGACGCCGATGCCGAGCTTGCCGGCATCCGCCGCCGCCTGCAGCACACCGACGCCGGTGCCGCCGGCGGCCGCGTAAACCACGTCGGCTCCCTGGTCGATCTGCGTCTTGGCGATCTCGCCACCCTTGGCTGGATCGTTCCACGCCGCCGGCGTATCGCCAGTCATGTTCTGGATGACGTCGGTCGCGCCAGCGGACTTGGCGCCGCCGACATAGCCGCATTCGAACTTGCGGATCAGCGGGATGTCCATGCCGCCGACGAAGGCAACCTTCTTCGACTTCGACGCCATCGCGGCCATGATGCCGACGAGATAGGAGCCTTCATTCTCCTTGAACACCAGCGAGCGGACATTGGGCAGGTCGACCGCATCGTCGATGATGGCGAAGTTGAGGTCCGGGTATTCGGCCGCGATCTTCTTCAGCGCATCCTCCCAGGCAAAGCCGGCCATGACGATCGGGTTGTGGCCGTCCTCGGCGAAGCGGCGCAGCGCCTGCTCGCGCTGCGAGGCGTTGGATACTTCGAACTCGACATAGGCGACGCCGGTCTCGGTCTTGAATTTTTCGGCGCCATGGTAGGCAGCCTCATTGAAGGATTTGTCGAACTTGCCGCCCAGATCATAGAGGATGGCCGGCTGGACATCCGCGGCGAATGCCGGAAGAACCATTGCGGTTGCGGCCAGGAGGCCGAGAACGATACGTTTCATGTGATCCACACCCTGTCGGTTATTTTTTCCGTTACACACCGCCTGCCTGCCCGGTTCTCCGGCAAGCAAACGACGTTAGCCAGGAGTGCATTCCCCTCCCGCTCCCGGGCAATCTGGCACGGCCCGAAACAAAATTCACGCGGAATTTTGACCTTTTGGAAAAGCGTACCATGGGCAAGCCCCGCCGCGATCCGATCTTGCGTGCAAGCTTTCAACAGCCGGCCGGAATGGTGCGGGAGATGGGTTCAGTTGGTGGCGAACTGTCCCGTGCGCCGCTGCCGCCGATAACCGATGGCGTACAGCAGGAAGGCCAGCACCGCGAAGACGGCAAAGCCCGGCTGGTTGAGCCCCCAGGCGATGACTGTGTCCCACAGCAGCGGACCGGCCTTGCCGCGGACGAAGGTTTCGAAGGCGGCCCGCGTGTCCGGCGAGACGGCCAGCCAACTGGCGTTGAGCGGGGTCAGCACAAGGGCCGAAGCCGCCACCGTGCGCGTCGTGTCGAGCACCGCCATGATGACGGAAACCGACAGCGCGACCATGGCCGCAAGACGAAAGACGAAGCGAAACATCAAGGCTCTCCCCCGGTTCACCCTGGACGCCGACCAGAAGACCACCGGCACATATCCGAAACAGACATAGAATGCGTGCGGTTCGGCTGCAATCGCGATACGCGAATTTGAAGGCCGGCGCTTTCTGAGCTCCTATGCGACCGGCTGGCGCCTGGGGCGGTGAACGAGCCAGACGGCAAGAATGCCTCCGGCAATGGCGCCGACCACCAGCCCGGCCAGTCCGATGAAGGCGGCAAAGTAGCCGCAGCCGCCCTCGAAGCAGCTGACCTCGGCGACATCGGCGATCACCGAGCCAGCCAGGAAACCGCCAACGGCGCCGATGACCGCGCCCAGGACGATGCCGAGCAAGGCAGCCACGATGGAAACGAAGACCGACGGCGCTTCGGCGCGCGGCCTGGCATAGACGCCCTCGGCGCCGGAGCCACGGCGCAGCAGATAGATGCAGAGCAGGCCGATGGCGATTTCGGCGCCGCCGATAAGCAGGCTCCTGGCGGAAAAGACGAAATCGGGCACGGCGAGCACATAGCCCTGCCTGGCCAGCACCCAGGCGATGGTCGCCACCTGCCAGATGATGAACTGGCGCGGGAAGCGCGCCGAGCGGCCAAAGGCAAGGCCGAGCAAATAAAGCCCCCACAGGATGGTGATGATGTCGACGGCAAGCCCGCCCAGGAGGAAATAGAAGATCCTGTCCGCCAGGCCGGAATTGCCGGTCAGCCACCAGGCGGAGGCCAGGCCGTAGACCGACCACGCCATGACGAAGATGAGCCAGCCCGCCGGCACGTAGGAAAGCCCGCTGTCCGGCCGCCCGGTTGGCGCCTGCCCACTAACCGGCATGCCACCGCCCGGTTGTTCATTGCCTGATGTCATGCCCAGACGATGCCCCTCGCAAAGCCTCCGTTCCACTCGACAGGTGGCCCGCGACGAAGTCAAGCGCGCCCGGCCTTGCGGGCTCGTCTGTGCACATTATTCGGGGCGTCGGCACCTTGAACCGGATGCCGCGGCGGCCTCACGAAGCGTTGTGTGGCCGGCAAAGCGAATAGACTGTCGTTATGGCTTGGCATTCGGCGCGGGATCGACTAGATGAGCCCCGCGCCTGTTGCTTTGACGGCTCAGGTGCCGGGAGAGGTGTCCGCTGGTTGGCGGCACCCATAGCGCGGAAATCGCTACCGCTCCCTGAAGGGACCGCATTGTCCCCAACCCGCGCGGCGAAACCGGCCGTCGCGAAAAATGCAAGGACGGAGAGGTGGCCGAGTGGTTGAAGGCGCACGCCTGGAAAGTGTGTTTACGGGAGACCGTAACGCGGGTTCGAATCCCGCTCTCTCCGCCACACCCCATTGATTTCATTATATCATTTTAGATTTCGCGGAGCGTACCCGCCAAAATGCCCATCAATTGGAGCGGCATTGATTGTTTCGGGTTGCTACAGAATGAGACAGCCGGTCTGGGCGCAAGCTCATATGATAGAGCAGTAGTCTTGAAATTATTGGTCGGGAGTTCAGTCCCTCTCAGGCGGCACCGCTCCCACAAAGCGGCCGGATTTCCTGCGGCCAATTTGGAAACGCCGTTCGGGCCAGATTCCTTATCGTGCCGGTTAAAAACGACGCTACTCCAGTTTGACGGCACCAAATGGATTGTCTGCCAACAGCACCATTTCACCCCGGCGGCCCGAGCGACAACCGTGGCTTCCAGAGTATGATGCGGAGAGCTTTCTTGCTCGCCGGCAAGAGTGTCACGTGCGCAAGGCGTTCTATGAGACACAAAACAATCTCTTCCGGCCCGACGCGCTTCCGGCTAAAGGTTGAATAGGCAAGGCGTTCGTACTCCGGACTGCCTAGCGCAAAAGGGTTTAGAATGGCACTAGACATCGTCGTTACAACGGATCGTTACCATCAAGATCCCAATTCACGGAATCTGATTGACTACATCCGGGCCCAGCAAAAGCCCCTTCTGGTTGATAAAGCTGTCCTATATTATGATTTTCCTGCCTATGTTGACTACGAAACGGAGACTACACGGCCAGACATTCTCATATTTTCGCCGAACCATGGGTTTGTTGCTGTTCGCTTTTTGGATGATAGCCTTTTTGTTCGCGCACGAGAGACAATTGCGGGAATCGACCGTGGGTTAAACGACTTTTGTAGTAATTTATATTCCCGCATTATTCGTAGCCGCGAACTGAGGGTTAGCCGGACGAAGGCGATTTTGGAGGTTCATCCCTTAATTTTCGACACGACACGCAACAAAGCTTCTTCTGCGGCTGCCGATCTCGAAAGTGAAACCTGTTCAAGCTACGAGCAGTTCGCGGCTCTCTTCAATAGCTGGCGTATGCAGGAAATCCCGGCATCCGCAATGGCAGAAGCGAGATCCGTAGTCGAAGGCGCTAAGGCTCTTTCTCGACCTGTCAAGCGAACAATAGACGATCCAGAAAAGCAGCCCCTCGCGGTGGCGATGGCCGCGCTTGAGGACGAGATTGCCAATTTCGATCAGAAACAGCGGCACATCGCACTCGTTGACGTCGGAGGGCCAGCCCGCATTCGGGGCCTCGCGGGTTCTGGAAAGACTGTCATCCTAGCAATGAAAGTAGCTCACCTTCATCTTAACAATCCTTCCGCAACGATCCTGATAACGTTCCTCACCAAGAGCCTACGGGCCACAATAAAAAACTTAATTACAAAATTTTATCGACACTATTCAGAAAGCGATCCTGACTGGAAAACGATACATATTCGCCATGGTTGGGGTGGCTCATCTTTGCCAGGGGCTTACTCCGACGCGTGCAGACGAATAGGAAAGGCACCACTAACTCTTTCGGAAGCACAAAGTTTGGCTCGCGGTAACGCTTCGAGCGCATTCGAAGCAGCATGCTCCAATCTTATGGCTTCCGGCGAGGTAAAACCACATTATGATCATATCCTGATTGATGAGGGGCAAGATTTTCCTGTTTCTTTCTATCAGCTTTGCTACACGTTGGCCAAGGGAGAGCAAGATAGAAAGAGTATTGTTTGGGCTTACGACGAACTGCAGGATATTATGAATGTGAAAATTCGCCAACCTAAAGCTCTCTTCGGCGTAGACGACAAAGGGCGCGCTCGGGTTGATCTCGACAGATCATCGGCGCACATGCCACCCGGGGCCACCAATGATGCCGTTTTGAGCAAGTGCTATCGAAATCAGAGAGATGTGCTTGTCACAGCTCATGCGCTCGGATTCGGGGTATACGGCGGGATCGTGCAACTACTGGAAAGTGCAGATCATTGGAGAGATGTTGGCTATGAAGTTGAGAGTGGCGAGTTAGCCACAGGATCGATAGTCCGCATCCGGCGCCCTGACGAAAACAGCCCGCTTCATATTGGGAACACTCCAAAATTCCCACTGATTGACTGGCATCTTGCAACCGACCTAGCCCAAGAGGTTGAGTGGGTTACCGCGAGTATCATCAAATTCATTGGTGGAGGCTTGTCGCCCGAGGAAATTGTCGTCATCTCTCTGGATGACAGGCACGCAAAATTCTACCTAGCTTCAATCGCTGAGAATCTAGCTGAAAAAGGGATTGCAACAAATAACGTCATCGCAGATCCGTACAATGAGCCGCCCTTCTCGATTGCAGGGAAAGTTACGCTCTCAACGGTTTATCGGGCAAAAGGTAACGAAGCGGCAGCAGTCTTCGCAGTGGGTGTGGACGGTGTCGAGCGGCGCGCTCGATCTGGCAGAAATAAGATTTTTACCGCCTTCACTAGGTCAAAGGCTTGGTTGCGTGTAAGCGGTATTGGGGCGCCTGCGCAAAAGATTTTCGAAGAGATGGAAAAAGCAAAAAAACTTGCGCCGGCGTTGGTTTTCAAGATGCCTGATTTGGCAGAAGTGGAAACCATCCAGCGAGGGTTTAGCCGCAAACAGGCGAAGGCAAAGGCAGCAAGAGAGGCGTACATTAAAACGCTTGTGGATGCTGGTTACTCGTTCGAAGAAATAGAGGAAGAGCTAGCGGCAGGGCTGAGGCGTGAATAGAGATTATGTCCGCGCTGACATTGCAAAGGGCTGGACGTTTTTAAAGACGCTTGAACTAGGGCAAATTTTTTCAAATCCGATGCCAATTGTAAGCAGCGAAGAGTTTCGTGACTCTGCGCTCAACCATGATGAGAGCTACGAGAACCTGTATCTTACTGGGCTTCGGCAGCGAGATTACAACATCCTGCTATTGGATTTTTCGTTTCTGCAAATTGGCATTTCCGAAGAACACCATGTTCGCTACGGATACTATCCCAACCCTTTCCTGGGTTCATCTGAAAGAGCAATCGCCGAGTTAGGCGAACTTCACACATATGTCGATGAGGGATTGATCAGCATTGAAGGTTACCTGGCAAAGATTGGAGAGTTGAGGCGAAGCCAACATGCTCCGCTATTGCGCTATGAAAACGCACCAAGCCAGTACCGCGAATACATACATCCATGTTCGCACTTTCACATGGGCCATCACGATACTAACCGATGGCCCTTGCAACGTGTGCTGACACCGCTAGCTTTCTGCATGATTGTAGCCCGCCAGTTTTACTCTGGTTCGTGGTTCTCGGCCGGAGAGATCACGCTTTTTGGGAAGCGTCAGGTACCTGATGGGTTTCTTGAGGACGTTAAAGAAGATTGCCGAATTCTGGGAGACGATCTTTTTTCGAGTAAGGAGGCTCGGTTATTCGCATTTACGTGATCGGTGAGAACGGCAGGCAAAAATCCGATCCAATCCCGGTATTTCGCTTGCGCAATTTCAGGCGTATCGGTTGGCGTTATCCGATCCACAGTTGCCGCCGCTGTGGGGGTGATCTCGAAGAGCTGCGCCACCAATGCCGCGCCGTCCGCCGTGAGCGTATAGGCATATCGGGCGACCGGATCGGGCAGCATGGCGAGAGTGATGTTGAAGGCGGTCAGAAGGCCGGTGTCGTCTCGACCGGGCAATAGTTGCCAATCTCGACCGGGCGACAATTTGTCCAGCCGTTTAGCCAGTGCGGTGCGAGCGACTGGACGCGTTAGCGCTTGGTCGCTTCCAATTGCTCGACGCGGCGCAATAGGTCGGCGTCTTCAATTATCCCCTTGCTCGCCGTGATCGCCTCAAGCAATTGCTTCGCTTCATCCGGACTTATCTCCCCGGACCACGCGGCCTGTAGAACGGTCTTAGCCAGTTGTTCGCTTGTCGGGTTTTCCGGAACGTCGGGCAATTCGACCGTTCGGTTCTTTGAAATGAATGGATCGCATCCATAGCGGAGCAAGACTTCAGCGGCCTTGATATCCCCTGCCATCATCTTGCCGACGAGCATAGTCATAGCTGTTTGCGCGTGTTCGTTGGCCGTATCGATCGCCTGTCGGGAAACTCTTGAACGCGATCCGACCTTTTTAAATCCTTTATGGCCCGGCAGGAATTTGCCGGTCCGTTCATCTTTGCCGTCGCCGTCGTCAATGCCGGAATTGGGCAGCGAATTTACCATTTCTGTCAGCCATTTTATTGGAGGTTTATGACCGGTCGGATAATTTAGCAGGCTGTGGAAATGGACCTGAAAATTACCCGACCGGACCGACACTAGCGGATCGTCCAATCTGCTAGGCGGATTTACCCATGAGCAAATCGAGCGATTGCGCATCGCTCAAGTCGCTGGATTGCGCGGTAAAATCGATCGTCGCGAGCAACAGCTTATTTGCAGCGTCTACCGCTTCTTCGCGGAGCTTAATTTTGTCGACATTCGCCTTTGCAAGCAGATTTTCGGCAATGCCGGAACCCAGCCGACGATCACGCCGCCTTGTGCAGACCTTGTGCCGTGCGCATGAGGTCGGCCAGCTAATCCGCGTCCGGTGTATCCCCTGCAACATCACGCGCCACTACCCGGCCGGCGACCTCGCCAAGCTGCTTGGGGATATTCCATTTTGGGATGTTGAACGTCACATGCGGTGTGAGCGCTGTAAGCGCCGTGAGTTCGATATCGACATCCTGTTGCCGAGCGCATCCGACGGCTTGAAGATACGCGTTCGGCGGCTTGCCGGCGTCCGCTTGGTGCGCCAAGTAATCTGGCGCGACGATGGCTAGCCAGAGCGTGTCGGTGTCTTTCTGGTCGCAATTCTCGGCCCGTGCCCATTGGGTGCCGGTGCCGGGAGGGGACATGGTGCAGACAAGCCCGCGTGATATAGCGGTCCTGTTGCTGGTCATCATGGTGATACTCATGATCGGCCCCGCCGTTGTTCTCGGAATACAGGATTTGTGGTTTCTACAAAGCGGCGAATGGACTTCGGTTACAGTTTTCGACTTCCTTCACGCTGTCGGCGTCATAGCGGCCTGGCTAGATCACCCTGACGATTGGATAGGTCCGTGGAAGATCCTGAACTGGATGCCTCTGTCCATGGGGACATCCGTCCTTGCGGGAATCCTTTTGATCATGTGGATTAAATGGGGTTGAGGCAGTCTAGAACAGCGACCCCTGGGCAGGCGTCGAGGGCGCCTGTTGCGGAAATTTGATCTGCGTGGCGGGCTTCTCAACGATCACCAGCGCGTCGTCGGGCGCGGTCCGCTGCAAGTGCCGTGCTTCCGACCAAGGCGCTGTCAGCCAGGTCTCGGTCTCTTCTGGCGTG
The DNA here is from genome assembly GCF_000502915.1 of Mesorhizobium sp. LNHC209A00. Classification (NCBI taxonomy): domain Bacteria; kingdom Pseudomonadati; phylum Pseudomonadota; class Alphaproteobacteria; order Hyphomicrobiales; family Phyllobacteriaceae; genus Mesorhizobium; species Mesorhizobium sp. LNHC209A00. The sequence continues at coordinate 168,201 of NZ_AYWT01000003.1, forward strand.
GTCAGGATCACCGGCATTGCCTTCTCATGGATTGGCGTGATGAGGGCGTTCGGCTTGGTCGTCATGAAAGCGTAGAGCTCGAAGTCGCCGGGACCGTCCTTGACCTTGCGGACGCCCTGCCAGGGCGTCCACAGGCCGGCGAAGAAGAACAGCGGTTGGCTTTCATTGCGCGCGAACCAATAGTTTCGTTGGACGCCGGTTTCAGGGTCTTTGTCGCCTGGTGTAGGCGAAGGTTCCGCGAAACTCGTAACTGGCACGACGCACCGATGCTCGACCCCGACATACTGCTGCCAGTGGCCATACTGTGGATTGCGCACGTTCGTCGTGCCGTAGTCAGCCTTGCCTTTCACGCGCTCCGCTGGCGTTGGTAGACCCCACAGCAGCTTGACTAACTCCCGCTGCCCGTCCGCCGCATTGCGAACCACCGGCCCAGACTGGTTTGGATAGATATCAACGGACGGTTCAAGATTGCCGACGATATCGCGCAAGGCGCGCGTCCATTGGCGGACCGCCTCTTGGGTCGTGGTGATGTTGTAGAGGTTGCACATTAGCCTAGAATTGCGGAATCCGAATCAAACCGCAACCGTGGCAGACCAAGATGGTAAGAGTAGTTCCCGTGGGGAAAAGCGACGCGCCGCATCGGTGTTTTGTCCATACCAGTCGAACAACTGGTGGACATAATTGAGTCGCGCAAGGTCAAGCGGATCACCGCGAGCAAGTTATTTTGGAGGAAGACCGTCGAATTTACCTCTATTGCAGGGCTCGTTGGCGCAGCGGTTCTGGGTTGGTTCGGCGTCCTTGCGAAGCTTTTTACGACCGCTGCCAAGCCTTGATCAAACTTCGAGCGAAAGCGTCATGTGGATAATCCACAAAGTCTTAAACCGCGCGTGGGAGGCATGCCCTGGTTGTCAGTCGACGTCGTTCTTTGCGCAGTAGCCGCAATCCATGGCGCTTTCTTCAACAATCCTCTTGATCGCTGCCATGAACTCCTTGTGGTCAGAGTCGATCTCGCCATCACGAACCTTGACTGCACCTATGCGATAGGCGTCCTCCACGAAGCGCTATCCATTTGATCGATGATGAAGACATCATCGTGGAGCGGGCACTTTGACAGCGCCCCTGCTGTTACCGCAACCCGTCGAGCCTGCGCATTCACGCCCCATCCTCAGCATATCGTCTTTTGCACCACACATGGTGAGTGATCGAGCCGGTCCATATACAATGTGATCGTCTAAAACCGAAATCCGACCCATCACCTTGCTTAGCTGTGAATCTCAAACCGAACGCTGAAACGGCCTCCAACCATTTCGACCAAGATAGCGCTAGCCGAAGCGGGAACGTCAACGGGAAGCGGTGACAAAACCAGCCCCGCAATCTGCTACAAAATGACTGCCATTACCCATCAACCATTGAAATCATTGACTTTATCTTTCGCTCTTCGTTTCCCGCTCTCTCCGCCAGCTTCCCTTTTCCGCAGGCGCTTCTGGGACAGCCTAGCTATATCGAGCCTTAATCGTCTTCTCGCCGGGCCGGTGGATCAGGACGTAAGATTTCCGGCGCACTCAGGCGTGCGGTCCGCAAAGTGTCCTGTTTGCTCCGGAACCTCCTGGCTCGCGATGCGTTTCCCGGCGTCTCATCATAGATCCCGCCAGGATTTCTCCGAGCACCGCGACCAATCAGGAGCCCTCTTCATGCATGACAAGCTGTTTCATTCGCCCGTCGCACTGACCGTCGGTCTGGGCTTCAAGCGCGAAATCGCCTCGCTGGCCGAAATGCACGATTTCCTGACCAACTGGACGACCTCCCGCCGTGGTCCGCTTTATCACAATGCCGTCGAGGCGTGCGGCCTAGCCCTGGAAGGCTGCATCACGAGGGACGAGGCGCGCCATGCGCTTGTTGAATTCGCGGAAGCCACCGGTATTCTCTGGCCCGAGATCGAACCTGTCATCGTGGCGCGGGCCGTCGCACGCGGCCATGGCGGCTACGCCGCCTGATCGTTCGACTTGCCATCGCGGTGGCCAGGTCGTACGGCCGCCCCTAAAGCCCGGCGTGGCGCTTCGAGCCGGGCTTTTCCATTCCAACTTGCGGAGGGTCCGCAGATCAGGCCGCGGTCAATCACACCAACTCGATGAGATGACGAGCGATGCTTCGAAGACCTGGCGCCCGCTCTCGTCGCGCACCTTCACGGTAATGGCCGTTCGGTCGTTTTCGATCATCTCGTCGCGAATGATGTCGGGCAGGATGAGAATTGCCTCGCGCCGCAGACGCTCGCGCGAGTCGAACACCTGACCATGGTCATCCACCGTCAGGCCATCGCCATTGTAAAGGTCAAGAAAGTATCTGGGCATGATGCGGCCGAATCCCGAGCTGATGAAATTGCCAAGAGAGACTGATCGACAATTCGCGGGCTAAGCCGTTGTTCCATAAGAGATGATCTTCGTGGCGAATAAGCGCCTTCTAACAAATGTTAATGCCCGCCGGCGCCCGACGACCTAGTGCTTCGGTAGCCGCCCCTTGCTTTCGACAGTTGGCGATCGGCTCTGAGCCCTTTCGCTGGAGATAGCGGTGCTGGAATCCCTGTATCTGAATCTCGCCCAGCACGACGCGCTTTCCGATGCCGAAAAGGCGCTGCTGGCTGAAGCCATGACTTTCGAGCGGCATTTCGCGGTCGGTCAGGATATCGTCGCATCGGGCGCGCGGCCCGCCTATTCGACCCTCATCCTCGACGGTTTGGCGGCGCGCTATAAGGTGCTCGAGAGCGGCGGCCGGCAGTTCACCTCGCTGCAGGTGCCCGGCGATTTCGTCGATCTCCACGCCTTCCTCCTGAAGACGATGGATCACGGCATCGTTGCCATGTCGCCCTGCCATGTCATGTTCGCCGATCACAGCCGGCTTCGTGCCATCACCGAGGAAGCGCCTCATCTGACGCGGCTGCTGTGGCTGGATACGCTGGTCGATGGCGCCATCCATCGCGAGTGGATCGTGGCGATGGGCCGTCGCTCCAAGACCTCACACCTGGCCCATCTCCTCTGTGAGCTTTTCGTACGACTGCAGGTGGTGCAGCGCACCAACGGCATGAGCTTTCATCTGCCGCTCTCACAGGCCGAACTGGCCGATGTGCTCGGTCTTTCCGTCGTACACATGAACCGCGTCATCGGCGCCTTGCGCAAAGTCGGCGTCGTCAACTGGGCAAATCACACGGTGACAATCCTGGATTGGCACAGGCTCCAGGAAATCGCCGAGTTCGATCCGACTTATCTCAGCCTGACGCGGGAGCCGCGGTAGCGTCCCAGCAAGGCCGCAAAGCGCGGCGGCATATCCTTCGCGGCAATCCGCGTCGACGAGCTGCTCTTAGACGGCGAGCCGCGCCGGAAACCTTTATAGAATTCCTATTTCTTTCCCATCCGCCCCGTCTCGAACCTTTATGGTGATCGGGTCCATATTCAGGTCGAGCAAAAGCCGTCGGGCGCCGCCGCAGTGCTGCGCGCCGTCTCACGGTATTGCCGACCTGTTTTTGGCAGGCGAACGGTAGAAAATGGAAGCAAGGAAAAGCACAATGGACTTTATTGTTCTCGGGGTCGGGGCTTTGTTCTTCGGCCTGTCCATCGTCTACGTCAAAGCTTGCGATAGAATTTAGGCTGAAGGATCGGACCATGCTTGTCGATTACATCCTCGGCGGTGGCGTGACCTTGTTCCTGCTCGCCTACCTCACCTACGCGCTCATTCGTCCAGAACGCTTCTGAAGGCACGGAAAGCCACAACCATGACACTGAACGGATGGATACAGATCCTGGTCTTTTGCGGGATCCTCGTTTTGCTGGTGAAGCCGCTTGGCTTCTACATGCACCGCGTCTTCAATGGCGATCGCACGCCGCTTTCACCGATCCTCGGCCCGCTTGAGCGCGGGCTTTACCGCATTTGCGGAACCAGCGAGCGCGAGGAGCAACACTGGACCACCTATGCGGTGGCTCTCCTGCTGTTCAACCTGGCGGGCTTCCTGGTGCTCTATATCCTGCAACGCCTGCAAGGCAGTCTGCCCTACAATCCCGCCGGCATGAGCGCGGTCGACCCGGCGCTCGCCTTCAACACCGCCGCCAGCTTCATGACCAACACCAACTGGCAGAACTACGGTGGTGAAAGCACCATGTCCTACCTCGTGCAGATGGCCGGGCTGACGGTCCAGAATTTCGTTTCGGCCGCCACCGGCATCGCCATTGCAATCGCGCTGATCCGCGGCTTTGCCCGCGCTTCCGGAAGATCGATCGGCAATTTCTGGGTCGATATGACGCGCGCCACGCTCTATGTGCTCTTGCCGCTCTGCATCGTGCTCACCCTGTTCTATGTCTGGCTCGGCATGCCACAGACGCTGGGGCCTTACGTGGACGCCACGACGCTCGAGGGCGCCAAGCAGACGATCGCGCTTGGGCCGGTGGCCTCGCAGGTCGCCATCAAGATGCTCGGCACCAACGGCGGCGGTTTCTTCAATGCCAACGCGGCACATCCATTCGAAAATCCCGACGCCTTCTCCAATCTGATCCAGATGCTGTCGATCTTCGTCGTCGGCGCCGCATTGACCAACGTCTTCGGCCGCATGGTCGGCAACCAGCGCCAGGGCTGGGCGATCCTCGCCTCCATGGGCGTGCTATTCATCGCCGGCGTCGCCGTCTGCTATTGGGCGGAAGCCGCGGGCAATCCGCTGGTGCATGCGCTGGGCATCGACGGCGGCAACATGGAAGGCAAGGAGACCCGCTTCGGCATCGTGCTCTCGGCTTTGTTCGCCGTCATCACGACGGCCGCTTCCTGCGGCGCGGTCAACGCGATGCATGACAGCTTCACCGCGCTCGGTGGCATGATCCCGCTCATCAACATGCAACTCGGCGAGGTCGTCGTCGGCGGCGTCGGCGCCGGCTTCTACGGCATGCTGATGTTCATCCTGATCGCCGTCTTCGTCGCCGGCCTGATGGTCGGCCGCACGCCGGAATATCTCGGCAAGAAGATCGAGGCCAAGGAGGTCAAAATGGCGATGCTGGCCATCCTGTGCCTGCCGCTGGCGATGCTGATCTTCACCGCGATCGCGGTGGTGCTGCCGAGCGCGGTGGCATCGATCGCCAATGGCGGGCCGCACGGCTTCTCCGAGATCCTCTACGCCTACACCTCGGCGGCGGCCAACAACGGTTCGGCCTTCGGCGGCCTCAGCGGCAACACGCCCTGGTACAACATCACGCTCGGCATCGGCATGCTGATGGGCCGCTTCCTGGTCATCATCCCGGCGCTCGCCATCGCCGGCGCGCTGGCGGCGAAGAAGACCGTCCCCGCCTCGGCCGGCACCTTCCCGACCGACGGTCCGCTGTTCGTCGGGTTGCTGGTCGGCGTCATCGTCATCGTCGGCGGCCTGACTTTCTTCCCGGCGCTCGCCGTCGGACCTGTCGTCGAGCACTTGGCGATGATCCATGGACAGACATTCTGAGGCAGACATGTCCTGGTTCAGCAACAAGCGCCGTAATGTCAGGCGTCGGGCCGATCCGGGCAAGGAGGGGCTGCCGCCTCCCTTCCCGACCATGTCGACGTTTCTTGGGCTTGCCGCCGCCATGATCGCGCTTTGGCTGCTGGCCTACGGGCTTCCTCATCTTTTCTCCGCATCCGACCGATCGCCGCCGCACACCAACACTGAAGCCGGAGCTTCGAAATGAGTCAGTCAAAGTCAGCCAGCATCATGGATGCCGGCATCCTGTGGCCCGCCATCGGCGGCGCCTTCCGCAAACTCGATCCGCGCACGCTGGCCCGCAACCCGGTGATGTTCGTCGTCGCCGTCGTCTCGGCGCTGACATCGGTGCTGTTCGTCAAGGACCTCGTCACCGGCGGCGGTGATTTGCTGTTCACGCTGCAGATCATCATGTGGCTGTGGTTCACCGTGCTGTTCGCCAATTTCGCCGAAGCCGTCGCCGAAGGGCGCGGCAAGGCGCAGGCGGAATCGCTGCGCAAGGCCCGCACCGAAACCCAGGCCAAGCTTTTGACGGGCGAGGACCGCACCAGGTTCAAGCTGGTGCCCGGCACCAGCCTGAAGGTCGGCGATGTCGTTCTCGTCGAGGCCGGCGACATCATCCCGTCCGATGGCGAGGTGGTGGAGGGCGTCGCCTCGGTCAACGAGGCGGCGATCACGGGGGAGTCCGCACCGGTGATCCGCGAATCCGGCGGCGACCGCTCGGCCGTCACCGGCGGCACGCAGGTGCTGTCGGACTGGATTCGCGTGCGCATCACCGCCGCCGCCGGTCACACGTTCCTCGACCGCATGATCTCGCTGGTCGAAGGCGCCGAGCGCCAGAAGACACCCAACGAGATCGCGCTCAACATCCTGCTCGTCGGCATGACGCTGATCTTCGTGCTGGCTACAGCGACCATCCCGAGCTTTGCCCACTACTCGGGCGGCTATATTTCGGTGACCGTGCTCGTCGCCCTGTTCGTGACGCTCATCCCGACCACGATCGGCGCGCTGCTGTCGGCCATCGGCATTGCCGGCATGGACCGGCTGGTGCGCTTCAATGTGCTGGCCATGTCGGGTCGCGCCGTCGAAGCCGCCGGCGACGTCGACACGCTGCTCCTCGACAAGACCGGCACCATCACGCTCGGGAACCGCCAGGCGACGGAATTTCGCCCGGTCAAGGGCGTCAGCGAGCAGGAACTGGCGGACGCGGCACAGCTTGCCTCGCTCGCCGACGAGACGCCGGAAGGCCGCTCGATCGTGGTGCTGGCCAAGGAAAAGTATGCCATCCGTGCCCGCGACATGGCGACATTGCGTGCTACCTTCGTGCCCTTCACCGCGCAGACCCGCATGAGCGGCGTAGACATCGACGGTTCCTCGGTACGCAAGGGCGCGGTCGATTCCGTGCTCGCCCATGTCAGCCAGGCGACATCGGCCAGCAGCGCGACGCGCCCGAACAGCGACACGATCAGGGATTTGCAGGCGATCGCCGATGAGGTTGCGAAATCCGGCGGCACGCCGCTGGCGGTCGAGCGGGACGGGCGCCTGCTCGGCATCGTGCACCTCAAGGACATCGTCAAGGGCGGAATCCGCGAGCGTTTCGCCGAGCTGCGCAAGATGGGCATCCGCACGGTCATGATCACCGGCGACAACCCGATGACGGCAGCGGCCATCGCGGCCGAAGCCGGCGTCGACGATTTCCTTGCCCAGGCGACACCGGAGGACAAGCTGAAGCTGATCCGCGACGAGCAGGCCAAGGGCAAGCTGGTCGCGATGTGCGGCGACGGCACCAATGATGCGCCAGCCCTCGCCCAGGCCGATGTCGGCGTCGCCATGAACACCGGCACGGTCGCTGCTCGCGAGGCCGGCAATATGGTCGACCTCGACAGTGATCCGACCAAACTTATCGAGATCGTCGAGATCGGCAAGGCGCTGTTGATGACGCGCGGCTCGCTGACCACCTTCTCCATCGCCAATGACGTGGCCAAGTATTTCGCCATCATCCCGGCCATGTTCGCCGTCTTCTACGTCGCGCCCGGCCAGACCACAGGTCCGCTTCAAGCGCTTAACATCATGCATCTGGCGACACCGCGGAGCGCCATCCTGTCGGCCATCATCTTCAACGCGCTGATCATCATCGCGCTGATCCCGTTGTCGCTGCGCGGCGTGAAGTACCGGGCGATCGGCGCGGGTGCGCTGCTCAGCCGCAACCTTCTCGTCTACGGCCTCGGCGGCATCGTCGTGCCGTTCGTCGGCATCAAGATAATCGACATGGCCGTCACGGCCCTCGGCCTTGCATAAGGATCATTCCGATGCTCAAGCAGATCAGACCCGCGATCATCATGATCGTTTTCTTTACCGTGCTGACGGGGCTCGTCTATCCCATCGGCATGACCGGCATCGCCCAGGCGCTGTTCCCGCCCCAGGCCAATGGCAGCCTGATCGAGAGGGACGGCAGGGTGATCGGCTCCGAACTGATCGGCCAGGCCTTCGCCAGCGACACGTATTTCCACGGACGGCCGTCGGCCGCCGGCAACGGCTACGATGCCAGCGCCTCCAGCGGCTCCAACCTCGGCCCGACCAACCCGAAGCTGATCGAACGCATCAAGGGCGATGCGGAAAAGCTGAAGGCTGAGAACCCGGACCAGCCGGTGCCGATGGACCTGGTGACGACGTCCGGCAGCGGCCTTGATCCACAGATCAGTCCCGAGGCCGCTTATTTCCAGGTTCCGCGCGTGGCCAAGGCAAGGCGCATCGACGAGGCCAACGTCAAGGCGCTCGTCGACAGCCAGGTCGAGGACAGGGAATTGGGCGTGCTCGGCGAGCCGGCGGTTAATGTGCTGGCCCTCAACCTGGCGCTGGATGCCGCGAAATAGGTGATGTCCGGCGCCGGGGATCGACACGGTCCCCGGCGCCATTCATGATCAGACCCGATGCCGGACGACAGAAGCTACGTCGAAAACAGACCATCTCCCGACGCGCTGCTAGAGCATGCCGAGCGGGAAGGGCGCGGCCGTCTGCGCATATTCCTGGGTGCGGCACCCGGTGTCGGCAAGACTTACGAGATGCTGATGTCGGGTCGTGCCAGGGTGGCCGACGGTGCCGACGTGGTGATCGGCGTGGTCGAGACGCATGGCCGCAAGGAAACACGGGCCCTGGTCGAGGGGTATGAAGTCATTGCCCGCCGCAGGGTCGACTACAAGGGGCGCGTCCTCGACGAGATGGATATCGATGCCATCCTTGCCCGGCGTCCGGCGCTGGTCCTGGTCGACGAACTCGCCCACACCAACGCGCCCGGCAGCCGCCACCCCAAGCGCTATCTCGATGTCCAGGAAATCCTGGCACGGGGCATAGACGTCTATACGACGCTGAACATCCAACATGTCGAAAGCCTGAACGACGTCGTCGCCCAGATTACCCGGGTCAGGGTGCGCGAGACGGTTCCAGACTCGATCATTGACCAGGCGGATGATGTCGAGATCGTCGATCTGACGCCCGACGACCTGATCAAGCGGCTGGAGGAGGGCAAGGTCTATTTCCCCAACACCGCGCAGCGCGCCGTCGAGAACTATTTTTCGCCCGGCAATCTGACGGCGTTGCGGGAACTGGCGCTGCGCCGTACCGCCCAGCGCGTCGACGAGCAGTTGCTCAACCACATGCAATCCCATGCTATCCAGGGTCCGTGGGCGGCAGGCGAAAGGGTGCTTGTCTGCGTCGATGCCCGTCCGGGCGGGGCAGCCCGCATTCGCTACGCACGCAGGCTGGCCGACAGGCTTCGTGCGCCATGGACGGCGCTTCATGTCGACACGCCTCGCTCCGCCGGCATGTCCGAGGACGACAAGGACAGGCTCGCGACACTGCTGCGCCTCGCCGAGCAGCTCGGTGCCGAGGTGACGACCATCCCTGGCCAGAGCGTCGCCCAGGACATCGTTCGCCATGCCACGGCCAACAATTTCACCCACATCGTGGTCGGCAGGCCGACCCGGTCGCGCTGGCGCGAACTGATCGAGGGGTCGCTCACCTACGATCTGATCCGCAATGCCGGAGACATCAGTGTCCATGTCATCTCCGGAACGGAGCGGGACACCGAAACGTCTTCCAGGAGAGTGAACGCGGCAGCCGAGGATAGGCATTTTCAGGCCAAGCCGTATTTGCTCGCCACGGCTTACGTTGCCGGATCATTGGCCGTCAGCACTGCTCTCGATCAGTTCCTCGACGTTCGCAATCTGGCGATCGTCTTCCTGCTCTCGGTGCTGACATCGGCGGTGGCCGGTGGTCTCTGGCCGGCGCTTTACGCCTGTTTCCTCAGTGTCCTTGCCTTCAACTATTTTTTCCTCGAGCCACGCTACACGCTGACCATCCGCGATCCCGAGAGCATCGTCGCGATTGCCGTCTTTGTCGCCGTTGCCGTCATCGCCAGCAACCTGACGGCGCGCGTGCAGCGTCAGGCCGCCGCCGCCCNGCCGTCTTTGTCGCCGTTGCCGTCATCGCCAGCAACCTGACGGCGCGCGTGCAGCGTCAGGCCGCCGCCGCCCGCTCGCGGGCGCGGGCAACCGAGGACATCTATCTGTTTTCCAAGAAGCTCGCAGGCGCCGGCACACTCGACGACGTGCTCTGGGCCACCGCCTTCCAGATCGCCTCGATGCTGAAGCTGCGCGTGGTGCTGCTGCTGCCGGAAGACGGCACGATCACCGTCAAGGCAGGCTATCCGCCCGACGACACGCTGGCCGAGGCCGACATCGCCGCCGCACGCTGGGCCTGGGAGCACAACCGTGCCGCCGGACGCGGCGCCGACACGCTTCCTGGCGCCAAGCGCCTATATCTTCCCTTGCGCACGGGACGCACCGCAATCGGCGTCGTCGGCCTCGACAATGACAAGCAGGGCCCGCTTTTGACGCCCGAGCAGCAGCGGCTGCTCGATGCGCTGGCCGATCAGGCGGCGGTGGCGATCGAACGCATCCAGCTCGTTGCCGATGTCGACCGCGCCAAGCTCGCGGCCGAAGCCGACCGGCTGCGCTCGGCGCTGCTGACCTCGATTTCGCATGACCTGAAAACGCCGCTCGCGGCCATCATGGGCGCGGCCGGCACGCTCAAGGAATTCGCGCCCAACCTTCCCGAGCAGGACAGGGCGGAGCTCCTGTCGACCGTGATCGACGAATCGGAGCGGCTGAACCGCTTCATCGCCAACCTGCTCGACATGACCAAGATCGAATCCGGGGCAATAGAGCCGAACTACTCCCTCCATTATGTCGGCGATATCGTCGGCACGGCGCTCGATCGTGCCCGCAAGATCACCAGCGCGCACAAGATCGAGGTCGATATTCCGCCCGACCTGCCGATGCTGCGGCTCGATCCCGTGCTGTTCGAACAGGTCTTGTTCAACCTTCTCGACAATGGCTCGAAATATTCGCCGCCCGGCTCGACGATCCGCGTCCAGGCCTGGGCGGACAATGGCTCCGTCATCGTGCGGATCATGGACGAAGGACCGGGCATTCCGGCGCAGGACCTGGAACGCGTCTTTGACACCTTCTACCGGGTGCGCAAGGGCGATCAGGTGCGCGCCGGCACCGGACTTGGCCTGTCGATCTGCCGTGGCTTCGTCGAGGCGATGGGCGGCACGATCGCGGCCACCAACCGGACCGACCGCCCCGGTGGCGCCTTCACCATCAGGATGCCGGTGCCGGCGCAAGCGCGCGATATCGGCAACCGTGGCGACGAGCCCAGCACGGATCAGCCTTGATGACCAATTCGAATGTCAGGATACTGGTCGTCGACGACGAGCCGCCGATCCGCAAGCTGCTGCGGGTCGGCCTCGCCAGCCAGGGTTACGCGGTCAGCGAGGCGCCGAACGCCAAGGTGGCGATCGAGCTGATGGAACAGGAGAAGCCGGACCTGGTGCTGCTCGATCTCGGCCTGCCCGGCATGGGGGGCCATGAACTCCTGCGCAAATGGCGTGAGGAGGGCGTCGACGTTCCCGTCGTCATCCTCTCCAGCCGTACCGACGAGGCCGGCATCGTCAGCGCGCTCGAACTCGGCGCCGACGACTATGTCACCAAGCCGTTCGGCATGAACGAACTGGTGGCGCGCATCCGGGTGGCGCTGCGCCACAAGTTCCAGCAACAGGGTGAGAAGCCGGTATTCCAGAGCGGTGACCTCAGCGTCGATCTGGTCAAGCGCGTCGTCAAGGTCGAGGACAGGGAGGTGAAGCTCTCGCCGAAAGAGTACGACATATTGCGCATCCTGGTGCAGCATGCCGGCAAGGTGCTGACCCACCACTTCATCCTGAAGCAGATCTGGGACGATTCGACCGACGTGCAGTACCTCAGGGTCTATGTCCGCCAGCTCAGGCAGAAGATCGAAAAAATTCCCGACCAGCCGCGCTACATCACCACCGAGACCGGTGTCGGCTACCGCCTGCGTGTCGAGTGAATTAGCCCTTCCGATAACCTGCGTCAGCCGATGGCCTGCAGAGGCCGATTTGCCGCCGCCGATGTCCGCAAGGCGGCGAGACAACCCAGAATGCCGAGCGGCACGAAGGCTAGGAACAGCCAGCTCGCGACATTGGCCGCCGCGTCATGATTCAGGCCTTGCGAAAAGCCGCTGGCATTGGCGACGATGCCGGCAAGGGCGGCGCCCACGGCATAGCCGATGCGCTGCATGGTCGGCACCGCCGCCGAGGCGATGGTCTGCTCCTCGTCGGGTGCGGAGGCGACGATGACGCGGGTCAGGAATGGCCAGGCAATGCCGAAGCCGCCGCCCTGCAGCAGGGCGCAGACCAGGATCAGCGGGATCGAGCCCAGCGGTATGGTGTAGGCGAAGCCGGCGATGCCCGCCGCGATCATCAGTGCGCCGCAGACGATGATCAGCCGTTCGCGCCGCGGCGGAGCGTTGGCGACGAGGATCGACAGGATCGACCAGGCGATCGATTCGGCGGCGATGATGTAGCCGGTGGTCAGCAGCGGAATGTCGTGCAGGCTGGTCAGCAGCAGCGGCCCGTAGACGCCGAAGGAGCAGGTCGCGATGGAAAAGGCAGCGACCATGGTCATGCCGGCGCCGACCGGCGTGCGCCAGGAGAACAGCCGCGCCGGGAACAGCCTGGAGCGCGGCTTCAGCCCGTCGACGTAGAAAAACAGCGCGAGGCTTGTCAGGCCCAGCACGATCAGCAGCGAGGACCGCAACAGGGCGATGTCGACGCCGGCGGAGGCGATCAGCACCACGGCGACGGCAAGACAGCCAAGCGCCATGAAAGGGAATGGCGGCGCCTTGCCGGCACTCATGCTGGGTCTCTTCGCCTCCGGGGTGTTGAGTACGAGGAAGCTTGCCAGCGCCATGGCGGCGCCGCCGAGTGTGAAGACGCCGAAGGCCCAGCGCCAAGACAGCAGTTCGGTCATAACAGCGCCGAGCAACGGGCCACTGAAGGCAGCGACGCCCCAGATAGCCGACATGATACCGAAAAGCTGTGGCCAGATGGCACGCGAAAACAGCCGCTCGACCGAGACGAAGGCCAGCGACACCAGCGCGCCGCCGCCGAGGCCCTCGATCAAACGGCCGGCAAGGAACAATTGCATCGAGGGCGAGGTGGCGCAGATCAGCGCCCCGGCGGCATAAAGCAAGGCCGCGACCACCATGTTGGTGCGCAGCGGGATATAACTCACCAGGCGTCCGGCTGCGGCCCCGGCGACGATGGCGCCGAGTTCGTAGATCGCCAGGGACCAGCCGACGAGCTGTACGCCGGCCAGTTCGCCGACCATGGCCGGCATGACCGTCGCCACCATCGTCTCATTGGTGGCGTGCAGCAGGATGCCGAGGCTGATGAAGCAGAAGNTGGCCGGCATGACCGTCGCCACCATCGTCTCATTGGTGGCGTGCAGCAGGATGCCGAGGCTGATGAAGCAGAAGCGGGCGAGGTCGCCGCTTGCCCACAATGCGCGCCAGTCGACCTTGTTGCTGGTGATTTCAGTCATGTCCATCCCTGCCTTGCATATCTCGATGCAGCCGCATGGCACCAGAAGCCAGCACGAGGCTTCCGGCAGGACCATGCCCGCTGCCTCGAGACGCGGCCTTGCTCGGGGCGGGTTTGTAGAACCTCAACCTCGGTTGAGCTCAAGCGATTTTCTCGAAATATGTTTGGGCCAGCGTCGTCCTGGCCGGACCGCTTGCGATCAATTCTCGGTGCTGCGCAACTGGAATTGGCTGACGCCGATGGCGAGATTGATGCCGGTCTGCGTCTGCAGGCTGAGCGGCTGCAGGGCGAAGGCCCGCGAGGAGCCGCCGACCAGGAGATTGGCGCCGGCGCCAACGGCGGCGGTAACTTCGGCGCTGGCGCCGATATAGTCACCCGCCAATGCACCCGGCGCATAGATGTTCTTCAGCGGCGTCAGCACCAGCCAGCGCATCACCGTCTGCTTGGTCGTGCCGATGTCGAGACCGTACTTGTTGACGGCGCCGAAATAGGCTTCCGGCGCGAAGGTCCTGTCGGCCGGGGTGAAGGTGCAGCTCAAATCCTTGCTCGAGCCGAAGATGAAGCCGGTGCCGCCCGATATAGCGCATTCAAGGGCGCCGAGTTCGATGCCCTGGTCCTGCGCTCGTGCGGCTCCCGCAAGCACGATCGTGGTCGCGGCAGCGGCGATGGCTGTCCTGAGCATGAGGGTCCCCTCGAAATCAAACGGCGCGGAACCATACTATCTGGTTCCGCGCCGTAGGGTGAGGGGCGTCGAGCGCGTGGCTCCATGCAATCACTTGAGCGAGTGGATCAGCTCCAGCGAGGTGACGGCGACCGCCAGGTTGACGCCGGTCTGGGCCTGGACGCTGAGCGGCTCCAGCATGAAGGCGCTGTCGAAGCCGCCGACCAGCAGGTTGGCGCCGCCACCGGTGACGACGCTCGCCTCGGCGTTGACGCCGTAGTAGCTGCCGGCAAGGTCGCCCGCGTCACGGTCGCGGGTCGCGGCAAACACCGCCCAGACCAACTGGCCCTGGTGCGTCTTGCCGAGATCGACGCCGAGCTTCGAGATGACGCCGGTGTAAATTTCAGACGGCCCGTGATGATAGGGCCGGAACACACAGGACACGCCCTTGTTGGACGTCACGAGATAGCCGGTGCCGCCATCGATGGTGCAGTCGAGCGTGCCGAGTTGCAACCTGCCGGCGCTTGCCGGAGCGGCAGCGAACATGGTCGTTGCAAGGGCGGCGGCGCAGACGAGTTTCTTGATCATGGGGGGTCCTTTCGCAATCAGTCTTCAGTAACGTCTCGAGCGCCGCGACCGTTCCGCCGAAAACTTGGCGCGAACAAGGCGAGGGTTAACGGCTTGTCGCGGGGGTTAACACAGGGTTGCCGGATTGCGGCGATCTTCAACGCCGCGTGCCCTTTCGGACACGCGGGATGCAGTGGCGCCTGGCGCGGGCCTGATGAAGCCGACGTCAGCTGACGCGAGCGAGGCCGTCCTTGGCAGGCTGGTAGCTGGGGTTGAGGCGCACGGCCTCATGATAGGCCTTCGCCGCCTTTGCCTTGTCACCGCGCCGTTCATAGATCAGCGCCTGGTTGGCCCAGGCCTCGGCGTTCTGGCCGTCGAGCTTGATGGCCATGTTGAAATCGGAGAAGGCGTTGTCCTCGTCACCGGTCGCCAGATACGAGAGGCCACGGCCGTTGTAGGGTTCGGCTGCGTCGGGAGCCAGCGAGATGGCGGTCGAGAAATCCTCGATGGCGAATTTGTGCTGGCCCTGGCTCTGATAGATCAGGCCGCGATTGTGGTATGCGCGGGCATCCGTCGTATCGAGTTGGATCGCCTTCTGGAAGTCGGTGAAGGCATCCTGGGTGCGGCCCGCCTTGCGATAGAGATTGCCGCGGCCGATATAGGCGGCATCATAATTGCCGTTAATCTGGATCGAGCGATTGTAGTCGGCAAGGGCGGCTTCCTGGTTGCCGAGGAAGCGCTGGATAAGGGCCCGGTTCGAATAGGCCTGGTAGAAATTCGGATTGAGCTGGATGGCCTGGTTGAAATCCTTGAGCGCCGCCTGGTACTGGCCGCCGCGGCCATAGGCCGAGCCGCGGACATTATAGCCTTCCGGATCCTGGGGATTGCGCTGGATGACCGCCGACAGCGAGGAGATGTTCTCGGTCGACCCTTGCGCCTTGTCGATGTTGTTGAATTCACCGGCCGGGCCCGATGTCTGGCAGCCGGCAAGCACCAGTCCGGAAAGCAGGGCCGCTGTCAGGGCGAAACCACGCAATGCGGTCCCGCGCTCCACGCTCGTTGCGTTCATGTCTGCCCTGTCCTCACTTGCGCCGTCGTTCAGGTCCGGTTCCCCCCTCCGGGCCGGGTCACATTCAAAATAAAAGGGTGGCGGCGATTCCGCATCGCGCCACCCAGGTATCCTTCGAAAAGGACGAAATATTGGCGATAATCAGCGCGGCGGACGCGCTGCACCGGCGGCACCGCCAGCAGCAACCGGACGCGGGGTCATCGGCAGCAGGCCTTCGCGCTGTGCGCGCTTGCGGGCCAGCTTGCGGGCGCGGCGAACGGCTTCGGCCTTTTCACGGGCGCGCTTCTCGGAAGGCTTCTCGTAGTGGCCGCGCATCTTCATTTCGCGGAAAATGCCTTCGCGCTGCATCTTCTTCTTGAGCGCGCGAAGCGCCTGATCAACGTTATTGTCGCGGACGAGTACCTGCACGGGCAATCCTGTCTTTCGGGTTTGATATCAACAGGCAAGCAGCCATAGCCGCAAGCCTCCGCGGCGCTCGACACCACGAATTGTGGCGGCTGATAGCAGAATCAAGCCTCGCTGTCCACAGTCGAAATGAGAGACGACGGCCAAATTGCCACGTCGGCTGGAGATAGTGTGCCCGTTACGCCGTCGCCAGGTGCAGCCGCTCGAAATCCTCGAAGAACTCACCGTAGTCGCAGGTGATCTCCTCGCCGACGGCGATATCCCGGGTCGCGGTCGCCCCTCCATATTGCGAAAAGTCGGTGTTCGGGGTCGCCGAATGGTTCATGAAACGGCCATTGTCGACCTCGTAGACCATGAAACCGGGCTTATCCGGGCTCGGATAGGCGTAGCGGTCGAGTAATTCCTTCAGGGGCTGGGGTGCCGTCTCGTACGTGTCCACCGGGATCAGCCGGTCGAAATCCGGATCCAGGCGCCAGATCGAGGCGCCTTTCCGGATCGGTTCGGCGGCGAACATGCCCACGCCTTCGATCGCGCTCTGGGCAACATAGGTTCGGACCAGCATCATGGTTTCACAACCCGTCTTGGCAAGAAGACCCGTTCGACAGCAAACGGAATCGCCAAATCGGGCCGAAAAAGCAAGAGCGGCCGCCTGCGTCACAACGACGAACAGGCCCGTTCACCGCAAAAATCCCTCACGTCCGGTTGATCGACACGCCGCCATCGGCAAACAGCGCGGTACCCGTGGTGAAGCTCGAGGCGTCAGAGGCAAGGTAAAGCGCCGAGCGGGCGATCTCTTGCGGCTGCGCCATGCGTTTCAGGGCATGGAGTCCCTCGACGAAGGCGCGGGCCTCGGGTGTTGTCGTCGTCGCGCCGGGTGTGTCGGTGCCACCCGGCAGCAGCGCGTTGACGCGCAGTCCCTTCGGTCCGTATTCGGTGGCCAACACCTGCGTCAAACCGATCAGGCCTGCCTTGGCGGCGGCGTAGGCGGCCATGCCCGGCATGCCTGCGGTGTAACCGACAAAGCTCGATGTGAAGATCAGCGAGCCGCCGCCGCGCTCCAGCATGGCCGGTATCTGATACTTCGCGCCGAGAAAGGCACTGGTCAGGTTGGTGTCCATCGTCCCGTGCCATGTCTGTGCCGGCATGTCGGGGACTGGCCCCATCAGTCCGACGGAGCCGGCATTGTTCAACGCGATGTCGAGACCACCGAAGCTGCCCACCGCCAACTCGACGAGGGCTTTCGCATAGGTCTCGTCCGTGACATCTCCCGCGAGAGCGACGGCCGTGCCGCCGGCGTCCTCGATTTCGACTGCCAGTGCATCAAGCTCCGTTTGGCGGCGAGCGGAAATGACGAGCCTGGCGCCTTCCTCGGCGAACAGTTTGGCGGCGGCGCGGCCGATGCCGGAACTGGCGCCGGTAACGATGGCGATCTTGTTGGCGAGTGCGAGCATGTTTGGCATCCTTGTCCTTCGCGCCAGCTTCGCCGGCGATCGGATGCTTGGTCGCAAATCGGCAGGACAGCAGCCACCCGAAAGCCGCGGAGATTCGCGCCACTACTGCCGCAGCAGCCATGCCAGACGATCCAGCGAGAACGCGTAGCTGATGACGATCAGCAGGGCCATGATGATGGCCGGAATGGTATGGCCTGCCAGATGGAAACCCGCCGCGCCGCCGGACAGGACGACGAATTCCAGCGCCAGCCTGACAGCGCCCGGCACAGGCACCGGTGCCCGGCCAGACCGGCTTGGATCGTTGAGGACCGCGAAGGTACCCCATGCCCCGGCTGCGGCGAGCGGCAAGGCAACGGCGAGGACCCAACGCCACGCTCCGTCCGAAAGACTCCAGCCTGCCATGGCAAGGCCAAGCAAGGCGGCAAGCTCCAGCAGGAAGCGCAATGTGAGGTTCCACCAGGCGTTGCCCATCATCATCCTCCGAATCCCAGCGCCGAGAAGTGTGACTGAAGGCAATCACGGGGGCCAGGCCGGATAGCTCTTTTTCAGCGCGGCGCAAAACGGCAAGCGCCGTCGCAAACAGCGCAAGGGTGGCAGCGCTGTTTCGCTAGTGATACACCTCGCGCGCCGGGGCTTGATGATGAACGCCCGGCTGCCATTTGCGAGGCTGGAACGTGAAGAAATATTCGGTATTCGCCATCGCCCGCGAGGCCATGCGCGGCCACAAGGGCTGGGAGGAACAATGGTCCTCGCCGGAGCCGAAGAAGGAATACGACGTCATCATCGTCGGCGCCGGCGGCCATGGGCTGGCCACCGCCTACTATCTCGCGACCGTGCACGGCATCACCAATGTCGCGGTGCTGGAAAAGGGCTGGCTGGGCGGCGGCAACACCGGCCGCAACACCACCATCATCCGTTCCAACTATCTCTACGACGAGAGCGCCGGGATTTACGACCATGCGCTGAAGCTGTGGGACGGGCTCTCTCAGGAGCTCAATTACAACGTCATGTATTCGGCGCGCGGCGTCATGATGCTGGCCCACAATGTGCACGACATCCAGGTGCTGAAGCGCCACGTGCATGCCAACCGACTCAACGGCATCGACAATGAATGGCTGACACCCGAGCAGGCGAAAGAATTCTGCCCGCCGCTCAACACCTCCAAGGACGCACGCTATCCGGTCGTCGGGGCTGCCTTGCAGCGTCGCGGCGGCACGGCGCGCCATGACGCGGTCGCCTGGGGCTATGCGCGCGGCGCCTCGGCGCGCGGCGTGCACATCATCCAGAATTGCGAGGTGACGGGCGTCAAGCGGGCTGCCAATGGCGCGGTGACGGGCGTCGACACGACGCGTGGCTTCATCGGCGCCAAGAAGGTTGGCGTCGTCGCCGCCGGCCACTCCTCCGTCATCATGAATATGGCCGGCGTGCGCATGCCGCTGGAAAGCTATCCGCTGCAGGCGCTGGTGTCGGAGCCGATCAAGCCGGTCGTGCCTTGCGTTGTGATGTCGAACACGGTGCACGCCTACATCTCGCAGTCCGACAAGGGCGAACTGGTGATCGGCGCCGGCACCGACCAGTATGTCTCCTATTCGCAGACCGGTGGGCTGCACATTCTTCAGCACACACTCGACGCCATCTGCGAAATGTTCCCGATCTTCACGCGCATGAAGATGCTGCGCTCGTGGGGCGGCATCGTCGACGTCACGCCCGACCGCTCGCCGATCCTGGCCAAGACGCCGGTGCCCGGCCTCTACGTCAATTGCGGCTGGGGCACGGGCGGCTTCAAGGCGACGCCGGGGTCCGGGCATGTCTTTGCCCACACCATTGCCAAGGACGATCCGCACCCGATCAACGCGCCCTTCACCATCGAGCGCTTCCGCACCGGCCGCCTCATCGACGAGGCGGCGGCGGCGGCGGTGGCGCACTGATGATGATGGCCGAGGTGGCAGTCGCGGTGCCGCTGATACTGGCGGGGGAACAGGGCATGTTCCATGTTCCGACGGCGCAGGAAGTGCGGCTGCAGCCGATCAGCCGTGCGGGAAACGAGACCGGCTGGCCGTTTTCGGTCGACGAGGGAATGCTCGCCTGCGTCTGGAGTGTCGGCCAGAAAGTGGTGATGTTCTTCGAAGGCAGGCCGCATGGGCTGGATGAAGACGAGGATTTCCAGCCGCGTGGCGTCATCGTTACGACAGATCCGATGCAACTGACGCTCGGCAACATTGCCAACCGCGATCTCTTCAGCGCGGCGACGAGCGTCGAGGAGCGGCTGCGGCTCGTCGCTCCCTTCATGACCATGGGCCAGAAGCTTTGCGATCAACCGGCCGGCGCGCGCGTCGGCCACGGCGAATTGTAGGAACAAACACGATGCTTCTCATCCGCTGCCCCTATTGCGAGGAAGAGCGCCCGGAACTCGAATTCCGCAACGCCGGCGAGGCGCACATCGCCCGCTCGGCCAATATGGCGGGCGAGAGCGACGACGACTTCGAGAAGTTCTTCTTCATCCGCTCGAACCCCAAGGGCATCATCTATGAGCGCTGGCGCCACATGCATGGCTGCGCGCGCTTCTTCAACGCGGTGCGCGACACCGTCACCGACAAGTTCGTCATGACCTACAAGGCCGGCGAACCGAAACCCTCCAAGCTGCCCGGAGTAGCGAAATGAGCGGCGCGTTGCGCATTCCCGGCGCCGGACGCCTCAGCCAGGCCAAGACCGCGCGGTTCAGCTTCGACGGACGGTCCTATGCCGGTATAGAGGGCGACACGCTGGCCTCGGCGCTGCTCGCCAATGGCGTGCATCTGGTCGGTCGCTCGTTCAAGTACCACCGCCCGCGCGGCATCCTGTCGGCCGGCGCGGAAGAGCCCAACGCGCTGGTGCAGATCGTGCGCGATGACGCGCGCAAGACGCCGAACGTGCGCGCCACCGTGCAGGAACTCTATGACGGGCTCGCCGCCAATTCGCAGAACCGCTGGCCGTCGCTGTCCTTCGATGTCAGCGCCGTCAACGACCTGGCGTCGCCGCTATTTTCGGCCGGCTTCTATTATAAGACCTTCATGTGGCCGAAGGCGGCTTGGAAGAGCCTTTACGAGCCTAAGATCCGCGAAGCCGCCGGCCTCGGCGTTTCGCCGGACCGACCGGATCCCGACCATTATTCCTCGCGTTACGCGCATTGCGACGTGCTGGTGCTGGGCGGCGGCGCGGCCGGCATCGCGGCGGCACTTGCCGCGGCGGAGACCGGCGTGCGCGTCATCCTGGCCGACGAGCAGGCCAAGTTCGGCGGCAGCCTGCGCTTCGAATCTGGTGCGAAGATCGACGGCCAGGACGGCTTTGCCTGGGCACAAGCGGCGATCGCCAGACTGAGCGCGATGGACAATGTCCGGGTGCTGCCGCGCACCACGGCGTTCGGCTATTACGCGCAGAATTTCGTCGGTCTGGTCGAGCGCGTCAGCGATCACCTGAAGGCCCCCGGCCATGATCTGCCGCGCGAACGGCTCTGGCAGGTCCGCGCCAAGCGCGTGGTGCTGGCCTCCGGCGCCATCGAACGCCACATGGTGTTTGCCAACAATGACCGGCCCGGCATCATGCTGGCGGGCGCGGCACGCACCTTCCTCAACCACTATGGTGTCGCGGTCGGCCGGAATGTCGGCGTCTACACCGCCAATGATTCGGCTTACGGCGCCGCGATCGACCTGAAGAAGGCCGGCATCAACGTGGCGGCGATCGTCGATTTGCGTGACAACCCGACCGGCACGGTGATCGATGAGGCCAGGGCCCTCGGCATCGAGATCAATTTCGGCCGTGCCGTGATCCGCGCCGGCGGCAAGCTACGCGTGTCGTCGATGACGGTGCAGCCGAAGAATGGCGGCGGCGAACGCACTATTCCCGTCGATGCGATCCTGATGTCCGCCGGCTGGACGCCGTCGGTGCATCTGTTCTCGCAATCGCGCGGCAAGGTCGCCTTCAACGACGAGACCAAGCGCTTCGTGCCCGGCACCTACGCGCAGGACTGCGTGTCGGTCGGCGCCTGCAACGGCAGCGACGGCCTGACGGCGACCGTGGACGAGGCCTATGCGGCGGGCGCCAAGGCGGCGAAAGAAACAGGCGGCAAGGTGTCCAAGGGCACCAAGCCGAAGGTCGAAGCCTCGGAAAGCTGGTCGCGCGGCATGCTGGGTGCTGGCCCTGGCGCCGGGCCGGACACGACGGTGAAAGCCTTCGTCGATTTCCAGAACGACGTGACCGCCAAGGACATCCGCCAGGCGGTGCATGAAGGCATGCGCTCGATCGAGCATGTCAAGCGCTTCACCACCAACGGCATGGCGACCGACCAGGGCAAGACCTCTAACATGCACGGACTGGCGATTGCCGCCGAAACGCTGGGCAAGCCGATCCCGGAAGTCGGCCTGACCACGTTCCGCGCGCCCTACACGCCTGTCACCTTCGGCGCGATCGTCAGCCACGCGCGTGGACCGCTGTTCGACCCGACACGCAGAACCGCGATCCATCCCTGGGCCGAGGCGCAAGGCGCGGTGTTCGAGGACGTCGGCCAGTGGAAGCGCGCCTGGTACTTCCCCAAGGCAGGCGAGGACATGCATGCGGCGGTCGACCGCGAATGCGTCGCCGTCCGCAACCAGGCCGGCCTGTTCGATGCCTCGACGCTGGGCAAGATCGAAGTGGTCGGCCCCGACGCGGCGAAGTTCATGGAACTGCTCTACACCAATCCGTGGGAGAAGCTGGAGCCCGGTCGCTGCCGCTATGGCATCATGCTGCGCGAGGACGGCTTCATCTATGACGACGGCGTCGTCGGCAGGCTGGCGCCGGACCGCTTCCATGTGACGACGACGACAGGCGGCGCGCCGCGCGTCATGAACCACATGGAAGATTATCTCCAGACCGAGTTCCCGCACCTTAATGTCTGGCTGACCTCGATCACCGAGCAGTGGGCGGTCATTGCCGTTCAGGGGCCGAAGTCGCGCGACATCATCGCGCCGCTGGTCGAAGGCATCGATATGTCCGACGAGGCGCTGCCGCACATGTCGGTGCGCGAGGGCAAGATCCGCGGCGTGCCGACGAGG
Organism: Mesorhizobium sp. LNHC209A00; assembly: GCF_000502915.1. Lineage (NCBI taxonomy): Bacteria > Pseudomonadati > Pseudomonadota > Alphaproteobacteria > Hyphomicrobiales > Phyllobacteriaceae > Mesorhizobium > Mesorhizobium sp. LNHC209A00. Next base: position 190,865 of record NZ_AYWT01000003.1, read on the forward strand.
CTGTTCCGCATGTCGTTCACCGGCGAGCGCGGTTTCGAAGTCAATGTGCCGGCCGACCATGGCCAGGCGGTCTGGGAAGCGTTGTGGGCCGAGGGCCAGAAGCATGGCGCTACGGCCTACGGCACCGAGGCGATGCACGTGCTTCGCGCCGAGAAGGGCTACATCATCGTAGGCCAGGATACCGACGGTACGGTGACGCCAAACGACGCCGGTCTCGACTGGGCGGTTGGCAAGAAGAAGGCCGATTTCGTCGGCATTCGCGGCCTGACGCGGCCTGATCTCGTCGCCAAGGGCCGCAAACAACTGGTCGGCCTGAAGACCAAGGACCCAAAGGTGGTGCTGGAAGAGGGCGCGCAGATCGTCGAGGATCCCAAGCAGGCGGTCCCGATGAAGATGATCGGCCATGTCACCTCGAGCTATTGGTCGCAAAATTGCGGCCGTTCCATCGCGCTGGGGCTTGTCGCCGGCGGGCGTGACCGGATGGGCGACACGCTCTATGTGCCGATGCCGGACGGGATCATCGAAGTGGAGGTTACCGGCATGGTGTTCTTCGACGAGACGGGAGGTCGCCTCAATGGCTAAGGCTGCCCCAAAGACGGCCACGACGGCTTCACCCTCGGCAGAGCGGCGTCCGGCATTGGCCGGGCGCACAGTCTCCGCAACGGGTGTCAAGGTCGAGGTGCTGCCGCCGGCCGAGCGTATCTCGCTGCGCGCGCCGGAGGCTTCAGTCGGTGCTCTGTCGAAGGCGCTCGGTGTGACCTTGCCGAAGAAGCCGAAAACCTCGGCGTCCAAAGCGGGGCGTACGGCGCTGTGGCTTGGCCCGGATGAATGGCTGGTCATCGACGAAGCCGGCAAGGATCCGCTCGCCGATTGCGCAGGAGTTTCCGCCTTGCATTCGTCGGTCGGTATCTCGCATCGCAACATCGCGATTTCAGTCTCCGGTCCGGCGGCGGAAGCCGCGATCAATTCGGGCTGCCCGCAGGACCTGTCGCTCGACGCCTTCCCGGTGGGCGCCGCTTCGCGCACCATTCTCGGCAAGGCCGAGATCGTGCTGCTGCGCACGGCCGACGAGGCCTTCCGGGTCGAGTGCTGGCGTTCCTTCTCCGATTATGTCTTTACTTTCCTGTCCGAGGGAGCCCGCGACGCCGCCGGCTGACCCAGGAACGTTTGCCGCCCGCGTCCGTTGAGCGGCGACAGTCGAGGGAGAGATGCCGATGCCGTCGAAGTCCGCGCCGAAATCGCCGAAAACCGCGGCGGTCCGTTCGCTCGAACACGAGCGGCATCACGAGACCGACGCCGAGGAGGAACTTGAGGAAGGCCTCGAGGACACGTTCCCGGCCAGCGATCCTGTATCGATTACCAGTTCCGCCATTCCGGGTGCACCGGCGAAACCCGGCAAGGCCAAGATCGTCCCCGGCCGCAAGGCCCGCAAGCCCTGATTTCAGAATTTTTGGTTGAAGGCCTCTTCCCAAGACGTCCGTGGACGCGATATTCAAAGCGCTTTGGAGAGGAACAATGCCTGTTAGAGCCGTTGTCTGGGGTGAAAACGTCCATGAACAGACCAATGCCGCCGTACGCGACCTCTATCCGCTGGGTATGCATGGCACCATTGCCGCCGCACTCAATCAGGACAAGGGTGTCAAAGCGACCACCGCCACCTTGCAGGAACCCGAGCATGGCCTGAGCGAGACGCGCCTGGCCGCCACCGACGTGCTTTTATGGTGGGGCCATGCCGCCCATGGCGAGGTCAAGGACGAGATCGTCGAGCGCGTGCAGAAGCGGGTCTGGGAAGGGATGGGGTTGATCGTGCTCCATTCAGGCCACTACTCGAAGATCTTCAAGCGGCTGATGGGCACGCCCTGTTCGCTGAAATGGCGCGAGGCGGGCGAGCGCGAGCGTGTCTGGGCGATTAACCGCGGCCACCCGATCGCGCAAGGCATCGGCGAATGCCTGGAGATCGGCGAGACGGAAATGTATGGTGAGCCGTTCGCCGTGCCGGAGCCGCTGGAGACGGTATTTATCTCCTGGTACGAAGGGGGCGAGGTGTTCCGATCGGGGCTGACCTATCAGCGCGGGGCGGGAAAAATCTTCTACTTCTCGCCGGGCCATGAGACCTATCCGATCTATCACAATAAAGGCGTTCAGCAGGTGCTGCGCAACGCTGTGCATTGGGCGCAGAACCCGGCCCCGGCCTGGTCCGGCATCACCAATGCGCCAAACGTGCCGACGGACAAGGCCAACGAGAAGATCGTGCAGAAAGGCCTGCGTCTGCATGCGGACGGTGATAAGGGGCTGAGCTGATGCACCGCCTGCTTTTGCTCGGCACCGGTTGGATCGCGGCGCATCATATCGAGGAGTTCGGTCAGGTCCCGGGCTGCGCCATCGTCGCTTGCGTCGACCACCTGCCGGGCCGCGCGGCGGCGTTCGCAGCCGCCAACAAAATAGGCACTTTCTTTCAAAGCCTCGATGCGGCGATCGCTTGGGGCGAGTTCGATGCCGCCATCAACGCCACGCCTGACCAGGTTCACAAGGCGACGACGCTGGCCCTGCTGGCCGCCGGGAAACATGTGTTCTGCGAAAAGCCGCTGGCGCCGAACCACGCCGATGCGCTTGCGATGAGCGATGCCGCCGAGGCGGCTGGGCTCGTCAACATGGTGAACCTGACCTATCGCAACACTCCGGTGATCCAGGAGGCGCGGCGCATGGTGGAGGCCGGCGAGATCGGCGAGTTGCGCCATGTAGAGGCGAGCTACCGGCAAAGCTGGCTGGTCAGCAAGTTTTGGGGCGATTGGCGGGTCGACGACAAATGGCTGTGGCGTCTGTCGGGCCGGCACGGTTCGACAGGTGTTTTGGGCGATGTCGGCATCCATATCCTCGACTTCGCGACCTATGGGGCGGCCGAGGATATCGTCAGCCTGCGTGCCGATCTGGTGACGTTTCCGAAGGCGGAGGGCGACCGCATCGGCGACTATGTGCTCGACGTTAATGACAGCTTGGCGATAACGGCGCGGCTCAGGTCAGGCGCGCTGGCCACGATCATGGCCAGCCGCTACACGACAGGCCACGGCAATGATTTGTCGCTGGCCCTGCACGGTACCAAGGGCGCGATCAAGGTCGAGACCGACGGCAAGGTGTCGAAACTGTCCGCTTGCCTGGGTGACGACGTCGATCAGCACCGTTGGCGGACGCTGACGCCCCCTGCCGTCAAGCACAACGCCCGGCGCTTTGTCGATGCGCTGGACACGGGACAGAACGGCGATCCGTCGTTCCGGCGGGCCGCCGACATGCAAAAGCTGATCGACGCGGCGTTCGAAAGTTCAGCGACCAAGCTGCCGGTCCCGATCGGCTGAAATCACCATCCGGCCGGCTCAGCCGGCCAGAACCGACTTGCCGAAGAAAATCAGAACGTGCTCGGCACGATCCACGGATTGATGCTGATGCCAAGCCGCGGGCCCTTGCCTTCAGCGGTGTTTTCGGTGGCGCCCTTTTTCTCGACCGAGCCGGTCGAGGCGCAATCGAGCTTCACATTGGTCTTGGTGTCGACGCAAGTCGCGGCGGGCACATGCTTGACAGGGTGGGTGGTGCTGGCGGCAACGGCCGAGCCCGAAAAGGCCAGAACGGCGGCGAGGGTGAGGAGGGTCTTTTTCACTGTCAGGTCTCCGTTTCGACGGCTGAATTCTGTCGTACGTGTACGATATGCCGTACAAATACGACCGCCGATCGCGAAGTTCAAGTCGCAATCGTACGCGTACGATAACTTTTTGCTAACCAAGAATTTACCCCCGGTCTGGCTGGGCCCCGGTCTGGCTGGGCCCCGGTCTGGCTGGGCAAGGTTGCGAGAAAATATAGAAACGAAGGAGATGTCGTTCAGCCGTTGACCGGTGCCTCGGTCAGTGGCGGCACGTTCTGCGTGCTAAGTGCGGCCATTTGGAAATCGCACATCCGCTTCACGAAGGCATACGGGTCACCGAAGGGATAGAAAGGGAAGGTGATCAGCAGCGAGATCGTGCCGTGGCCCACCGCCCACAGCATGGTGGCGATGGCACGCGGGTCGCCCTGCAGTTTGCCGGCGGCGACACAGGCTTCGACCCGGGTGATCAGCGCCTTCATCGCCGGGTTGGCCTCGTGCATCTCTTGAAAACTCCGGCCTTCCGGGGCCCTAGTCTTCTCGGTCATGAAGACAGTGCGATATTCATTGGGGTTGCCGAGCCCGAAAGCGGCATATTCGGTCATCACCGCCCGCAAGGCTTCGATCGGATCATCTGACGAGTGCTCCTCGATGCGGCGTGCCAGCGTCTCGAACGCATCTTCGGCCAGTGCAAAAAGGATATCCTGCTTGTCGGCGAAATAGGAATAGACCGACATCGGCGCGTAGCCGACCCGCTTGGCCAGTTTGCGGATGGTCAGCCCATCATAGCCTTCTTCCTGGACGAGCTTGTGTGCGGCCTCGACCAGCTCGGAGCGCAGTTCGGCCTTTTGTTTTTCGCGGCGTTTCTGGACGCTCGGCGGCAAGTCTGATGCCTTTCGGTGCTGTCTGGGTCGGTGGTGCGCGGCTAAATTATATACGCTGTACGGAAACGGACAAGAGCACGGGAAGTTCCCACGCGGCACGGGAGTCAGGATCGTGGGGGTCAGATCGCGCCGACAGCGCCATCGATGGCCAACGCATGGCCGGTCATGAAGGAATTGGCCGGGTCGGAGGCAAACAAGATGGCCATGGTGTTTTCGTCGACTTCCGCCACGCGCTTCATCGGTATGCCACGGGTCAGCTCGGCCAATGCCTCCGTCCCCGGCGCCCCGGAGACGCGCACGAAACTGTCTACCATCCCCGTTCTGGTGTGGGCGGGGCAGATGGCATCGATGCGCAGACCCTTGCTTGCACATTCGACCGCCGCCGAGCGGGTCAGGCGGACCACGCCATGCTCGGCGGCTGCATAGACCGAAAGCTTCGGCGCACCCGAAAGGCCGGCGGCCGAGGCAATGTTGACGATGGCGCCGCCCTTGCCGGTGGCCTTGAACTGCCGCTCCATTTGCGGGATCTGGTGCTTCATGGCGGAGAAGACGCCGAGCAGGTCGACCTCGAGCACCCGGCGGGCTTCGTCCGATGGAACCTGCGGCAGGCGCACGAAACTCTGAATGACACCGGCAATGTTGACGGCGACGTCCAGGCGGCCAAGTTTTTCCACCGCCAGCGCCACCAGTGCTTCCGACAGCGCTTCGTCGGCACTGCTGCCGGCCAGAATCGCCGTCTCGGTATCGAGCGTCTCGGCGAAACTCATCAGGGCCGTTTCATCCAGGTCCGAGAGAACCAGCCGGGCGCCTTCTGCGGCAAAGCCCTTGGCGGCGCCGCGGCCGAGGCCGCCGGTCGCGCCCGTGATCAGCACGGTGGCCCCATCAAAAGCGGCCCATTGCTTAGTCCTCCTTGTCGATCAGCTCGGCGGCAAGGTGCGACAGCAGCTTCACCGCCTCGCCATAGGTCCTGGCTTTTTCCGGATTGGAAGCATTGCCGTCCAGCGCCCGCTTGTAGACACCCTGGCAGATTGCAGCCAGGCGGAAGAAGGAGAAGGCGAGGAAGAACGTCCAGTTGCCGATGCCGGCGAGACCGCGCCGCCGGCAATAGGCAGCGAGATAGTCTTCTTCCAAGGGCAGGCCGAATGCCGAGCGATCGATGCCGCCAAGGCCGCGAAAGCCGGAGGCATGCGGCAGGCGCCATTGCATGCATTGATAGGCGATGTCGGCGAAGGGGTGGCCCGAGGTCGACAATTCCCAGTCGAGCACCGCCAGTACCCTCGGCTGGTCCGGCGCAAAGATCAGATTGTCCAGCCGATAGTCGCCATGCACGAGCGATATCAGGCCGTCATCGACCGGCAGGCGGGTTTCCAGCCAGGCGATCAGCCGGTCCATGTCGGCAATGGTACCGGTTTCGGAGGCACGGTACTGGCTTGTCCAGCGCGCCAGCTGCCGCTCGAAGTAATTGCCGGGGCGGCCGAAGTCGCCAAGACCTATGCCCTCGACATCGACATCGTGCAGGGCGGCGAGCGTGGCGTTCATGGCGTCGTAGATCGCGGCGCGTTCCTCGTTGCCGTGTGCCTCCGGCAGTGCCGGATCCCAGAAGATGCGGCCGTCGAGGAAATCCATGACGTAGAACATGCGGCCGATGGGCGAATCCTCCGTCGACAGGTGCAGCATTTCGGGCACTGGTACGGCGGTGCCGGAAAGCGCCTTCATCACACGGAATTCGCGGTCTACCTGGTGAGCCGATTTCAGGAGTTGGCCTGGCGGCTTGGCGCGCAGCACGTAACGGCCGCTTGCCGCCGTCAGGAGATAGGTCGGGTTGGATTGGCCGGATTTGAATTTTTCGATGGCCGCGAGTCGGGAAAAACCCGGGATATGCGCGTCGAGGTAAGGCGCGAGCGTCGCCCGGTCGAGCGCGTTGGCGTCGCTCATGCTGTCTCGGGCTGGCGTTCAAGCAAGGTCAGCGTCAGCCAACGGGCGGTGAGCGCCGGTTTTTTGGAGCCTTCGATCTCGATGGTCACGTCGTGCGCCGTCTGCACCCAGCCCGACGGCCTGACCTTGACGTCGGCCAGCACGAAACGGGTCCGGATGCGCGCGCCGGTCTTCACCGGGGCGAGGAAGCGCAACGAATCGAAACCGTGATTGACGCCCATCTTGCCGTTTTCCAGCGGCGGCATGGTCTCGAACGTCATCGCCGACAACAGCGACAGCGACAGGAAGCCATGCGCGATGGTGCCGCCGAACGGCGTTTCGCGCTTGGCCCGCTCCGGATCGCAGTGGATGAACTGGTGGTCGTCGGTGGCGTCGGCGAACTGGTCGATCATGCGTTGCGTGACCACCCGCCAGGGCGAAACGCCGACCTCCTTGCCGACACTGGCCAGAAGCACATCGAGACTGATTGGTTCCACGCTCATGTCCTCCAGTTCACCTCCGGCTTCTGCGGCCGGAAAATGTCATTCCTTGAACAAGGTCAACCCATGCTGCACCGACTGCCCGCCGTCGATCGGAAGGATGGCGCCGGTGACATAGCTGCCTGCACGGCTGCACAAATAGAGCGTTGCGCCGGCAATGTCATCCGCTGTGCCGATACGGCCGATCGGGACATGGCCGCCGACATGCCTGGCCTGTTCGTCCGTGCCGGTGGCGAAAGCGGTCATGCGGCTCTGGAAGGGACCGGGGGCAAAGGCGTTGACGGTGATGCGGCGGCCGGCGAATTCGAGCGCCAGCGTGCGTGTCAGGTGATGAACGGCCGCCTTGGAGGCGGTGTAGGAATAGGCGTCGTCGGCCAGCGGCTGCGTTCCCATCACCGATCCCAGATTGATCACGCGGGCAGGATCTTCGTCGCTGGCGGCGGCGTCGAGCAGCGGCAGCAATTCGCGCGTCAGATGGAAGACCGCGGTGACATTGACGCCGAACACGTTGGCCCATGCCGAATAAGGGAAGCTCTCCAGCGGCGCGCCCCAGGACACGCCGGCATTGTTGATGAGGATATCGAGTTTGCCGGTGCGCGCCTTGACCTCGCCGACCAAGGCGGCGATGCCGGCTTCGCTGGAGACGTCGCCGGCAAAGCCTTCCGCTTGGCCCGGAGCGCCAAGCCCGTTCAATTCACTGGCCACCTTGATGCAGTCGTCGCCCTTGCGCGAGGCGATCATCACGCTGGCGCCGGCCCTCACCAATGCGGTGGCCGCCATGCGGCCGATGCCGGTCGCCGCTCCCGTCACCAGCGCGGTCTTGCCGGTCACCGAAAACAGCTCGTCCAGATAGCTCATCACAATCCTCCGCACGGCCCGCGGGCAAACAGTTCGCGTTGACAAGGCTATCCGAAGTACGGTCATCCTTGCCACTGACAAATGCCCGGCCTGCATGAAGGGTTAGCGACCGATGACGGAGATGAATCTCGGCATGACCGAGCGGTTGAAGCCGATCCACGCCCGCGTCACGGCCATGGTGCGCGACGAGATCATGCCGCTCGACAAGGAATTCCTGAGCGAGGTCGGCAAGGCCGGCGACCGTTGGGCCTACAGCGAGCGCCAGAAGGAGATCCTTAAGGGGCTGAAGAAGACCGCACGGGAGCGCGGCCTGTGGAACTTCTGGCTGACCGGCTCGGAACGCGGCTACGGCCTGTCCACCGTCGAATACGCCTATTTGGCCGAGGAGATGGGCAAGGCGCATCTGGGCGCCGAAACCTTCAACTGTTCGGCACCCGACACCGGCAATATGGAGGTTCTGGAACGCTACGGCTCGGCAGAGCACAAGCGGGAATGGCTCGAGCCGCTGCTGGACGGAAAGATCCGCTCGGCCTATCTCATGACGGAGCCGGATGTCGCCTCTTCCGACGCCACCAACATTTCCATGCGCTGCGAGCGGCAGGGCGGCGACTATGTGCTCAACGGCGAGAAATGGTGGGCGTCGGGTGCCGGTGACCCGCGCTGCGCCATTTACATCGTCATGGTGCGGACCGCCGGCGATGAAGAGCCACAGCACCGCCGCCATTCGATGATCCTGGTCCCCTCGGGCGCGAAGGGCGTGACCAAGGTCCGGGCAATGCAGGTCTACGGCGACGATGACGCGCCGCATGGCCACATGCATCTTCGCTTCGACAATGTGCGGATATCGACGTCGAACCTGATCCTCGGTGAGGGCAGGGGCTTCGAAATCGCGCAAGGCCGGCTCGGCCCCGGCCGCATCCATCACTGCATGCGCGCCATCGGCCAGGCCGAGATGGCGCTGGAGATGCTGTGCCAGCGTTCCGTGCGCCGCGAGGCCTTCGGCCAGAAGCTGGCGAAACTCGGCGCCAATTTCGATATCATCGCCGAATGCCGCATGGAGATCGAGATGGCCCGGCTGCTCTGCCTCAAGGCGGCATGGATGATCGATCAGGGCGACGCGCGGGCCGCGGCTCCCTGGATCAGCCAGATCAAGGTTATCGCGCCGCGCGTGGCGCTCAAGGTCACCGACGAGGCGGTGCAGATGTTCGGCGCGCAAGGCATCAGCCAGGATACGCCTCTCGCCCGCTCGTGGACGCATCTCAGAACGCTCCGCCTCGCCGATGGGCCGGATGCAGTGCATCGGCGGCAGGTGGCGCGCATGGAGCTGAAGAAATACACGCAGGAAAAGGTCTGAGCGCTGCCCGGCCGCGTCGCCGCCGACAAACAAGGAATACCGTCAATGACGATCCCCTCCGAAATGAAGGCGCTGCTCTTGGTCGGTGACGGCTATACAAGGACGCCGAGCGGCAGTGCGCTCGAGGCGATGGAGCCGTATCTCGAGCCGGGCAGCATCGCCGTGCCTGCGCCCGGACCGGGCCAAGTGCTGATCAAGGTCAGCCTCGCTTCGATCAATCCATCGGATGTCGCCTTCATCAAGGGCCAGTACGGCCAGCCGCGCGCCAAGGGCCGGCCGGCCGGCTTCGAGGGTGTCGGCACGGTCGTCGCGGGCGGTGAGGAGCCCCATCCCAAGAGCCTTGTCGGCAAGCGCGTCGCTTTCGCCACCGGTCTGAGCAATTGGGGTTCGTGGGCTGAATATGCCGTCGCCGAGGCGGCGGCCTGCATTCCGCTTCTCGATACGGTTCGAGACGAGGATGGCGCCGCGATGATCGTCAATCCGCTGACCGCGATCGCCATGTTCGACATCGTCAAACAGGAAGGCGAAAAGGCCTTCGTCATGACCGCTGGTGCCAGCCAGCTCTGCAAGCTGATCATCGGGCTGGCGAGGGAGGAAGGGTTTCGGCCTCTTGTCACGGTGCGCCGCGACGAACAGATCGCGATGCTGAAAGAGCTTGGCGCGGCGCACGTCCTCAATGAGAAGGCGCCGGAATTCGAGGCCACGCTGCGCGAGGTGATGAAGGCCGAACAGCCGCGCATCTTCCTCGATGCGGTCACCGGGCCGCTGGCGTCAGCCATCTTCAACGCGATGCCGAAACGGGCGCGCTGGATCATCTATGGCCGGCTCGATCCCGAGGCAACGATCATCCGCGAGCCCGGCCAGCTGATCTTCCAGCACAAGCACATCGAAGGCTTCTGGCTGAGCGAGTGGATGCGGCAATTTAGGGATCGGCGAGGTCCGGCGGTCCTCGAGGCACAGAAGCGTTTTTCCGACGGACGCTGGTCGACCGACGTGACGGCGGTCATTCCGCTGGCCGAGGCAATGGCGCGAACGCCGGCGGAACTGGCCAAGCCCAACGGCAAAGTGTTCATCCGGCCCTGATGCCGCCTTATGCGGAGCCGGAAGGGCCTAGTCGCAGGATTTCTGGACGCTTTTCCCAGTTCGGTCGGCCATCCCTGGCGGTCCCGAAATTCATCGCCGCGTCTTTCGGCCCCTATGCCTCGTCGCTTTGTCCGTGATATGTCGCCGCCATCGAATGCCGGGACGGCGCCGGGCTGAGGCGTCTTCCCCGATGGCGTGCGGGGTGAATTGATGACGATTTCCAAGCCGGTTTTCGATCGTTTGGGGCTGGCCATGTGGATCGGGGCATTCCTGATCGTTCTCGGCCTGGTGCTATGGTCGCCCGGCACGCGCACGGTGACGCAGGCCTACGGATACGGCAGCGAAGCATTCCTGAGCGGGCGGCCGCTGTACAATCTTCAATCCGAGATGGGGTACCTGTATGCGCCAGCCTTCGCCGCGTTTTACCTGCCAGTGCTGAAGCTCGGACCGTATCTGGGCGGCGTGGTGTGGCATGCGCTGGGCTTCGCGGCGCTCACCTTCGCGGCGATGCGGCAAGTGCGCAAAATCGGCGGTGAGGAATTGCCATGGCTGCTTTCCTTCGGCCTCTTCCTTGCCCTGCCGATGGCGCTGGGTGCGATCCGCAACGGCCAGGCAACGATCCTTCTGACCGCGGCCTGCTGGCTTCTGACCCTATCGGCGTTCGAAGGGCGGCGCGCCGAAACCTTCTTCTGGGCTTCGGTCGCCATCATTGCCAAACCTACCGCGATCATCATGCTTTTGCTGGTGTCGGCGCTGCGTCTGCGGCTGATACCCGTGCTGGTGCTGGCAGTGCTGTTGGTACTGGCCATACCGTACGCGTTCGCGCCTGCCGGCTACCTGAACGAACAGTACGGCGATTTCGCCCGCATGTTGACCTCCATGGCCGTTGACAAGTCCGGCCACTTTGTGCCTACCGACTTCACGGCGCCCTTCACCTCGGCCGGGCTGCCGATGCCTGAATTCGCCGCCACGGTCGTGCGCATCGTCGTGGCACTGCTTACGCTGTCGATCGTCCTCTGGTTCGACCGCAAGCTCCAGCCTGGAATTGCCGGACTGGCGATCTTCCTGGCGGCTGCCTTCTACATGTGCGTTTTCAATCCGCGTGTCGAGCCAAATACCTATGCCATGATCGCCGTGCCCGCCGGCCTCGCTATCGCCACACTGTGGCGGGAGGAGCGTGGCGGCGTCCTGGCCTCGGTGCTGTCGACGGTATTGTTCCTCACAGGTTTGACCAGCGTCGAGCGCCACATGCATGATTTCTTCTACCCTTGGTTCCGGCCGATCGCGGTCAGCTTCATCGCCTGTTCCCTGATCTGGTGGTTCTGGGCCAAGGGGCGCGCAAAGATCGTGAGTGTCGGACCCGTTGCACATGGCTGATCCGCGTCAAAAACTCGACATCGTGGCGCCCTTCTTCAACGAGGCGCAATCGGCGCCGGCCTTTGCCGCGCTGCTCGACAGGCTCGAGGAAGCGGTATCAAGCCGTTTTGGTATGGCCGTCCACAAGATCCTGGTCGACGACGGCAGCCTCGACGATGGTGCCAGGCGATTTTCACAGGCCCTGTCGGGATCGTGGGAGATCGTTCGCCTCAGCCGCAATTTCGGCAAGGAGGTGGCGGTGCTCGCCGGCCTCGACCGGTCGCGGGGCGACATGGTGCTGATCATGGATTCCGATCTGCAGCATTCCATGGATATCAGCTTGAAGATGATCGCCGAGCTGGTGGAAAGCCAAGACATCGACGTCGTGTACGCGCAGAACGACCGCCGCGAGGCGAGCTGGCGGCGCAGCCAGCTGGCGCGGATTTTCTACAGCCTGATCAACAGCAGCCAGCGTTTCGATATTCCGGAGAATGCCGGTGATTTTCGCGTCATGCGCGGTCCCGTGGTGCGTGCGCTGACCAGCCTGCGCGACAAACGGCGCTTCAACAAGGGTCTGTTCGCCTGGGCCGGTTTCCGTCAGAAAGCCATACCCTATTCGCCGGAAAACCGCGCCATCGGCACGTCGAAATGGAGTCGGCTCAACCTGATCGCCTTTTCACTGGAAGGGTTTACATCGTTTTCCGTCATCCCGCTGCGCATCATCAGCTTGAGCGGGATGCTTGCGGCGCTGGCGGGCGTCGTTTACGGCGCCAAAGTGTTCTTCGAGGTGATGTTCTACGGAGTTGCCGTGCCTGGTTACCCCAGCCTGATGGTCGCCGTCGTGCTGCTCGGCGGCCTCAACCTCACCTTGCTCGGCCTGATCGGCGAATATGTCTGGGTCACGCTGTCGGAGAGCAAGGACCGGCCGGTCTATCTGGTGCGCGATGTGGTGCTCAGCGAGACCGCCCCCGACAATGCGCCGGGCGCGTCCAGCGGATGACGCGGCGCATTCGCCTGATCGCCGACGACTACGGGCTGGCACCAGGGGTTTGCGCAGGCATTCTCGACCTGCTCAACCGCGGGCGCCTGACCGGCACCAGCTGCATGACCGGTTTTCCGGAATGGGCCGAGGCGGCGGCGCGCATAAAGCCGCTGCGTGGCCGCGCGGCGATCGGGCTGCACCTGACCCTTACGGACCAGCCAGCGGTCACAGGCAAATCGAGCCTGGCGCCCGAGAGCCGGTTGCCGCCGCTTCGTTCGCTGGCCCTGTCGATCCTGCGCGGGCGGATCGATGAGCGCGACGTCCATGCCGAACTCGACGCGCAATATAGCCGTTTCGTCGAGGCGCTGGGCCGCAAGCCCGACTTCATCGACGGTCATCAGCACGTGCATTTCCTGCTTGTCGCGCGCGGCTGGCTGCGGACACGTTTTCCCGACGCTGCCGGCAGGCCGGTGCTGCGCGGCGCTCCAGCGCTGAGCGATGCCGTCGCCGCGCCGAAAATCGCGGCAATCGCTGCCGTGGCCGCCGGCTTCGACCAATCGATGCAGCGCGCCGGCTTTGCCGTTTTGAAGCCGCTCGCCGGCATCTATGACTGGCGGCAACCCGAAAAGTTCGCCCCCTTGCTGGAGGCTGCCGTCGAAGCGCTGTCGGACCGAGGGCTGTTCATGTGCCACCCCGGCCATGTCGACCAAACGCTGTGCGCGCGTGACCCGATGCAAGGCGTGCGCGAAGTGGAATTCGGCGTTCTGGCTTCGGATGCGTTCGGCGCGAACATGGCCCGAGCCGGTATCGAGATCATGGACGGCAGGGAATGAGCGGCGTTCAGCCCCGGCGTTCGACGGGCAGCAAGATCGTCCGTTTTGCGCTAGTCGGACTGGCAAACACGGCCATCGACCTTGCCGGTTTTTTCCTGCTTCTCAAGCTGCACGCCCCGCCGCTGTCCGCCAATGTCATCTCGTGGTCGATTGCCGTCGTCTTCTCTTTCGTGGCGAATGGCTTCTGGTCGTTCGAACGCAATCACGCCATTCGGCTGCATGATGCCTTCCTGCGCTTCGTCTCGGCTGGGGCGTTGATTTCGCTCGGCGTGTCCAGCCTGTCGATCGCACTCTTCGCCGGCATCGGCGGTGTGTGGCCGGCAAAGATCGGCGGGGTCATCGTGGCGGCCGTGCTGAACTTCCTTGCCGCGCGTTGGTCGATCGAGGGTCGGCTGCTGAAATAGGTATCTCTATTCCGCCGGTTCCACATTGGTGGAGGCGGCTTCCTCGAGTTCGCGCTTCAGCCGTGCTTCCTCATGGGTCTTCGGCGTGACGAAGCGGCCAAGCAGGAGATAGGCGACCGGGGTCAGGAACAACGTCGAGATGGTGGCCAGGCCAAGCCCGCCGACAATGACCCAGCCGAGCGCCACGCGTGCCTCGGCGCCCGCACCGGCGGCCAGCACGAGCGGGACACCGCCAAGTATGGTGCAGATCATCGTCATCATCACCGGCCGCAGACGGATGGTGGAAGCCTGCTCGATCGCTTCGCGCACCCCCCAGCCCCGATCTCGCAGCTGGTTGGCGAATTCGACGATCAGGATGCCGTTCTTGGCCATGACGCCGACCAGAAGCACCAGGCCGATCTGGCTGTAGGCGTTGAGGCTGGTGCCCGAAAGCAGCAGCGCGAAAATGGCGCAGGCGAGGCCGAGCGGCACCGTCGCCATGATGATGACGGCGCTGACGAAACTCTCGAACTGGGCGGCCAGCACCAGGAGGATGATGACCAGGGCAAAGCCGAAGATGGTGACCATCGCGCTGTTGGTTTCACCCAAAGTCGCTGCCTCGGCCAGGGGCAGGATTCGGCTTCCAGGCGGCAGGAGCGGCGTGGCGATCTGCTCGGCGCGTGTCAGCGCATCGCCAAGCGCGAAATTGCCCGAGAGGTTCGAGGTGATCGCCACCGAAGGCTGCTGCTGTTCGCGCGACAGCGACGGTGGTACGGCGCGCTCGGTCAGCGTGGCGATGGTCGACATCGGCACGAAGCGGCCATCCGCCGTCTTGAGGAAGACATTTTCCAGATCGGTCGGGTCGTTGATCGGGTTGGTGGTCGAGACCAGCTTCACGCCGTAGCTGCGGTCGGCGATGTAGACATCGACGACGTCATTGCCGTCGAGCATGGCTTGCATGGTGTTGGCGAGCCCGGTGATGTCGATGCCGAGATCGGACGCGCGCTCACGGTCTATCGCTACGGCCAGTTGCGGCTGCGTCGGGTCGATCGACAGGCGCGGCGTCTGAAAGCGCTGATCCTTCTGCATTTCGGCGATGATCTTGACCGCCGCATCGCCAAGCGCCTTGCGGTCGTTGCCAACCAGAGCGAATTGCAGGCCGTTGCCGGCGCCGCGGATGCCGAGACTGTTGGGTTGGACCGGGAAGATCCGCACGCTGGGCACCTGCCTGGTCAATCGACTGATCTCGGCCATGATCTCCTGCTGGCCGCGGCTGCGCTCGTCCCACGGCGCCAGCGTCATCACCATGAAGCCAGAATTGTAGGAGCCGTTCTGGCCGGCGTTTTCGAAGGTCGAGCGAATCTCGCCGGAATCGCGCATCGGCTGGATCAGCCGCTCGATCTTCTGCATCTGCTGTGTCGTATAGTCGAGGCTGACGCCTTGCGGGGCGTTGATGCGCAACAGCACCGCGGCGCGGTCCTCGGTCGGCGTCAGTTCCTGGCGGATGGTGCCGAACAGCGCGAAGGCGACGCCGGCAAACAGCACCGCTACCAGAATCACGATCCAGGGCGCGTCGAGGCAAGCGTGCAGCGCGCGCTTGTAGCCGGCATTCAGGACGCCGCCGATGCGAGCGCCAATGCCCTGGCCGGCCTCTCGGTGAAGCGGCGCGCTGGTCAGCATGCGCGAGGCAAGCATCGGGCAAAGCGTCAGCGCGACCACGCAGGACAGAAGCACCGACATCGCAAGCACGAAGCCGAATTCGCGGAACAGGCCGCCGGTCTGGCCGGGCAGGAACGAGATCGGTACGAAGACGGCGACAAGCGTCAGTGTCGTGGCGACGACGGCGAAGAACACTTCCTGCGCGCCGAGCACGGCCGCCGCACGCGGCCCCATGCCTTCGTTGCGCCGTCGCACGATGTTTTCCAAGACGACGATGGCGTCGTCGACGACAAGGCCGGTGGCCAGCACCAAAGCGAGCAGCGTCAGGATGTTGACGGAGAAGCCGGCCAGATAGATGGCGGCGATGGTGCCGATCATGGCGACCGGCATCGACAGGCCGGGGATGAGCGTGGCGCGCCAGTCGAGCAGGAAGATGTAGATGACGATCAGCACCATGGTAACCGACAGGCCAAGCGCGATCTCGACCTCGTGCACCGCACCCTTGACGAAGACAGCGTCGTCGCTGGTGATCTTGATCGACATGCCCTTGGGCAAGTTCTCCTGCAGCTTGGCGACGGCGGCCTGCACGCCCGTCGAAATGTCCAGCGTGTTCGATTCCGCCTGGCGGATAATGCCTAGGCCGATTCCGGTCTTACCGTCCGAACGCAGCGTCGTCTGGCCTACATCGGGGCCGAGCGTGACGGTCGCGACATCGCGGATGCGCGTTGTGCCGCCGATGATGATGTTTTCGAATTCCTCGGGCGTCGTCACGTCGGCCGTGGTGCGCACGATCAGGTCCTGGTTGGTCGTTGTGATCGACCCGGCCGGGGAATCGAAGGCGACGGAGGCAAGCGCCGTCCGAAGGTCGGCGACGGTGAAGCCGAGGCTGGCGAGCTTGTTCTGGTCGACGTCGATGCGAAAGATCTTGTCGCGGTCGCCATAGACCTGGACGTCGGCGACGCCGGGTACGGCTGCCAGTTCGTCCTCGATCTGGTCCTGGACCACCACCGTCATGTCCTGGATCGACATGGTGTCCGAAGTCACCGCCAGCCGCATCACAGCGTCGGAATTGGCATCGGCCTTGACGATGCGCGGCGGATCGGCGGTATCGGGCATCTGGTTGGCGACCCGGCCGACGGCATCACGCACATCCGAGGCGGCGACGTTCAGATCGACACCGTCGTTGAACTCGATGGTGACGCGGCTCGAGCCGAATGAGGAGGAAGACGAGATCGATTTGACGCCAGAGACGCGGGCGACGGCGCCCTCGATCGTGTCGGTCAGTTCGCGGTCGACGGTTTCGGCGGCCGCGCCTTCGAAGGTCGTGGAGACCGTGACAACAGCGCGGTCGACGTCGGGCAGTTCGCGGATCTCGACACCGTAGAAGGCAGCGAGGCCGGCAACGGCTATAAGGGTGTTCAGCACGAACGCCATGACCGGCCTGCGGATGAACAGTGCGGTGAAGCCGGTATCGCTGGCGGCGTTGACGGAGCCGGTCATGAGCCTTCCGCGGCCTTGGTGGCGCGCTGCTCCTGGTCCGCGATGCGAACCTCGCCGCCTTCGCTGACACTTTGGGTGCCTTCGGTGACCACCATGTCGCCGCTGTCGATCTCAGCGTCGATCAATACGGTCTCGGTGTTGCGCTGGATGATGCGCACCGGCACGCGCCTGGCCTTGCTGTCCTCGACCTGCCAGACATAGGCGCCGTCCGAACCCCACAGGATCGCCAGCGGGCTGACGGCCGGATAGGTCTCGCCGGGGAATTTCATGGTGATGGAGAACGACATGCCGGCGCGCAGCGAATCGGCCGGATTGGCGATGGTGGCCTTGACCAGAAGTGTGCGGCTCTTTTCGTCGATGTGATTGTCGATCGCTGAAACGGTGCCGGTGTAGGCGTTGCTCGGATTGGCGATCGGCGTCGCCGTCAATTGCGCGCCGACCTTGACGGCGGCGGCGAAGCGCTCGGGCACCTGGAAATCGACCAGGATAGAGGACCGGTCGTCAAGCGTGGCGATCGCCGACTGGTTGGTGACGTAATTGCCGGCCGAGATCGGCAGGATGCCGACCGTGCCGGTGATCGGCGCCAGTATCGAGCGGCGCTGCAGTGCAAGCTCGGCGTCCTGAAGCGCCAGCTTGGCGCCAGCCAGAACCACTTCGGCATCGGCGACCGCGACCGGTGTCGCCGCGTTTGAGGCGCGCAGCGACTTGACGCGGTCGAGCTTGGACTGAGCATCCTGCAAGGCGAGCTTGGCGCGGTCCTGTGCGATGATCTCCGTCTCGGAATCGAGCGTTGCGATGATCTGTCCCTTGTCGACATGAGTGCCGGATTCGGCCAGCAACTCGGCAAGGCGGCCGGAACTGTAGGGATTGACGGTCACCGAGGCGTTGGCACGGCCGGTGCCGATCGCCTGCAGGCGGTCGTTTATGGTGGCCGTACCGGCAGGCAAGGCGACGACGTTGACCTGCCGGACTCCATTGCGATTGCCAGCCTGTTTCGCGCCGTCCGCACCGTTTCTGGCGGGAGGCGTTGCCGCGTAGGCCCAATCCATCCCCCAGCGCGCCAGCACTTCCGGCGCGCCTGGATAGAAGCGTGCCCAGGCGGCCGCGGCGGCGAGCACGATCACAAGCGCAACGGCAATTTGCTTCCAGGTCCGCATCGACACTCCGGTTTCACGAATCGTCAGCCCTTCCCGAAGGAACGGCACAGCGACGATGCGGGCGGGAGGCAAAATTCGGCCACGCCACCCCCCAATATCAGCGGTTTATGGCAATTATCACGCAATCGTGCACATTAAATCTCGGTAACGTGAGACCGAGACGGCCGCGAAGCCGATGCATTTATCCGGAGGATTCGACCTATCGCAGGCCTTCCATCTCGCGGATGCGCCGGGCCCCGTCGGCCTCGAGTTGCCTGGTGACGGCGCCGATCAGCGTTTCGGCGACGACGAAAAGTGCCGCCGAGGAATCCCATGCGGAAGGCACGGCGGTTCGTCCGGCGATGACATGGCGAGCAAAGCGGGCGATCGGCGACAGCCACTGGTCGGTGAACAGTACGATCTGAACGCCGCGCTGATGCGCCTTTTCGGCGAAGCGGACGAGGCTGTCCTGATAGCGCCTGATGTCGAAGATCACCAGCACGTCGCGCTTGCCCATGTCGATCAGCCGGTCGCGCCACATGCTCTCCTGGCCGGCGAGGTGAAAGACATCGGGCTGGATGACGGCGAGGTGGGCGGCCATGTAGCGCGCCAGCGGGTCGGTGAAGCGGCCGCCGATCAGAAATGTCTTGCCACGCCGCTCGGCCAGCCTGGCGGCAATGTCGGCAAGCTGCTTGTCGGACAGATGCCTGAAGGTCTCGCGCATATTGTCGAGCGTCGCTTCCAGCATGGGCGACACCATGCCGCCACTAGGCGTGGGCGGGTTGAGCGTTCGTATCGCCGGCGATTGCAATTGCGCCGCCAGTTCATCCTGGAGGCTCGACTGGAACTCGGGATAATTCTGGAAACCCAGCCGGGCGACGAAACGCAGGATCGTCGGCGAGGATACGCCGGCCGCGGATGAGAATTCGGCGACCGTCTTCAGTCCGATCATCGGATAGCTCGCGATCAGCGTCTGCGCTGCGCGCCGTTCGCCGGCGGGCATCGCGCCGATACGGTCGGCAATCAATTCGGCAATGTTGGAAATCATCTTTTCCCCACCCTTGGCCCGCCGACGGTCTTTTCCCCAGATCGCATTTGACAAAGCCAAACAAACTGTATGAAATCATCCACCGGGACGCAATGAAACAAAATACGTAACATACGATACAGCGCTCCCAGGGGACGGCAGGACTATGGAGACAGCGCGGCCCGCCAGCCTTGCATCGTCTGATACCGTGGGGGTGACGAACCCTGGCGGATCGAGCCCTTTCGTACTGACCTGCGACCACGCTTCCAATTTCATGCCGGCTCAATTCGGCACGCTCGGGCTCGCCACCGAGGACCTGTCGCGTCACATCGCCTGGGATCCCGGTGCGTTGCCGGTTGCGCTGCGGATGGCGCAGGCGCTCGATGCCACGCTGATCGAAACCCGCATTTCGCGATTGGTGATCGATTGCAACCGGCCGCTCGACGCGCCGGACCTGGTGCCGCCGGTCAGCGAAACCACTGCCATACCGGGTAATACCGGCCTGTCCGAAAAACAGCGCGCGGCGCGGGTCGCCCTGTCATGGCAGCCATTTCACAGCACCATCGAGCGCATTGTCGAAGACAGGCTGGCGCGCGGGCAGGAGACCCGCCTGGTTTCCGTCCATTCCTTCACGCCGGTCTACAAGGGCCGCAACCGGCCCTGGCATATCGGCATCATCCATGACGAAGATCGCCGGCTGGCGGCACCGCTGATAGCGGCGCTACAGCGGCTTGCCGGCATCACCGTCGGCGTCAACGAACCCTATTCGCCTGCCGATCGCGTCTATTTCACGCTGGAACGGCATGCGCGCTCGCGTGGGCTGCCCTGTGCAATGATCGAAATCCGCAACGATGAGATATCCGGCGAAACCGGGCAGCGGAAATGGGCGGATCTGCTCACCGGCATTTTTTCGGATCTGGAACCAGAGGAGGCCACGCGGCCCAGATCGCATTCAGTCAGAAAGTCAGTCCAATCGGCCAGCTGAGAAACAAACAGGGGACTTCCAATGGCAGCACCGGGTTATACAGACGTTGACAAGGCGGAGGACGTAAAGGCCCTCCACAGCATGGGCTACGCCCAGGAACTGGAGCGGCGTCTCAGCCGCTTTTCAAACTTCGCCGTTTCCTTCTCCATCATCTGCATCCTGTCGGGCGGCATCAATTCGCTGGCTCAGGCAACGTCGGGCGCCGGCGGCATCGGCATCGGCATCGGTTGGCTGGTCGGCTGCTTTATTTCGTTGACCTTCGCGGTCGCCATGTCGCAGATCAGCTCGGCCTATCCAACCGCCGGCGGCCTCTATCACTGGGGCTCGATCCTCGGCAATCGCGGCACCGGCTGGGTGACGGCGTGGCTCAACCTGCTCGGCCTGATCACCGTGCTCGGCGCCATCAATGTCGGCACCTGGACGTTCTTCGTCGGCGCCTTCGGACCGGCGCTGGGCATCGAGGGCACGCTGACCAACCAGATGATCTTCCTGGTCGTCATCACCGGCGCCCAGGCGTTGATCAACCATCTCGGCATCAAGCTGACGGCCAAGCTGACGGACTTCTCCGGCTATTTGATCTTCTTCGGCTCGATCCTGATCGCGGTCGTCTGTCTGTTCTCCGCCGAGACGTGGGATTTCAGCCGCCTGTTCACCTTCCACAACTATTCGGGTGACGCCGGCGCCGGCGTCTGGCCGTCGGTCTCGAATGCGTGGGTGTTCGCACTAGGCCTCTTGCTGCCGATCTACACGATCACCGGCTATGACGCTTCGGCCCATACTTCCGAGGAAACCATCAAGGCGGCTTCCTCGGTGCCGCGCGCCATGGTCATGTCGGTGATCTGGTCGGCCGTCTTCGGCTATCTGTTCCTGGCCGCTTTCGTGCTGATGATCCCCAACATGGACGACGCCGCCAAGCAGGGCTGGAACGTGTTCTTCTGGGCCTTCGACCAGCGCGTCAGTCCCGGCCTCAAGGAGTTCGTCTATCTCGTCGTGTTCATCGCGCAGCTTCTGTGCGGTCTCGCCACCGTCACGTCGGCGTCGCGCATGATCTTCGCCTTCTCGCGTGACGGCGGCCTGCCGGGCTCGGCGGCACTCGCCAAGGTCAGCCCGACCTATCGCACGCCGGTGGCGGCGATCTGGACGGCGTCGGTCCTGTCGGTGCTGTTCGTCTGGGGGTCGACGCTGGTTTCGGTCGCCGGCACCTCGGCCTACACCATCGTCGTATCGTGCACCGTCATCTTCCTGTTCCTGTCCTTCACCGTGCCGATCGTGCTCGGCATGCTGGCCTGGGGCACGCCGAAGTGGGACAAGATGGGTCCATGGAACATGGGGCGCGGCGTGTTCATGCTGTTTGCCGTCCTGTCGATCGTGTCGATGATCCTGATCTTCGTCATCGGCATCCAGCCGCCGAACGACTGGGCGCTCTACATCACCGTCGGCTTCTTCATCCTGACGGCGATCGTCTGGTTCGCCTTCGAGCGCAACCGCTTCCAGGGTCCGCCACTCGGCGACATCATCGCCGCGCGCCAGGCGGCGATCAAGGCAGCCGAACAGGCGGTCGGCGAAACCGGCCACTGACTTCAAGCATCACCAACCATGGCCGGCATCGCGCCGGCCATGGTTTTGTTCCTCCCTTTCAACGACCAAGCACTGGAGTGCCAAAGGAATGGCCGGAAATTTCTCGTTCGATCAGTTGAAGAAAGCGGTCTCCAGCGGCGAGATCGACACTGTGCTGGCATGCATTGTCGACATGCAGGGCCGATTGGCGGGAAAGCGGTTCCTGGCGCAATACTTCGTCGATTCCGCGCATGACGAGACGCATGGCTGCAACTACCTGCTGGCGGCCGACATCGATATGGAGCCGGTGCCGGGCTACAAGGCGGCAAGCTGGTCGAAGGGCTATGGCGACTTCGTCATGAAGCCGGACCTGGCGACGCTGCGGCGCATTCCCTGGCTGGAAAAGACGGCGCTCGTCATTTGCGACGTGCTTGACCACCACACCCACGACGACCTGCCGCATTCGCCGCGCGCCATCCTGAAGAAGCAGGTCAAGCGGCTGAGCGAGCGGGGCTATATCGGCTATTTCGCTTCCGAGCTCGAATTCTACCTGTTCAACGAGACCTACGATTCCGCCCGCAAGAAGCATTGGCAGGGGCTCGATACAGCCTCGCCCTATATCGGCGACTACCAGATCGGCATCACCACCAAGGAAGAAGGCGTCATGCGCCGGCTTCGCAACGAAATGGAAGCCGCCGGCATTCCGATCGAGAACTCCAAAGGGGAGTGGGGTCCGGGCCAGGAAGAGATCAATGTGCGCTACGCAGAAGCGCTCGACATGGCCGACCGCCACGTCATCCTGAAAAACGGCGCAAAGGAGATTGCCGAGTCCGAAGGCAAGGCGATTTCCTTCATGTCCAAGTATAATTACGGTCTCGCCGGCAATTCCAGCCACATCCATAATTCGCTGTGGAGCGCGGACGGCAAGACGCCCCTGTTCTTCGACAGACAAGCCGACTGGACCTTGTCGACCCTTGGCCAGCAATGGGCGGCCGGGCAGTTGAAATACGCCAAGGAATTCACCTGGTTCCTGGCGCCCTACGTCAATTCCTACAAGCGCTTCCAAGCCGGCACTTTCGCGCCGACCAAGATCATGTGGAGCGAAGACAACCGCACCGCCGGCTTCCGCCTGTGCGGCGAGGGCACCAAGGGCATCCGCATGGAATGCCGCATCGGCGGCGCCGACCTCAACCCTTATCTCGCCTTCGCGGCGCTGATCGCGGCCGGCCTCGCCGGTATCGACGAGAAGCTGGAATTGCAGAAGCCTTTCGTCGGCGACGCCTACCAGGCTTCTCGTTTGCCGGAGATTCCAAAGACGCTGCGCGATGCGACCGAGACGCTGGCGAAGTCGAAGATGCTGAAACAGGCTCTCGGCGAGGATGTGCTCGAACATTATGTGCACACCGCGAAGTGGGAGCAGTTCGAATACGATCGGCGTATCACGGATTGGGAACTGCACAGGGGTTTCGAGCGGTACTAGGCTGACGCCGCCCCTCACCCTTACCCTCTCCCGTGAAGAAAGGTGTGAGGGGCAGCGTCAAGCCATGTGATTTCGATTGTACAGAAGTGCGAGGACTTAAACGATGACCGAAACGGTCAAACTAAAATCCCCTATCGACGGCTCGATCTATGCCGAGCGGCCGGTCGCTACCGACCAGGCGATCAACGCCGCGGTCGAGCTCGCCAGGGCGGCGCAGGAGAAGTGGGCGCGGACGCCGATCGTCGAGCGTGGCAAGTACATGCTGGCGATGCTGGAAGCACTGGTCGCGATATCAGACGAGATCGTGCCGGAGATCGCCTGGCAGATGGGGCGTCCCGTTCGTTATGGCGGCGAGTTCGGCGGCGTCAAGGAGCGTACCAACTATATGGTCGAGATCGCGGAAGCGGCGCTCAAGTCCGTGCCGGCCTCCAACCCGAAGGACGGCTTCCGGCGCTATGTGAAGAAGGATCCACTTGGGGTGGTCATGGTGATCGCGCCATGGAACTATCCCTATCTGACAGCGGTCAACACCATCGTGCCGGCGCTGATGGCCGGCAACGCCGTCATCCTCAAACATGCCGCGCAGACGTTGCTGGTCGGCGAGCGCTTCCAACAGGCGTTCGACAAGGCCGGCCTGCCAAAGGGCGTGTTCCAGAATGTCGTGCTCAACCATGCACAGACCGAAAAACTGCTGGGTTCCGGCAAGATCGACCATGTCAATTTCACCGGATCGGTCGCTGGCGGCCGTGCTATCGAAAAGGCGGCGGCAGGCACCTTCATGACGCTTGGGCTCGAACTTGGTGGCAAGGATCCGGCCTATGTGCTGCCCGACGCCAAGATGGACCATGCCGTGGCCAATCTGGTCGACGGCGCCTTCTTCAATTCCGGCCAGTGCTGCTGTGGCATCGAACGCGTCTATGTGCACGAGAAGGTCTATGACGAGTTCGTCGAAGGCTTCATCGCCGAGACCAGGAATTATGTCGTCGGCAATCCGCTGGAGCAGGCGACGACGATGGGACCGATGGCGCAGGCGCGCTTTGCCGATCTGATCCGCGAGCAGAAGACCGAAGCGCTGCGTAAGGGCGCCAAGGCGCACATCGACATGAAGCTGGCTAACGACAAGGCCGGCTCGCCCTATCTGGCGCCGGAGGTGCTGACGCAAGTCGACCACCAGATGAGCGTCATGCGCGAGGAAAGTTTCGGGCCGATCGTCGGCATCATGAAGGTGCGCAACGATGAAGAGGCGATCGCTTTGATGAACGACAGCCCCTACGGGCTGACGGCCTCGATCTGGACGCGCGACACCGAGCATGCGGTGGCGATCGGCGACCGCGTCGAGACCGGCACGGTGTTCATGAACCGCTGCGACTATCTTGATCCGGCGCTGGTCTGGACCGGCGTCAAGGACACCGGCAAGGGCGTTGCCCTGTCGGCACTGGGCTATGACAATTTGACCCGGCCGAAATCATTCCATCTGCGTGAAGCCATCTAATTTTCGAAAGACAAAAATGTCCAAGCTCATCTCCAAATGGAACTACCCCACCACTGTTCGTTTCGGCGCCGGGCGCATCAAGGAACTGCCGGAGGTGCTCGCGGCCACCGGCATCAAGCGGCCGCTTTTCGTCACCGATCCGGGATTGGCGAAACTGCCGGTCGTCGCCTCGACGCTTAGGATTCTCGACGAGGCCAAGGTGCCCTATGGCGTCTTCTCCGAGGTGAAGCCGAACCCGGTCGAGTCCAACCTCACCGCCGGCATCGCGGTGTTCAAGAAGGGCAAGCATGACGGCGTCATCGCCTTCGGCGGCGGCTCGGCGCTCGACCTCGGCAAGCTGATCGCCTTCCAGGCCGGCCAAGTCAGGCCGGTCTGGGACTTCGAGGATGTCGGCGACTGGTGGACGCGCGCCAACTCCGACGCCATCGCGCCGATCATCGCGGTGCCGACCACCGCCGGCACCGGCTCGGAGGTCGGCCGCGCCGGTGTCATCACCAACGAGGAGACGCATACCAAGAAGGTCATCTTCCATCCGAAGTTGTTGCCGGCGATCGTCATCGCGGATCCGGAGCTGTCGGTCGGCATGCCTTCCTTCATCACCGCCGGCACCGGCATGGACGCGCTTGCCCATTGCCTCGAAGCCTATTGCGCGCCGGGCTATCATCCGATGGCCGACGGCATTGCCGTCGAAGGCATACGCCTGGTGTTCGAGAACCTGCCGAAGGCCTATGCCAATGGCAAGGACCTCGTCGCCCGCGCCCACATGATGAGCGCGGCCGCCATGGGCGCCGCGGCGTTCCAGAAGGGGCTGGGTGCGATCCACTCGCTGTCGCATCCGATCGGCGCGCTCTACGACACCCATCATGGCATGACCAATGCCGTGTTCATGCCTTATGTGCTGGCCTTCAATCGCGACTCCATCGAGGAGCGTATTGCCCGGCTCGCCGCCTATTGCGGCATCAAGGGCGGTTTCGACGGCTTCGCCAAGGCCGTTATCAAGCTGCGCAAGGAGTTGAAGGTGCCGCACGCGCTGCCGGGCCTGATCAAGGGGCTCGACATGGACAAGAAGCGCAAGGGGCTGATCGCCGACATGGCGGTGGTCGATCCGACGGCCGGCGGCAACCCGGTCAAGCTGACCAAGAAGGCGGCGCTGACACTGCTCGAAAACGCCATCGCCGGGACGGTCTGAGGCCGGTTCCGGGGTGCGGAAGTTGATCGGGAAACGAGGGGAAAGGAGAGGGGAAGGGGCGATATAGGGGCGGATTAATGATTAGCCGGAAAATTAAGTGATGGCTAATTGCTACAGTCCGTTAAAAAGAGTTAACTTTTCACGCTGCGAGGCGCCGGTTTCACAAAGCTTTCATCTGGCTGTCACACGAAAACGGTACCGCATCGCAGACGTCCAACGGCGTCAGTTCAATGGAGAGAACACATGTTCAAATTCACGGGGAAAATGCTTTCCCTTTCGGCCGCGACCCTGATGGTGTCGTCGGTGATTTCGTCCGCCGCTTCGATGGACGATCTCATCAAGGCCGCCAAGGCCGAAGGCCAGCTCACCACGATCGCCTTGCCGCATGACTGGTGCGGCTATGGCGACGTCATCGCCGGCTTCAAGGCGAAGTATCCGGAAATCACCGTCAACGAACTCAACCCCGACGCCGGCTCCGGCGACGAAGTCGAGGCGATCAAGGCCAACAAGGACAACAAGGGTCCGCAGGCTCCTGATGTCATCGACGTCGGCCTGTCCTTCGGCCCGACCGCCAAGGCCGATGGCCTGTTGATGCCATACAAGGTGTCCACCTGGGACTCGATCCCGGACAGCGCCAAGGATGCCGATGGCGCCTGGTACGGCGACTATTATGGCGTGCTCTCGTTCATGGTGAACAAGGACCTGATCAAGGAGTCGCCGAAGGACTGGGCCGATCTCCTCAAGCCCGAATTCGCCAACGCGGTCGCCGTTGCCGGCGATCCGCGCGCTTCGAACCAGGCCATCCAGGCCGTCTACGCCGCGGGCCTTTCCGGTGGCGCGGCTGCTGGTGAGGCCGCTGGCACCGCTGGCCTCGACTTCTTCAAGAAGCTCAACGCCGCCGGCAATTTCGTGCCGGTCGTCGGCAAGCCGGCAACGCTTGCCCAAGGCCAGACCCCGATCCTGATCAACTGGGATTACAACGCGCTCGCCGGTCGCGACACGCTGAAGGGCAACCCGCCCGTCGACGTCATCGTGCCGAAGACCGGCGTTGTCGCAGGTGTTTATGTGCAGGCGATCAGCGCCTTCGCGCCGCATCCGAATGCTGCCAAGCTGTGGATGGAATATCTCTATTCCGACGAAGGCCAGGTCGGCTGGCTGAAGGGCTATTGCCACCCGATCCGCTTCAACGATCTTGCCAAGAACGGCAAGATCCCCGCGGACGTTCTGGCCAAGCTGCCGCCAGCGGAATCCTACGCCTCGGCCGCCTTCCCGACGCTCGACGAGCAGGGCAAGGCGAAGGAGACCATCAGCAAGAACTGGGACGCCGTTGTCGGCGCCAACGTCAAGTAACGCTTGAAATCCACCGGGCGGCCGCGAGGCCGCCCGGCTTCCCCTCGAAGACGGTAGCCGGCGCATGACCGATCTTACGCTCTCAAATCAGTCCGTTACCACCAAGCCCGCGCCGCCGAACGAGGCGACCACTTTCCGCTTTCCGATGCAGTGGATTGGCGTGGCGCCTTTCTTCATCTTCGTCCTGATGTTCCTGATCCTGCCGACGATCTATCTCGTCCTGGGCGCTTTCCAGAATGGCGACGGTCAGCTGACGCTGGATAATATCCTGCAGCTGATCAGCGATCCCTCGATCAGCGCTTCCTATTGGGTTTCGATCAAGATCAGTTTCTGGTCGGCCGTCATCGGTGCCTTCGCCGGGCTCGCGATTGCCATCGCCATCGTGCGCGGCGGCCTTCCCAACTGGACCCGCTCGGCGACCCTGACTTTTTCGGGTGTCGCCTCGAATTTCGCCGGCTTGCCGCTGGCCTTCGCCTTCCTGGCTACCCTCGGCCGCGTCGGCATCGTCACAACGCTTCTGCGTGACGTTCTCAATGTGAACATCTACGCGATGGGCTTCAATTTCCTCACGACATCGGGCCTGATCGCGGTCTATCTGTTCTTCCAGATTCCGCTGATGGTGGTCATCATCGTGCCGGCCATCGACGGCTTGAAGAAGGAATGGGGCGAGGCCGCCGCCACGCTCGGGGCCACCCAGTCGCAGTATTGGCGCATGGTGGTCATTCCGGTGATATGGCCGAGCTTCCTTGGCACCGTCATCCTGTTGTTCGCCAATTCCTTCGGCGCCATCGCCACGGCTTACGCGTTTGCCGGCCCGGCACTCAACATCGTTCCCATCAAGCTCTATTCGCAGATCAATGGCGACGTGCTGCACAACCCGCAGCTCGGCTATGCCATCGCCTTCGGCATGATCGTCATCACGGGCTTGGCCAACGTCTTCTACATCTGGTTCCGGACCCGGTCCGAAAGGTGGCTCAAATGAAGTCGGGCAAATTCTGGGCCTGGGTCGTCTTCATTGTCGGCGCGGCCTATTTCTTCATTCCGCTGATGGCGACTGTCGAGTTCTCGTTGCGCATGCGCCGCGGCGTCCATTCCTTCGACGCCTACCAGATCGTGCTGGGCGACGCTCGCTTCCAGTCGACCTTCCTGTATTCGGTGGTAGCGGCCGTCTTCACCATCATTCTCGGCGTGCTGATCGTGGTGCCGGCGGCCTATTGGATCCGGCTGCGCCTGCCGCGGCTCAGGCCGATCGTCGAATTCATCACGCTGTTGCCGCTGGTCATTCCAGCCATCGTCATCGTCTTCGGCTATATCCGGATGTACGGCTCGAATTCCCCGCTGCCGTTCCTGGGCAGCAATATGGGAGCGAATGCCCTCCTGGTGATCGGCTATGCGACGCTGGCTCTGCCTTACATGTATCGCGCCGTCGATACCGGGCTGCGCACCATCGATGTGCGGACATTGACCGAAGCAGCGCAGATCCTGGGGGCCGGCTGGGGCACGATCATTGGCCGGGTGATCCTGCCCAATGTCCTGATCGCCGTGCTGTCGGGCGCCTTCCTGACCTTTGCCATCGTCATCGGCGAGTTCACCATGGCGAGCCTCCTCAACCGTCCGGCCTTCGGCCCTTATCTGCAAAACGTCGGCGCCAACCGCGCCTATGAACCGGCAGCCCTTGCCATCATCGCCTTCGCCATTACCTGGGGCTGCATGTCGCTCATCCAGATCCTGTCCCGCTTCGCGCCGAAATCGGCGAACCGCCCGAACTGACCTGAGAGAAAAAGCCATGGCCGAGCCATTCCTGTCGATCCAGCATGTGCGAAAGTCCTACGGGTCCAACACCGTGGTGCAGGATTTCAGCCTCGACGTCGAGCCGGGCGAGTTCGTCTCGTTCCTGGGGCCATCCGGCTGCGGCAAGACGACGGTGCTGCGCATGGTCGCCGGCTTCGAGGAACCATCGGCCGGCAAGATCGTCGTCGCCGGCAAGGACATCACGCGGCTGAAGCCTAACCAGCGCAATGTCGGCATGGTGTTCCAGGCCTACGCGCTGTTCCCGAACCTGACCGTGGCGCAGAACATCGCTTTCGGGCTGAAGGTTGCCGGCATGAACAAGGCCGATGCCGACAGGCGCGTCGCCGAGATGCTCGACATGATCAGGCTGCCGCAGATGGCGGACCGCTATCCCTACCAGCTGTCCGGCGGCCAGCAGCAGCGCATCGCACTGGCGCGCGCGATCGCGCCGAAGCCGAAGCTCCTGTTGCTCGACGAGCCGCTGTCGGCGCTGGACGCCAAGGTGCGCGTGTCGCTCCGCGAAGAAATCCGCTCGATCCAGAAGAAGCTCGGCATCACCACAATCTTCGTCACCCATGACCAGGAAGAGGCGCTGTCGATCTCCGACCGCATCGCGGTGATGTATGGCGGCAAGGCCGAGCAGGTCGCGACGCCGTTCGAGATCTACAACCGGCCGGCGACCAAGTTCGTCGCCAATTTCGTCGGCACGCTGAACGTGCTCGAAGGCAAGGTCACCGACGCCGCCTCCGGCAAGGTGCAGGTCAACACGCAGGAAGTCTCGCTCAAAGGCAAGCTCAACGGCTCGAAGTCCGGCGACACGCTGTCTCTGGCGCTGCGGCCCGAGGCGATTTCGCTCGGCCGCCAGCCCGGCCGCGACTCCAGCCTGACCGGAGAGATTTCCGAAGTGCACTTCCTCGGCTCGGTTATCCGGGTCCGTGTCGGCATCGGCGGCAACACGGTGTCGCTCGACACGTTCAACAACTCCGCCACCCCGCCGCCCGCGGTCGGAGAGAAGGCCGAGATTTCGTTCTCGTCGAGCGATATGCTGGTGCTGCACTAGGTAGTCCGCTGTCGGAAGGCGCTCCCAAACGGGCGCGCCAGCCATCGGGATTTCTCATGCTGTCGGCAGCGACACGGCCCGTGCCAGAGGTGTCCCTGTTGTTTCACGACCATGACTTTGGCACTGCCAATCGCCTCGTTCGGCGGCTACGATAGAGCATGGCTCTTTTCGAACTGACGCTTATCCTCCTGTTGATTGCAGTCGCGCTGACGGCGCTGTCGCGGCGGCTGCAAGTTCCCTATCCGTCGTTGCTGGCGCTGGCGGGCGCGGGCATCGCCTTCCTGCCCGGCATGCCCACCATCGAAATCGACCCGGAACTGGCGCTGGCCTTGTTCATCGCCCCCGTGCTGCTCGACGCCGCCTATGACACCTCGTTGCGCGACCTCAATCGCAACCGGCTGCCGCTCGCGCTGTTGGCCTTGGGGGCGGTTGTTTTCACCACCGCAGCGGTTGCGCTGCTCGGCTGGAAGATGGCAGGCCTGCCGATCGCCGCGGCTGTCGCCCTTGGCGCCATCGTAGCGCCGCCCGATGCCGTCGCGGCGTCGGCCGTGCTCGGACAGTTCAAGGTGCCGCACCGCATCACCACCATCCTGCAAGGCGAGAGCCTGCTCAACGATGCAACCGCGCTGCTGATCTACCGTATCGCTGTCGCCGCCGCACTCGGTCCGTTCCTGCTGAGCAGCGCCGCGCCCATGGTCGCCTTGTCGACCGTTGGAAGCCTGGTGGCCGGCTATGTACTGGGCCGGCTGTCGCTCGCCACGCTGAGCCGCATCGAGGACGCCGCCAGCGGCACCGTTGTGCAGTTCGCCGGCACGTTCGGTGTCTGGATTCTGGCGGACAGGTTGGGTCTCTCGGCGATCATCACAATCGTCGTCTACGCCATGACTATCGCGCAGACCGCGCCACGCCGAATGTCAGCGAGAAAGCGTGTCAGTTCCTATTCGGTCTGGGAGACGGCGGTGTTCGTGCTCAACGTGCTGGCCTTCGTGCTGATGGGTCTGCAGGCGCGGTCGATCGTCGGACGGCTCGCCGGTACGGGAGAGCTCGACGCGTTCATCTTTGCCGCGGCAGTGCTGGCGGTCGTCATCGTTTCGCGCCTGATCTGGGTGCTGGGCTGCGGTGCAATCATCAGGTGGTTTGCCCGCTTTGGCGGCGCCGAGCACCAGCCGGATACGCCGTCCTTTCGCGGCGGCGTGCTCATCGGCTGGTGCGGCATGCGCGGACTGGTAACGCTTGCGGCGGCATTCGCCTTGCCGGTCGAATTTCCTGCTCGCGACCCGATCGTGCTCGCCGCCTTCACGGTCGTGCTCGGCACCCTGGTGCTGCAAGGAATGAGCCTGAAGCCGCTGCTGCGCATCCTGAAACTGGATCCCGACGAAACGGTCGACCGGGAGGTCGCGAAGGCGCGCGTCGTGGTGATGCAGGCTGCTCTCGATGTATTGAGCGGCAAGACCTCGAGCGCCGCAGCCGCTGTGCGCGAGCAATATGCCGCCCAGCGCAAGGTCGCCAAAAATCCCGAGGACGCCCAGGCCGCGACCGAATATGACAGGCTGCGTCTCTATGCCATCAAAAGCCAGCGCGATGCCCTGGAGGAGCTGCGCCGCGACGGCACCATCGGCGACGAAGCCTATCACCGTCTGGAGGAAGAGATCGACTGGACGGAGCTTGCGGCATCGCCGGCAGGGCGCTTCCAGCCGCTGACCACCGACTAGCAGATACCGCGTCTCGACCGCTGCCCTGCTGGCCCAAGCCCCATCCGTCCTCCTGCACATTGCAAGCGATCAGCCGAACCGCTACTGCCAACATCGAAAAGTGAGCCGGATAAGCAATGAAGCTGGTCAGCTACAACATCCAGTACGGATTCGGCAGCGACGGACGCTACGATCTTTCGCGTGCGGCACGCCTTGCCGCCGGCGCCGACATCATCGCCTTGCAGGAGGTCGAGCGGCACTGGCAGCGCAGCGATTTCGATGACCAGCCGGAGATGCTTTCCCAGTTGCTGGCCGGGTATCACTGGGTCTACGGCCCAGCCTTCGACATGGATGCCAGCGAGCTGCGTGACGGCCGCCTGGTCAATCGCCGCCGGCAGTTCGGCACCATGGTCATGTCGAAGCTGCCGATCGTCTGGTCGCGACTGCACGCGCTGCCGATGCGCCGCACACTGCGGCCGCTCAACACCCGCAACGCCGCGCTCGAATGCATGATCCGCACGCCGGCGGGGCCGGTCAGGGTGCTGTCGCTGCATCTCGCGCACATCGCGGCGGAAGAGCGGCTGGAGCAGATTGATTATCTCATGACCGAGCACCGCCGGGCACAATCGGAAGGCGGACCGTGGAGCGGCGCGGATGACGAACCTTCGCGTAACTGGACACATGGGGAAGTCGAGCCGGAAAATCCGCTGGCGACAATCTGGATGGGCGATTTCAACATGGAACCCGGCAGCGCCGAATATCGCCGAATTGTCGGCGGCACGCCCTATCATCGGGGTGCTGCCTATCTCGACGGCTTGGTCGATGCCGCTTCTGTCGCCAGCGAGCCGGTGGCGGATTTCCATACGCATGAGAAGATCATCGACGGCAGGCTGGCAAAGCGCCGGCTTGACCATTGCTTCGTCGGCGGCATGCTGGCCGGGCGTGTGCGTTCGGTTGGATCAGACATCGGCGAGGTGGCTTCCGACCACTTCCCGGTCCGGGTCGACATCGATCTCGAGACGCCCTTCGGCTGGGGAGGTCGATGAGCTCCCTATGACGCTTTTCGTCTTCTTCGCGGTGCTTGCCGCGGCCGCCATGCACGCGATCTGGAACGCCCTGGTCAAGGTGCATCTCGACCGCTTCCTGTCGATCACGCTGATGACGCTCGGCATGGGCACTGCTGCCCTCGTCGTGCTGCCCTTCGTCGAGGTGCCGAAGGCGGAGGTCTGGCCCTACATCATCGCTTCGGTGATCTTCCACATGGGCTATCGCACCTTCCTGATCGGAGCCTACCAAGCCGGCGATTTCGCCCAGACCTACCCGCTGGCGCGTGGCACGGCACCCCTGCTGGCCGCGATTGGCGGCATGTTCGTCGTCGCCGAAGTGCCGGCGCCGCTTGCCATCCTTGGCATCCTGCTTTTGTCGGCCGGCACGCTGGTGATGTCGTTTCGCGGTGGCGCGCATCTGGAGAAGCTGAACCTGCGCGCCGTCGGCTATGCGCTGGGCACGTCGATCTTCATCGCCAGCTACACGCTGTCCGACGGCAGCGGCGCGCGGCTGGCGGCAACGGCGCAGAGCTATGCCGCCTGGCTGTTCATCTGCGATGCATTTGGGGCGCTGGTGCTGTGCCTCGTTTTCCGAGGGCCCAAGGCGCTTCCCGTTCTGGCGCGCGACTGGAAGACGGGACTGTTCACCGGTGTGCTTTCCGGCGCCGCCTACTGGATCGTCATGTGGGCGATGACCAAGGCGCCGATCGCCTCGGTGGCGTCGCTGCGCGAGACTTCGATCCTGTTTGCCATGATGATCTCGGTCTACGCCCTCGGCGAGAAGATGACAGGCTGGCGCGGCGCCGCCGCGCTCAGCATTGTCGCGGGCGTCATCGCGCTGAGGATGGGTTGACCTCTCAGCCGAGCACCGTCATTACCTGGCCGCGCCGCTCCGGACTGAAGCGGATGACGACGATGATGCAGACGGCGACCACGCCGGCAAAAAGCGCCAGCGCATAGCCATAGCTGCCGCCGGGGGCTTCGGCGATCCCGGCCTGATATGGACCGCCATAGGAAGCGGCGAGATTGCCAGCCTGATAGATGAAGCCGGGCAAGGTGGCGCGCACCGCACCGGGAGAAAGCTCGTTGAGGTGCACGGGGATGACACCCCAAGCGCCCTGCACCGCGACCTGCATGATGAAGGCGCCGATGGCCAGCATGAACGGCGTGGAACTGTAGGCCCATAGCGGGATTGCCGGCAGGGCGATGATGCAGGCCAGGGTGATGGCGTTGACACGGCCGATCTTCTCGGACAGCGCGCCGAATGCCAGGCCGCCGACGATGGCGCCGATGTTGGCAACGATGGTGATCCAGCTCACCGTATGCGGATCAAAGCCATGTTGCTTCTTCAAAAAAGTCGGGTAGAGATCCTGTGTGCCATGGCTGAAGAAGTTGAAGAACATCATCAGCACGACAGCATAGAGCGCGACGCCCCAGTGCTTCTGTAAGGTCTCCAGCATTCCCGGTCGAGCGGTTTTCTGTGCCTCGACGAAGGCAGGAGATTCCGGCACATGCGAGCGGATGAACAGGACGATCAGCGCCGGGACGAAGGAGAGCAGGAACATGGCGCGCCAGCCGATCGTGTAGCCGCCGATCGTCTGCTGGTAGAGCAGGCCGTAGACCACCGCCGCCAGCAGATAGCCGGCAGGATAGCCGCATTGCAGGATGCCCGAGACAATGCCGCGGGCGCTCGGCGGGACGGATTCCATGGCAAGCGAGCTGCCAAGGCCCCATTCGCCGCCCATGGCGATGCCGAACAAGGCCCGCAGCGCCAGGAAGATGCCGAGATTGGGCGAGAAGGCGGCGAGCGCGCCGATCACCGAATAGCTGACGATGTTGAGCATGAGAATGGGCTTGCGCCCGTATTTGTCGGCTAGCATGCCAAAGAAGAACGCGCCGATGAAGCGCGTGGCCAAGGTCAGGAACAGTGCCTTTGATACTGCCGGGACATCCGTCTGGAATTCAGTCGCAATATCGGTGAGCAGGAATGTCAGAAGGAAGAAATCAAAAGCATCGAGCGTCCAGCCCAGGAATGAGGCCAGGACGGTTTTCTTCTGCTCGGTAGTGAGGTTCAAGGCGTCCTCCTTTGCATCCCCCAGGAACGATATGTCGCCCTGTCGGCAAAAGAGAACAGAGATCAGCCGGCTTTCGGAAGGCCGGCGGTCACTTTTTCGTAAGATCGAGATCGAAGACCATCAATCCCTCCGTGCCGCCTTCGAGGGCCGCGACCAGCCGGGCGCCGGCACGCTGATGCGCCCCATGCACGAGGTAGGAGTCGCGGGCGGCGGCATCACGGAAATCGATGGTGAAGCCATGGCTGAAACCTCGCGCGAAAGGCTCTGGGCTGACATTGGTGCTGAACCGGACGGTGCCCATGCCGTTGATGACGGAGCGAAGCGCCTCGAGATCGGCGTGAATGGCCTTGCGCTCATCGACGCCGATGTCGTTGCGGAACCTGACAAAGACACAGTGCCTGATCATTTTCTGCTCCTATGCCACGCGGTTGCCGGAAAACACCGCCGGCGGCAGCGGCTCGCGGCCGAGGATCAGGTCGGCACCCTTTTCGCCGACCATGATCGTCGGTGCATTGGTGTTGGAGGAAGGCACGCGCGGCATGACAGACGCATCGCAGACGCGCAGCCCCTCGATGCCGCGCAGTCTCAGGTCCGGCGCCACCACCGCCATGTCGTCATTGCCCATGCGGCAGGTGCCGACGGGATGGTGGTCGGTCTTGGACGTGCGGCAGGCATAGTCGATCAGCTCATCGTCGCTGGCGAGCGACGGACCGGGCAGCACCTCGCGCAGCACGTAAGGGGCAAGCGCCTTCTGCCGCATGATCTCGCGCGCCAGCCGCAGGCCCTTGAGCGACATGTCGCGGTCATAGGGATCGGACCAGTAGTTGGGGTCGATCAGCGGATGGTCGGCGGGATCAGCGCTTTTCAGCCGCACCGTGCCGCGCGAGCGCGGGCGCAGGAAGGCCGAGTTCAAGGTGACGCCCGGGTTCTTCAGCTTCTCGACGCCAGCCTCGATGCCGGAGCCAAGACCCAGATGAAACTGGATATCTGGCGAGGCGGCGGTCGGGTCGGCGTACCAGAAGCCGCCGGTCTCGAACAGGCTGGAAGCCACCGGTCCCTTCTTCAACAGCAGATATTGCAGGCCAGCCCAGGCCGTGCGGTGCAGCTTGGCATAATTGTCGTAGGTATGGTCGCCGGTGCATTCGGCGATGACGAACAGGTCGAGATGGTCCTGCATATTGGAGCCGACGCCGGGCAGGTCGTGCACCGGCGTGACGCCGACCGATTTCAGGTGGTCGGCCGGGCCGATGCCCGACTGCATCAAAAGCTTAGGCGAACCGATGGCGCCGGACGAGACGATCACCTCGCGGTCGGCGCGCAGGATTTTTGTCTCGCCGCCCGGCCTGTCGACCACCTCGACGCCGATGGCGCGGACGTTCTCGACGACGATGCGGGTGACCAGTACGTCGGTCCGGACGGTGAGGTTCTTGCGAGCGCGGATCGGCCTGAGATAGGCGACCGAGGCGGAGGAGCGCCGGGCATCCTTCTGGGTCAGCTGATAGTAGCCGACGCCTTCTTGGGCAGCGCCGTTGAAATCCGGATTGAAGGGAATGCCCATCTCCTGGCCAGCGCGGAAATAGGCCTCACAGATCGGCAGCGGCGAAATCGGGTTCGACACGCCGAGCGGGCCCTCGTCGCCGTGGAAATCGTTGGCGTAGCGCTGGTTGTTCTCGGCCCGTTTGAAATAGGGCAGCACGTCGCGGTAGCCCCAACCGGCCAGCCCTTCCTCTTTCTCCCAGGCGTCGTAGTCGCGGGCATTGCCGCGCGTGTAGATCTGGGCGTTGATGGAGGAGCCGCCACCAACCACCTTGGCCTGCGTGTACCAGAAGACGCGGTCGTTCATGTTCCTCTGCGGCACCGTCGACCAGCCCCAGGAGGCGATGCCCTTGGTCATCTTGGCGAAGCCCGCAGGCATATGGATATAGGGGTGCCAATCCTTGCCGCCGGCTTCGAGCAGCAGCACGGAATTGGAGTGATCCTCGCTCAGCCGGTTGGCCAGCACGCAGCCGGCCGGGCCGGCGCCCACGATGATATAGTCGGTCATTGTCTCATCCGTTCATAGCCGGGGCACGGAGAGCGCGCCGTCGACATTGATGATCGAGCCGGTCGAAAAGCCCAGTCTCCCGGCAGCGAGCGCGGCCACCATGGCGCCGATGTCGGACGCTTCGCCCCAGCGTTTCGCCGGCACCAGGCCGCTGTCTATCAAAGCGTCATATTTGGCGGTCACGCCCGCCGTCATGTCGGTGCGGATAATGCCCGGCCGCAGCTCGAACACGCCGATGTTTTCCGGGGCCAGCCTGAGCGCCAGATTCTTCACCCACATCGAAAGCCCTGCCTTCGAGATGCAATATTCGGAGCGTTCCGGCGAGGCCATCTCGGCGCTGACCGAGGTGATGGTGATGATCGATTTTGGATGATCGCTGGGCTGGCGGAGCATCGCCCTGGCGACCGCCTGGCTGAGGAATACGGTGCCTCGCAGGTTGACGCCAAGCGCGCGGTCGAAATTGTCGGGTTCGAGGTCGAGCAGATCGCCACGCACGACGGCGCCGATGCCGGCATTGTTGACCAGGCAATCGACGCGGCCGAGGTCGCGCATGGCGGTTTCGACCAAGGCGGCGTGGCTAGAAAGATCGGCGATGTCGCAACTGACATAGGCAAATTTCGCGCCGCGCGCGGTTATGTCAGCGGCGAGCTCGCCTGCGGCTGTTTCGGCAAGGTCGGCCACGAGAATGTCGAAGCCGGCGTCGGCCAGCGCTTCGGCGCAGGCAAGGCCGATGCCGCGCGCGCCGCCGGTGACGATGGCCGCCGGGCGGGTCATGCGGCGAGGTCCGCTTTGCGGATGTGTTCGGCGACACGCAGCGCCTGCGCCGCGATCGACAGCGCAGGGTTCACGGCGGCCGAATTCGGCAGAAAACTGGCGTCGACGACGAACAGGTTCTTATGCTCGAAGGCGCGACAGAACGGATCGAGCGGCGACGTCGCCGGATCATCGCCCATTTTCACCGTGCCGCACTGGTGCGAGGGCGTGCGTTTGTCGAAAGGGCGCGACAGCACCAGGGGATAACCGCAGGCGCGAAAATTCTCGCGCATCACCTTGGTCAGCCCGTCGAGCGACTGCATGTTGGAGCGCCGCCATTGCATGACGATGTCCTTACCGTCGACCATGATGCGGCTTTCGGGGTCGGGCAGGTCCTCGC
Source organism: Mesorhizobium sp. LNHC209A00 (assembly GCF_000502915.1). Taxonomy (NCBI): domain Bacteria; kingdom Pseudomonadati; phylum Pseudomonadota; class Alphaproteobacteria; order Hyphomicrobiales; family Phyllobacteriaceae; genus Mesorhizobium; species Mesorhizobium sp. LNHC209A00. The sequence goes on from NZ_AYWT01000003.1 coordinate 228,875, forward strand.
ACATCAGATACCAGTCGACCGCATGGCCGGCCATGAAATCGAGCACGAATTTCGGCACCCGTTTCACATTGGCCTTTAGCATGTTTCCGTCGATCTTGCCGAGAAGCTGGACATTGCCGAGCGGTTTGCCGCCCTTGCCGCCCGTCAGATAGTAGTCGTTCAGCATCAGCGTCTTCTGGTAGACGGCATCGTTCCTGCGGCGCGGATCGATCGCCAGCATGGCGCTAGAATTGTGGTTCATGAAATTGCGACCCACCTGGTCGGAGCGGTTGGCGAGGCCTTTGCCATCGGGAGAAGGCGAGCGCAGCAGGATGACCGCTGAATTGACCGCGCCGGCCGACAGGATGACCAGTTTTGGCGACAGCTTCTTCAGCTCGCCGTTCTGGCGGTAATGAACCGCCGATATGGTTTTGCCGTCCGGAGCAGTCTCGAGATATTCGACATAGGCGCCGGTTTCGAGCTTGATGTTCGGATCGTTCAGTGCCGCCGCCAGCGGTGCGGTCTGGGCGTCCATCTTTCCCTGGCCAGTATTGGGGAAGGCGTCCCAGCCAGTCCTGCCCTCCTTCAGCCAGGTGTCGATGTCGACGCCGAGCGGGAGCGAGGCCGGATGCAGGCCCAGCCGCTTGAGCTCGGCGCGGGCACGCGCGATCGGCGCCTCGTCGGGCACAGGCGTATAGGCATAGGGGACCGAGTGGAACGGCTCGGTCGGATCCTCGCCGAGCGTGCCGCGGACGCGGAAAAGCTGCTCTGCCCTGGAATACCAAGGCTCGAATTCATCATAGGAAAACGGCCAGGCCGGCGAGACGCCGCCGAAGTGCTCCATGGTGGAGAAATCCTCTTTGCGGTAGCGGATCAGCACCGCGCCGAAGAATTTAGAATTGCCGCCGACATAATAGTAATTGCCCGGGTTGAATGCAGCGCCACCGGCCTCGCGCCACATCTCCTTCGGCCGGTAGTGGCCGTCAACGAAGATCGAGCGCGTGTCGCGCGCATGCGGGGTCGCCGGCAAGGGTTCGCCGCGCTCCAGCATCAAGATGGAAGCGCCGCTGCCGGCCAGGCCGGCGGCAACCGTGGCGCCGCCGATGCCGGAGCCGGTGATGACGATATCCGGGTTTGTCATTGTCTAGAGGTCTTTGTTCTGATGCATGTCATTGCCCCAAAACCAGACCCACTTTTGGGCGACACGCATTAGCGAATACGGCTCTCGGTCGCTGGATCGAAGAACACCGCCTTGGTCAGGTTGAAGGCGAGCAGCGTGTTGGTACCGGGCTGGATGTTGGCATCGGCGCGTAGTCGCGCCACCACGCCCTTGCCGCCGAGATTGGTGACGGCGAAGGTGTCGGAACCGGCCGGCTCCACCACCTCGATATGGCAATCGGCGGTGGCGATTTGCGAGGCGTTGCGCTCCGCGCCTTCCGGATCGGTGAGCGCCTCCGGACGAACGCCGAAGATGACCGGCTTGCCCTTGAACGCCGACAATCCGGCCGGGGCGTTGGCCATAGGCAAAGTGATCGGCTGGCGTGCCTCGCGATCGAGCACGACGGCGAGGTCGCCGCCATTGCCGTCGATGGTCGCCGGGATCAGGTTCATCGCCGGCGAACCCATGAAGTCGGCGACGAAGACATTGCTGGGGTTGTTGTAGATCTCGGCCGGCGTACCGAATTGCTGCACCTCGCCGTCGCGCATGACGGCGATCTTGGTCGCCAGCGTCATCGCCTCGATCTGGTCGTGGGTGACATAGACGATCGTCGTGCCCGTGGTGGCGTGCAGGCGCTTGATCTCGATGCGCATGTCGACGCGCAGCTTGGCGTCGAGATTGGAAAGCGGCTCGTCGAACAGGAACAGCTTGGGGTCGCGCACCAGCGCCCGGCCCATGGCGACGCGCTGGCGCTGGCCGCCCGACAGCTGGCTCGGCTTGCGGTTCAGCAGATGGCCGATCTGAAGCACCTTCGCCACCTTGTCGATCGCCTTCTGGCGCTCGTCGGCCGGCACGCCGCGCATCTCCATGCCGAAGGAGATGTTCCCGGCGACCGTCATGTTCGGGTAGAGCGCGTAGCTCTGGAACACCATGGCGATGTCGCGCTTGGATGGGTGCAGATCGGTGATGGTGCGGCCGTCGACGCGGATATCGCCAGAGGTGATCGTCTCCAGTCCGGCAATAGTATTGAGCAAAGTGGACTTGCCGCAGCCGGAAGGGCCGACCAGCACCAGGAAGCCGCCCTTTTCCAGCTCGAGATTGATCCCCTTCAGGATCTCGACCTGGCCGAAACGCTTCCTCAGACCATCAATTTCCAGAAAAGCCATTGGTTATCCTTTGACCGCGCCCGCCATCAGGCCACGCACGAAATAGCGGCCTGCGAGCACGTAGACGAGGAGGGTGGGCAGGGCCGCGATCATCGCGGCCGCCATGTTGACGTTGTATTCGACGACGCCGGTCGAGGTGTTGACGACGTTGTTGAGCGCCACCGTCATCGGCATGGCGTCGCCGGTGCCGGCATAGGCGGAGGCGAACAGGAAGTCGTTCCAGATGTTCGTGAATTGATAGATGACGGTGACGACGAAGATCGGCATCGAGTTCGGCAGCATGATGCGCCGAAAGATCTGGAAGAAGGAGGCGCCGTCGACCTGCGCGGCCTTGACCAGTTCGGTCGGGAACGCCTCATAATAATTGCGGAAGAACAGCGTGGTGAAGCCGATGCCGTAGACGACGTGGACGAACACCAGGTTCACCGTCGGGTTGCCGAGGCCGAAGCTGGTTCCGACCGTGTTCTGCAGCGTCACGCCGAACCGTCCGAGGCTGCCCAGGATCGTCGCCATCGGCAGCAATACCGATTGGAACGGGATGAAGCAGGCAAATAGCATCAGCCCGAACACCAGGGTCGCGCCGCGGAAACGCCATTTGGTCAGCACGTAGCCATTGAGCGCGCCCAACATGGTCGAGATAAGCACGGCCGGAACCACCATCTTGATGGAGTTCCAGAAATAACCCTTGATGCCGGCGCAGGTGAGGCCGACGCAGGTCTCGCCCCAGGCCTTGAACCAGGGGTCGAAGGTCGGCGCCTTTGGCAGCGCCAGCATGTTGCCGTTCTGGATCTCGTCCATGGTCTTGAACGAGGTCACCAGCATGACGAATAGCGGCATCAGGTAGAACAGCGCGAACAGCGCGAGAAGCCCGTAGATCACGATGCGGTTGACGATCTTGACGTTCATGCCGCCGCTGGCCTGGCGGACGGGAGTGGTCACGGCGCTCATCGCGACTTCTCCCTAAGTTCCGAATAGAGATAGGGCACGATGATGGCGACGATGGTCATCAGCATGATCACGGCGCTGGCCGAGCCGACGGCCATTTCGTTGCGCTTGAAGGTGTATTCATACATGAAGTTGGACGGCAGCCAGGCCGAGCCGCCGGGGCCGCCGCTGGTCAGTGCCACGACTAGGTCGTAGGATTTGATGGCAAGGTGCGCGAGCACGATGAAGGCCGACAGGAAGATCGGCCGCAACAGCGGAATGACGATGCGGCGATAGAGCTGGAAGGTGGTGGCGCCGTCGATCTGCGCCGCCTTCATGATCTCCCCGTCAATGCCGCGCAGGCCGGCCAGGAACATCGCCATGATGAAGCCAGAGGCCTGCCAGACGCCGGCGATGACCACGGTATAGATGACGAAATCCTTGTTCTTGATCCAGTCGAAATGGAAGCTCGTCCAACCCCATTGATGCAGCGTCTGTTCGAGACCGAGGCCGGGGTCGAGGAACCATTTCCAGGCAACGCCGGTGACGATGAAGGAGAGCGCCATCGGGTAGAGGTAGATGGGACGCAAAACCCCTTCGCCGCGAATCTTCTGGTCGAGCAGGATGGCCAGGAACAGGCCGAGCGCCAGGCAGATCAAAATGTAGAGAAAGCCGAAAATCCCCATATTGGTGATCGACGTGTACCAGCTCGATGGCGGGTCGGTGTCGAAGGTCCAGCCCCACAATCGCTGATAGGCGCGCGCGCCCGTAATGGCATAGGAGGGGAAGGTCTTGGAGTTGGTGAAGGACAGGTAGATCGTCCACAGGATGAAGCCGTAGACGAAGACGATGGTGATGGCGAAGCTCGGCGCCAGCACGATCTTGGGCAAGGCATCCTGCAGGCGCGAGCGCACCGAGGTGCGCGACCGCTCCGGTGTCAGCTTGATCTGGGTTGTCGCTACACTGCTCATGGGGTTCCTCCCGTCGGCGTCCGGGCGATCGGCCTCACGGACCGGAAACCTTCCCCGCCGGAGCGGGGAAGGTGTTTTGTGGCCGGCGCTTACTTGGCGTCGTCGATCGCCTTGACCAGTTCGGTCACGGCCTCGTCCGAGGTCTTGATCTGACCGTGGACAAACTTCGAGACGACGTCCTTATAGGCATTGGCGACAGCCGGAGGCGCGCCATAGCCCTGGGCCAGCGAGCCGAACAGGGTGCCGCCTTCGTTGGCCTTCTTCAGGTCGGCGATACCCTTCTTGCCGCAAGCGTCGAAGTCGGTGTCAGGCACGTCGGTGCGGGCCGGAACCGAACCCTTGACGACGTTGAAGGCCGACTGAAAGCTCTTCGACAAGGTGGCGGTGGCCAGAGCGACCTGGGCGGCCTTGCGGTCGTCCGGAACGTTGAACATGCCGAACATGTCCGAGTTGTAGATCACCGAACCGTCGGTGCCCGGGAAGCGGTAGCAGAGGAAGTCCGTGCCCGGCGTCTTTTTGGCGGCGTGGAACTCGCCCTTGGCCCAGTCGCCCATGACCTGCACCAGCGCATCGCCCTTGATGACCATGGCGGTGGCGAGGTTCCAGTCGCGGCCAGAGAAGTTCGGGTCGACATAGGTGACGAGCTTGGCGAGATTGTCGAACGACTTCTTCATCGTGTCGGACTTGAGCGACGCGTCGTCGAGGTCGTTCATCGCCTTCTTGTAGAACTCAGGTCCGCCGGTCGACAGCACGACGGAATCGAACATGGTTGCTTCCTGCCAGTTCTGGCCACCAAGCGCGAGCGGGGTGACCCCGGCCGCCTTGGCCTTGTCGAGCAGGGCGATGAAATCATCGAAGGTCTTCGGCTCGGTGCCGCCGATCTTGTCCATCACCGACTTGTTGATCCAAAGCCAGTTGACGGAGTGGACGTTGACAGGAGCGGCAACCCACTTGCCCTCATAGACGGAGAATTTCTGCAGGGCGGCCGGAACCGACTTGTCCCAGCCTTCCTTCTTCGCCGTCTCGGTGAGGTCGCCCATGACGCCGGCAGCGGCATAGTCGAGCACGGTGTAGCCGAGCATCTGCGAGGCGGTCGGATAGTTGCCGGCCGCGACCATCGCCTTCAGCGCGGTCATGGCGGCATCGCCGCCGCCGCCGGCCACGGGGACGTCCTTCCAGGCATAGCCTTCCTTGGCCAGATCGCCCTTGAGCACGTTGAGAGCAGCCGCTTCGCCACCCGACGTCCACCAATGCAGCATCTGCACTTCCTTGACGTCCTCGGCATGGGCCGCGAAAGCCAGGCCCGAAGCGAGCGCCGTTCCGATAAGCAGTTTGCGCAACATGTACTTCCTCCCTTGTTGCATTACACGACCGGTGGCAGCCCACCGGGTTCTTCCCAACTCAGCCGACCCACCAACCGGTGCGCTGGCCGCGATGAAACTGGATTGTCTTTTCCTCGGTATAGTCCTCGACAGCGCGCTTGCCGAGTTCGCGGCCCAGGCCCGACTGCTTGTAGCCCCCGAACGGCAGTTCTGGATAACCTTCCATGAACGTGTTCACCCAGACAGTCCCCGAACGCACGCCCCGCGCCACCGACATGCAGGTGTCGATGCTGGCGCTCCACACACCCGCCGACAGACCATAGGGCGTGTTGTTGGCGATGCGCAACGCCTTTTCAATCGATTCAAAAGTCAGCACCGAGAGCACCGGCCCGAACACTTCCTCGCGCGCGACCGTCATGTTTTCGGTGACGTTGCGTAAGATCGTCGGATCGAGATATTGGCCGGCATTGGAAGGGAGTTGCGCGCCGCCACTGTAGATGCTGCCGCCCTCACTCGCGGCGGCCGCGACGTAACCCGTTACCTTGGCCAGATGGTCGGACGAAATCATCGCGCCGACCTTGGTTAGGTCGTCGAGCGGATCGCCCACGGTTACCTTGGCGGTCAATGCCTTCACGGCGGCCAGGAAGTCGTCGGCGATCGCCTCATGCACGATCAGCCGGCTGCCGGCATTGCAGCACTCGCCGGCGTTGAAGAAGCCGCCGAATACCGCGGCATCGGCAGCTGCCTCGAGATCGGCATCGGGGAAGACGATCTGACCGTTCTTGCCGCCGAGTTCCATCGAAACCTTCTTCAGGGAATTCGAGGCCGCGGCCATGGTCATCTTGCCGACACGGGTGGAACCGGTGAACGAAACCATCTCGACCAAGGGATGGCTGACCATCGGCGCGCCGACATCGGCGCCGAGACCGGCGAGGATATTGACGACGCCAGCGGGAACGCCGGCTTCCAAGAGGATATTGCCAAGCACGAAGGTCGAGGCAGACGTCATCTCGCTTGGCTTGACCACGGCCGTGCAGCCGGCGGCGAGCGCGAAAGGCAGCTTCTGGCTGACGATGAGGAACGGGAAATTCCACGGCGTGATGATCGAGACGACGCCGATCGGCTCGCGCAGCACGACGCCCAGCATGGCATCGCCGAGATTGGCGTAGCTTTCGCCGTGCAACGTTCGGGCAAGCGAGGCGGCATAGCGCCAGATGTCGACGGCGCCGCCGATCTCGCCGCGCGCTTGGGCGATCGGCTTGCCGGATTCCAGCGCATCGAGCCGGGCGATGTCTTCCAGCCGGATCTCGATCAGGTCGGCGGCCTTGAGCAGGAGCGCGGCGCGTTCGGACGCTTTCATGCGCGGCCAGGGGCCGGTCTCGAAGGCCCTGTGCGCCGCCTGCACCGCTGCCTCCACTTCGGCGGCACCCGCCTGGGCATAGTGTGAAACCATGAAGCCGTGGCCGGGGCTCTTGCGTTCCAGCACGCGGCCATCGCGGGCATCGACATGCTTGCCGTCGATCAGAAGCTTGTATGCTTTAGGGGCCACGGAGGCCTCGGCAGGCATGGAAATCCTCAGAGGTGCATTCATATGATTTCCACTCTGTCCTAGGAACGCGAAAACACGGGCTTCTGCTTGGTCTTGAAGGACCCGACGCCGGCCTTGAGATCGCCGGTGAGCGCGATGAAGCCGCTGGCCAAGGCTTCTGTCGCAGCGGCACTTTCCTCGCCCTCCGCAACCGCGATCATCAGCTTGGCGGCTTCGGTCGCCAGTGGTCCGCGTCCGGCGATTTTTTCAGCCCAGATCCTGGCTTCATCCGACGCCTTGCCGGTTTCGACGACGCGGTCGACGACACCCAGCGCAAGCGCTTCCGGTGCCAGGAAAATCTCGCCACCGACAGCCATGCGACGCACCGTCTGGGCGCCGAAGCGACGCACCGCGCGTTGCGTGCCGGACCAGCCGGGGACGACGCCGATCGAGGTCTCGGGGAAGCCGAGCTTCACCTGCGTTTCGGCGACGCGGAAATCACAAGCCACAGCCAGTTCCAGCCCGCCGCCGAGCGCGTGGCCGGACAGAACGGCGATGGTCGGTTGCCGCAGCCGCGCCAGCCGGTCGAAGACACGGTGGCCGTAGCGTACCCATTGCACTTGGAAATCGGCTGCGCTCATGCTCCCCCAGGCCTCGACATCGCCGCCGGCGCAAAACCCCTTGCCTTGTCCGCTTATGAGGACGACGCGGACTTCCTCCGCGCTTTCCGCCTCCTCCAGCGCCGCTTCCAGCGCGCGCAGCATCGGGATATCGAGCGCGTTGAACTTTTCCGGACGGCGCAAGGTGACAACGCCGATCGCGCCATCCCGCTCGAAGGTGACGAGGCGCTCAGCCATGCGCGCCTCCGAGCAAGGCGCCGCCATTCAGGGACAGGCCGATCGGCCGATCCTGGTAGAGCGGCGCCGGCGTCACCTTAAGGTCGTTGGCTACATTGAGCGGGATCTCGGCCTGCGCCAGCACATCGCGCTCGAGGTCGATGCCCGGCGCCAGTTCCGTCACCATCAGCCCGTCCGGCGTCAACTTCATGACGCAACGCTCGGTGACATAGGTGATGTCCTGTCCCTGCGCGACGGCGCGCTTGCCGGAGAAGGAGATGTGCTCGACCTCCTCGACGACTTTCCTGACCTTGCCTTCCTGGTCGATGCGGATGCCGCCATTGGCGAGCGACAGCTTGGCCCCGGCATTGAAGAAGCCGGAAAAGACGATCTTCTTCGCCCGTGAGGTGATGTCGACGAAGCCGCCGGCGCCTGCGGTGACATGCGGCCGCGCCGAAAGCCTGGAGACGTTGACCGAGCCGTGGCGGTCGATCTGCAGGAAAGAGAGCAGCGAAGCGTCGAAGCCGCCGGCCTGGAAATAGATGAACTGGTGCGGCGAGGGCATGATCGCCTCGGCGTTGGAGGCGCAGCCGAACTTGAAGTCGAGCAACGGCACGCCGCCGACCGCGCCCTGTTCGATCAGCCAGGTGACCTTGCCGTGCTGGCCTTCTTCCAGAAGAATACGCGGCACGTTGGCCGAAATGCCGAAGCCGATGTTGACGGCCATGCCGTCGCGAAGCTCCATGGCGACACGGCGGGCGATTACCTTCTGAACATTCATCTCCGGCGTGCGGAAGCTCGACAGCGGCCGGAAGATTTCACCTGAAATCGCCGGGTCGTAAGGCGTCAGCGTCGTCTGCAACTGGTCCGGCGCGACGACAATATGGTCGACCAGCACGCCGGGCACGCGCACGTCATGCGGCTTCAGCGTGCCGTTCTCGACGACGCGCTTGACCTGCGCGATGACGATGCCGCCATTGTTGCGGGCGGCGAGCGCCTGTTCGAGGCCGCCGAGATAGGCGCCCTCATGCTCGTAGGTCAGGTTGCCGCGCTCGTCCGCCGTGGTGGCGCGAATGATCGAGACCTGGGGCACGATGGCGCGGAAATAGAGCCATTCCTCGCCGTCGAATTGCTGCACCGACACGATGGGTTCGCCGGCGGCGGCGTTCATGGCGCAGCCCTGATGGCGGGGGTCGGCGAAAGTGTCGAGGCCGACCTTGGTCAGCACGCCCGGCCGCTTGGCCGCGGCTTCGCGGTGCATGTCGAACAGGATGCCGGACGGCACGTTATAAGCGGCAACCGCATTGTCGCCGATCATCTTCCAGATTTGCGGCGGCTCGGCGGAGGAGGGGCCTGACGGATAGGAGCCGCACAGCGTACGCTTCAAGAGGCCAGGCTTCGCCAGATGATCGATGCCCTTGATGCCATACATGTCGCCGGCGGCAATCGGGTGCAGCGTGGTGATATCCTTCGGATGGCCCTCGCTATCGAAGCGTTCGCCGATCGCGGCGAGCACGGCGTCCGGACACCCGAGGCCGCTCGACGAGGACACCGAGACGACCACGCCGTCCTTGATCAGGCCGGCGGCGTGCGCCGATGAGACGACCTTGCTCAATTCATGCTCCCGAGTTTCGGGTCGATCTTGACGGTCTTGCCGGAAGCCGCCGATTGCAATGCCGCCTCGGCCGAGGCGAGCGACCAGATGCCGTCCTCGCCGGTGGCGGGAGGCTGGCCCTCGCCGCGGACCGCGGCATGGAACCCGCGTACCGACCTCGTGTAGAGATCCTCGCGGTCGAAGCTCAACTGTTCTTCGCCGCTGGCGGTGCGCAAGAGGACCGAGCCGGCCGGCTTTTGCGTCATCACATCGCGGGCGATGAGCGAGCCCCGCGAGCCGTGCACCTCGAAGCCGGTGTCGGCAAACCTGGTGGTGAATCCCTCATGCGATTGCGCGATAAGGCCCGATTTGAAGCGCCAGAGGCACATGGCGCCATCTTCCAGCCCGCTGCCGGCCATGCCGGCGGATTGCGTGAAAGCGGAAACCTCGACCGGATCGTCGCCAAGCACGAAGCGCAGCGTGTCGGCATCGTGCACGGTGATGTCGAGCACCACCCCGCCGCCCGCCTCCGGTCTGGTGATGCGCCAGCCCTGCAGGTTTTCGGGCAGGTAGACGGAATGGAAGACACGCGCGGCAATGGGGTTGCCGATGCGGCCCGCGGCAACGGCGTCGCGCATGGCACGGTGCGCGCCGGCATTGCGCAGATGATGATTGGTACCGAGCACGATGCCCGCGGCCTTGGCCGCGGCGACCATCTTGCGTGCGTCATCGCTGGTCAGCGCCAGCGGCTTCTCGCACAGCACATGCTTTCCCGCCCTGGCGGCGGCCAGCGCCTGTTCGAAATGCAGTTCATTGGTGGTCGAGATGTAGACGGCGTCGATGTCGGATCCGAGCAAGGCATCGAGACTTGATACGGCGGCTGGAATGCCATTTTCCATTGCATAGGCCATGGCGCGTCCGGGGTTGGAGCTCATCACCGCTGATATTTCGCCATCGGGTTGCGCGCGAATGGCGTCGATCATGAATTGCCGGGCGATCGTGCTGGAGCCGATCAGCCCCCATTTGACGCTCATGTCGCGGTTCCCGCCGCCGCGGGCCTTTTTCGCGTGCGGCGATCCGGGCCGCAGCTTTCCCTGACCACGAGATTGACAGCGCCGATATGATCCTCGGCCCGCGTGGTGCGCGACTGGATCATCTTGATCATGACGTGGGCCGCGCGTTCGCCGAGGCCGGCGGAGTCCACCGCTACGCTGGTCAGCGGCGGCATATAATGTTCGGCCTCGACCACGTCGTCGAAGCCGACGACAGCGAAATCCGCGCCCGGCTCAAGTCCGCGCTTGCGCAGCGCCAGCATGACGCCAAAGGCTACGGCATCGTTGAAGCACAGGGCCGCGGTTGGCGGCTCGGTCATTGCGAGCGACGTTTCCAGGCAGGCCATGCCGCCCTTGCGATTGGTCTCGCCTTCGATGATAAGCGCGTCGCGGGCGTCGATGCCGAGGGTGTCGCAGGCCTCGCGAAAGCCGCCCAGGCGCTCATGATAGACGACGAGGTCGGACGAGCCGCCAAAGAAGGCCAGGCGGCGATGCCCCTTGCCAACCAGATGCGAGGTCGCGAGATAGGCGCCCCGATGATTGTCGGGAGCAATCACCGGAATGCGGCTTTCAGGCAGCCGGCGCATGGCGAAGGCAATCGGCAGACCGGCTATTTCCAGCCGCCGGAACGCCCCTGGCGTCGTGCCGCGCGCCGGGGAAACGATGAGCCCGGCGACGCCCTGTTCCATCAGAGACTTCAGCACCTCTTCCTGGCGCACCGGATTCTCGGCCGTGTTGGCGATGAAGGGCACGATGCCGGCCGACTGGAAGACCCGTTCCATGCCGACCGCCAGCTCGGCGAAGAACGGGTTGGTGAGATCGTTGATGACCATGCCGATGACGTTGGAGTGGGCCTTGCGCAGATTGGCGGCGCCGCGGTTGTAGACATAGCCGACATCCTCGATCGCCTTGCGGACCTTGACCGCGGTTTCGGGGCGGATCAGCCCGCTGCCCTGGAGCACGAGCGACACCGTCGATTTGGACACGCCCGCTTCCCGGGCAATGTCGAAGATCGTCGCCTTCGCCCGGCTGGCCATCCAGATATCCTCCCCAGTTTTTTCAATTGGTTTATTGGAACGTTCTAATATCTGTTCCACGGATGAGTCAATCAGGATTTTTCTCGATCAAGAGAAGTGGTCATGGGTGGTCAAATATAGCCTCCCCAAGGCTTTCCGTGTGCAGCGCAACATTGGCCGAGTTTGGCCAGCTCGAATCTCAAAGCTTGTTGATTTATTGGAACGTTCCATTTATAGGAGCCGCGAAGGGAGACATCCATGGACATTGCCTTGCCTGGCGAGGGTGGCCGCGGCACACCCTACGCCCTTGTCGGACAGCCGGTCCAGCCGGTGATCGGCGCGCGGTTTTCGCGCATCACCTATGCCGCCGCGCATGTCGTCGCCGATCCGCTGGGAATGACAGATCCATGGTCGCGGCCCGTTGTCGATTGGGACAGGACGATGGCGTTTCGTCATCATCTATGGCGGCTCGGCTTCCGCATCGCCGAGGCGATGGACACGTCGCAGCGCGGCATGGGTTTCGATTGGACGAATGCGCAGGAATTGATCCGCCGTTCAATCGCGGAGGCGCGGACCGTCGCTGGCGCCGATCTCGCCTCGGGTGCGGGAACCGACCATCTGGCTCCGTCGAGGGCCCGGACTGTCGACGACGTGGTCGCCGCCTATGAGGAGCAGTTCGCCTTCATCGAAGGCCAGGGCGGCAAGGCGATCATGATGGCCAGCCGCGCGCTGGCGGCCGTGGCGAAGGGGCCGGACGATTACGCCCTGGTTTACGACCGCATATTGGGCCAGGCCTCCGGCAAGGTCATCCTGCACTGGCTGGGCGACATGTTCGATCCGGCCTTGAAAGGCTATTGGGGAAGTGACGATTTCGAGACCGCGCTCGATACGGTGATCGCCATCATGGAGCGCAATGCCGGCAAGGTCGAAGGCATCAAGATATCGCTGCTCGACGCCGGCAAGGAAGTGGCGCTCAGGAACCGGCTGCCGGACGGCGTGATGATGTTCACCGGCGACGACTTCAATTATCCCGAGCTGATCGCCGGAGACGGCAAGCGGCACTCGCATGCGCTGCTCGGCATTTTCGACGCGATCGCGCCGGCCGCCAATGCCGCGCTGGCGAAACTGGCTGACGGCGATCGTGCCGGCTACGACGCGCTGATGGCGCCGACCGTGCCGCTGTCACGAAAAATCTTCGAGGCGCCGACTGAATATTACAAGGCCGGCATTGTCTTCATGGCCTGGCTCAACGGCCACCAGGACCATTTTTCGATGGTCGGCGGCATGCAGTCGGCGCGCGGCATCCGCCACTATGCCGAAGTCTTTCGCCTCGCCGACCAGGCAGGGTTGCTGGCCGACCCCGACCTTGCCATTTCGCGGATGAAAAGCCTGTGTGCTGTCGCGGGGGTCTAAACGCGTTTCGCGATCGGATCACCCGTCGTCCATTTCCGGTGAGCGCCAAGACAGGCGCGCCATGCTGCAAGGTCCGAATGTGTGGCTTCGAATGGTGGGCGTGACAGGGATTGAACCTGTGACCCCTGCAATGTCAATGCAGTGCTCTCCCGCTGAGCTACACGCCCATCCGAAGCCGCGCATACACCATTTTTGGTCAGGCGCGTCAATAGCAGGAAAAGAGGAAAAACACGTCGTCCCGCCGCGGCCGTGGACCGACGCCGGCGGCTTGCGGAAGGCGGTTCAAGCCGCCTGCAGCATCTTCTCGACCTCGTTGACCAGATCGCGCAGGTGGAAGGGCTTGGACAGCACCTTGGCGTCTTTCGGCGCCTTGGAATCCGGGTTCAGCGCCACGGCGGCAAAACCGGTGATGAACATTACCTTGAGGTCGGGATCGATCTCGGTGGCGCGCCGCGCCAGTTCGATGCCGTCCATCTCCGGCATGACGATGTCGGTCAGAAGCAGCGAGAACGGTTCCTCGCGCAGCCGCTCATAGGCACTGGCGCCGTTGTCGAAATCGCTGACCTGATAGCCGGCGCGCTCCAGCGCCTTGACGAGGAACCGGCGCATATCGTCGTCGTCTTCCGCCAGAAGAATGCGTGCCATGATATCCCGTCCGAATCACCCGCCCGAGACTGCCGTGGAGCAGGCCCGTTAACCATCCTGTATATGAGGAGGTGAGAGTAAACATCAAGTGAACGCGGACGCGCCTGACCCATATTTGCCCAGCGGCACGACCGCCGAAATGCTGGACATGCGGCCAGCAAGGTGGCAGTTTCATGCCATGATGCACTGGTGTTTTCGGGTTCGTTCAAATTGAAGACGGCAGCCGAGGATTTTTCGGTCTTTCCACCCTTCGAAATCCGGTCGGGCGCCGAGCAGCGCGTCCCCTTCCTGTTCAACTCGCCGCATAGCGGCCGCTACTATCCCGAACGCTTCCTTGCCATGGCAAGGCTCGATCGCAATGCCATCCGCCGCTCGGAGGATTGCTATGTCGACGAGTTGTTCGGCGGCGCCGTGGCGCTCGGCGCGCCGATGCTGGCGGCGAATTTCCCGCGCGCCTATCTCGACGTCAACCGCGAGCCCTGGGAACTCGACCCACGCATGTTCGCCGAGCCGGTGCCGTCCTTCTGCAACATCCGCTCCGCGCGCGTGGCCGGCGGGCTCGGCACCGTGCCGAAGCTGGTGGGCGAGGGGCTCGACATCTATTCGGGCCGCTTGCCACTCGCCGAGGCGGTTGCCCGCATCGAGGCCGTCTACAAGCCCTATCACGAAACGCTGAAACGGCTTTTGACCAGGACCCACGCCCGGTTCGGCTTTGCCGTCCTGATCGATTGCCATTCGATGCCGGCGAGCATCCGTGTCGGCGACAGCGGGCTGCGGCCGGATTTCATCATCGGCGACCGTTTCGGCATCTCGGCCACCGCGGCCCTGACCGAAGCCGCGATCGGCCTATTGACCGCGATGGGCTATACGGTTGCCCACAACAAGCCTTATGCCGGCGGGTTCATCACCGAGCATTACGGCCGTCCGGCGCGTCATTTGCATGCGCTGCAGATCGAGGTCAATCGCGGGCTCTACATGAATGAGCGGACATTCGAGAAAGCCGCCGGCTTCGACGCGCTGGCCGACGATCTGACGCGGTTTTCAGCCGACCTGATGGCGATGCCGGACCATCATTTCATCGACCTGCCGCTGGCCGCGGAGTAAGCCCACGCCTTGTCTCATGCGTGCCACTGCCCAAGATTTTGTGTGCTTCTTTGGGCGGCCCGCTCCAGGAGCGGGCCTGAAAAAAAGACCGCATCGTTTGCACGATACGGTCGAAGTCTAGGGAGGAAACGCCCAAGGAGGGCATGGACAGGAAACCCTGTCCGAGATTGAGGGTATTGTGCAGCGCACAAATGTCAAGCGACGTTTAGGCTTTTTTAATTCAGAGTGATGTGGAAATTGCGTTTCGATGACGTTGGAGTGACATTCCGGCAACAGTCATCGCGGCGTATAAATCGATAAACAAGCTTGTCTTGGCGGCGAAGTCGCGGCAGGCCCGGCTCGGGCGCGCTGCAAAGCGGGAGAATCAGTTGGACATCAGCATCGATTTCATGCGCCGTATCGCGCAAGCGGCCGCAGCGGAGACCTTGCCGCGCTTCCGCGCCCAGGGCGCGGTCGCCAACAAGGAAAAAGGCAGCTTCGATCCGGTCACGGAGGCCGACCGCGAGGCCGAGCGCGCCATCCGGGCGCTGATATCGGCCGAGTATCCCGATCACGGCATCCTGGGCGAAGAACATGGCAGCGAGAACATTTCCAGCCGGCATGTCTGGGTGATCGATCCGATCGATGGCACGCGCGCCTTTATCTCCGGCCTGCCGGTGTGGGGGACGCTGGTCGGGCTGACGATCGATGGTGACGCGGTCGCCGGCATGATGGCGCAGCCCTTCACCGGCGAGCTGTTCTACGCCAACGCCTCTGGATCTCACTATGAGGGGCCGGGAGGGCCCCGCAAGCTGACCACCCGCAAGACGACGAAGCTGGCCGAGGCCACGTTGTTCACCACAACGCCGGCGCTGTTCAAGGGCGAAGCGCGCAATCGCTATGACGCGTTCGAGCGGCAAATCCAGCTCGCCCGCTATGGCGCCGATTGCTATGCCTTCGCCATGATCGCCTCGGGGAGCGTCGACATCGTCGCCGATCCCGGCTTGAAGCCCTACGACATCGTGGCGCTGATCCCGATCATCGAGAAGGCAGGCGGGGTCGTCACCACTTTCGATGGCGGGCCGGCGGAGAATGGCGGCGACGTGCTGGCGGCCGCGACACCGGAGCTTCATGCCGCCGCCATGGCTGCCCTGCGCGGCTGAGGTCACTTCCGGTCGGCGCGGGCTATGGAGCGCTGGAATTCCGCGGGGCGTATCCGTAGACCTGCTTGAACGCCGCCGACGTCTTTCTTCCTGACAATGGGGTTCAGCCATGCCGGCCTTGGAGGAGCCGCGGGCCTGTCAGGCTGTCGGGTCGTCCGAGCCGGGGACGAAGGCGTCGAAGGCGGCGAGGAATTGTTCGCGGTAGAGATCGGCTTCCTGCAGGATCTCGTGCTTGGCGCCGTCGATCATCAACAGCGAACCCAGCCTTAGATTTCTCGCATATGCCTCCACCGCCCTGGTCGAGACGACCTGGTCGGCGCCAGCGGCAATGATCAGCAGAGGCACCTGAATGCGGGCCATGAAGTCGGGGTCGCTAATGGCTGCCGACGCCTTCGCCGCTGCCTGCAGCCAGCGGATCGTCGGGCCGCCGAGCGCCATTTGGGGATATTCTTCATAAATGCGCGTGTTACGGCGATAGCGTTGCGGATCCGATGTCACCTTGTTGGCTTCGAAGGGCAGCGTGTGTCTCGGCCTTGGACCCCAGGCGGCATAGAGCCAGCCGAGCCCCAGGGCGCAGAAAAACGAACAGATCCGGCGCACCGTCCCTATCGAGACCGGCAGGTCGGGCAATGTCAGGAACGGCGCGATCAGCACCATGCGCCGCACGCGGTTCACCATCGACGGCGCGGCAAGCAGCGCGATCACAGCGCCGGCCGAATGGGCGAGGATATAGTACGGTCCGCGGCAGTCCGGCAGCACGATCTCTTCGAAGAACTGCTCCAGGTCAGCCGTATAGTCGCGGAACGACCTGACATAGCCACGCTGGCGATCGCGGATCAGCCTGTCGGAACCGCCCTGACCGCGCCAGTCTAGGATGGCGACACCAAAGCCGCGTGCGGCAAGGTCGCGGATGGTCTCGAAATATTTCTCGATGCACTCATTGCGGCCGCCGAGCAGCACCACGGTGCCCCGCATCGGCCGCGCCACCGCCGCGAACAGGCCATAACGTATTTTCTTGCGGTCGCGCGTGGTGAAAAAGCCGCCCTTGGCGTTTTCCGGTCGCGGATTGCCCTCGGTTTCGTGGAAGAGCGGAGTGTCGTGGAAAAGATCCGTCATTCGGCGCTTTGTGCTCGGCGTCCTTGCGCGCCAGTCGGTCGCGGCTGGCATCGTTACGGTGATAGACGCCAACACATCAAAAGCAAAGCAAATCCGGGTTATGGAGGACTGCGACGGGGAAGGCCGGAAGCGGCTTTGAGCGCGCTTCCGGCCCCTGTCGATCCGGGAGGAAGGGACGTTAACACCCGGTTCGGCCTCGTTGCGGCATCCCGGTAAATCCGGCGCCGCCAATCCTTGATCTTGAAAGCCACTTTAGCGCTGGCTGTCTGAACGGACGCCGAAGCACCGGTTCATCTGCCGTTCATCGAAGGTTGGCCGCCTCGTTCTTTGCCGTCAAACGAAACTTGAAATGCTTTCGAGCGCTCCCCAGATGTGGGTTGCGGTCGCCAATCGGGGCCGCTGGTCCTCCCGAAACGCCGCTCGCGGGTTTCGCACCGACCATACGCAAACCATGTTGCTCAACAGGAGAACACCTCATGCGTCACGTTGATTTTTCCCCGCTTTACCGTTCGACCGTCGGCTTCGACCGTCTCTTCACGATGCTGGATTCGCTTGCGCAGCCTGACGGCGCGCAGACCTATCCGCCCTATAACATCGAGCGCACCGGCGAGGATTCCTACCGGATTTCGATGGCCGTCGCTGGCTTCTCGGACGAGGAAATCTCGATCGAAGCTCACCGTAACGTGCTGACCGTGAAGGGCGAGCGCAAGGACGAGGGCACCGGCGAGGGTTCCGAACTGCTCTATCGCGGCATTGCCTCCAGGGCCTTCGAGCGCCGCTTCCAGCTTGCCGATCACGTTGAAGTCGTCGGCGCCGCGCTGAAGAACGGCCTGCTCTTCGTCGACCTCAAGCGCAACATTCCCGAAGAGCTGAAGCCGCGCAAGATCGCGATCACCTCGGCTCCGGCCAAGGCCAAGCAGATCGAGGCCAAGACGGCAGCCTGACAGCCGAATAAAAATCCAAAGTCTCCTCCCGAGACGGAAGCGGCGCCGCGAGGCGCCGCTTTTTTGTCCGAAGTTTGATTGTTATCCGGCGATCAGCTGGCCAAAGCGGTCGACTTCCTCAGTCGTCGTGGCAAAGCTGGTGACGAAGCGATAGAGCAGTTCGTCCTCGCCGATATGGCCGTCAAAACCATGCGGCCTGTGCCAGTCATAGAAGGCCGCGCCTGCCGCCTGCAGTCTGTCGGCTTCGGTTTTCTTAATCACCGCGAACACCTCATTAGCCTGCGGCAGCCAAGCGAGCTTGGCGGTGGCCGAATCCTCGATCGCCGCTGCGAGGCGCGCGGCCATGGCATTGGCATGCCTGGCGGTGTCGAGCCAAAGCCCGTCCTTGAAATAGGCTTCGAACTGCGCCGCGACGAAACGCGACTTCGAAAGCAGCTGTGCGGCACGCTTGCGCAGGAAGGCCAGTTCCTTGGCACGGTCGAGGTCGAACAGCACGATCGCCTCGGCGCACCAGCAACCGTTCTTGGTACCGCCGAAGGACAGGACATCGACCCCGCGTTTCCAGGTCATTTCGGCCGGCGTGGTGTCGAGCGCGGCCAGCGCATTGGCAAAGCGGGCGCCATCCATGTGCAGGGGCACGGAATGCTGTTTGGCGATGGCCGAGATCGCGTCAATGTCGTCCAGACCATAGACGGTGCCGACCTCGGTCGACTGGGTGATCGAGACGGCCATCGGCCGGCCCCAATGGACGACCTCACTTGCGAAACGGCCGATCGCCCTGTTCAGATCGGGCGGATCGATCTTGCCCAGGGGGCCGTCGACGCCGTGCAGCCGCGAGCCGCCGGAAAAATACTCCGGCGCGCCACATTCATCCTCGATGACATGCGATTCTCGGTGAGCGAAGGAAATGCCGCCCGGCTTGTTGAAGGTGGTCAACGACAGCGAATTGGCGGCGGTGCCGGTTGCCACGAAGAACACCGCGACCTCACGTTCAAAAATTTCACTGAAGCGCTGATAAACCGTCTCGTCGAGGGCGCTGTCACCATAGGCAGTGGCAAAGCCACCGGCCGCGGCCGACAGGCCGGCAACGATATTGGGATGGGCGCCTGCCCAATTGTCGGAAGCGAAGAACATGTATCTGCCTGTGTTGGGGAATTCAGCCGGAGTTGAACGGTTTAACGCGCCGACCGCAAGGGCCAGGCGCCGGAAAACCGTTGACGCCAGCCAACGTGGCGGCAAACGTGGACGACTTAAGCTTACGTTTTTCGGGAACTCCGCGTAATTTTATGTCGCGGATGCTCCAAGTTTTTTGTGAATCGGTCTTGTGCGCGTTTACGAATTCTGCCATAAAAATTTAGGACAGTAGTGCTGTCTTATTTTGTCGCACAAAACAGGCCGGATTGGCGTAACATATTGGCCTCTCCGGCTGTTGTCGCGAGCGACAGTTGGACGGCCGGACGCTGGCCTGTACGATACCAGATGCGAAGCATGCGAAAAGCCGCATGGTTCGAAAAGGATTTCGCAAGACGTGCCGCGAGGATCAGGGTGAGCCAAGCGCTTGCCGAGGCAAACCAGCGCCTGAAGGGCTGGAATGGAGGACAGGACAATGACGGAATTGACGCTCTCTGCGACGAACGGCCAGGCCGCGCAGACGAAAGCGGCTGCCGTCAAAAATACCTCCACCAAAAATCGCGCGACTGCCGGCGGCCTGACCGCCCAGGGTCTCTACGATCCGCGCAACGAGCATGACGCATGCGGCGTCGGCTTCATCGTCAACATGAAGGGCGTGAAGTCGCATCAGATCGTCAAGGACGGGCTTGCCGTGCTCGAGAACCTGACGCATCGCGGCGCCGTAGGCGCCGATCCGCTGGTCGGCGATGGCGCCGGCGTGCTGGTACAGCTTCCGGATCTTTTTTTCCGTGAGGAGATGGCGGCCCAAGGTATCGAACTGCCACCGGTAGGCCAGTACGGCGTCGGACACTGGTTCATGCCGCAGGATGCGGCCCTTCGTGCACATATCGAAGAGATCGTCGCCGAATCGGCGCAGTCCGAGGGGCTGCCGCTGCTCGGTTTCCGTGACGTGCCGGTCGACAATTCGTCGCTATCGAAGGCGCCCGATATCGTCGCATCCGAGCCGTTCCACCGCCAGGTCTTCATCGGCCGCACGGCCGACATCACCGACGACGAGGAATACGAGGCAAGACTTTATCTGCTGCGCAAGGTCATATCGGGCCGCATCTACGCCGAGAACGACAACAAGGACATCGGCGCCTACTGCGTGTCGCTGTCGGCGCGAACCATCGTCTACAAGGGCATGTTCCTGGCTTATCAGGTCGGGGCCTACTACAGGGACCTCAAGGACCCGCGTTTTGAGACCGCGCTGATCCTCGTCCACCAGCGCTTCTCGACCAACACCTTCCCGTCGTGGAAGCTGGCGCATCCCTACCGCATGGTCGCCCATAATGGCGAGATCAACACGGTGCGCGGCAACAACAACTGGATGGCGGCGCGCCAGGCGTCGGTCGATTCCGAACTGTTCGGCAACAACATTTCGAAGCTCTGGCCAATCTCCTATGACGGCCAGTCCGATACCGCCTGCTTCGACAATGCGCTCGAGTTTCTGTTCCAGGGCGGCTACAGCCTCAGCCACGCCATGATGATGCTGATCCCGGAAGCGTGGGCCGGCAACAAGCTCATGGATGCCGATCGCAAGGCCTTCTACGAATACCACGCCGCGTTGATGGAGCCTTGGGACGGGCCGGCGGCGGTCGCCTTCACCGACGGACGCCAGATCGGCGCTACGCTGGACCGCAACGGCTTGCGCCCGGCACGCTACATCGTCACCGATGACGACCGCGTCATCATGGCTTCCGAGGCCGGCGTGCTGCCGGTGCCGGAGGAGAAGATCGTCCAGAAGTGGCGGCTGCAGCCCGGCCGCATGCTTTTGATCGACCTTGCCAAGGGCCGCATCGTCCCCGACGAGGAAATCAAGTCGGAGATTGCGACGAAGCATCCCTACAAGACCTGGCTCGCCAACACGCAGCTGATCCTCGAAGATCTGAAGCCGGTCGAGCCGCGCGAACTGCGCAGGGACGTCAGCCTGCTCGATCGCCAGCAGGCGTTCGGCTACACCCAGGAAGACACCAAGCTATTGATGTCGCCGATGGCGACCACCGGCCAGGAAGCCGTGGGCTCGATGGGCACCGACACGCCGATCTCGGCGATGTCGGACAAGTCGAAGCTGCTCTACACCTATTTCAAGCAGAATTTCGCCCAGGTCACCAACCCGCCGATCGACCCGATCCGCGAGGAGCTGGTGATGAGCCTGGTGTCGTTCATCGGGCCGCGACCGAACATCTTCGACCTGGTCGGCAATTCGCGCCGCAAGCGGCTCGAAGTGCGCCAGCCGATCCTGACCAATGGCGATCTCGAGAAGATCCGCTCGATCGGTCATACCGAGGACCGCTTCGACACCAAGACGATCGACATCACCTACGGGTCGAGCGAGGGTGCTGCCGGCATGCAGGGGGCCATCGACCGACTGTGCGAGCGGGCGGAGGCGGCAGTCGCCGGCGGCTACAACATCATCATCCTGTCCGATCGCCAGCTCGGACCGGACCGCATCGCCATTCCGGCGTTGCTGGCGACGGCCGCCGTGCACCACCATCTGATTCGCAAGGGGCTGCGCACCGCGGTCGGCCTGGTCGTCGAATCGGGCGAGCCGCGCGAGGTGCATCATTTCTGCTGCCTTGCCGGCTACGGCGCGGAAGCGATCAATCCCTATCTCGCCTTCGACACCTTGCTCGACATGCACAAGCGCGGCGAACTGCCCGAGGAGGTCGACGCCTACGAGGTGGTGTCGCGCTACATCAAGTCGATCGGCAAGGGCATCCTCAAGGTGATGTCCAAGATGGGCATCTCGACCTATCAGTCTTATTGCGGCGCGCAGATCTTCGATGCCATCGGGCTGAAGACCGATTTCGTGCAGCAATACTTCACCGGCACCGCGACACTGATCGAAGGCGTCGGACTGGATGAGGTCGCAGGCGAAACCGTCAGCCGTCACACGGACGGCTTCGGCAGTGATCCGGTGCTGCGCAACAGCCTCGAGGTCGGCGGCGAATATCTGTTCCGCATGCGCGGCGAGGCGCATATGTGGTCGCCCGACGCGGTCGCCACATTGCAGCACGCCGTGCGCCAGGGATCGTGGGAGACGTTCAAGGACTATTCGGCGCAGATCGACAGCGAGACGGCCCGCGCCCAGACCATACGCGGCCTGTTCAAGATCAAGCTGGCGGATGAGACCGGCCGCACCAAGGTCGCACTCGACGACGTCATGCCGGCGGCCGACATCGTCAAGCGCTTCTCGACCGGGGCGATGTCGTTCGGCTCGATTTCCAGGGAAGCGCACACCACGCTGGCGCGCGCCATGAACCAGATCGGCGGCAAGTCGAACACTGGCGAGGGTGGCGAAGAGGCTGATCGCTATCTGCCGCTGCCAGGTGGCGGCAAGAACCCCGAACGTTCGGCGATCAAGCAGGTCGCATCGGGACGGTTCGGCGTGACCGCGGAATATCTCGTCAACTCCGACATGATGCAGATCAAGGTCGCGCAAGGCGCCAAGCCTGGCGAGGGCGGCCAGTTGCCCGGCCACAAGGTCGACGCAACCATCGCCAAGGTTCGGCATTCGACGCCGGGCGTCGGCCTGATCTCGCCGCCGCCGCACCACGACATCTATTCGATCGAGGATCTGGCGCAGCTGATCTACGATCTGAAGAACGTCAATCCGGCGGCCGACGTCTCGGTCAAGCTGGTGTCGGAGGTTGGTGTAGGCACTGTCGCGGCCGGCGTTGCAAAGGCGCGCGCCGACCACATCACCATCTCTGGCTATGATGGCGGCACCGGTGCGTCGCCGCTGACCTCGCTCAAGCATGCCGGCAGCCCGTGGGAAATGGGTCTTGCCGAAACGCACCAGACGCTGGTGCTGAACGGCCTGCGCTCGCGCGTGGCGCTGCAGGTCGACGGCGGCCTGCGCACCGGCCGCGACGTCATCATCGGCGCGCTGCTCGGCGCCGACGAGTTCGGCTTTTCGACCGCGCCTTTGATCGCGGCCGGTTGCATCATGATGCGCAAATGCCATCTCAACACCTGCCCGGTCGGCGTCGCGACGCAGGATCCGGTGCTGCGCAAGCGCTTCAAGGGCACGCCCGAGCACGTCATCAACTTCTTCTTCTACGTGGCGGAAGAGGTGCGGGCGCTGCTCGCCGAAATGGGCTTCATCCATATCGACCAGATCATCGGCGACGCCGACCTTCTGGAAAAGCGCGACGTGATCCAGCACTGGAAGGCGCGCGGCCTCGATTTCTCGAAGATGTTCTACAAGCCCGATGCGCCGCATGAAGCGGTGCATTGGACCGAACGGCAGAAGCATCCGATCGACGAGGTGCTCGACCGCAAGCTGATCGATCTGGCCAAGCCCGCGCTGGAGACCAAGCAGCCGGTCAAGATCGAGGTCGACATCCGCAATGTCGACCGTTCGACGGGCGCCATGCTGTCGGGCGAGGTCGCCAAGCGCTTCAAGCACAAGGGCCTGCGCGAGGACACGATCCAGGTAAAACTCACCGGCACGGCCGGCCAGTCCTTCGCCGCCTTCCTGGCACGTGGCATCTCGTTCGAACTCGTCGGAGCCGCCAATGACTATGTCGGCAAGGGCCTGTCGGGCGGGCGCATCGTCATCCGGCCACCGGAAGAGGCAAGGATCGTCGCGGCCGACTCCATCATCGTCGGCAATACGGTGCTCTATGGCGCGACCGAGGGCGAGGCCTATTTCGCCGGCGTTGCCGGCGAGCGCTTCGCGGTGCGCAATTCGGGCGTGGCCGCCGTCGTCGAGGGCGTCGGCGACCATGGCTGCGAATACATGACGGGCGGCGTCGTCGTCGTCATTGGCAAAACCGGCCGCAACTTTGCCGCCGGCATGTCGGGCGGTGTCGCCTATGTGCTGGACGAAGCAGGTGATTTCGCCGAGCGCTGCAACATGGCCATGGTCGAGTTGGAGCCAGTCCCGGAAGAAGATGATCTGATGGAAAAGCTGCTGCACCATGGCGGCGATCTCGACCACAAGGGCCGCGTCGACGTGTCCGGCGATATGACCAGTCATGACGAAGAACGGCTCTACCAGCTGATCTCGAACCACGTGCACTACACGGGTTCGGTGCGCGGCCGCGAGATACTCGACGACTGGGCGATTTTCCGGCCGAAATTCCGCAAGATCATGCCGGTCGAATACCGCCGCGCGCTGATCGAGATGGAACGCATGCGCATGGGCGTCGCGGCCGAATAGATTTGAGAATTGCCGGGGAGCCCAGGCTTCCCGGCCCCCTTCATCGACTGTTTGACCTCGGGCTCAAGGTTGCCACGGCTGCCTCAAGAGGTTAACGGGTGCGGCGAAAACCGCACCATCTGGACAGCAGGAACTGGACTATGGGCAAGGTAACAGGCTTTCTCGAAATCGACCGGCAGGTGCACAAGTACCAGCCGGCCTCCGACCGCATCCGGCATTTCCGTGAATTCACGCTGCCGATGTCGGACAAGGAGGTCGAGAAACAGGCCGCGCGCTGCATGGATTGCGGCATTCCGTTCTGCCATGGGCCAACGGGCTGCCCGATCCATAACCAGATCCCCGACTGGAACGACCTCGTCTACAACAGGGACTGGGACAACGCGATCCGCAACTTGCACTCGACCAACAATTTCCCGGAGTTCACCGGCCGCATCTGCCCCGCGCCTTGCGAGGAAGCCTGCACGCTGAACCTCGAGGACATTCCGGTCGCCATCAAGACGGTGGAGCAGGCGATCGCGGACAAGGCTTACGAGACCGGCCATATCAGGCCCTATCCGCCGGAGAAGAAGACCGGCAAGCGGGTCGCCATCATCGGCTCCGGCCCGGCCGGCATGGCGGCCGCCCAGCAGCTTGGCCGCGCCGGTCACGACGTCCACGTCTATGAGCGCGAGAGCCGCCCCGGCGGGTTGATGCGCTACGGCATTCCCGACTTTAAAATCGAGAAGCACTATATCGACCGGCGCATCGAACAGATGCAGGGCGAGGGCGTCACCTTCCATTGCGGCGTCAATGTCGGCGTCGACAAGCCCGTGGCTGAACTCCTCGCCGAATATGACGCCGTGCTCTATTGCGGCGGTTCGGAAACGCCGCGCGCTGCCGGCATTCCCGGCGACGATCTTGGCGGCGTGCATGACGCGATGCCCTATCTGGTGCAGCAGAACCGCCGCGTCGGCGGCGAGCCGATCCAGTCGGTGGCATGGCCGTCGCATCCAATCATCGCCGGTGGCCAGCATGTCGTCGTCGTCGGTGGCGGCGACACCGCGTCCGACTGCGTCGGCACCGCCTTCCGCCAGGGCGCGGTGCGCGTCACCCAGCTCGACATCCGTCCGCAGCCGCCCGAGAAGGAAGACAAGCTCTCCGTCTGGCCCTACTGGGCGACCAAGATGCGCACCTCGTCCTCGCAGGCCGAGGGCGCCGAACGCGAATTCCAGGTGGCGACGCTCGAATTCATTGGCGAGGAAGGCCAGCTTACGGGCGTGAAGTGCTGCGAGGTCGACGACAAGCGCAAGCCGATCGCCGGCACCGAATTCGTCATCCGCGCGGATCTCGCCTTTATCGCCATCGGCTTTGCCGGCCCGGCGGTGGCGGGCGTTGCGGCGGAACTCGAGGGTGAAATGAAGATCACCACCGACAGCCGCCGTTCCAGGAATGTCGAAGCCAATGACCGCGACTACAGTACGAGCGTCGACCGGCTCTACGCGGCGGGCGACGTTCGCCGCGGCCAGTCGCTGGTCGTCTGGGCGATCCGCGAAGGTCGCCAGGCGGCACGCTCGATAGACGAGGCGCTGATGGGGACGACCGTCCTGCCGCGTTAAGGGCTGATCGCCGTGGTGGTGTCGGACGCTGCCGCCGTCGCCGGACTTGCCTTGGGCGGCTGGGAAAAGTCGTCGGCGCGACCTGGGGAAGCCTCCGGCGCCTTGCCCTCGATCACCAGCCTTTCGCCAGGAAGAGCCGGATTGGCCTTCGGCGGCGGGGCGGCGCCGAGCAATTCTGTGCCGCCGTCGAGCGCGGGATCGCTGAGCAGCATGGGTTGGGTGCGATCGATGACGATAGGCGCTGCCGCCGGAGCGGGGGTCTCGACCGGTGCGCCCGCCGGCGCCGTCGTCGGTGCCACGCTTCCCGGCGCGGCCAGTCCAAGGATCTTAAGCAGCGGCTTTTCGGTATAGAAGGCGAGCTTGCGCTTGCCGGCTTTGGACACGTTGATGCCGTCATCGGCGCGCAGTCGCACCGGCTGGCCGTTCATGTCGGGGCCAGAGGTGACGAAGGCGCCGTTCTCGTCGACGAAGCCGTCCCAGACATCGACGAATTCGCCGCCGTGGCTTTCGGCCGCCTTGTGGTAGATGTCGTTGAAGGCCAGCATGTCGGAGGTCATCTTCGGCACCCGGAAGGCCGGCATGCCGACCCACAGGAAAGGCACCTTGGCGGTGGCGATTGCCTTGCCGAGCTCATCGGTGCGGCGCTCGTATTCCTTGATCCAGTTTTCGGAGCGGGGCTGTTCGCGCACGTCGCCGACCTTCATTTGCTGGCGGTCGTTCGAACCCAGCATGACGACCACCGTGGCGGGTTTTTCGGTGTCGATCAGCGATTTGATCTGTTCGGGCCAGTTGTAGAAATCATCGCGCACGAAGCCTGACGAGCCATTGCTGCGGACAACGATCCTGACGCCGGTATTCTCTGCGAAAGCTTCATCCAGCCCCTCGGCGAGGCCAGCCGCCATGAAGTCGCCGACCACCAGGACGGTGCGGGCGTCCGGCGCTTTTTCGACCACGGGCGCTGCCGGCTCCTCGGTAAGGCGAGGCGCACGAGGTTTCTTCTTCGGCTTAGGTTTCGCCTTCTGGATGTCCTGCGGCGCCTCGACCCGCTCGCCGCGGCGCGGAAACAGAAGGTCGCGCAAAGACCAGCCCCGGCTCTGCTGCGGCTGTTCTTGCGCCATGGCTGGGGCATGGACGGCTCCGGCCACGGCAATGGCGAGCACGGCGATGGCCAGGATCAGCACCAGCATGCGACGAACAAACGTCCCGACGCGCGTATGCCAAACCAATCGCTCCCTCCCTACTCAACTTCGTCAGGCTCTATTTCTGCCTGAGCCATTTCAGCACTTCCAAGCTCGGATAGCCATCCTGGGTCAAGCCAACCTTAGCCTGATAAGCCATGATGGCGGTCTTCGAGCCGTCGCCGATCTTGCCGTCGAATTTGCCGTCATAAAGGCCGTGCTGGGAAAGCCGCTTCTGCAACTCCTGCCGTTCCTCGAAGCTGAGCTTGGTAAAAGGCCGGTTCCAATCCTGGACCAGGCCGCTGCCGCCGGCGATCTCATCGGCAAGCAGACCGACGGCGAGCGCGTATTTGTCGGCATTGTTGTAGGCCTTGATGACCGAAAAATTCCTGACCATCAGGAAGGCCGGCCCGCCACGACCGTCCGGCACTTTCAGCGTCGCCTTGTCGGTGAGGTTCTTGAACGGCTTGCCGCTGGCGCGGCCCACGCCGAGCGCCTGCCATTGCGCCAGCGTCTTCGACCCGGCGGGAAGTTTGCCGGCCGGCAAGGTGACTTCGTAGCCCCAGGTCTTGCCGGCCTGCCAGCCATTCTTCTTGAGCAAATTGGCTGATGTCGCCAGCGCATCGGGGACGGAATTCCAGATGTCGCGCTTGCCATTGCCGTCCATGTCGACGGCATAATGCTGGTAGCTGGTCGGGATGAACTGGGTCTGGCCCATGGCGCCCGCCCAGGAGCCCATCAGGTGGCTCTCGTCGATATCGCCGGTTTGCAGGATCTTCAGCGCCGCGACCAGCTGGGTGCGGGCGTATTTCGACCGTTTCGCGTCGCCATACCCCAAAGTCGCCAGCGAACGGATGACGTTGCGCATGATGTCGTCGCGCTTGAGAATTTCGCCATAGTTCGATTCCATCGACCAGATGGCCAGGAGAACGTAGCGGTCGACGCCGAATCTTGCCTCGATCTTGTCGAGCCAAGGCTTCCATTTCTTCGCCATCTGCCGTCCGACGGCGACGGACTGGTCATGGACGCGGTTGTCGAAATAATCCCAGGCAGGCGCGGTGAATTCGGGCTGGGTGCGGGCCTTCTCCAGTACCACCGGATCGGGCTCGTTGATGCCCCGGAAAGCCTGGTCGTAGACGGCGCCGGAAACGCCACCCGCCACGGCGGTGGCACGGAAGCCCGCGACCCATTGCCGGAAACCGGCGTCGGCGAAGGCCGGCCCGGTGGGGACAAGCAAAGCGAGCGAAAGGCTGGCCGCCGTCATGACGCTGGCGAAACGTTTTGCGGCATTGCGAACGGACATCTTTTCCTCCTTCTCTGTCCTAGGAAAGACCATTCATCGCCGAACCGGGTTAGGAATTAGTTTACCATAGGCGTTGACTGGAACGAAAAGACACCTCGATGCTTTAACCGGTGGGAGTTTCCCTCAGCCGCCCCACTAATCTTCAATCCCGGCGCGAAAATGTCGGGGGACGGGGATTGCGGAGCTGGCCAGCAAACGGATAATTGAAAGTATGAAGAGAGTTCGCAAGGCAGTTTTCCCGGTCGCCGGTCTCGGTACGCGGTTTCTCCCGGCCACCAAGGCTGTTCCCAAGGAGATGCTGACCGTCGTCGACAGGCCAGTCATCCAGTATGTCGTCGATGAGGCGCGCGAGGCTGGCATCGAGCATTTCATCTTCGTCACGGGCCGCAACAAGGCGGTCATCGAGGACCATTTCGATATCCAGTTCGAACTCTATGACACGCTGGCACAGCGCGGCAAGGACGAGCAGCTTGCCCGGCTGCAGCGGCTGCAGCCGGCACCGGGACAGACCAGCTTCACCCGCCAGCAGGTGCCGATGGGTCTTGGCCATGCGGTCTGGTGCGCGCGCGAACTGGTCGGCGACGAGCCGTTCGCCCTGTTATTGCCCGACATGATCATGCAGTCGGAAAAGAGCTGCACGAAGGCGATGGTCGAGCTCTACGAGGAGACCGGCAACAACATCATCGCCGTGCAGGAATGCGACCCGGCGGAGGCTCATAAATACGGTATCGTCGGACGCGGCGAAGACACGCATCACGGCTTCCGCATCACCGAAATGGTCGAGAAGCCGAAGTCGGGTACCGCGCCGTCCAATCTATACATCAACGGCCGCTACATCCTGCAGCCCGAGATCTTTGGAATTCTGGAAGGCCAGGAAAAGGGCGCCGGGAACGAGATCCAGCTCACCGACGCGATGCTGAAGCTGGAGAAGCAGCAGGCCTTCTATGGCTACCATTATAAGGGCCGCACCTTTGATTGCGGCTCGCCGGAAGGTTTCGTCGAGGCCAATGTCGCTTTCGCGCTGTGGCGCAGCGACATGAACCAGAGCATGGCCGGCGTCATCCGCACGCTGCTCGACGAGATGAAGCCATCAGAACGGCGCGGGGCAGCCTTTTAGAGTATGCCGATATTCAGGTGATGCCGGCCTGCGAATGGCCGCTCGTACGATTCCCAGTTCTACTGCGTCGCAGTAGAACTGTGCTCACGTACTCAAAGTACGCTCCGCTCCGGTTCTCGGTATCAGCCATTCTCGACTCGGCCTGACCTGAACCTCGACATGCCTTGGCGCGCACGCCTTCAACGCTGCACTTTCACCCCGACGAAGATGCTGTTGGCGGTGTAGTCGCGGCCGGGCAGGTTGCTGGTCAGCTTTTCGGTCCTTACCCGGCTGGTGAGGCCCGCATAGCGGTTCAGCCACCAGGTCAGCCCGGCCTCGGCGCTCAAGATCCTGTCGTGGCCGTCAATGCCGACATAATCGCGCCAATCCAGGCCCAAGGCCGCATTCGCGGTAAGATCGGATCGGATCACGCGCTCGCCCGTCAAGCGTCCGGAGTAGAGGATGTCGCCGCTTTCGCCCGATGTGGTCGTGGTCTCGACGGTGGTCTTGCCGGTCAAGCCGATGGTGGTGCCGCGCTGCGGCGACCATTTGAGGTCGGCATTGAGAGTGGCCCCCGAAATCGCTTCCAGGCTGTTATCGTCGATCGCCTCCCTGAGCCAACCGGCCGAGAATTCGCCCGACAGCTTCTCACCCATGTCGAGTTGAAGGCCGGCGCGGGCGCCAAGACGCGTCGAGGAGCGCTCGAAGCCTTCATTGTCGATGCGCTGGTCGTAGGCCCGGCGGCCGACCTCGATCTCGGTGAAGGGCGTGAGCGCCGGGGAAATCTCGTAGCCGGTGCGCAAGGTTGCAGTGTAGAGCGTGTTGTCCTGATCTTTCTGCGACAGCGAAGTGCCGTCAGAGAGCTTGGCGTCACCGTAGAAGTCGTGCGAGACCGCCCCGGTCAACGTGTACTGCATCTTGCCGACGGCCTTTTCGACGCCGATGCTGCCGTCGATGGTCTGCCGCAGCGGCTGGGTACTGACGCCGGCGATGGCATCGGGCGAGGACGCGGATTCCGGCACGGCTTCGTAGCCGAGCTTGGCGATGGCGCGCAATTCATGGTCGAGGTCGAGATCGAGCTGGCCTTCGATGCGGCCCTGCGCATCGTGAACCGGGTAGCCCGACACGGTTTCACGGAAAATTCCGTAGCCGTCGATGGTTGCGGCGTTTTCACGCCAGTCGGAAGCGGCGGTAAAGCGCAGCGCCGTCTCGGACAGCAGCGCCGATGTGCCGGCACTGCTCGAATCGCCGTTCGTCGTCGCCGTCAGCCCCTGTTCGATGGTCGGCCGGATGATGAAGGAGCCCCATTTGACGCCGGTGGCAGCGAACGGATCGTCCTCGGGTTTCTTGTTCAGGCCCTCGATTGCAGCCGTGCGCTCGGCGCCAGCGTCGAGTTTCTGCTTGTCCACACTGTCGATGGTGAGTGCACGGCGATTGGCCGCTTCCTGATCCGCCGCGTTATCGTCGGCGTCGTCCGTCGCGGCCGTCGTGGGGGTGGTGGTTGGGTCCGTAGCCGCCGTGGTGCTCTTTTTCTTCTTCTTTTTGTCGGCGACCTTGTCCTTTGCCTTGTCGGCCGCATTCTGCCTGGCGGCCGAAGCGCGGCGTGGCGTGGGTGCGTCGGCGGAGGCGTCGTCGCTGGCCTGGGGCGGGTCGAACACGCTGGTGGCCGAGTTCGCGGCGTCCGCGTCGTCAGGCACGGCGCCGGCGCTGGCCGGCAGATAGGTTCGCGCCGGCGCATTGTCCTGCGCGGCAGCGTTGGCCGCCGCTTGCTGGGCAAGAACCAGGTTTCTCGCCTTGCGCTGCTGGTCGGACAGGATCGCCGATTCCGACACTTCTCCGCGCAGTTCCGTTTCCTGGGCATGGAGTGGCGCAGGGCGCAGCAAGGCAAGGACGCTGGTCGCCAGCAGCAAGGCGCAGATCGCCTTGCCCTGTCGCCCTCTCAATTTTTCTGGCTGGACCCCGGACATCGCCACCACTGCTTGCGCGGCGCACGCGCGCCATACTTACCGAACCGTAAATGGGGATGGTTAACGGAGGGTTGAGGCCGCGCGCGCCACTGGCTCCAAACGCGTATTTCCGCGGGCGACAATGCGGGTCCGCATCCTGCCTTCTATTTTGATCCTTGTCGTCGTCCCCGACGACCGCGCACATCCGGCCGTCATGCAGAGGCCATTTCCGTTGGACAGGCGGGCGGCAAAGCGCTAATCGCATCATCCATGCATGCGAGATCTCTCGATAAGAAGCCTCTGGACAGGCAAGCGTCGATCGAATCGGCTCTGAGAACGGTAACAACCGAACAGGCGGGGATTGCGGCCCTTGCCGAGGCGCTTGAGAACGGACTGGCGGCACCCTTTGCCCAGGCCGTCGAGATGATCTCGAAGATCGAGGGCCGGCTCATCGTCACCGGTGTCGGCAAAAGCGGCCATATCGGTTCGAAGATCGCCGCGACGCTGGCCTCGACCGGCACGCCGGCCTTCTTCGTCCATCCCGTCGAGGCCAATCATGGCGATCTCGGCATGATCGCCAGGGACGACGCCATCATCGCGATCTCGTGGTCGGGCGAGAGCAAGGAGATGATGGGCATCGTCGCCTATTCCAGGCGCTTCTCCATTCCGCTCATTGCCATCACCTCGGGCGAAACCTCGGCGCTGGCGCGCGCGGCCGACGTCGTGCTGCTTTTGCCGCGCACCCCGGAAGCCTGCCCGCATGGCCTGGCGCCGACGACGTCGACGCTGCTGCAACTGGTCATCGGCGATGCACTGGCGATCGCGCTGCTCGAGGCGCGCGGCTTCACGCCGGACCATTTCCGCACCTTCCATCCCGGCGGCCAGCTCGGCGCCAACCTGACCATGGTCTCCGAGATCATGCGTGTCGGCGAGCAGATGCCGCTGGCTTCGCTCGGCACCAAGATGCCGGAAGCGGTGATGACACTGTCGCAGAAGAAGGTCGGCTGCGTGCTGATCGTCGACGCTAAAGGCGAACTGGCCGGGATCATCACCGACGGCGATGTCGCGCGTAACCTGCACCGCAACCTGGCCGACGTCATCGTCGACGAGGTGATGACCCGCACACCCAAGACGGTCGACCCGCAGACGCTTGCAGGCACTGCGATCGCGCTGCTCAACGAGTACAATGTCGGTGCGCTGGTGGTGACCAGGAACAACATGCCGCTGGGCGTGGTGCATTTTCACGACCTGCTGCGCATCGGCGCTGCCTAAGGTATTGATCTTCAGGTGGGGCCGACCTGCGAACGAAGGCTTTCTGCGCTTCCGGCCTGCGCGGGCCGAAGCACTCATGAAGGATCGTGGTAGCGAAGGCTTCGGCCGGCGTAGCCCGGTGCTCAGGGACTCAATGTCCGCCCGCTCGTCGCAAGAGCGACCCCGAAATGCATCATTCTAGCCTCGGCCTGACCTGAATCTCAACGCCTTGTGCGCTTGCGCCATCAGGAGGCTCGGACCTGTTCCACCGTCAGTTCCAGGTCCGTGTCCGCAGCGCTTGTCACACGCACCTGAGTGCCGGCGGGCAGATCGGGGNCAGACGTGTGCTCTTCCGATCTTGTTCCACCGTCAGTTCCAGGTCCGTGTCCGCAGCGCTTGTCACACGCACCTGAGTGCCGGCGGGCAGATCGGGGCCGGAGACACGCCACAGCGTGTCGCCTAGCTTGATGCGGCCACGGCCGTCGCGGATCGGTTCGGCGAGCGTCGCCATCCTGCCGACCATCTGGGCGCCACGGCGATTGAGCAGCGGCTGATCGGTTGGCTGGTCGTGTCCGCCCATGAGTTTCTTGCCGACAAAGGCTGAAACCAGCGACAGCACGAGGAATAGCAACACCTGGACCTGCCATGTCCAGATAGCGACATCCCAGATCAGCAGCGACACCGCGCCGACGATCAGAGCGGCGATCCCGATCCAAAGCATGAAGAAACCCGGTGCGATGACCTCTACCACCAGGAGCACGAAGCCCAGAACCATCCAGTTCCACGGCCCGAGTTCAGAAACGATGCGGTCGATCATGAGAGTGGCCTATCTCAGTTGTCGGAGGGCCTGACGACAGGCGGACGTGCTGCCTGCCTTTGCGCGCCGGTCGTGCCTTCGCTGCGAAAGACTTCCTTGGCGATTTCGCCGATACCGCCGAGTGAGCCGATCAGCGACGACGCCTCGAAGGGCATCAGCACGATCTTGCTGTTGGTGGCGGTGCCGATCTTGCCCAGCGCTTCGGTATATTTCTGGGCGACGAAGTAGTTCAGTGCCTGGACGTCGCCCTTGGAGATCGCTTCCGACACCACCTGGGTGGCGCGGGCTTCCGCCTCGGCGGAGCGTTCGCGCGCCTCGGCGTCGCGGAAGGCGGCTTCCTTGCGGCCCTCGGCTTCGAGGATCTGCGACTGCTTGAGGCCTTCGGCGGCCAGGATCTGCGCGCGCTTGTTGCGCTCGGCGGTCATCTGGCGGCCCATCGATTCGATCAGGTTGGCGGGCGGGTTGATGTCCTTGATCTCGACGCGGGTGATCTTGATGCCCCACGGATGCGCGGCCTCGTCGACGACGCGCAGCAAGCGCTCGTTGATGGCGTCGCGGTTCGACAACAGCTCATCGAGGTCCATCGAACCCATGACGGTACGGATGTTGGTCATCGTCAGGTTGAGGATGGCGTTCTGCAGGCCGGCAACCTGATAGGCGGCCTGTGCCGCATTGAGGATCTGGTAGAAAGCGATGCCGTCGACACCGACAATGGCATTGTCGCGGGTGATGATCTCCTGGCTCGGAACGTCGAGCACCTGTTCCATCATGTTCATCTTGGCGCCGATGCGATCGACGAACGGAAAGATGAGGTTCAGGCCGGGGCTCAGTGTCTTGGTGTAACGACCAAAGCGTTCGACGGTATAGTTGTATCCTTGTGGGATTGTCTTGATGCCCTTGAACAGCACCAGTACGACAAGCGCCACCAGAACAACGACCGCAATATCGAAACCACTGAAATCCATCTGGCCCTCCCTCAGAAGCAGGCCGCGCGAGCCATTCCCGCGCAACCGGCTTCACCAAAGACTTAAGTGTGTTTCAGGAGCGTTACAATCAGGTGATGAGGGATTGTTTGTGGGTATGCACTCAGCGGTTGAAGGCAAACATGCTTGCATCCGTGTCTTCAAGCCCGTCGATCGAAGCCGAGACGATCTCGGCGGCGATCCGCGAGAAGGTGATGCCGTTGCCGCCATAACCCATCACGGCGTGGATGCGCGGGTGCCTGGGAAGAGCGCCGATGTAGGGAAGGCCGGTGGTCGTGGTGCCGAAGGAGCCGGTCCAGGCAAATTCGGGCCTGACGTCGAGGTGCGGAAACATCAGGTCGAGTTTTGCGGCAATGCAGGCGCTCTTGTCGGCGATCAGTTTATCGCGCCGCGTCTCGTCGAGGAATTCCTCGTCCTCGCCGCCGCAGATGACCCGGCCATCGGCGGTTGCCCTGACATAGAGGTAGGGATCCGACGCCTCCCAGATGAACGCCGCGCCCGGCCAGAGCTTCCGTGGTTGTGGACATGTCGCAATCGCCCATGTCGAGATGACCCGGTGAGCGGCCGCCGGCACGATGTCGATCAGCTCGTAACCGGTGGCCAGGACAACATGCCGTGCCGTGATGGTGGGCCCGCCCGTGGTTGCCACGACCACCTCATCGGCGCTGCCCTCGATCGCCGTCGCTTCTACGGGAGCGTAAAAGCGTGCCTTGCGCTCCAGCGCCTTGAGCAGCAGCCCTGCCGTCAGCTTGCGCGGGTCGAGCGCGATGTTGCCATGGCTCAGGATGGCGCCACCGCGGTCGATGCCGAATGCTTCCGCCAGTGGCGCCGATGTAAGATAGGTCGCGCCGATGCCGGCCATCTGCCGCGCCTCGGCTTCCTCCCGGAGTTCCGATGGGCCGAGCACGGTGCCAGCCAGATAGAGCGATTGGGTGCGGCTCATGCCGCAGTTGATACCGAGTTCGGCGATGCGGGCGGCAAGATTGGAAACGGCCAGCCGCGAGCGTCGCCAGGCCTGCCGTGCCTGGCTCTTGCCGATCATCCCCGAGAGCGTTGAAAGCGGCTGGTCGATCTCGAATTGCACAAGCGCGGTGGTTGCCGCCGTCGATCCTTTCAGCGGCCCACGCCGGTCGATGCAGATCACCGCGTGAGCGTCGGCTGTCAGCGCCTCGGCCATCATGGCGCCGCTGATGCCCATGCCGACGATCAGCACATCGGTCTTGACGTCCCGGGTCAAACTGCCAGTCGGCACCGCGGGCGCCCGATAGGCGGACCAGACGGGCCGGCCAGTGCTGAGGTCAAGTTTGCGGAGCATCGGATTCCCCGGAGGCGCTGCTCAACGCTCCGGAGCTGGTGTTGTTCCGGTGTCAGACCCAGCCAGACAGTTCGCGCCGTACCATCGCTTCGATCACCGCCATGCCTTCCGGGCTGTCGTTGAGGCATGGTATGTGGGCGAAGTTCTTGCCGCCGGCGTGGTGGAAGGTCTCGGCCGCTTCGCGGCCAATCTCATCCAGCGTCTCGATGCAGTCGACGGAAAACCCCGGATTGACGATGGCGATCGACTTGGCGCCGTCCTTGGCCAGTTTCTCCACGGTCTTATCGGTGTAGGGCTGCAGCCATTCTTGCGCCCCGAAGCGTGATTGGAAGGTGGTGATCAGTTTTCTATCGTCCCAGCCGAGCCTGTCGCGCAGCAGCCGCGTCGTCTTCAGGCAATGGCAATGATAGGGATCGCCCTTCTCGAAATAGGGTTTTGGAATGCCGTGATAGGAGGCGATGATCACCTCCGGCTGGAAATCCAGGGTCGCCAGGTGCCGTTCGATCGAATTGGCCAGCGCCTCGATGTAGACAGGTTCATCATAATAGGGCGGCACGCCGCGGACGGCAGGTGCTGCCCGCATCTTCATCAAGGCGCGAAACAGCTGGTCGTTTGCGGTGGCGGTCGTCGTCGCCGAATATTGCGGATAGAGCGGGAACGAAAGGATGCGGTCGCAGCCTTGCGCGACCAGCCTTTCGGCGACGCTCGACGTCGAAGGGTTGCCGTAGCGCATCGCCCAGTCGACGACCACGTTGGGCAGATCGCGTAGTGCCTCGGCCAGTTTTTCGCCTTGTGCGCGGGTATAGGTTCGCAAAGGCGACTCGTTCTTCTCCCGATTCCAGATCCTGGCGTAGTTGGCGCCCGACTTCTTCGGTCGCGTGGTCAGCACCAGCCCATAGAGGATCGGATACCAGATCGCCTTGTTGAGCTCGATAACGCGTGGATCGGACAGGAACTCCCTGAGATAACGCCACATCGGCCTGAACTCGGTGCCGTCTGGTGTTCCAAGATTGACCAGCATGACCCCTACCTTGCCGGTCGTGACTGGCGGATGCCCGACCGGCCGTGGACCAGGGGCTTTCGCGGCTTTGGGATCGACAATAGTGGAAAGCGGCATATGGGTCTCCGAGACGTGAACCTAACCATCCTGCAGGAGCTTTCAATGCCGCGTCTGGCCGCACCTTGCAGCATGTCGCGGCGGATAGGATTCGCCCGGCCTGCCGTAAGCTTCTGATTTGTGCATATCGTGGTCCCGGAGGACACTTCCGGGCGACATGCATCAGGCCATAGAATTATAAACCCGTCCGGTTCCCCCGGGCGGGCGATGTGGCGGAACTGGGCGAAATTACTTCGCCGGGATGTTCAGTGTCGCGCCCGGCATAAGCCGATGCGGTTTTTGCCCCTTGTTCGCCTCATAAATGAGCTTCCACTTGGTCGCATCGCCATAGGCCTTCTTCGCCAGAGCCCAGTACGTATCGCCAGTCAC
Organism: Mesorhizobium sp. LNHC209A00; assembly: GCF_000502915.1. NCBI lineage: Bacteria > Pseudomonadati > Pseudomonadota > Alphaproteobacteria > Hyphomicrobiales > Phyllobacteriaceae > Mesorhizobium > Mesorhizobium sp. LNHC209A00. The sequence goes on from NZ_AYWT01000003.1 coordinate 266,096, forward strand.
GACGACATGGCCGCCGGTAGCTGGCGCGGCTTCAGCGGGCTTTGCCGGCTCGGCGGGCGCGGGCGTCGCCGGGGCAGGAGTGGCCGGCGCGGGAGCGGTCTTGGCAGGCTTCGCCGGTTCGTCAGGTGCCGGCGGAGCCGGTGGTGCAGGCGCGTTTTCCGTCGATATGGCCGGCGGCGTGTTGGCGATATCGCCTGAGTTGGCAGGCAATTCCGGCATGGCCGGTGCAGCCGGTTTAGCAGCCGGGGCCGGCGCCGGCGCTGCGGTCTGCGCGGGCTTTGCTGGTTCGGCAGGCTTGGTTGGTTCGGCGGGGGGAGCTGCCGCTGTCGTCGCGGCGATCTCGGTGATGCGGCCATCGAGCTTCGGCGTATAGGGCCGGTGCGCGCCGAGATAGTCGGCCACGACCTGTTCGAGGCCAGGGCCGTAATCATAGGCGTTCTTGGCCTTTTCGGCGAAGACCTTGTAGCCGTCGCCGCCCTGGCGGACATAGTTGTTGGTGGCGACCAGATAATCCTTGGTCGGATTGATCGGCGTCCAGACGCCGTTCTCCATCACCTCCACCGACTTGACGCGGCCGGCATTGGGCGCGACCGATCTGTCGAAGGAGTATTTGAGGCCCGCCACCTGCGGGAAGCGGCCGGCGCCGTCCTCGATCTGGCTGAGGCCGCCTTCGAGGCCGGCGACCAGGTCCTTGCCAGAAATCTGGAAGGTCGCCAGCGTGTTCTGGAACGGCAGCACGGTCAGCACCTCGCCCATGGTGACGGTGCCCTTGTCGATGGAGGCGCGCAGGCCGCCACCGTTGGAAATGACGACCTCGACGCCCTGTCCCTTGACGCGGTCGAGGATGGCGTCGGAGACGAGGTTGCCCATCGCACATTCCTTGGCGCGGCAGCTTTCGCGGCTGCCGTCGATGACGTCGGTGGTCTCGGCCACTTCCTTGTTCTTCAAGGCCTCGATCGGCGCGCCAAGCTCCTTGATGCGGGCGAGCGCGGCTGGGTCCGGCGTGATCGATTTGTCGAGATAGATCGGGTCGCCGCTTGCCGATTTGACGACCCCATTGTCGTCGAACACCACCTTGAACTCGCCGAGATATTTCGAATAGGACGCCGCCTGCACCACCGGCACCTTGTAGCCGCCGGGGTTGTCGACCATGGTCGGGTAGGGGCCAGCCGCCTTCGGATCGGTATTGGACAGAAGCGTGTGGCTGTGGCCGCCGACCACGATGTCGATGCCAGGGATCTTGGCAATGACGTCGCGCTCCCTGTTGTACCCGATATGGGTCACGGCGATGATCTTGTTGACGCCTTCTCCCTTGAGTTTCTCGACCTCGGCAGTGATCGACTTCACGTCGTCCTCGATTTGGATGTTGGGACCAGGGGAGGCGAGTTCGGGCGTGTCGTTGGTGACGGCGCCGATGATGCCGATCTTCTGTCCACCGACCTCGACGACGATCGACGGCTTGACGCGGTCGCCGAGCTTGGACTGCGCGTTGGCCTTGACGTTGGCGCCGAGCACCGGGAACTTGATCATGTCGAGAAACGGCGCCAGCGCCGCCTCGCCGTCGTCGAATTCATGGTTGCCGAGTGCCATGGCGTCGAACTTCATGTCATTGAGGAACTCGCCTTCGACCTTGCCCTTGTATGTCGTGTAGAACAGCGAACCCTGGAAATTGTCGCCGGCGCTGAGCAGCAACACGTTCTGGCCCTCCAGCTTCTTGCGTTCCTGGGCGATGGCGGTGATCAGCCGGCCGGCGCCGCCGATGCATTCGCCCTTGGTCTCCTCCTCGGCCGAGCAGGTCGATTCGTATTTGTTGTTGCCTTCGATGCGGCTGTGCCAGTCATTGATGTGCAGGACGTTCAGTGTGTAGTCGGCAAAGGATGCGCCGGCCGACAGGCCAAGCGTCGACGCGGAAAGGGCGGCAATGGCGGCAAGCTTCTTCATCTTCGTCTCCCGGTAGGCTGATCAGAGGCGTCTGGCGCCCTTGCTCGACTGGTATTACAGCCAGCGTTTCGATCATGTTCCCATCGCGTTCGGGCCGACGCAAGTGGAAATGCGGCGGTATCTCCAGGCGCGAAACCCGGGCTATTGCCGGCACAAAAAAGAACGGCGACCGAGGGGCCGCCGTCCTTTGTGACTGGAATGTTCGCCGAGTTCAGGTGCGCCGCGTCAGCACGAAATTCTGGCCGGCGGAGCTGGTGCAGTTGAGCTGGCTGGTCGACACCATCAGGCAATTGAAGCTTACCGGGGTTTGGCGGATCAGTGAGGTGCCGTTGATCTGCACCGAAGTGGCGCCGGTCATCGTATAGCTGCCATCGGCAAGCTTCTGTCCCGTGTCGGTGGCGACGGTCGTAAAGGTGCCGCCGGTGAAGGTCGACAGGCCAGTGCCCTTGGCATCGATCCAGGAACCTTCGACCCCTTTCGGGGCGGCGGCCATGGGCGGCGTATCTGGGCCGCTGGTGGCACAGGCAGCAAGCATCGAGGCAAGGGCGCCCGCCAGGCCCGTCGAAAGAACTTTGCGCGCAATCGTCATATGAAATCCTCTCCAAACGCGCCGTCCCACAAATCGGGCCGATTTCTGGGAATTGACGCGAACGTCCAAAGTGCCGGGGTATGCCTTAAGCGTTCAACGGACGCACATCGCCACCCCAGGCCGCCTCCCTTCAATCGCCCGATTTCCGGGCGATTGCAAGGCAATGGCGCATGGTCCGGGTGCTGCTATCGGACGAGGATGTTGCGGAATTGCCACGGGTCGCTTCGGTCGAGGTCCTCCGGGAAGAGGCCCGGGCGTCTGTCGAGCGGCGTCCAGTCGGTATAATAGCCCTTGACCGGTCCGAGATAGGGCGACTGCACGTCCAGGCAGCGTTTGTAATCCATCTCGTCGGCCTCGACGATGCCGGCGGCGGGATTTTCCAGTGCCCAGACCATGCCGGCCAGGACAGCCGAGGTGACCTGCATGCCGGTGGCGTTCTGGTAGGGGGCCAGCTTGCGCGCTTCGGCGAGCGACAGCTGCGAACCGTACCAGTAGGCATTCTTGTCATGGCCGTAGAGCAGGACGCCGAGTTCGTCGACACCGTCGACCAGTTCGTTCTCGTCGAGCACGTGGTGCACCGGTTGCGGCTTGCCGGCCGCACCGAACATCTCGTCCAGCGACAGCATCGCATCGTTGCAGGGATGGTAGGCGTAGTGGCAGGTCGGGCGGTATTGAACCTTGCCCTTCTTGGAGCGCACGGTGAAGAAATCGGCGATCGAGATAGCCTCGTTGTGCGTCACCAGCAGGCCATATTGCGGTCCCGGCGTCGGGCACCAGGAGCGCACGCGGGTGTTGGCGCCGGGCTGCTCCAGGTAGATCGCGGCCTTGGAGCCATGCTTGTGCTTCTTGCCGTTCTTGGGCATCCAGGTCTCATGCGTGCCCCAGCCGAGCTCGGCTGGCTGCAACCCCTCGGAGATGAAGCCCTCGACCGACCAGGTGTTCCAGAACACATCCATCGGCTTGGGCTTCTTGGTGCGCTGGGTGTCGCGCTCGGCGATGTGGATGCCCTTGACGCCGGCCTTCTTCATCAGCTTGGCCCAGCCCTCGCGGTCGTCCTGCGCGGGCTCGGAGAATTCCATGCCAAGATCGGTAGCGAGGTTGACCAGCGCCTGCTTCACGAACCACGACACCATGCCGGGATTGGCGCCGCAGGTCGATATCGCGGTGGCGCCACCCGGCTTGTCGTGCTTTTCCTTGATCAGCGCCTCGCGCAACGCATAGTTGGTGCGGCTGGCATTATCGGCCTTGGCGTCGAAATAGAAGCCAAGCCAAGGCTCGACGACGGTGTCGATATAGAGCACTCCGAGCTTGCGGCAGAGCCGCATCAGGTCCACCGAGCCGGTATCGACCGACAGGTTGACGCAAAAGCCCTGGCCGCCGCCATTGGTCAGAAGCGGGGTCAAAAGCTTCTTGTAGTTCTTCTCGGTCACCGCTTCCTGGACGAAGGCGATGCCACGCTCGTCGAGCAGCTTGCGATCGGCATCGCGGGGGTCGAGGACTGTCATGCGCGACTTGTCGAACTTGAAATGGCGCTCGATGAGCGGCAGCGTTCCGCGTCCGATCGAGCCGAAGCCGATCATCACCACGGGGCCGGTGATCTCACCGTAAACGGGCCAGTTTTCATTCGCCATTTTATCGGGCACTCCTTCAACTCCGTCCAAAAGCTGGGCAACCGCCTGCAAAAGCTGGACAACTGCGTGCAAAAGCCGGGCATTTTCGCCCAACGGCCATGCGCTACATCACAGATCATTGTCACAAACCAGCGAAAAGCGCCAACCAGCGACTACGCGTGCTTGGCCATGTGGTTAAGGACAGCGATCAGCCGATCGCGATCCGATGTCAGGCCCTTGTAGTCGAGCTGGGCGACATCGAGCGCTTCGAGCTGCGCGGCAAAGGACGCTGCCAGCGTCGCCCGGTCCGGGTGCCGCGCCAGCACGGCGAGCGGGTCAAGATGGATGCGGATGGTGAACAGGATGTCGCGTGAGGCGGGCAGTTTGCGCAGCGTCTGACGCTCGACCCGGATGAAGGCGTGCGTCTTCACGTCACTGTCGAGGAAACGCGTCGGCCGGCTGGTGGCCCGGTCGATGCGCTCGATATTGGACAGCGGATGGTAGAGTGCATCGCCTGATTGGATCGACCAATTGTAACGTTCGACAGCCTGGCCCTGCAGGCCATCGAACATCCGGTTGATCACATCGGCCGGCCTTGTGCCTGGGCCGAAGCCCGGCACCGGCTCGTGGATCTGCTGCAGCGGCTTGCCGAATTTTTCGACAAGCGACCAGGACGAGGGAAAGCACAGCGAACCCGCGGCGAGCCGCCAGCCGTCTTCGCCCCGCCGCATGAGGATCAGGTCTTCCTGGACCAGCAGCGAGGCCGCGACGAGGGGGGCGCCGGCGAGGCTGGAGGGGATCGTGGGACGGCTCGTCGCACCCACGACCGCAACGCCTGCATCGCTGCGCCGGTGGGTGTCGGGAAATCTTTCCGGCAGGTAAGCGCCGAGCAATTCGAGCACTTCCTGCTGGGCGTCGCGCGTACCGTCCTGCTCGACAAAGACTCGTTCGGGGATTTCGGCATAGAGCCGGCGCTTTTCGGCGAGGTAGGGCAGCAAATGGCCGTCTACCTCGATCCAGTCCGCGGGGTCGAGCGGCTTCAGCCCGATGGTGAAGAGTTTCGACGAGCCGTCATACGGCGTGTGGGCGGGTAGGGACGTCATGCCTCAGATCAGTCTTGCCGGGATCAGCCCGCGCAGCGAATTGCCGACGAACAGCGCCTTGGCGGATTTCAGGTCATTCAAGCTGTAGATTGCTTCACTGGCGCGGCCTTCATCCAGAAGCGCGCCGCGCAGTACGCCAGGCAGCAGGCCGCAGTCGAGCCGGGGTGTTGCCAGCACCCCGTCGCCGAAATCGGCGAAGACATTGGTGATCGTGCCTTCGCAGATCTCGCCGCGCTCATTGGCCAGCAGCACCTCATCGGCCTGGGTGACGAGGTATTCGGAGCGGGCATGGGTGTAGAGCTGCCGCCGGCTGGTCTTGTGGCGCAGCAGCATGTTGCTCGAACCGAGCCTCGTCCGCGCCAGCCGCAGCGCCCATATCTTGTCGGCGGCAAGCGGTTCATAGGGCTGCGCCGAGGCGTTGGCCTGGCCATTGCGCGACAGGGCGAGCCGCGTGCGCATGGCGACGGGCGATCGATCGACCGCGTTGCTCAGGACCTCGCCAACCCTTTGCGGATCATAGCTGAAGCCCAGTTCCGCCGCCGAGCCATAAAGGCGTGCAAGATGGCGATCGAGGCGCAGGAAGCCCGAGGCGGGCTCCCAGCGGATGGTCTCGATCAGCTCGAAACCGGCGGTGTCCCCGTCGCGAAGCGGGCTTTGAGCAGACATTCCTGGTACTCCTCTTCCGCGACCGAATCGAAGACGATGCCGCCGCCGACATTGTAGACGGCCTCGCCGCTGGCAAAGAGCGAGATGGTGCGGATCGCCACGGAAAAGCGCATCGTGCCGCCGGGTGCGATCCAGCCAATGGCGCCGCAATAGACATCGCGCGACGTGGCCTCGAGATCGTGCAGGATCTCCATGGCGCGGATCTTCGGCGCGCCGGTGATCGAGCCGCAGGGAAACAGCGCCGCGAACACCTGTCGTATCGAGAGGCCGGGCAGCAGCTTGGCCCTGACGTCGCTCACCATCTGGTGCACGGTCGGGTAGGTCTCGATGCGGAACAGTTCCGGCACCTCCAGCGTGCCGACCTCGCTGATCAGCGATATGTCGTTGCGCAGGAGGTCGACGATCATCCGGTTCTCGGCCTGGTTCTTCTCGTCATTGCGCAGGAAATTCTTCTGCCGCTCGTCCTGGTCCCTGGTTGCGCCGCGCGGTGCGGTACCCTTCATCGGATGCGTCTCGATCATCCCCGCCGCATCGATCTCGAAGAACAGTTCGGGCGAGCGCGACAGGACGATCGGATCGCCCAGCGCGATCAGGGCGCCATATTTCACCGGCTGACGCTCGGTCAGGGCGTCGAAGGCGGCGAGCGGATCGCCGGACCATTGCGCGTGCACCGGAAAGGTCAGGTTGCCCTGGTAGCAATCGCCTTGCCTGATGTGCCGATGCAACCGCGAGAACCGCTTCTCGTAGTCCTCGAACGACCACGTCGCCCTTGCGTCGAAGATCGGGCCGTTGGTCGGCGTGCTTGGCGGCGGCACCGCTTCTTCCTCAGGAGCATCGAAGACCCCGAGGCAGACCAGCGGGGCCCGGCGCCGGCCCGGCAGCAAGGGAACGAGTTTCGGTTCCAGCAGGTAACCGGCCTCGTAGGAGAAATAGCCGGCCAGCCATTTGCCGGCATCGTGCGCGGCCTGCGCCGCTTGCAGCGCCGCCGGGAAGTCCTTGGCCTCATGCGCGACGATGACATCGGCGGGCCGCTCGAAAACGAGCTGGCGCGCGCTTTCGTCGTTGCGGAAAATTGCGGCGGGCAGGGACATGGGAACCGGGATCGATGGAGCCGACGATCGCTCTATATGGGGGGCCGGACGCGCGCAATCGAGGGAACGGCACCCTGTCCCTCAAAGCCGACCTTTGCCGGATCGAACCTTGCCGGCAAAAGAAAGCGGCGGCGCCCTTGGCGCCGCCGGTCACAAGGCCTCTGTATCCTTCGTTCAGGTATTGCTGGCGGTTCCGGCCGTCGGAAACTGCTTGGCGAATTCGGCCTCGTTGCCAGCGGCGAGCAGCTTGGCCTGCTCGATCCAGCGTTCGCGCGCGATGCGGCCGTCGAAGTTCATCACGTCCTCGATCCGCTTGATGTCGGCTGATGTCCAGCCGGCGATCTGGGCGTATGTGGTGACGCCTTGCGCCTTGAGCAGCTTTTCGTTGACTGGGCCGATGCCGATCAGCCGGCGCAGATTATCAGGGTTGCCCGACGCCGGCTTGGCCGCCGGCGGTGCGGCCTTCTTGGCGGCTGCCGAACTCTTGGCCGCCGAAGCAGTGGCGGCCGCGGGTTTGCTCGCGGCGGGTTTGGCGGCGGCGGCTTTCGCCGGCGCGGCCTTTGCAACTGGTTTGGCAGGAGCAGCCTTGGCCGCCGCCGGAGCGGATTTGGCCGCGGCCGGCGTCGACATCAAGGCCGCCGGTGGCTGACTTGACGCCTTTGCTCCGCCGGCGCCCGACGAGGCCTGCGCCTCGCGCAGCTGACGCTCGAGGTCGGAGCGGGTCTTGCCGCATGCACCGAGTTCGCCGGTCAGGCGGTCGCTGTCGGCGCGCAACTTGTCGCGCTCGCTGCGGGTGCGATCGAGGTCGCCGCGAAGACTGTCGAGCTCACCGCGCAGGCGTCCCCAGATGAACCAGCCGACCAACACGCCTACCAACAACGCCAGGACCACGTAGAAAAAAGTGCCCATTGTCTCTCTCCAGTCAGATCCGTCTGCCGTGGGTCATGGCCTTCGGCGCAGGACTACTCGATGATGGTTCCGCGGTTCGCGGAACAGCCGGCTTCGGTCAAGCTGTCGGCGATTGGCTTTGCCTGCCCATGGCCAACGGCCGTTGTCGCGTTCGCCTGAGCGCCACGGCCGGCTGAGATTCCCTCGCCGATCCGCATTCGCTCCGGCTTAGCTTAAAGGGAAAGCTATCATAGAGCTTGCGGAAAGCTATGGGAAAATGTCGATGTAGAGTTCTTCAAGAACAAATATTTAGGGCAAGAATAGCGCGGCCCAAACATGCATTCCGGCTAACTGTTCTTGCTGGCGAGAGGCGTCTCAGTCGTCGAGCGTTTCCAGCTCGTCGATCAGGCCGCCGATCACGCCGAGCCCGATCTGCCAGAAGGCCGGATCGGTGGCGTCGAGGCCGAAGGGTGCCAGAAGCTGCGAATGATGCTTGGTGCCGCCGGCACGCAGCATCTCGAAATATTTGTCCTGAAAGCCGCGTTCGGCATTCTGGTAGACGGCGTAGAGCGAGTTCACCAGGCAGTCGCCGAACGCATAGGCATAGACGTAGAAGGGCGAGTGGATGAAGTGCGGAATGTAGGTCCAGAACACCTCGTAGCCCTCGCGCAACTTGATCGCGGGCCCCAGGCTTTCGGCCTGTACCTCCAGCCAGAACTCGCCCAGCCTGTCTGATGTCAATTCGCCGTTGCGACGCTCGGCATGCACCTTGCGCTCGAATTCATAGAAGGCGACCTGGCGCACCACCGTGTTGATCATGTCCTCGACCTTCTGGGCGAGCATGGCTTTGCGCTCGCGCCGGTCGGTGGTCTGCTCGAGCAGCGAGCGGAAGGTCAGCATCTCGCCGAAGACGGATGCCGTCTCCGCCAGCGTCAGCGGCGTCGAGGCCATCAGCGCGCCCTGGCCGGCGGCCAGCACCTGATGCACGCCGTGTCCTAGTTCATGCGCCAACGTCATCACGTCGCGCGGCTTGCCCATGTAGTTGAGCAGCACATAGGGGTGAGCCGAGGGTACGGTCGGATGTGCGAAGGCGCCCGGCGACTTGCCCGGACGCACCGGCGCGTCGATCCAGTTGCGGTCGAAGAAGGTGCGCGCGATCTCGGCCATCTCGGGCGAGAAGCGGTGATAGGCCGACAGAACCGTGTTCCTGGCCTCATCCCAGCCGATCACCCCTTGCGGCGTCTCCGGCAAGGGCGCGTTGCGGTCCCAGTGGTTCATCACTTCCATGCCGAGCCAGCGCGCCTTCATCGCATAATAGCGGTGCGACAGGCGCGGATAGGCCTCGCGCACGGCGGTGGCGAGCGCATCGACCACGCCGCGTTCGACGCGGTTGGCGAGGTGGCGTGAATCGGCAATGTCCTCAAAGCCGCGCCAGCGGTCCGAAATTTCCTTGTCCTTGGCAAGCGTGTTGGTGATCAGCGTGAAGGTGCGCAGGTTCTTGCGGAAGGTCGTGGCCAACGCCTCCGAGGCGCGGCGGCGGACCTCGCCGTCGGCATCCTGCAGGCGATTGAGGGCCGGCTCCAGCGTCAGTTCCTCGCCGTCGATATCGAAGCGAAGATCGGTCATCGTCTCGTCGAAGAGGCGGTTCCAGGCGCCGCGCCCGGTTATCGATTTCTCGTGGAAAAGCTGCTCGACGCGGTCCTCGAGCTGATAGGGCTTGTCCATCCTGAGATCGAGCACCCACGGGCGGTAATGCCCGAAGGCGGGATCGGCGGCCAGCGCGCCCTCGATCGCCGCATCGTCGATCAGGTTCAGCTCAAGCGCGAAGAACAACAGATGCGCGCTGGCGTCGGTCATCTTCTCCTGGATGTCGCCATAGAGCTTGGCGCGCTGCGGATCGGCGGTGTTGCCGGCATAAACGAGGCCGGCATACGAGACGATACGGCCGATCAGTTCCTCAAGTGCCTCGTACGCGGCCAGTGCCTCCCCCAGCCTGCCGGTACTGCCGCGCCCGGCCTCGGCGGCGAGCGTGCCTTTCCAGCGGGCCTCGAATGCGACGGCGTCGGCGGCCGCCTTGGCAATGTCACGCTTCAGTTCCGGCGCGTCCATGCCGGCATAAAGGTCGGCGAGGTTCCATTCCGGCAGATCGCCAAGCCCGGCAGCGCCCTGACCGGACGCTGGCGCTGCAATCCGCCGATCAAACATCATGCGCATCGAGATACCTTCTTTGAATCAAGTGGCCTGGGTTGAATCACGTGGCCGCAATCACGGAGCCGGACTCAACGGGAATAGAGAAGCCCGTCAAATCCTAAGGAATTCGTTCACCGGGTTTTTTGAAACCTTATTTAGAACCCTGTGCCAAGATGATCCATGGGGTTTTCGGGCGCGGGCGAAGCAAGACAGTCATGACAGGTTCCATACTCATAGTCGATGACGATCCCGTGCAGCGCCGGCTGCTCGAGGCCGCGGTGACGCGGTTCGGCCATACCGCGATCGTTGTGGATGGCGGTACCGCCGGCCTCGAAGTTCTCGACGGGCCTGGCGCCCGCGATGTCTCGGTCGTGATCCTCGACCTTGTCATGCCCGGTCTCGACGGCATCGGCGTGCTGAAGGCGATGCGCGAGCGCGACATCAATACGCCGGTCATCGTGCAGACCGCGCAGGGCGGCATCGAAACCGTGGTTTCGGCGATGCGCCACGGCGCTTTCGATTTTGTCGTCAAGCCGGCTTCGCCCGACAGGCTACAGGCCTCGATCTCCAATGCGCTCAAGGTCGAGGCGGTAGAGGGCGAGGTCAAGCGCACGTCGCGAAAACGCGGCGGGCTGCTGACCTTCAGGGACATGATCACCCACAGTCCGGCCATGGACCGGGTGATACGTCTCGGCCAGAAAGCGGCGGCCTCTCACATCCCGATTCTGATCGAGGGCGAGTCCGGCGTCGGCAAGGAATTGGTGGCGCGTGCCATCCAGGGCAGCGGCGACCGCCGCTCGAAACCCTTCGTCACCGTCAATTGCGGCGCCATTCCCGACAATCTGGTGGAATCCATCCTGTTCGGCCATGAGAAAGGCTCGTTCACCGGCGCCACCGACAAGCACACCGGCAAATTCGTCGAGGCGCATTCCGGCACGCTGTTCCTCGACGAGATCGGCGACCTGCCGCTCGACGTTCAGGTCAAGCTGCTGCGCGCAGTCCAGGAAGGCGAGGTCGATCCGGTCGGCGGCCGCTCGACCGTCAAGGTCGACATCCGGCTCATCTCGGCGACGCACCGCAACCTCCTGCAACAGGTCAAGGACGGCAAATTCCGCGAGGATCTGTTCTACCGGCTGAACGTCTACCCGATCTTCGTGCCGCCGCTGCGCGACCGCCGCGACGACATTCCCCATCTGGTCACGCATTTCATGGAGAAGGTGGCGCCGGCCGACCCGCGCCATCGGCTGAAAGGCATTTCGGCGGCAGCACTTGCGGTGCTGCAGGCTTATGACTGGCCCGGCAACATCCGGCAGCTCGAAAACGCCGTCTTCCGCGCCTCGGTGCTGTGCGAAGGCGATGTGTTGACCGCCGATGATTTCCCGCAGATCCGGGCGCAGGTGGAAGGCACCGTCAATCTCGACCGGGACGACACGTTGGCAGCAAGCAGCGCTGCGCCGCCGCCGTCGCTGGAGCCGCGCGACGAGGACGTTGTGCCCGACCGGATGGCTCCGGCGGCTGTGCTGCCGGCCGGGGTCCAGTCCCGATTCGGCATGCTGCGGGCGCTCGACGAGCGTGGCAATGTGCGTGCCCTGGCCGATGTCGAACTTGAAATGATCAAGCTCGCCATTGACCATTACAATGGCCAGATGAGCGAGGTCGCCCGCCGGCTCGGCATCGGTCGCTCGACGCTCTACCGCAAGCTCAAGGAATACGGCATCGACCCGGAAACCGGCCGCGTAGACAGGCTCGCTTCCTGAACCGCAAGGCCGGGGCCAGCTTCCTCCGCCATTATCTGGTCTGACAGAGCGCCGTCGCCGGATAATGGCGGCTCTCGACGGGGTATTGTTCACGCATTGAGGCCGGCGGTAACAGATCGTGTTCGACCAAAGCCGGAATCTTAATGTAAACCAGCGGTTTACCAACATACCTTGCGGACAATTTTTGACGGGATATCGCCATGGTCTTACCGCATTTTGGCTTCAATAAGCGATGATTAACCATTAGGATCGATATTCGGATGTGAAAATGACACGTCCGTTTGGGGAAATCCGGGGACAAACGGCAGCCTGCAAGGCCTTTTGATTTGAATAGAATCGAACGACTCACAAACGGGCGGCACTATCATTTGAGCGTCTGGCCGAGATGGTTGGCGGCGGTGATTGTCGCATTTGGTCTTGTTGCAGCGGCCGCTACTGGCGCCCAGGCCGAAGTTCGTTCGCTGAAGCTCTACCATCTCCACACGCATGAGAAGGCGGAGATCGTCTACAAGCGCAATGGTCGCTACGTTCCCGAAGGCCTGAGGAAGATCAACATCATTCTGCGCGACTGGCGTCGCAACGAGCCGACCAAGATGGACCCGCGTCTGCTGGACCTGGTCTGGGAGGCGTATCGGGAAAGCGGCGCCACCGATTATATCCAGGTCGTCTGCGGCTACCGTTCGCCGTCGACCAATTCGATGCTGCGCAGCCGCAGCCGCGGTGTCGCCGAAAAGAGCCAGCATATGCTTGGCAAGGCGATGGATTTCTACATTCCCGGCGTACCGCTGAGGAAATTGCGCAACATCGGCCTCAAGATGCAGGGCGGTGGCGTCGGCTATTACCCGACCTCCGGTTCGCCATTCGTCCACATGGATGTCGGCAATGTGCGCCACTGGCCCGGCATCAGCCGCCAGGAACTGGTCAGCCTGTTCCCCAATGGCAAGACGCTGCATGTGCCGAGCGATGGTCGGCCGCTGCCCGGCTATGAACAGGCGCTGGCCTCCTACAAGTCGCGCAAGGGTTCGGGCACACCGAATATCGAAGTGGCCAGCGCCGGCGGCAGCGGCAAGAAATCCGGCGGGTTCCTCGCTGCCTTCTTCGGCGGCGGCGGCGACGACGAGGCCGACGACAGCGCCGACGTCGAGACCGCTTCGGCCGCACCTGCGCCCAAGGCTAGAAATCTGAAGCCGGCCGTGACAGCCAAGAGCGGCAACATGCCTGGCATCGCCATCGTGGCCCCCGAGAATGCCCAGCGCGCCGATATTCCGCGGATTGCCGACGAGCAGGCTCCGGAACCGGAGAAGGACACGCCGGAGACAATCATCGCGGCGCTGCCGGCCAAGGAAATCCCGCTGCCCGATTTCGCGCCGCGGCCGAAGGCCGATGTCGGCGCACAGACGCCTGAAAACGTTCCCTTCGCCACGGCGGATGCGACGGCCACCACGGAACAGGCCGTGGCGACCGCGCAGGCGCCGGCGAACATGCCTTTCGGCAAGGCCGATCCGGCAGTGCTAGCAGCGGCCGCGGCCGCCGATCCGGCGCAGGTCGCCGTCAACAACATCCCCTTGCCGACATGGCGTCCCGAACGCACGCTGCCGGCGGATCTTGCGCCGCCGCCCAGCAAGGATGTGCTGATGGCGCTGGCCGAAACGGCTGACCAAGGCAAGACCGCGACGGATGCGTTCTCCGTGGTGCCGACGGCGCGTCCCGAGCCGGCCAAGCCGGATGCCGTCAAGGCCGTGCTCGACGAGGCCAATGCCAATGCCAAGGTCGGCGCCGCCGACGAATATCAGCTGGCCTCGCTATCCGTAGAACCGCGTTCGGCCTTCAACGATCCGTCTGGTATCGATGCGGCATCGCCGCGCCAGGCTGTTGCCGGCCGGCCGGCCGGTTCGGATCCGGCCGCCGCGATCGGCGCCGGTGTGAAGACGACCCGCAAGGAAGCCAGGGCCACCGCCCGCGATCAGAAGCCCGGCCCCAGGGCCGTGGTGGTTGCCGCGGCGCCGCAGGCCGCCCGCTGGGCACTGACCAGCGGCGAGAACGTCGCCACCGTTTCGAGTGCGACGACCGCGCCGGGTTACGCCTACAACATCGTGCATACGCCGCCGAGCGAGGTCTATACGGCCGGCTTCCAGCAGGACAATCAGGTCGCCGACGCCAATCGCTTTACCGGCAACGCCGTCAAATTCCTGTCCGTCGCCCGCTTCCAGACGAAGTAACGAGCAGGCCGCAACATGCTGAGGCCGCGCCGGGCGACCCGCGCGGACTTTTGCTAACCCAGAGTGCGATACAGGCGGTTTCCGATCCCTGAGGATCACGCGCGGCTGAACTTCTCGTGAAGCGGGAACGGCTCACTCATTTCCGGTTTGGTGCGGGTACGCTCCAACCCGACGATACTCATGAAAAAGATTCTACTGGCAGCAGTTGTGGCGTGGCGGCAGCATCGGCCGCGATCGCTCCGTCACAGGCGGAGACCGTTGTCGTCAAGACCGACAATCATATGCACATGATGAAGAAGCATTGCCGCGCTGAGGTGGTGACGCACTGGCGGCACCATCGCAAGGAGACGGTGAAGGTCTGCAACTGATCGCAATCTGGATTAGCCAGTTAAAAAAACCCGGTCGACGCTGGTCGGCCGGGTTTTTTCATGCCGTCCGGAAAGACGCTATTTCCCGAGCTCGCTGGCAGCGCGTGCGAGCGCTTCGATCTCGTCCCACTTGCCGGCCTTGACCATGTCGTCGGGCGCCACCCACGAGCCGCCGACGCAGATGACATTGGACAGGCTGAGATAATCGGCCGCGTTCTTGCTGGTGATGCCGCCGGTCGGGCAGAATTTGACGTCCGCCAGCGGCGAGGCAAAAGCCTTGAGCGAAGCGATGCCGCCGGACTGTTCGGCCGGGAAGAATTTCAGGAAGCGCAGGCCGGCTTCGCGCGCGGCCATGATCTCGCCGGGCGTGATGGCGCCGGGCAGCAGCGGAACCTCGCTGTCGGAGGCGGCAGCCAGAAGCTCGCGGGTGATGCCGGGGCTGACGATGAAGCGCGAACCGGCCGCGGCCGCTTCGTCGAACTGGCTGGCATCCAGAATAGTGCCGGCGCCGACAATGGCTTCGCCGACTTCGCCCGCCACGCGACGGATCGCTTCGAGCGCATCCGCGGTCCTAAGCGTGATCTCGATCGCCGGCAAACCGCCGCGCGCCAGGGCACGGGCCAGCGGCACCGCATCGGCAACGTTGGCGATCTTCAACACCGGGATGACCGGCTGGCCATTGAGGAGCGACAGGAGGTTCTCGGGCTTGCTGGACATTCGGTCTCTCCTTGTCGGCGGCGTATCGATGGGATTTCAACCGATTAGCAGACCGGTATTGCCATGTCCACGGAACCGGTCGCGGCGCGATGTCACGCGTTGCCGCTCAGCTTAAAGGTTCTCGACATGGCCATGACAGACGGATCGAACCCGTTTCACTTGAATCGGCTTCTACTAGCGTCTAGTTGCTCTGGCAATGACAACACTGTCCGCGCCATCCCAGCCAGTCCGCGTCGCCGCACTCTACCGTTTTGCCCGGCTCGATGCTTTCGAGGCGTTGCGCGCGCCGCTTGCTGCCTTTTGCTGCGGGCGCGGCATCAAGGGCACGCTGCTCCTGGCGCATGAGGGCATCAACGGCACCGTCGCCGGCAGCGACGAGGCGATCGCCGCGCTGATCGAACAGATCGAAGCGATCGACGGCCTGTCAGGTCTCGAGGTCAAGTACAGCAGTGCCGCGGCCATGCCATTCCATCGCATGAAGGTGCGGCTGAAGCGCGAGATCGTCACCATGGGCGTCGAGACCATCGACCCGGCGGCAAGTGCCGGCACCTATGTGGAGGCGGGCGACTGGAATGCGCTGATCTCGCAAGCCGACACGATCGTCATCGATACGCGCAATGCCTATGAGGTCTCTATCGGCAGCTTCAAGGGCGCCGTCGACCCGGCGACGGCGAGCTTTCGCGAATTCCCGGCCTGGGTCGAAGCGCATCGGGCGGATCTCGAAGGACGCAAGGTTGCGATGTTCTGCACCGGCGGCATTCGCTGCGAAAAGGCGACCGCCTATGTGAAGTCGCTCGGCTTCGAGGACGTGTTCCACCTCAAGGGGGGCATCCTCAAATACCTTGAGGAGGTTCCAGCGGAGCAGAGCCTGTGGCAAGGCGAGTGCTTCGTCTTCGACGAGCGGGTTTCGGTGTCGCACGGCCTCGCGGTGGGCAACGGGGAACTCTGCCGCGCATGCCGCCATCCACTGATGGAGAGCGACCTGGTGTCGCCGAAATATGCCGTCGGGGTTTCCTGCCCGCACTGCTTCGAAGCCCGCTCGGACGAAGACCGAAAGCGCTACGCGGAGCGGCAGCGACAGGTCGAGCTCGCGCAAGCCCGGGGTAGGGGACCGCACATCGGGTCCTGATCGAGGGCACCGGAGCCCAGCAAACCGGGGCTCTGTCATTGCAATGGCAACCCTCGGGACCTACCTCTTCGGCGTTCGAAACCTGCCCGTTCGGCCGGGCAAATCCTGGAGGCGTTGATGTTCGATCCCAAGAAGCTTCTCGACGATCTGCTCGGCTCGCAAGTTCCCGGTGCCAGCGGCACGGTCCGCGACAAGGCCGGCCAGGCGGTGCAGATGGCCAAGGACAATCCGCTGGCCGCCGGCGCGCTGGCCGCCGTGCTGCTTGGGACCGGCGCCGGCCGGCAGGTGACGGGTGCCGCGGTGAAGCTCGGCGGCTTGGCCGCCATCGGCGGTCTCGCCTACAAGGCCTACCAGAACTACAAGGCCGGCAACGCACCGGAACAGGCGCCCGCCGCCAGCGAGCCGGAATTGCTGCCGCCGCCCAAGGACACCGCCTTCCACCCCTCGCAGGCGCCGCAAGGCGAGGACGAGTTCACGCTGACCCTGGTGCGGGCGATGATCTCGGCGGCTAAGGCCGACGGCCATGTCGACGACGAAGAACGCCGGAAGATCGCCGGCAAGCTCAGCCTCGCCGGGATCGGCACCGATGCGGAAAAATTCCTGATGGCGGAGTTAGAGAGCCCACTCGACCTCGACGCGCTGGTGGCGGGTGCTCATACCGATGCGCAGAAGCTCGAACTCTACACGGCGTCGCGCCTCACCATCGACCCCGACTCGCGCGCCGAGCGCGGCTATCTCGACCTGCTCGCCGGACGGCTTGGCCTGCCGGACGCGCTGGTCGACCATGTCGAGGCGACGGTTTCCGCGGCCAAGGTGCCGGCCAAGGCAGGAACTTCACCCAATCCGCGCTGGTAAGGTCAAATCGGCACAGGCGGGCCTTCCGGCGTTAGTCTTTCGTTAACTCAGGAAGCGCATGATTCTACACAGTCGGATCGGCTTTTCCTCCTCCCAAGCCCGGTCCAGATCAGGGCGGTCGCCAATGACCGCCCTTTTTGTCGGCCCATGCAGGCTGCCCTCCAACCAAATGGCTTCACTTTTCGAGGGCATGTCCCGGTGGCCGCGCTTGCCATCGCTGCCATCATTTGCGATGCCTTCTCCACTCGAACCAAATTTGTAGATCAGGCGAGCACGCACTGCGCTGCCGGAGGACATCAGCCATGACCGAGCAAAGAACCGCCATCGTCACCGGCGCCGGCACCGGGATCGGAAAGAGCGTAGCCACGGCATTGCTCAAGGCCGGCTGGAACACGGTGTTCTGCGGGCGCCGCAAGCCGGTGCTGGATGCCGCGATCGCCGAGGCCGGACCGACCGAGGCCAGGGCGTTGGCGGTTGCCTGCGACATCAGCAAGGCCAGTGAAGTCGACGATCTGTTCGAGACCGTGGCGGAGGCTTTCGGGCGGGTCGATCTGCTCTTCAACAATGCAGGCATGGGCTACAAGTCGACGCCGATCGACGAAATCCCGATCGAGGTCTGGAACGATGTCGTCGGCGTCAACCTCACCGGATCTTTCTTGTGCGCGCGCGCGGCGTTCGGCGCCATGCGCAAGCAGAAGCCGATGGGCGGCCGCATCATCAACAATGGTTCGGTGTCGGCCTATGCGCCGCGCCCGGGCTCGGTGCCCTATACGGCGACCAAGCACGCCATCACGGGCCTGACCAAGACACTGGCGCTCGATGGCCGCCCCTATGACATCGCCTGCGGACAGATCGACATCGGCAATGCATTGACCGACATGGCGCAGCCGATGACCGTCGGCGTGCCGCAGGCCAATGGCTCGATATCAGCCGAAGCGGTGATGGATGTCCAGCACGTCGCCGACGCGGTCGTGCACATGGCCAGCCTGCCGCTCGACGCCAACGTGCTGTTCATGACCGTGATGGCGACCAAGATGCCGTTCGTGGGGCGCGGGTGAGCAGCGGGTGCTGGCGGCGCTTTTGCCCGTGTCTCATTTTTCCGCCAGCGGCACGCCGGGCTTGAAGAGCAGAATGGGCCTTATCTCGTAAACGGCGGTTGGATTAACACGACGAAGGTCGCGGGCGATCTCGATGGCGTCGTCCCTGGTGATGCAATCGACGACATAGAGGCCGAGCAACTGTTCCTTGGTCTCGGCAAAGGGCCCATCGATGATCACACCGTCGCCCGGGCCGCGCAAGGTGCAGGCATCCCGTGTCGTTCCCAGGCGCGCCGACGGCCCAAGCGTGCCTTCCGCATGAAGCCTGGTGTTGATCTTGAGCAACTCGGCCATCAGCGCCGCATCTTCCCGCGGCGTCAGCGCCTCGATCGCATCTTCCACGTGATAGGCAAGGATTGCATAGAACATCCGAGATCCCTCATTGGTCCTGATACCGGAGTTCGTAGCCGTTTTCGGTACGCCCGCACAGCCTCTGGCTACGCGCCTCCGGACGGCTCATGACACCGTCATGGAATGCGGTGGCAGGCTATCCGGCTCGCGCGGCGGACGCTGAAGCTCATCTGGCCAGGAATGCCCCGATCCGTTCCAGCGCGCGCAGGATGTTTTCCTCGGAATTGGCGTAGGAAAGCCTGACATAGCCTTCGCCGAGGATGCCGAAATCGGGACCGCCGATCAGCGCCACGCCGGCCTCGTCGAGCAAAGCGGAGGCGAGTTTCTTTGCCTTCCAGCCGGTCTTCGAGACATTGGGGAAGGCATAGAACGCACCTTTGGGCGTGATGCAGGAGATGTTTGGCAGGGCGTTCAGGCCTTCGACCACGATTTTCCGGCGGTTGTCGAAGGCGCGCATCATGGTGTCGACGTCGTCCTGCGGGCCGTCGATCGCCGCGATGCCGGCGAACTGGCTTGGCGCGTTGACGCAGGACCAGCAATTGACCGCCAGCTTGCGAACCTTGTCGTAGAGGTGGGCGCCCTTGTCGCCGTTCGGCCAGATCGACCAGCCCATGCGCCAGCCGGTCATCGCCCAGGTCTTGGACCAGCCGTTGAGCACGATCAGCCGGTCGCGGATCTCGGGAAAGCCAAGCAGCGAGCAATGCGTCTCGCTATCATAAGTCATGACATCGTAGATTTCGTCGGAGAGAATGGCGACGTCTGGATGCTTATCAAGCCCGTTGACCAGCTTCTCGATCTCGGTGCGCGGGGTGACGCCACCGGTCGGGTTGGCCGGCGAGTTGAGGATCAAGAGCCTGGTCTTCGGCGTGATCAGCCCCAGCGTCTCTTCGGCCGAGAAGGCGAAGCCGTTCTCCTCGCGCATCGGCACGGGAATGGGGGTTGCACCGGTGAACTCGATCATCGAGCGGTAGATGGGAAAGCCGGGGTCTGGATAGAGGATCTCGGCGCCGGGCTCGCCGAACATCAGGATAGCGGCGAACATGGTTGGCTTGCCGCCGGGCAGGATCATCACCGCCTCCGGCGAGACCTCGACGCCGGTGGTCGTCAGCGTGCGCCGCACCACCGCCTCGCGGGTCGCCAGCAAGCCATTGGCCGGCGTGTAGCCATGGTGGCCGTCACGCAGCGCCTTGATCGCCGCCTCGACAATGTGTTGCGGCGTCTTGAAGTCGGGCTGACCGATGCCGAGGTTGACGATGTCACGGCCCTGGCTCGCCAGCGCCGTCGCCCGGGCCAGCACGGCAAAAGCGTTTTCCTCGCCGAGCCGGTCGAAGGCCGAAATCGTGTGGAGCATTTTTCCCGTCCCTGTGGTTCTTACTGTTGGCGAGCGTTTTTGTGAGCGTCCGCCCGCAAAAGTCAAACGGATTGGAGTTTTCGGTGTCGGAAAATCTGAAAGACTGGCAGCCGCGCCCGCGCCCGGAGCGCAAGGTTCTGGAGGGCCGCTATGTCAGGCTCGAGCCATTGAGTGCCGCAACACATGGCGACGGCCTCCATGAAGCGTCTTCCGTGGCCGACGTCGACGGCCGCTTCGCCTGGCTGCCGGACTATCCGCCCGAAACCCGCGCCGCCTTCCAGCCCTGGCTGGACAAGGTGGAGGCGAGCGAGGATCCACTGTTCTTCGCCGTTGTCGACAAGCCAAGCGGCAAGGTCGCCGGCCGCCAGACGCTGATGCGCATCGATCCGACCTATGGCGTTATCGAGATCGGCAACATCTACTGGGGACCGCTCATCTCGCGCAAGCCGGCGGCGACGGAAGCGCAGTTCCTGTTCATGAAATACATCTTCGACGAACTCGGCTATCGCCGCTACGAATGGAAGTGCAACAACCGCAACGAGCCGTCGAAGCGCGCGGCGGAACGGTTCGGCTTCAAGTTCGAGGGTATTTTCCGCCAGCATCTCATCGTCAAGGGTGAAAACCGCGACACCGCGTGGTATTCGATCATCGACAAGGAATGGCCAGCTCTGCGCAAGGCTTATGAAGCCTGGCTCGATCCGGCCAACTTCGACGCCAATGGCCAGCAGAACCGCCGGCTCGAGGATTTTCGCGCGGAATTCGGCGCCTAACGGGAGTTTGCCATTTGGCGCATATCCACGATCACAGCGGGCACGATCACGGCGGCGGCCATGTGCATGGCTCGACGGACAAGAAGCGCGTGCTGATCGCGGCCTGCCTGACCGCCGGCTTCATGGTGGCCGAGGCGCTCGGCGGCCTGTTCACCGGGTCGCTGGCGCTGCTGGCCGATGCCGGCCACATGCTCGCCGACGCCATTGCGCTTGGCCTGGCCTGGTATGCCTTCCATCTGGCGGGCCGGCCGGCAACCGGCCAGCTCACCTACGGCTTCGGCCGCGTCAAGACGCTGGTGGCCTACACCAATGGCATCGCCATTTTCGTCATCGCGCTGTGGATCGTATACGAGGCGTGGGATCGCCTGCTGACACCGGCGCCGGTGCTGGGCAGACCGATGCTGGTGGTGGCGATCCTCGGCCTGCTGGTCAATATCGGCTCCTTCCTGGTGCTGCATGGCGGCGATCGAGACAATCTCAACATGCGCGGCGCCATCCTGCATGTGCTCGGCGATCTGCTCGGCTCGGCAGCCGCGATCGTCGCGGCACTGGTCATCCTGGCGACCGGCTGGACGCCGATCGACCCGATCCTGTCCGTGCTGGTCTCGCTGCTGATCCTGTCCACCGCATGGTCGCTGATGCGCGCCGCCGCCCACGTCCTGCTCGAAGGCGTGCCGCCAAGCCTCGATCGCGACCTGATCGCGGGGGACATTCAGGCAACGGTCCAAGGCGTGCGCGAGGTGCACCATATGCATATCTGGTCGCTCGACGGGTCGAGCAGCATGGCGACGCTGCATGCCTGCCTCAACGAGGGCGTCGATGCCCATCAGGCGGTCAGCGCCATCAAGAAGCGGCTTGCCAGCGAGCACGGCATCAGCCATGCCACAGTGGAACCGGAATTCGGCCGGTGCGCCGACGATGGCGACGACCATCATCACGAGCATGAGCACGATGCGGCCGCGCATCACGGCCACTATCACTAGGTCCGATCGATGGCCATTGATCGGACCTGCCTTAGGAGTCCTCCAGCTTTGCAACTCAGCTCGATGAACGACCGCCGTTCCGGTGCGGCATGATGGACCGTGACACGCGCAATGCGGCCATTGCGGCGGTTTGGATCATGCTTCTGTTCGGCATTGCCGCTTTCTACTTGCCGACCGTGATGTTGGCACTCGGCAGTTATTCGACCGTGCTGGCGGGTATCTTCGGCACCGTCTTCGTGCTGGCGTTTTTCCTGGTGTTCTGGTTGCGCGCGCGCACCCAGCGCAAAAATCGGAAGTAAGGGATATCGGACATGCGCATTCTGATCACTGGCGCCGCGGGCATGGTCGGCCGCAAGCTCATCGCCCGGCTGGCCAAGGACGGCACGCTGCGCGGGGAGAAGATCACCGCGCTCGACCTGCACGACATCGTGCCGCCGCAGGCGCCAGCCATGGATGGCGTCAGCGTCGCGCTGCACACGGGTGACCTTGCCGAAGCAGGCGCCGCGGAAAGCCTGGTTGTGTCGCGCCCCGATGTCGTTTTCCACCTCGCCGGCATCGTGTCGGGCGAAGCGGAAGCCAATTTCGACCTCGGTTACCGCGTCAATCTCGACGGCACGCGCGCGCTGTTCGACGCCATCCGGCTGGCAGGGTTTGCGCCGCGCATCGTCTTCACCTCGTCGATCGCGGTGTTCGGCGCGCCGTTCCCGGATGTCATTCCCGATGAATTCCATCCGACGCCGCTGACCTCCTACGGCACGCAGAAGCAGATGAGCGAAGCCCTGCTATCAGACTATTCCAGGCGCGGTTTCTTCGACGGCATCGGCATCCGGCTGCCGACGATCTGCGTGCGGCCCGGCAAGCCCAACAAGGCGGCCTCCGGCTTCTTCTCCGGCATCATCCGCGAGCCGTTGAGCGGCCATGAGGCGATCCTGCCGGTGCCGCGCTCGGTCGTGCATACCCATGCCAGCCCGCGCTCGGCGGTGAATTTCCTGATCCACGGCGCGGAGATTGACGGCGCAGCCGTTGGGCCGCGCCGCAACCTGACGATGCCGGGTGTCGCCGTCACGGTCGGCGAACAGATCGAGGCGCTGGAACGGGTGGCCGGATCGAAGACGACAAGCCTCATCCGAGAAGTTCCGGACGAGACGATCTGGGCGATCGTCGAGGGCTGGCCGACCCGCTTCGAGGCGCGCCGGTCAAGGGAACTTGGCTTCAGTGCCGAAAAGAGTTTTGACGAGATCATCCGCGCGCATATCGAGGATGAACTGGGCGGCAACATTCCCAGTTGGTAGCGCACGTTGCCTATCCCATTCCGACGGAATGGTAGGGTCTAAACGCTGCCCGTCAGGCTCGCAGACAGCAGCAGCAGTCCGAACAGAAAGACGAAGGCCGCGCCGCCGATCTCGACGATCGAGTGGATGCGGTTGCCCATGCGGCCGTCGCCTGCGAAATACACCGCCCAGTTCTTGGCGGTGACCGCCAGTGTGGCCAGGGCCGAGACGGTGATCGCGGTTCCGATCGACATTGCCAGCACTGACAGCAGGCCGCCGAGCCAGAGCCCGTTGAGCAGCGCGAAGCTGAGAACGATCAACGCACCGGAGCAAGGGCGGATACCGACGGCGGCCACCGCCGACCAGGCGGTGCGCCAATCGAAGCGGTCGCCCGACAGCAGCGCCGGATCGGGTGCATGCGAGTGGCCACAGGTGTCGCAGACCTCGCCGCCGGCGTGGCCGTGATGCGCATGATCATGATGATGCGCATGATCGTGCGCGCCATGGTCGTGATGGTGGTCATGCGCGGCGTGGTCGTGATGGTCGTGCGAATGTTCATGGACATGGTCGTCATGCCCGTGCTGAGCGTGCGCCGAATGGCTGTGCGCGGCATGCGAATGGCCGGCGTGGGAATGACCCGCGTGAGAATGCCCAGCGTGCGCGTGACCCGCATGCGGATGACCGACGTGCGCAGCCGACAGGCTGTAGGCGGGCCCTCTGCCAAACAGCCGCAGGATGGACGGGCCGAGCTTGCGCCACAACAGCCAGGCGCCGAACAGGGTGACGAAGACAAAGCTCATGATCTCCATGAACCAGGCCGCGTCGGTCATCGAGATCGCGGTGCCGCGCAGGACGAAATAGGCGACCGCCATCACCAGGATCGCCGTCAGGCCCTGCAGCAGCGCCGAGACGAAGGACAACAGGATGCCGCGCTTCAGCGCCACTTCGTTGGCCACCATATAAGACGAGATCACCGCCTTGCCGTGGCCGGGGCCGGCGGCGTGGAAAATGCCATAGGCGAAGGACAGGCCGATAAGTATCCAGATCTTGCTGTTGTCCTGGCGCATTGCCTTCATGGCTGTCGCCAGCGCGCGGTAGAATTCCTGCTGCCTGAGATTGATCCACATCAGGATATGGGCGAACGGACCGGTGGTGGGTGCCATGCCGTCATTGACGCCGATGCCGAGCGAACTCTGGGCGTGCGCGGCACTGGCGACATGCATCATGGCAAAGGTAAGGGCCAACAGGCCGACTGCCAAACGCGGGGACGGTTTCGAACAGTTGCCGATCAGGTTCACCGGATTTATCCTTCTGGCTGACAGGTCAGTTCGAGTTTGGTGGCAAAGATCTTGCTCATGTCGGTGCCTGTCGGATCGTTGAAGAAAGCATCCGTCAGGGTCTTCTGGTTTTCCTTGATCGCTTCGTCCGGGTCCGGCCGGATGACTTTGCTCGTGCAGTTCGACGGCAGGCCCTCGACGGCAATGTTGGAATCCTCGGTGAAGTCGATGGCCGTGTAGAAGGTCGGATCGTAGACGCCGATGTCGATCGTGCCGGACAGCTTGATCGGCACCTTAGGTTCGGACTCGAACAGGATGATCAATTGGTCGTTGTCGAAATTGGCCATCAGATGCGGCGGCGGCACCATCGTCACGTCCTTGCCGTTCTGCGTGACGAGCTGGAAATAATTGAACTCGGCCAGCGAGGCATGGACGGTGTCGGCGACATCCTTCAGCTCCTTGTCGTCAAGCTTCAGGTCGGAGTTCTTGTCGAACTCCATCATCACCGTACTCGAAAACAGATCGTCGAAGCGCCACAGATGACGCAACGCTTTCACACTTTGGTGATCCGGGGACAGGATCACGTCGAGGCGCGCCTCGGCGAAGACGTGCGGATGCACCTCGGCCGGCCCAACGGTGGCAAATGTCGCGGCCAAGGCCGAAGCCAGCATGATTGCGTGCCGTTTCAGATGCATTCGCGGTCGCGATTCCCTTGGCTTTCGAGAGCGTGGTCGAAGGTTACCAGAAAGGGGGCGAAATTGGGACTGCGGGCGCATGTCACCCAAAAGTGCGCGAGGCTTTGGGATAGCGCCACGTCTGCACGAGAGCTCAAAACGTGCGGTATCCAGGCTGGGGCAGGTCAGGCGCTTTCGCGCGTCCTGAACCACTGCACCAGGAAGTCGACGAAAACGCGCACCTTCGCCGGCAGATAGCGGCGGTGCGGATAGACGGCGAAGATGCCGCCGCCCGACAGGATGCGGTCGTCGAGCACCGCCACCAATTGGCCGCTCTTGAGGTCGGGCGCGGCGATGAAATCCGGCAGGATGCAAAATCCTAACCCCGACAGGGCCGCGGCCCGCGCCGCCATTGGGCTGTTAACCTCGATCGGGCCCGACACGGCGATGCTCACCGGATCGCCATTGTCGCCCTTGAACGGCCAGTTGTTCAGTCCGCGGCCATTGGTGTCGACGATGCAGGGCATATGGCCGAGATCCTGCGGTCGCGTCGGCATGCCGTGCTTGGCGATCAGCTCGGGAGAGCCGCAGAGCTTGATCGAAAACGGCGCCAGCCGCCTGGCGATCAGCGACGAGTTCTCCAGCCGCGAGATGCGCACCGCGAGGTCGAAGCCTTCCTCGACCAGATCGACGAAGCGGTCGTCGAGCTGGATGTCGAGCACGATGTCGGGATACTGCTTGGCGAAGTCGATCAGCGACTGGCCGATCGGCGCGTCGGCGAAGGTGCGCGGCGCCGACAGCTTGATGCGGCCACGCACGTCCCCGGAGGATTCGCGCACGGCGTCGGCCAGGCTGTCGACCTCGCGCACGATCTCCGAGGCGCGGCGGTAGTAGGTGTGACCGGCCTCGGTCATCGAGAACTGGCGCGTGGTGCGGTTCAGCAGCAGCGCGCCGAGCTCGTCCTCCAGCTCGCGCACGTATTTCGACAGCAGCGCCTTGGAGCGGCCGATCTTGCGTGCCGCCGCCGAGAATCCCTCGGCCTCCACGACGTCGATGAAGGCGCGCATGCGGGTCAGTGTATCCATTGTTCAGGCTCTTTGTGCTGCGTCGAGAAGTTTTCGGCCGAGCCGTATCAGGGCAATGTCGCTGCCGGAAGGGCCAAGCAGCGAGAGACCGAATGGAGCGCCGGCGACCGAGCCGATCGGCAAGGTGATTTGCGGAAAGCCGGAGAGCCCGCCCAGGCACAGGAGATGGAGCGCGCGTTCGCGGTAGGCCTGGAATTGCTCCGGTGTGCTGTCGACATAGGGTGCCGGGCCCGGCACTGTCGGCAGGACAAGAAAGCCGTGCTTGCCGAGCATGGCGCTGAGTTCGCCGCGGAAGGTCAGCCGGCGCACCTTCTCGGCCTGTGCTGTCCGGTCGTCGACCGCACGGCCAAAGCCGAACCGCTCCTCGACGCCGGGCCCGAGCTCGCGCTCCCCGCTGGTGATCCATTCGCCATGCACCGCCCAGGCCTCCCTGGCCTGCAGGCGGCGAAAGCACCAGTAGAGTTCGTCCGGGGACGAGCTGAAGTGCGTCGTCGGCGTCGCCGGCGTGCCGAACACCGTGGCCACCAGCGCCTTCATTCCGGCATATTCGGCGGCCGCCGGCGGGGCGACCATCTCGTCCAGCCAGCCGAGCGCAAGCGGGCGGTCCAGGGAATGCTGGTGCGGATCCCGGCCAAGCAGCAGCTTGCCGACAGTCTCATAGGTTTCGATGTCGTCGGCGAACCAGCCGAACGTGTCGAAACTCGGCGCCAGTTGCATGGTGCCGTCGAGGGAAATGCGGCCATGCGTGGTGCGCAGCCCGATCAACCCGCAGAAACTCGCCGGCGCGCGGATCGAACCGCCGGTGTCGGACCCCGTGGCAATGTCGGCCAGCCTGCCCGCCACCGCCGCCGCCGACCCCGACGACGAGCCTCCGGTGACGCGATCGGGAGCCGCGGGGTTCACCGGAAACGGAAAATGCGCGTTCTGGCCGAACAGAGCGAAGGCGAGTTCGTCGGTCTGCGTCTTGCCGATGAAGCGCGCACCGGCGTCGAGAATCGCCTGCACGGCCGGCGCCGTGCGCGAAGCGGCGTGGCCATTGGCGAATTTCTGCAAATTGCCGCAACCGGTGCGGTAGCCGGCAACATCGTAAATGTCCTTGACCGCCAGCCGCAGGCCGGCCAGGAGCCCAAGCTCGGCGTGCGCCACGGGCATCTGGCGAAGGTCGAGAAAGGCGTTGAAAGGGCCGTGCGTGCCTGTCATCGTTCGATATCCGTATACGGTTGCGCCAACATTGTTCGATGCCAGAAATTTTACAACCGGCGATACGATTTTTATTGATTGTGAAATGCTTCGCTCTTATATCGCCCTTGCCCAAAGTCGCACGTGCCTGTGGGTGTCCGCCGATCCTCGAATGGTGAGGGAAATCGGTAAGGTAACTGGAGCTAACCCCTCCAGTCGGTTTAGCGGCCAACCGCCAGACCGAGGACACCTTGAAGCAACGACGGTGCGGGCCTTTCTGGTTCTCTGCCGGTTGTCCAAAGACCGGGGTTACTGAAGAGGCACACCTTCATTGCCGGCAGTGCGGAACGGGGTTCTCCCAATCCAAGCCAAGGCAGACAAAGCGAACCGAAGCCGGGCAAGGCTAAGGTTCATCGCCGCGAGACGGCGTTTCATGGTTCCGGGGTCTCCACCGGCTGGTTCCGTGGATTTTCCGTCCCGCCTTTGTTTGACCGCGTGTTCGCGAGGCCGACAGCCCGCGCCCGCACCCTTGTGCGCGCCGAAAGGCGCGATGGAGAATCCCGATGGCCACACAGCGCATCCTCGACTTCCTCGCCACCCGACGTCCGTCCGGCCCCTGCCTCGTCGTCGACCTTGACGTCGTGCGCGACAATTTCCGCGCCTTCGAGAAGGCTCTGCCCGATTCCAAGATCTACTATGCGGTGAAAGCAAACCCGGCGCCCGAAATCCTGCGCCTGCTTGCTGCGATGGGCTCGTCCTTCGACACCGCTTCCGTTGCCGAAGTCGAGATGGCGATGGACGCCGGTGCGCCGGCGGACCGCATCTCCTTCGGCAACACCATCAAGAAGGAGCGTGACATCGCACGCGCCTACCAGCTCGGCATCAAGCTGTTCGCGGTCGATTGCGTCGAGGAAGTCGAGAAGATCGCGCGCGCCGCGCCAGGCTCCCGCGTGTTCTGTCGCGTGCTGACCGATGGCGAAGGCGCCGAATGGCCGCTGTCGCGCAAGTTCGGCTGCGTGCCCGACATGGCTGTCGACGTGCTGCGCCATGCCAAGGGCCTCGGTCTTGACGCCCATGGCGTGTCGTTTCATGTCGGCTCGCAGCAGACCGACCTGACCGCGTGGGACCGTGCTCTGGCCGACGCCAAGAAGGTGTTCGCGACGCTCGCGGAAGAAGGCATCGTGCTCAAGATGGTCAATATGGGCGGCGGCTTCCCGACGCGCTATTTGCGTGACGTGCCGGCGGCGCAGGCCTATGGCCAGGCGATCTTCTCGGCTCTGCGCAAGCATTTCGGAAACGCCATTCCCGAGACGATCATCGAGCCGGGCCGCGGCATGGTCGGCAATGCCGGCGTCATCAAGTCGGAAGTCGTGCTGATCTCGAAGAAGGCCGACAACGACAATGTGCGCTGGGTGTTCCTCGACATCGGCAAGTTCGGCGGTCTGGCCGAGACCATGGACGAGGCGATCCGCTATCCCCTCGTCACCCGCCATGACGGCAGCGAGACCGCGCCTTGCGTGCTCGCCGGCCCGACCTGCGATTCGGCTGACGTGATGTACGAGAAGACGCCCTATCCGTTGCCCTTGTCGCTGACCATCGGCGACGAGGTGCTGATCGAAGGCACCGGCGCCTACACGACCACCTACTCGGCGGTCGCGTTCAACGGCTTCGAGCCTCTCCGATCCTACGTGATCTGAGGGTTCGAAAGAACCACTCGGATCACCCCAGGTGGGCGCCTGTCGCCCGCTTGGGCTCGCCTGTGGAACAGATCTCCGCTCGCCAGGGATTGCGGAAATGGAAATGTCAGTCGAATTCGTAGCTCATGCGCCGGCCTTCGCCACGGTCGCCGAAACCGCTGCCGACGTGGCGGCGCGCGAAGCCTTGCTCGATCGCGCCATGGGGCCGAAGCGCAAGACCAAATCATCGGAGAAGCTGCGCCGCGGCCGCCGGCCCTCGGAGGGGCTTGCCTTCGCCGCACGCAATGCCTCGGGCGGCGTGGCCGGCACGGTGCGGCTATGGGACGTCACGCTGGGCGAGGGCGGTCCGGCAGCGCTGCTGCTTGGCCCGCTCGCCGTCGACCCGTCGTCCAAGAATGCCGGCATAGGCTCGGCGCTGATGCGGCATGCCATCGCGGAAGCCGTGCGCCTCGGCCACACTGTGATCCTGCTGGTCGGAGACGAGCCTTACTATGGCCGCTTCGGCTTTTCGGCCGCGAGGACCGGGGCGCTCGCCATGCCGGGGCCTTACGAACGGCACCGTCTGCTGGCCTTGGAACTGGTGGAGGGCGTGCTCGACGGCGCCAAGGGCACGCTGAAGGCGTCCGGCCGCAAGCTCAAGGCACAGGCGTCGACCCTGGCGGCGTGAGGGCTTAAGCGCGACCGCCTTTCAAACGAAACGCCGCCTCAAAAGGCGGCGTTTCGTTTATCTCGAGGTCGCTTCTGGCGACCGTGCCTGTCAACCGATCAACTGGCTCAGCGCCATGGCGACGGTCATGTCGCCTTCGACCTTTATCTTGCCGGTCATGAACGCCATGGTCGGGTTCAGGTCGCCCGCGATCAGCGAATCCAGATCGTCGAGCGACAGCTTGATGGTGCAGTCGGCGGGAGCGTCCGTGGTCGAGACGGTCGCGCCGTCGATGACGATGACGCCGTCGCTGCCGGTGTCGAACTTCACGGAACGGTCGAAGCCGCTGCTTGCCACGCGCGACTTGATCTTCTCGGCTATATCCTGAACGCTCACGCTATTCTCCCTGTCTGTTGCATCTGTCACGCGACGCACTTCGGTCCAGCCGAAGTCCATGCGGCATCCCTGGCGATCATGATCGCTGCCGCATATAGCTTCGAATTGACGTTTACGTCAACGCGGATTGCAGGGATTGGTCCCAACGCCGACCGTTCTAGGGCCACCGGTACTGGGCCGATGGCTCAATGCGCGCTGACCGGCTTGGGAGTCTCGGTCGCCGGGGTGCTGGCATCCTGCCGCCGGCGCAGCCAGTTGTCGCGGATCTCATCCTTGCTCAGGAAATTGACTTGGTCGATCAGGACCTCATGGACCAGGGTTGCGCCGACACGCGTGTTGATCGTGTCGCGGATCGCGGCGCGAAAGGCATCGAGGTCGAGCGTCGCCTTCTTGGTGAAGTCGATCTGGGGGTTGGCGTAGAGATAGCTGTAGACCTGATCGGTAATGAGAGCCTCGGCCGGGATCGACAGCTTCTTTATCTGCTCCGGCTCCACGGTGTAGACGAGCTTGGCCAGGAAATAGCCGTCGATCTTGGAGTCGTGGATCAGCGGCACCGAAATGATGTCGGTCTTCACGTAGTCCAGCCCGCCCAACATCGGCTTGGGCTTCTCACCGACGCCCTGTTCACCGGCGGCCTGGAACGAATAGAACACCGCGCCGAGCGTGGCGGCGCAGATCCAGACCGCTATGGCGATGACCTTGATCATTTTGAACCCGAGCCCGGCATTGCCGCGCTCTAACCTTTCATCCTGCCGAACTCGCCGGCGGAGTAGGTGCCGTCGGTCTCGGCGCGCTGGATGGCACTGCGCAGCAGGCTGGCGACCTCGTTGACGGCGCTCAGATGCGCCAGGATAGCAGCTTCGTTCTTCGCCAGCTTCTGGCGCAGCCGGGTCAGGCCCTCGCGGTGCTGCTCGAGGAATTCGGCTTCGCTGCCGCCCTTCATGGCACGGGTCAGCTCGTAGAGATAGCGGCTCTTGCGGGCGTTCGACGCCTTGAGGTCATAACTTGTATCGCTGCGGATGCCGGCGGTCTCTTGCTCGACCACCTCCTCGATGCGGCCGATGATGGCGGCAAGGTTTCCGGGCCGCGCGAAAGGAGTCGGTGCGTCCGACGCGGTGGTGCGCGCCGGCAGCTTGGCGGTGAATTCCGAAGAGTCGGCCATGTGTTTCCCAGTCCTAGATCTTGATGTCTGTTTTTTTGGTTGTCTCGTCGCCGGTCATCGACTTGGCGGCCTTGCGCTGCAACTCCTGGACGAGCGAAGTGGACAGACGGGTCTGCTGATCGATCTCGGTTTTTTCCGGCCCATTCGAGACCGGGCCGATCGGAACCTTGCGCTTGCCGTCCATGTAATGGTCGGCGAGCAGCGACTTGGCGATGCCGATGCCGCCGCGGTCAGCCATGACGTCGGCGACGCGCTCGGCGAGCTGCGATTTCCACATGTCGCCAGCTAGACCCGTGCCATAGACGCCCTCGGTGTCCTTGGGCAGCATGTTCTGGATGAAGGTCTGCAGGACCATCGCCTCGAACTTCTTGAACTTCTTGGCCGGGTCGGCTGTCGCGGCGGCCTTGTCCGCCGTCGCGCGCGACAGGACCGAGCCGGCATCGACCGAAGCCGCGGTGTCGACCGAAAACGTGCCGGCGACGCTGCCGGCGCGCTTGGTCAGCGCGGCGCGGGCAGCCTCGATATCCATCGGATCGGCAGCTCGGGCGACATCCATCACGATGTCGCTGGGTGGAGAAATCGCCAAGAAGGTCCGCCTTTTGCCGGGTTTCCTTAGCCAGGACCATGCCTCAACAAGCTTGTGGCAGGCTTGCGGGGAGTGGGAGGCCTATTCACCTGCTTCGGGATGTCGCTTCTGCGCGATCAGGTCCAGCCGCTCACGGTCTGATGCCTCGCGTTCGTGACGGTTGCGCAGGTCCTTGTAGGCGCGCTCGACCATGTTGGTGCGCGCGCTTGCCGCGGCGATCAGACCGGCTTCCTTCCTGGCGCTTTCCAGGCTTTCCTCCTGGCGCACGACGGCCTGGGCGATGCGGCGATGATAGAGATCGGGAAACAGGCTGGAGAGGGAATTGTCCTGGTCGAAATGGCCGATCAATTCGCGGGCTTCGGTCTCGGCGGCGCTTGCCTCGGCGACGAAGGTGGCGTGGCGGGTCTCGTGCAGGGCTTTCAGCTGTTCCTGCACCTTGATCAGTTTCCTCAGACGATCCTTACGCGTGCTCATGTCACCTCGCCAGCGTGAGGTCGACGAAGCCGTCGACGAACAGCGACAGCATGGTGCCGACGGCGAAATAGAAGATCAGCATGCCGCCGGCGATGACGAAGGGCTGCGAGATGAAATAGATCGGGATCTGCGGCGTCAGCTTGTTGACGAAGCCGATCGTCAGATTGACGAGAATGGCATAGGCGACGAACGGGCTGCCGAGGCGGATGACCAGGAAGAACGTGTCCGACACGGTGTCGGTGATGTCGACCAGCGCTGCCTGGGGGTTGAAGAAGACGTTGACTGGCGCGACCGTGTAGGACGCCACCAGGGCGCGGACGATCTCGTGATCGAAGTCGAAGACGAACAGCATCAGCAGCGCCGAGAATGAAATTATGGCGGCAAGGGCCGCCTGCGGCTCCGGTTCCTCGATCGCCGGTCCGCCGGAGCCGCCATAGCCGATCAGCATGGCGATGGCCGAGCCCATGAAGCGAAGCGCCTCCATGTAGAGCCTGGTCATGGCGCCGATCAGTCCGCCGACCAGCAACTCCGAGACGATCATCGGCACCAGGATCTGCGGACGCGGATCGACGAAGGGAAAGATCTTGTCCCACAGGAAGGCGAGCAGGCCGCCTGTGGCGGCGACCGCGACGAACAGCCTGACCTGCACCGGGACGCGGGCGCTGGACAGGCCCGGCATCAGCATGAAACAGGCACCGATGCGGCAGAAGGCGAGGAACGCCGCGATGACGGCGGCCTGCGAGAGAATGCTCACGATATGGTCCCGAGCACCCTGATCTCGACGCCCTTCGCGATTTCGACATGGGAGAGCACCGGCAGCGTGGTGAACAGGCGCTCGATGATCATGCGCACATAGGGGCGGGCGTCGGGCGCGGTGACGAGGACAAAACGCTCGCCGGCTTCGAGGTGTTTCTTGATCGCCTTGGTGGCGTCCTGGCCGAATTCCTCCAACTGGCGCGGATCGATGTCGAATTCGCGCACCTCGCCCTTGGCGTCGCGCTTGAGGCTCTGGTGGAAGGCGAGATCCCAGCGGTTGCCGAGGCGCAGCACCTTGAGCACGCCACCTTCGGAGAGGTCGCCGCAGATCTGCTGGGCCATACGGATGCGCACATGCTCGACGATCTGCTCGGTGCGGCGCACATGCGGCGCGATCTCGGCGATGGCCTCGATGATGAGATGCAGGTTGCGGATAGAGACGCGTTCGGCAAGCAGCAGCTTGAGCACCGCCTGCAGGCCGGGATAGGAGATGTGGGTGGTGCAGATCTCGTCGGCGAGCTTGCGGTATTCCTGATCTTGACGTTCGAGCAGCGCCTTCATGTCCTTGTAGGACAGGAGCTGCGGCAGATTGTTGCGGATGACTTCCGAGAGATGGGTGAGCAGCACCGACATGTTGTCGGCGAAGGTGAAGTTCTCGCGCTTCAGATCCTCGGCGAAGGTTTCCATGACGGAGTAGGCGCGCATGCCGAAGGCGGGCTCGCGAATTTCCTCGCCGGGGATTTCGGGTATGTCGCGGTTGCCGAGCAGCACCATTATCTCGCCGACGCGCATCGAATATTCGGCGACCACGGTGCCGTGCACCTTGATCTGATAGCTTTTCGGCGGGATGGCGAAGTCGTCGGCGACGCGGACTTCAGGCACGACGAAGCCATACTGCTGGGCGAATTTCTTGCGCATCTTGGACATGCGGAAGACCAGTTCCTGATGCGAGACCAGGAGCCGCGTGGAAAGCTGCTTGCCGATCAGCAGTTCGATCTCGGCGGTGGCGAGCGAGGCCTTGACCGAGTTCTTCTCTTCCTCGGCCTTGCTCGCTTTTTCCTGGCTCTTCACCGCCTCGGCCTCGGCGATGGCCCGGTTATGGCGCATTGGTATGACGTAGCCGAGGCCGGCCATGCCGGCGGCAAGCGCGAAGAACGGGAACAGTGGCAGGCCGGGCATCAGGCCGAGCAGCACCAGCAGTGCGGCCGCCACGTAGAGCGCGCGCGGGTGGGCGCCGAGCTGGCCGAACACGGCCTGGTTGGTCGAGCCGCGCGTGCCGCCCTTGGAGACCAGCAGGCCGGCGGCGAGCGAGACGATGAGCGCCGGGATCTGGGTGACGAGACCGTCGCCCACCGACAGCTTGATGAACACGTCGGCGGCCTCGCCCATGCCCATGCCGTGCCTGATGTAGCCGATGGCGATGCCGCCAACGATGTTGATGGCGGTGATAATGAGGCCGGCGATGGCGTCGCCGCGGACGAATTTCGAGGCGCCGTCCATCGAGCCGAAGAAGGAGGATTCCTCTTCCAGTTCGCGGCGGCGCAGCTGTGCGGTCTTGTCGTCGATCATGCCGGCGGAGAGGTCGGCGTCGATCGACATCTGCTTGCCGGGGATGGCATCGAGGGTGAAGCGCGCGCCGACCTCGGCGATACGGGTGGCGCCCTTGGTGATGACGATGAAGTTCACCACGATCAGGATCATGAAAACGATCAGGCCGATAACGAAATCGCTGGCCATCACCAGCTTGGAGAAGCCGGCGATGACATAGCCGGCGGCGTGCGTGCCCTCATTGCCGTGCGACAGGATCATGCGCGTGGTGGCGATGTTGAGCGACAGGCGCAGCATGGTGGCAATGAGCAGCACGGTCGGGAAGGACGAGAAATCGAGCGGCCGCTGGATCCACAGCGCCACCATCAGGATCAGCACCGAAAGCGCAATCGAGAAGGCAAGCCCGATGTCGATGAGAAAGGCCGGGATCGGCAGGAACAGCACGGCCAGGATGACGACGATGCCGAGCGCGAAGAAGACGTCGCGGCCGTTCTTGGCCACCGCGCCGGGCTGGATGCTTTCGCTGATCGCCATTCTCGTCCTCGAACCACAGGGCTGCCGAGCATGCGACAGCCCGGCGAGGGTAGCTGGCCAAGCTTGCGCGAGGGTGGGAGAGTGACGGGATCGACTCTCTCGCGAAGGACACTTCATGCTGCTGATCATCGGTACGATCCGCCTGCCGCCCGAGAGGCTTGACGAGGCAAGGCCGGCGATGGAGCGCATGGTTCGCGCCAGCCGCGCCGAGGACGGCTGCCTTGAATATTCCTATGCGCAGGATGTGCTTGATCCCGGCTTGATCAGGATCACCGAGGTGTGGCGTGCCAGACCGGCACTGGACGCGCATTTCCGCTCTCCGCATCTTGCCGACTGGCGCGCGAGCTGGCCGGGGCTTGGCATCGGCGAGCGCAATCTCGTGCTCTACGAGACCGGCGAAGCCATGCCGACCTGAGCGGTCCGGCGGCTAGGTCCTCGCCGGCTCCAGCTCGGTGTACGCATTGTGCCGAAAGGGCATGGTGAGTTCGCAACTGGCGGGCAGCCCCGTCGGCCCAAGGCGGGAAGGCCGGATCTGGCGGTTTCGCGGCCATAATGGCGCCTTGATGTCGGCATTGTGGTTGTCACGACGTGCCGCCCGGCGTATCAGGCGGGTCTTCCTTTGCCTTGATATCGGCGAGCCGTCGCGGTGCTTTCCAGAAACCAACCCCAAGTCTACGCCCGCCGGCTGCGCGCGGTGCTTTTGAGGTCAGTCCCTCTGCTGGAGGCGCGCGGCATCGCCGTCGTCGTGCTGGCGGGCGTTGTCGGCGTCATGGCTGGCATTCTGGTCACCGCGATGAGCCAGATCGTACAGGACCTGCACGGGCTGCTGTTCGGCGTTCAGCCCGGCGGCCGGCTGTCGGGCATGTTCTCGCTTGCCAATCCGATACAGGCGCTGATCCCGGCGATCGGCGGCATCCTGCTCGGAATATCGGTGATCTGGCTGAGGCTCCGGAAATTCCGCACGCCGGTCGATCCGATCGAGGCCAACGCCCTCTATGGCGGGCGCATGTCGCTGACCGACACCTTCATCATCGTCGTCCAGACGATGATTTCCAGCGGCTTCGGCGCTTCGGTCGGCCTGGAGGCGGGCTATACACAGGTCGGTTCAGGCGTCGCCTCACGACTGGCGCGCGCCTTCCGGTTGCGCCGCAACGATGTGCGCATCCTCGTCGGCTGCGGTGCGGCCGGCGCCATCTCGGCCGCCTTCGATGCGCCGCTGACGGGCGCCTTCTACGGCTTCGAGCTGGTCATCGGCATCTACTCCGTCGCCAATGTCGCGCCCGTCATGACGGCCGCGATTTCGGCGTCGCTGACGGCGGAAGTGTTCGGCGGCGTGCCCTTTCCGCTCGAGCTTTCAGGGTTGCCGCAACTCACTGCCAGCCAATATGTGCCCTTCCTGTTGCTCGGCCTGCTTGGCGGTGCTGCCTCGATCGCCATCATGCAACTGGTGACGTTGATCGAGCGCGGGTTCAACAGGCTGTCGGTCGATGCCTCGCTCCGTCCCGTCGTCGGCGGTGTCCTGGTCGGCCTCCTCGGCCTGGTCACGCCGCAGGTCCTGTCCAGCGGCCACGGCGCGCTGCATCGCGAATTCGCCATGAATTACGGGCTGGCGGTGGTGGCGAGCGTCTTCGCGCTTAAGCTGGCGGCGTCGGCGATCTCACTGGGTTCGGGCTTTCGCGGCGGACTGTTCTTCGCCTCGCTGTTCCTTGGCGCGCTGCTCGGCAAGGCGTTCGCCGGTGTCATGGCGCTCGTGTCGCCGGCGACCGGTATCGACCCCTCCGTCGCCGCCGTCGTCGGCATGACGTCGCTTGCCGTCGGTGTCGTCGGCGGGCCGCTGACCATGACTTTCCTGGCGCTGGAATCGACCCGCGACCTGACGCTCACCGGCGTGGTGCTTGCCGCCTCGATCATGGCGGCGATCCTGGTGCGCGAGACCTTCGGCTATTCGTTCTCGACCTGGCGGTTCCACCTGCGCGGCGAGACGATCCGCAGCGCCCACGATGTCGGCTGGATGCGCAGCCTGACCGTCGGCTCGATGATGCGCGAGGACATCAGGACCATCGATGCATCGACGACGCTGGCCGCCTTCCGCAAGGAATTCCCGTTGGGTTCGGCCCAGCGCGTGATCGCGGTCGACCCAGGGGATGAATATGTCGGCGTGCTGATCGTGGCCGAACTGCACAGCGATCCTTCCGGGGGCGAGGCGCTGGTGCGCGACCTTGCCCAGTACAAGGATGCCGTCCTGGTGCCCAGCATGAACGTGCAGGCCGCCGCCGAGACCTTCCAGCGCGCCGGCGCGGAGGAACTGGCCGTGGTCGAGGACTTCGCCGACCACATCGTGCTCGGGCTTTTGACCGAGGGCCATTTGATGCGGCGCTATGCGGAAGAGCTCGAGAAGGCGCGCCGGGACCTGTCGGGCGAGGGGTAGGCGCCGCGAACCTTCGAATTCGTCAGTGCTCAATCGGCCCCTTGGCCATCACCAACGCGGTGCCGGCGGTCGTCGGACGCTCGATGACGCGGCGCACGCGCGGCGGCTCGTCGCCCGAGTGCAGCGCCCGCAAGCGTTCTCCGACCATGGCGTCGGCATGGGTGATGCGACCGTTATGCCTGACATATTCGAGCCAGGTCGGCGTGTGGTAGTGCTCGATCCAGATCGACGGATTTTCGAGATCGCGAGCCAGTGTCCAGTTGCGGGCGCCGTCGCGGCGGCGGATGCGGCCGCGCTCGGCCATTGTGGCGAGGAATTCCGCCTCGTCCTCATGCCTGATGATGTATTCGATCATAATGGCGATCGGACCGCTGCGCGGCTTCAGGTCGAGTGCCAGGTGCGGCTCCTTGAAGCGATTCAGCGGGTCGAGGTTGAGCACCTGCTGTTGCGGCAGCGGCAGCACGAGGCCGATGGCGCCGCCGGCCAGCATGGCGATGGCCGCGGCGATCAGCGACGTCTCGGCGCCATGCGCGTCGGCGACGACACCCCAGATCCAGCTGCCCAGTGCTATGCCGCCGAAGGTTGCGGTCTGGTAGACCGACAGAACCCTGCCGACCACCCAGCGCGGTGTCGCCATCTGCACGGTGACATTGAAATGCGAGAGCGCGATCACCCAGCAGGCACCGCCGACCAGCAGGCCGAGCGAGGTCTGCCAGGCATGCTGGCTGACGGCGGCGTTGAATGCGCAGGCCGCAAAGCCGGCGAAGGCACAGCGCACCATCGTCTCGCTGGAGAGCAGTTGGCGCAGCCGCACGCTGATCAGCGCCCCGCCGACGGCGCCGATGCCGAAGGCGCCCAGCATGATGCCGTAGGTCAGCGCATCGCCCTTGACGACGTCGCGCGCCACCAGCGGCAGCAGCGCCAGCACCGCGCCGGCGCTGAAGCCAAAAGCGGCGCCCCTGACCAGCACCTTGCCGATATTGGGCGACATGGCGACGTAGCGCAGGCCGGCGCCCATGGCCGCCCCCAACGACTCGCGCGGCAAGGTCGAGGCCGGTAGATCCGGCTTCCAGCGTGCCAGCACGACGATAAGACCGACATAGCTCACCGCGTTCGCCGCGAAGGCCGCGGCCGCGCCGGCGGCCGCGACGATGATGCCACCGATTGCCGGGCCGACGCTACGTGTCAGGTTGAAGCCCATGGAATTCAGCGCCACGGCGGCAGGCACCTTGTTGCGCGGAACGATGTCGCCGACGGAGGCCTGCCATGACGGACTGTTGAGCGCAGTGCCGCTATCGATCAGGAAGGTAAAGGCCAGCAGCGTCCACGGCGTGATCAGGTCCAGATAGGTGAACGCGGTCAAAAGCACCGAAACGACCAGCATGAAGGTCTGCGCGACCAGCATCACCTTGCGGCGGTCGAAGCTGTCGGCGATGGCGCCGGCGACAAGCGCGAACAGCATGATCGGCAAGGTGGTCGAGGCCTGGACCAGGGCGACCTGGTAGGGCGAGGTGGCTATGGTGGTCATCATCCAGGCGGCGCCGACGCCCTGGATCAAGCCGCCGAAATTGGAGACGAGGCTCGCACCCCATACGGCCCGGAAGATGCCATGCCGGAACGGCGCCAGCGCCGAGACGCTTTCGCTATCGGGCTTCTCGTCAGTCATGGATGGGTTCCTGCCACGGCGCGCTGATCCTTGCGGGGATCCGTTTCCCCGCATGATTTGCCGAAACTATGGCATCGCGGCGCGAAGGGCGAATGCGTTGCTGGGAAGATCATGGTCCAACAAGGGGAGAGCGAAGGGCCACGGCGCGCCTTTGGCATCCAGCCTGCCGTTTCAACGCGCCTCGGCCACGGCCGCATGCAACGCTTCGCTCAGTTGGCCGGCGGACTGGCCGCCGGCATGGAGACGAAGGAAAAGCTCCATTCCCACCAGCCGAAGCCTCGACGGCTGGTCGCGCCTGGCCAGGTCGACCAGATCCGCGACCGAAGATGCCGGCCACTTCATCGCATCGCGCAGAAAGCCACCATTCAACAGGGTTTCGGTGCCGGTGGTAAAGTTCGCGGATACCTGAAAACCGTTCTTCCTGGCCTTTACATTCTGAACCGGAATGTGTTTTTCCGCCACCCTCTTCAAAAGCCACTTTCCCTGCTTCTGGCGGTATTTGTGGCGCCGAGGCAGATGGATCGCGAAGTCGATCAGCCGGTTCTCGAGGAATGGCACCCTGAGTTCCACCGAGGCCGCCATGCTGAGACGGTCATGCCGGTTCAGCAGATCCTGCAGATGCGAATACATGTCGTGAAGGCAGCATCCCAGGAAGGCGCGGTCGCCAAGCGGCGTCACCGGCTCCAGCCGGTCGAAGATCCTTGCCTGAAGGAAATTCAATTCCGGCGAAAGCGCCCTGAGCACGGCGTTGCGGTCCCAGCCATGGGCAAAGCCGATCGCGGTCCGGAAGGGGGCATGGCGCTGGCGCTCGAATCTGCGGGCGAGCTTGTTCCTGGACCGAAACAGCCGACCCGGCCAGGACCATGGCCGCCACAATTTCAGGCTGGCTTCCTGCCAGTCGTAGCCGCCAAAGAGTTCGTCGGCGCCTTCGCCGGTCAGCAGCACCTTGAAGCCATCGGCCCGGCATTGCTCGGCCAGCGCGAGCAGGCAGACATGGCTTGCATGCCAGCCGTCGCTTTCCAGATGCCAGATGGTCTTCGGCCACAGGTCGAGGAACCGGTCCTTATCGACCGGCACCCTGTTCAGCGGTACATGGGCGTGGCTGGCGGTACGCTGCGCGTCATCCGCCTCGCTGTGGCCAAGGCGGGGGTCGACGACATAGGCCGTCATCTCCGGCCTGAACCGTTTGGCCAGCGTGGTGACGAGGCCGGAATCGACGCCGCCGCTGCAGGCAGCGGCGAGGCTGGTGTCAGCGATGCAATGGAGCCCGACACTATCTTCGATCAACGCTTCCAGCGTTGCCATGTGCTCCGCGTCGGTGGCGGTATCGCCAACGATACGGGCGGCATCGAGCACGTCGAGGACATGCCAGAAACAGCGCTTCTCGACGCCCGCATCGCTGATCTTCCATAGAGCTGCCGGCGGCAGCCGCTCTATGCCCTGAAACAGGCTGGAACAGGAATCACGGCTTTGCCAAGCGAGGCGCAACGTGATTTCGCGCGCATCGATGGTTCGGGCGACGCCATCGCAGGCCAGGATCGCCTTATCCTCGGAGGCGAACAGGATCCGCTCACCCATTTCGGCAACCGACATCGGCTTGATGCCGAGACGGTCGCGCGCGAGCCACAGGGCGTCGGCACGGGCGTCGAAATAGGCGATGGCGAACATGCCGTCGAACATCGGGATGGCTTGGTCCGGCCCCCAATGGTGCAGCGCTTCGAGAACCACCTCGGTATCAGAGGCTGTCCGGAACCGCCTGCCTTCAGCCCGCAGCGTGTCCCGCAGCGAGCGATAGTTGTAGACCTCGCCATTGTAGACCAGCACGCCCTGGCCACAGGCGGTGAGCATCGGCTCGCGTGCCTGCGCCGACAGATCGATGATCGAGAGCCGGCGGTGACCGAGCGCCAGCCGGCGGTCGTTCCAACTGGCGTGGTCGTCTGGCCCGCGATGGACCAGCGCCTGCATCATGCGGGCGACGTCGGCAATGTCGCCGCCGCCGATCGGATCGCGTTTGCGCCAGACGCCGGCTATGCCGCACATGGAGTGCCGGGCTGGTTCAAGGGTGCGCGAGACCTCATCGAGACAATACCGCTATGTCAGGCCGACAAATCGCCGGATCATGGAACGGCACTCTAGCTGCAACCCGGCCGCCCGCAAGCCGTGCGCCATCCGGCGCAATATAGACGGAAGGGTCGAGCACCCTTGCTGGAAATCGCTCAGAAACCGTTCTGGATTCGCTCGAAGATGACATTGGTGAAGGCCGATATCTGGCCACCGATGAAGGGACCCGTAAGCGCCACCACCAGCATGATGGCGACGATCTTGGGCACGAAGGTCAAGGTGATTTCCTGGATCTGTGTCAACGCCTGGATCAAGGCGATGCCAATGCCGACCGCCATGGCGACCAGCACCACCGGAGCGGATGCGGTCAGCACCGTCCACACCGCATACTGGACGATGTCGAGTGCGTCGGCCTCGTTCATGTCGGCGGTTGGCCTAGCTCGCCGGCTTGATCGACACGCCCGCGCCGACGGGGACCGTGGTGCCATCCTGCAGCACTGCGATCAGTCCGTTGCTGCCAAGCGTCACCGACGCCACGGTGCCCGTTGTCTTGCCATCGGCCGAGGTGATGTTGCGGCCTATGAGAGCGTCGGCCTGCGACAGCGCCGAGGACTGCATGATCTGGTCGAGCTTGGTGTTGGCCTGCACCGATTGCTCGACCTGGGAGAAGGTGGCGAGCTGGGCGACATACGCCGTCGAATCCATGGGCTTGGTCGGATCCTGGTTCTTCATCTCCGCGATCAGAAGCTTCAGGAAGGACTGATAGTCGACCGCCGTCTTCGAGGTCGACGTGGTGGTCTGGTTGGCGCCAACCGGCACCGTCGTCGTCATGTCCACGGTCATCAGTATCGTGCTCCCACGGCCAGCGGGCGCGCGGCGCCCGAAACATCGTCATTGCCGCCAAGCGCACGGCGTTCCAGAGGATAAAGCGAACGGATCGCCTTCAAGGCCTCGTAAATGTGATCCTCGCCGACCATGCGGTCGACCTGTTTCAGCGCGCTGCCGATCTCGGCGTCTTCGAAACTTGCAATGAGCAGTGGCAGCGAGCGTCGGAACATCTCGCGCGCTTCGTCGGCACCAGTCGGGTTTATCAGCATGACCTGCACGATGAAATAGAGCTGCCGCAATGGCGTCGACGCGTCGTCTGCTTGGATCACATGGCTCTCGAGCAGGAACTGCACGTCGTTCATCAGCTCGATGGTGACCTTGCGGTCGACGCGGATGACCGCGCCGTTGATGTAGATCTTCTCATTGGGCTTCAGCGATAACTTCAACGTGTTGGTCATTGAATGCCGTCGCGGATGATCTGGGATACTTCGATCAGCCCCTCGAAATTGTCGGTGCGGCCCTGGCGGATGTCCTCGGCCTCGCGCAGCAGCCACAGGCCGATGGAGATCAGGTTGGCGCGCAATTCCTTGGGGAGCGCATTTTCGCTGGAGCCGAGATCCTCGACGAAGGTGGTCCAGACGCGATTGGTGAAATGCAGCGCCTCCACTGCCTCCATCGAATGCTGGCCGGCCGCGGCGGCGGCCGACAGCATGTCGATCGAGCGGGTCAGGAGGTCCCGCTCGCGGTCCTTGGCGTCCGTGACGGAGGTGCTCTGAACGTCGGCGTAGGAGAATTGGTACATCGGTGGCTCTACCGTTCCGCTGGAGGTGTCAGGTCAGGTAATTCAACAGGCTGAGCTGCTGCAGGCGCGCCGTCAGGGCGAAAGAGGTCTCGATATGCTGCGTCAGATTGGCGACGCGGGTCGCCGCTTCCGCCGGATCGACTGCCTCGAGATCCAGAATGTGCCGTTCGAACAGGTCGATCTGCGTCTTCATGCGGTCGCTGGCATCGGAGACGCGCTTCTGCACGATGCCGGTCTGGGATTGGACCTGCGCGATGCCGCTCAGCGCCTCGCCGACCAATTTCTGCGAGTGGTCGATGATGATGTCTTTCGCCGCCTGGCTGATGCCGGTGGCCATCAGGCTGGAGACCAAGGCCGCCGCCATGGCGAGCTTCCTGATGCCGTCGCTGTTGGCGCCGGTCGAGGTCTCGGTGGTTTCGTTGAGCGCGATGCGGCTAACGATCTGCGGGTCGGTGGCATTCGACATGTTGGTCTGCCAGCCCGAACCGACGAACTGCGGCGTGACATCGTTGGTGATGAAATCGTCCATCTGGGCCGCGGTGATGTTGGCTGCGGCCGGGTCATTGGGCGTGAAGCCGAATTTGGCGAGGAAGGAGGCGTCGAAGGCAGCCTTGGCGGGAGAGCCGGCGGCCGTGAAATCGTTGATCGGCTTGACGTCGGTGTTGGTGCCAGCGAACAGATATTCGCCGTTGACGCTGGTGTTGAGGATCGACGTAAGCTGCTGGATCGTTGTCTGGCCGGTCGATTGGGTCAGGCTGTCGGAGTTGTCGCCCGACGACGCGGTGGTCAGGCTGGACAGGAAAGTCTGCGCGACGTTGGAGAGCTGGCCGAGCGAGGTCTGGGTGGATGAGA
The DNA here is from genome assembly GCF_000502915.1 of Mesorhizobium sp. LNHC209A00. Taxonomy (NCBI): domain Bacteria; kingdom Pseudomonadati; phylum Pseudomonadota; class Alphaproteobacteria; order Hyphomicrobiales; family Phyllobacteriaceae; genus Mesorhizobium; species Mesorhizobium sp. LNHC209A00. The sequence goes on from NZ_AYWT01000003.1 coordinate 309,693, forward strand.
GCCGGGCGGCCACCAGTCCGTTGGAATCGACAATGACGTTGAGCCGGTCGAGGTCGCGCGAAAAGGTAACGGATTGGGCGGTACGCCCACCAAGTGCCAGACCGACATCGGCGACCTTGCCGGTCGAGGACTCTTTCGTGGCTTTGACGAGATCGGCCTGCATGCGCATCTGCTGATAGCGCATGGCATTCGTAAGGGCAGCAGAGGAGACAAAGGTCATGGCTTATCCCACCGCGCTCAACAGCGCCGTCATCATGTCGTCGATGGTCTTCATCATCCGGGCGGATGCCTGATAGGTGTGCTCGAGATCGAGCATCAACGACATTTCCTGATCGACATTGACTCCGGTTGCGTTGGACAAGGCATCGGCACTGCGCTGAGCCAGGGCTTCCTTGGCGTCGGCGGCGGCCGAAGCCTGCTGACGAACGCCCTGCAACCAGCCGATCGAATTGGCGGTATAGTCGGCAACGCTGGAGGTTGCCGAAATCCCGGCCGAGGGATCGAACGTCATCGGTTTGTCGAGCTGGTCGCCATAGGCGACCAGGAGGTTGGAGTATGAAGCCCCTCCGGTGGTGTTGGCGACGTAGGCGGCGCCGTTGGCGCCCCCATCGCGCAGCAATGTCGGGTTGCCGCCGGTGCTGGGATCCATCGCGGCATTGATCTTGATCGTTCCAGCAAGGCCGTCGACGAGCGTGCCCGCGGCTGGCACCGCCGGTGCGCCCGACCAGGTGAACAGGCCCGCCGCGTTGGGCATCGACGGCGCCGTTTCGGCAAAGGCGGTGATCAGGCCACGCGCGGTTTCGTCGAGCTGGCTCTGCATGGTCGAGGCGACGCCGTCGCGCAATTGCAGCAGGCCGGCAATCGTGCCGCTGGCTGTGGTGTTGCCGCCGCTGCCCGCCGAGACCGGTACGTTGTCGATATAGACCGTGTTGCCGGCCGCACCCGCGGCATAGCCCGAAGACGGAGCGAAGCTGACGGTGCGTGGGATCGTCTCGAACAATGTCGTGCCGTCACCCGTGGTGATGACCATGTCGTTGTCGCCACGCGTGAAGGTCGACACCGGAATGTAATTGGCGATCTTCTTCAACAATGCGTCGCGTTGGTCGAGCGCATCGGAAACGTCGGTGCCGGAACGGGTTCCGGACATGACCGCGATGTTGGCATCCTGGAACTGGTTGAGCAGCGAATTGAGATCCTTGACGGCGGTATCGATCTGGCCGTCGGTTTGGGTACGAAAGTCCTGAATGGCCTTGGAGCCTTCATTCAGGGACCGCACGACCTGTTTGGCCGCGTCGATCACGCTCGAGCCAAGATTCTGGTTGGACGGCGAGGTGGCGTATAGCTGCAGCGCCTGCTGCAGATTGCCGATCGCTGTCGAAGGCGAGGAGGCATTGTCGACGCCATTCACCGATACGTCGAGCTGATCCATGCCGTTGTAAAGCGCGCTCTGGCCGGCGTAGGCGGACAGAGCGCCGAGGTTCTGGCGAAACAGCAGATCGTTCGCCGCACGCTGGACATCAACCGAACGCGCGCCGGGCGTCGTGCTGGTGACCAGCGCGATGCGGCGCGAATAGTTCGGATTGTCGGCGTCCGCCACGTTGCGCGTGACGACGCTTGTCTGCCGCGAGGTGGCCAGAAGCGCCGATTGGGCGATGCTCAGTGCGGAGGAAAGCGACATGCTGGTCTTTCACGGGCGAAGCCCGGTTTATCTCTTCAGGTTGACAAGGACGTCCATCAGGTCGGAACCGGTCTGGAAGACTTTGGAATTGGCGGTGTAGCTGCGCTGGGCCGCGATCATGTCGGTCAATTCCTCCGCGATATCGACGTTGGAATTCTCGAGCGCGCCCGAGATGATCGAACCGGCCTTGCCTTCGTTGGCAAAGCCGACACGGACCGCACCGGAGTCGGTACCTTGCGCGTAGACATTGCCGGGCAGCGCCTTGAGCTGGTCGGGGCTCTGCACGTCGGCCAGCGGAATTTTGTAGAGCGGCTTGGAGGTGCCGTCCTTGTACTGGGCGTAGATGGTGCCGTCCTTGCTGATCTGCACCTTGTCGATGGTGCTCGGCGCGTTGCCGTTCACCTGGGCGTCGGTGACGGTGAAGCCGGTGCCGAGCTGGGTCAGCTTCGACAAGTCGAGGGCAAGGCTGGCGCCGCCCGGGACGGTGAATGAAATGCCGGTCGGGGTGCCGGTGAGCTTGCCGGTGGTGGTATCGAAGGTTAGGTTGGCCGTGCCCAAGGCGCCGCCGGCAGCGTAGGGAAAGCCAGTTCCGGCTGTCGCCTTCGACTGGTCGAAGACCGCCACCTCCCAGGTGCCGGCCCCGGTGTTGGTGAAATAGACGTCGAGCAACTTCTTGTTGCCGAGATTGTCATAGGCGACCATCGACGATTTCGAAGTATACTGCGCTCCCGCCGAGTTCGTGCTGGGCAGGTTGCCGGCAGCGACGGGTGTCGCGCCTGCCGGCAGATTGCCGCTGAAATTGCCTTGGGTGCTCGGAGTCGCGGTCAGTCCCTGGTCGGCGATGACAACCGGCTCGAGACCTTCGAAGCCGTTCACCGTGGCCGCCGGCGCCCCATTGGCGTAGCTGTAGGCCATCAGCTGGAAACCGGCGGCATTGACAAGCCGGCCCTGTGCGTCGGGAACGAAGGCGCCGGCGCGGGTCAGGAAAGGCGTGCCGCTTGGATCCTGGACGACGAAGAAACCATCGCCGCTGACGGCAAGGTCGGAGACCGAGGTCGTGTATTGAAGCACGCCCGGATCGCTGACCGCCTGGCGGATAGTGGTGGTGACGCCGCCGGAATTATAGGCGCCACCGGTCGACGGCATGATCAATGTCGAAAATTCGGCCGAGGACCGCTTGTAGCCGGTGGTATCTGAGTTGGCGATGTTGTCGGCTGTCGTCGACAGGCGGTTCGCCTGGGCGTTCATGCCCGAAACGCCGGTCCGCATCATTCCGTAGAGGCTCATCGAGATGTCTCCGCAATATCCATGCCACTGGCTTCGAGGCTACGCGTCCTGTCTTGCGCGAGGCTGGCGCGGAGCCGCATCAGAACACGAGCCGGTAGCCGAGGAAGCGCTTGGAATCGATCGGGTCGGTGCCCAGCTTCTCGCGCAGTTTCTTACGCAACTTGCTGATGTGGCTTTCCACCACGTTCTCTTCGACCTCCTCGTCGAAGATGCCGTAAATGGCGTTGAACACCTGGGTCTTGGTGACGCGGCGGCCACGGTTGCTCGCTAGATATTCCAGGATACGGCGCTCGCGGCGCGGCAAGGGCAGCGGCTGACCGTCGATCTCTGGATCGCGGCCGTCCATGAAGATGCGCATGGCGCCGATCTCGGTATAGGCGACGTCCTCGCTGGCGCGGCGGCGAATGGCGGNCCGTCCATGAAGATGCGCATGGCGCCGATCTCGGTATAGGCGACGTCCTCGCTGGCGCGGCGGCGAATGGCGGTGATGCGGGCCAGGATTTCGCGGATGTGCACCGGCTTGCGGATGACGTCGTCGACGCCGCTCTCGAACAACCGGAGCGTGTTTTCAAGCGAATGCTGCTCACTGAGCGCAATGACCGGAGCTCCGGTGCGGTCGCGGATCTGGCGCGGCGAGATCGCGCCGTCGCGACAGTCGCCGATCAGGAAGGCCCGCACCGATCGCAGATCGGTGTCGGCGGCCGAGTTGACCCACTCGCCGAACTCGCCCGGCGCGAAACCGGCGCAGGCGATCCCCTCGCGGTCGAAAAGTGAATTGTAGCCCTCTGTCACGAGCTCTCGCTCGTCAACGATAACGATCATCGGCCCCGCCTCCGAATCAGCACATTTGCCCCGTGGAGAAAGGCGTATCCGCTGGCGGGAATCCTGAACAACCGTCATTTCTTGTAACTAGTTTCTTGGGAGTCTGGAACGTGTCGGTTGCATTAGCGTGCAGCCAGATATGCTTGCGGTCCAAGTCCCGGCCAAGTCGAATCGACCGCTCCGCAGCCGCGGGACTGATGTATTAGAAGTGGAGAATGCGCTTACGGGTTGCAGAAGGCGCGAGCGTTCGTCGTCCATTTGCCAAAGCCGGTGGCCACCATGTTGGCGATCACCCTGCAGACATAGACCTTCTGCGCCGGGTCGTTGTCGGGTCCGGCATGATAGCGGGCGACGGCCATGGACCAGGTCTCATGGCGGGCATGGAGGCTGGCCAGGAAGCGTGCCGCGTAGTCGACGTTCTGGCGCGGGTCGAGCATGTCCTTGACGCTTCGGAAATGCGAGGCATGATAGTGATGGTTGATCTGCATGCAGCCGAGATCGATCAGCGTCTTGCCCTCGCGCTGGGCGTCCGCGAAGGCTGCAAGAGCTTCGTCCCGGCTTCTCGGGAAGACTGCTTTTCCTTCTATATTCAATGCGTTGGGTTGAAGGCTGCCTTTGTTTCCGGTTTCCGTCAACCCGACCGCATAGAGGATGCCGGCAGGCACGCCATAGCGGTCGGCGGCACGCAGGATCTCGGGTTCGCAAGGATTGGTGGCGGCGCCTGCGCTGCTCGCTAGGCTAGATAAAAACATCGCCGCCAGCGCGCTCGCGAGAAGGCGAAGCGGCGCGGCCGTGTGCTTGCGCTTCATCATGATTACCCCTTGCGGATTGCTGACCTGGCTGCTGGCCGCCGGCTCCACTGTTGCCGCCGCTGGAATTTCCGGGCTGGAAGGATGACGGATCGCGGCCGGGTGCAGCGCTCACCGAGGCGGTTGCATCCGTGCGGGTTGTGGAGGGAATTGCGACCGAAGGTTGCAGGATGGTGACCTTGTCGACCTCGAAGCCCAGCCCGCGCAGCGACTTAAGGATCGCCTCGCCGTCACTGGAAAGCCGGCGATAGGCATCGTGTGTTTCGGGCTTCAACTCAATCGACAGTTGTTCTCCGGAGAGCCGAAGGTGGGCAGTGACCATGCCCAGTTCGGCCGGGTGAAGTTCGATCTTCAACACATGTGTCGGAACGGCAACAGAGCCCGTCAGCTGAGCTGTCGCGGAAGCGGTGGAAAGCGCCTGGTTCGGACCGCCATCGGCTGAAATGGCGCCGATCACGTTGAGGGCTGCCTGGCTTATCGGTGCCTGCGGCGGCGCGGGGAAGCTGCGTTCGGAAACAACGTCGATGCGTGCCGCCGCCGACTGCTGTTTTCCCGGCTCGGACCGCAACGAGGACTGGAGATCGGCGATCGATTTCAGCTGCGGCGCCGCCTGTTTCGTCTCCACGCCCGGCACTTCCGCAGGCACCTCGGGCAAGGGGCCGGCCGCGATCGTACTGTCATGTTTCGGCGTGCCGGCGGCATCGCGAATGAGCCGGCCGTCGAGTTTCATCAGCGGTACGTCGACCAGTGATACCCGCTCGGGCTTGGCCATGGGCTCGAGACCGTCACGCCCGGCGGCGGATTTCTGCCGATAAGCCTTCGGCGGAAGCTGTCCAACGACCGTGGCGTCCTGTCCCGTTCCGGCCGCGCTCTTGTCGGCCGTTTTGGCCGATGTCGAGAAATGGCGCAGGTCATGAAACGCCATCAGCAGCGCTAGATGCTCGTCGAGCGGCGTCGCGCCCGGTTCGGCAGCCGGCGCGTCGGCATAGGCATACTTGTCCGTCCCGGCGTCCTTGCCGTCCTTCATGGATTTCGCGGCAGACGATCCGCTCGGCGTGGTCCTTGCCTTGCTGGCCGGCCTGGGCTCGTCCTCGCCTGCCTTTGCCGCAAGCTCCGCGGCAAGCTTGCTCCACCGCGGATCGCGGGAGCCTGGCTCGGCCGGTGGCTGCTTCTCCGAATGGGCAGGGCTTGCGCCGCCGTGTACCATCTCTCCGAACCCGGTGTCGTCCTTCTTTCCGGACGCGGCCGGCTGCTCGGCCGTGCGCGCGGTGGTAAATCCTGGCAGGGCCGGGCCGAGGCTGGGGGTCATTTCGGGGCGGCTCCAAGCATCTGGTCGATCAGGTCTAGCTGTCGACGGGTTTTCGTCATGGCGGCGTCGGTCGGGTCTGTCGTGTCGGCGCTGGCCGCGACCGCCGGGGCCGATGCCGGCAGGACGGTTGCCGCGTCGGTTGCCGGCGCGGATACGTTCGGCGCAGCGGGCGCCGCCGCCTGGGGCGCCATGGCCGGCTTCTCGGACACGGCACCCTCGACGGGTGGCAATCCGGCGGCATCCGCGGTCGATGCGGCCGCAATTTCGGGTTCTGGCGATGGTACGACCGACGCGGGCGCCGGATTGGCGACCGGAAGGGAAGCAGGCGGCGCCACCACTTCGCCGGCGATGGCCTGGGCCGCATCGAGCAAGGCCCGGTCGCCGTCCGATAATTTGCCGCGGTCGATCTTGCCAAGTTTGGTGCGCACGTCCTCGATGGTATCGGAGGTCACCGTGGACAGGCTGGAATAAAGCAGGGCGCGCGGATCGCCCTGGTTGGTGTTGCCGTCGCGACCCTGTTCGGCCCGCGCCGAGGCGAAGGCCGACAAGTCACTCATGCCGTCAATCGCGGCGCGGCGCGCGATACGCAGATAGATCACCTTCTCGCGCTCGGGGTCCATCATCGAGGTGATGTCGGCCAGCTTGTCCTGGCTGATCGACATATGCAGTGCGATGACGCCGGAGACGAAGGAGTCGGCGAACTGGCTGGCGTAAGGCGAATAGAGGTAGCGCTCGACATATTGGGTGGAGGCAAGCGCGAACCGCGCCGCGTCGCCCTGCGTCACGGCAATGCCGACCGATCGACGCAAAGCCGCTTCCTCGACCAGAGTGCCGGGGCTGAGCAGCTTGGCCTCATCGAGCAGCGTGAGTGCGGCCGCCGGCTGATCCGTGGCAAGCAGTGACCCTTTGACCAAAGCGAGGAATGCGCCGAGATCGCCTGGCAGGGTCATCGGGTCGATCGGCCTCAGAGCTTCGATCGCTTCGCCTGGCCGGCCGTTCAGATAGTCGATTACCCCTTTGGCTATGGCAAGGTTCTGCGGATCGGAGGCGGCACGCGATACGGCCGCCTCGACGGTCACCGGATTGCCGCCGCTCATGCCGTAGACCAGCAGCGCGCGAAAATTCTTGGCATCCTTGAAATCCTCGGCGTCCGCCGCGCGTAACCGCGCATCGGTCATTTCGAGCAGCTTGGCCTGCATGGGCATCGCGGCGTGATCGCCGGCGGCGATGCGGTCCTGAACGAGCTGCAACGAGCGGACCAGCTGATAAGGCTGCAGCGCATCCTGGGCGAGGCCCACGGACGGACTAGCCGTGGCTAGCAGCAGCAGCAGCGCCATCATGCGGCTGGTGAGCGCCGCCCGTTTCATCCGCCGGTCGCCATCAGGATTTCGATGCGGCGGTTGGCCGCCGACATTGGATCAGCGGCATCCTTGGGCTGGCGATCAGCGAAGCCGGCAACCTCGGTGATGCGGCGTTCATCGACGCCGCCACGCACGAGCATGTAGTAGGCCGAGTGCGCGCGCGCCGTCGACAGCCGCCAATTGTCGTAGCTGGCACCGCGGAAGGGACGCGCATCGGTGTGACCGTTGATGCTGATGGTGCCTTTCTGGCTGTTGACGATGCGGCCGATCTTTTCCATCGCCAGCACCAGTTCGCGGCTCGGCACCGCAGAGCCGACCTCGAACATGCCGAAGTCGAGCTGATCGGTGATGGAGATGACGACACCCTTGTCGGTGGCTTCCACCGAGACGCCGTCATGCAGCTTGTCGCCGGGCTTGAAGGCGTCGGCCAGCAGCTGCTTAACGTCCGCGGCGGCCTTCAGCGCGGCGGCGGTCGGAGCCTTGTCCTCCTCGGATTTTGCGGCCTCCTGCTTCGCTGCGGCCGTGTCCGCCTTAGCCACATCCGCCTTGTTGTCCGTAGCTTTAGCGCTGCCCGCCTTGGCATCACCGATCTTGGCATCACCAGTCGTGACCATTTTCGCCGCGGTGTCCTTGCCATCCCCGGCCAGGGGCTCCAGTGGTGCATCCTTGACCGGCGGCGCCGGCGGCACGGCCTTGACCTTGGCGATCTGTGTCTCGGCAGCCTTGTCGCCGGGCTTGAGCGGATCGCCCTCGACCCTGGGGCGCTGGGCACTCGCCTCGGCGCCGGGCGCGGCGACCTGCTGCGACCAGAAGTCCGGCTCGAAAGGATCGCGGTAGGACGCGCCGCCCGAGGCGCCCGTCGCGGGGCCGGAATTCTGCGCGCCGCCATCGCCCTTCTGGCTGACATTCTGCATGACGCCGGTATCCGTGGCGATCTCCGAAAGCACCGCATAGGGGTCGGCGAAAAGATGCTCGTCGGACTGTTGCGACTGCTGTGGCTCCTGCTTGTCCTGTTTGCGATTGGACGAGCCCGCGGCGCCGGTGCCGTCCTGTCCAGCCTTGGTGGTCGCTTCCTGCGGGTCGTCGGCCGTCGGCCCGGCCGCGCGCGGTCCATTGCCGAGATCCTTAAGGCCCTTGCGGCTAGACTCGCGGTCGACCAGCTTGACGGGATTGAAATAGCTGGCGACGGCCGTCTTGGTCTGTTCGTTGGCGGCATTGATCAGCCACATGACCAGGAAGAAGCACATCATCGCGGTCATGAAGTCGGCGAAGGCGATCTTCCAGACGCCCCCATGATGACCTTCGTCGTGGTCGTCATGGCCGCGCCGCACGATGATGATCTCGTGCCTGCCATGATCGGCTTCGGCGACGCTCATGACAGGACCTCGGACAGGGTTACCGACCATTCGGCCATGCGCGTTTCGAACACGGCCTCGTCGATGGTGACCATCAGGTCGAAGCCGGGCGCCTCGATGAAGTCGAGATTTGCGGCGCGGGAGCCAAGCGACGCCTTCAGCGTTTCGAACAGCGAGAGCGGCCCGCGAACGGCAATGCGCACCGCTTCGCCATCGCCAACGGCTTCGCGGATCGCGCCGGCGAGCGCTTCGAGCGAGCGCTCCCGCAGATCGTCGCTGACAACGCCGCCGATGATGCGGGCGACAGTGGCGGCGACAAGATCCGTCACGCGCGCCTCCATGGCGTCGATGCGCGACGAGACCGTCTTGCCGACATCGCCGCCGAAGCTGTCGAGAAAGGCCTTCGCTTCGTCGGCATTTGCCTGGCGTTCCGCTTGCAGCGCCGCTTCATGGGCCGCGGCAAGCCGTTCGCCGAGCGCCGCCTCCGCCTGGGCAACGGCTTCGGCGATCAGCGTGCCGATATCGGCCGTCGATGCTGCCGCCTCGGGCTTGTGCTCGGCGGTGGCCTGCGGCTGACTGGCGCGTTGCGCGCGCGTGCCGAAATCCGGGAGAAGATCAAAGAGGGCTGCGGAGGGCATGGTCTACGCCGCGACTTCCTGGGCCGCCCATTTGCGCAGGATCTGCGCGGTGCGTTCCTCGTTGATGTCGACCATGCGGGCAAGCCGCTCCTGCGGAGCCGGCCTGATCTTCTGGCGCAGATCGTCGAGCGGGGTGGCGCCGGCACGCGTGCCGGGCAGAGCGCCAATGGCGGCACCCGCATCGGCGGAAGCGGCCGCCTCCGGGGTGGGCAGGGAGCGCTGGACTTCATCGAAATTGGGGCCTGCTATAGCGGGCGTCGCCTTTGCCGTCAGCGCGGCCGCCATCGGCCGCAAGCCGAAGAAGGCGACCAGGAACACCACCACGATGAAGGCGCCGGCATTGATCAGCGTGCCGGCATGCTGGCCGATGGAATCGAGCATTCCCGCCTGTGGCACCGCCTCGCCGTCCAGCCCGTCGATGAACTCGACGGCCGAGACGTCGATGACGTCGCCGCGCTTGTCGTCGAAGCCGGTGGCGGAGCTGACCATCTTCTGGATTTCGGCGACGCGCTTGGCGATCTGGTCCGGTGTCGCATCCTTGCCCAGGATCGTCTTCAGCCGATCCTGGTTGACGACGACGGCGATCGACATCTTGGTGACGCTGTAGCCATTGGAGACGGTGGCGATCTTCTTGGAGTTGATCTCGTAGTTGGTGATCTCCTCCTTGCGGTCGTTGGCCGAGGAGGTCTGCGGACCCTCGGTGCTGGTCGCTTGGGTCTCCGGCAGGTTCTGCTCGACGCTGGCCGGGGTCGAGGCCTGTTTCTGGTTGCTGTTCTCGTTGGCGCGCACCGACTGCACCGAGCGCTCGACGCGGGACTCCGGATCGAAGATCGTCTCTTCGGTCTGGCGGGTGTCGGTGTTGACATCGGCTTTGACGCTGGCGCGGAAATTGTCGGGACCGAGATAGGGCGTAAGCGCGCGGCGGATGTTGTCGCCGATCTGCGCTTCCACGGTCTGCTCGACGCCGAGCGTGCGAGCGGCACTGGTGTTGGATGGGTCATCGCCCGCGGCCAGCAGATTGCCGTTGGAATCGAGCACCGTCACCTTGTCGGCCGACAGGCCAGGGACGGCGGCGGCGACGAGATGGCGGATCGACATGGCGCTCTTCTCCGCGTCGATGCCGGCGTAGCGGATGACGACCGAGGCCGAGGGCTGCTGTTCGTCGCGACGAAAATTGGCGCGCTCGGACATGACGATGTGGACGCGCGCCGCCTTGATACCCGATATCGACTGGATGGTGCGGGCGATCTCGCCTTCGAGCGCGCGCACCCGGGTGATCTGCTGCATGAAGGAGGTGAGGCCCATCGCGCCGACATTGTCGAACAGTTCGTAGCCGGCATTGGCGCTGGTCGGCAGGCCCTTTTCGGCAAGCAGCATGCGCGCCTGCGCCGTGGTGCCGGCCGGAACCAGCACGGAGGTTCCGTCGGCGCCGACGTCGAAGCCGATGCCGGCCTCGCCCAGCACCAGGCCGATCTGGTTCACGTCGGAGCGATCGAGCCCGACATAGAGCGTGTCGTAGGCCGGGCGGTTGAGGTAGACCGAGGCGATGCCGATGACGCCCATCACCAGGACGGCGATGCCCGCCAGCATGGCCAGGCGCCTGACGCCAAAGCCGCGGAGATTCGAGATGATGCTCTGGATCTGTTCCGGCACGATTGAGCGACTCCCAGCATGACTGTCCGCCGGAACACTAGCCCCCGAAGCTTGTGCGAAAATGAAATCGGGCCGCGCTTGCGGCGCGGCCCGTGAATTTCGGAGTATGCGTCAGCTACGCCGAGGTTAGCCGTTCTTGAACAGCGACAGGATCGACTGCGAGGAGCTGTTGGCGATCGACAGCGACTGGATGCCGAGCTGCTGCTGAACCTGCAGCGCCTGGAGGCGGGTCGATTCCTTGTTCATGTCGGCATCGACCAGCTGGCCGACGCCGCGATCGATTGAGTCCATCAGGCTCTGCGTGAAGGTCTTCTGCAGGTCGATGGAGCTCTTGGCCGCGCCGAGGATGGTGGCGGAGTCGGTCAACTGGCTCATGACCTTGTCGATCTTGCCGACCATCTGGGTGATGATGTCGTCGGTCACGCCGGCCGCGGTGATATCGAGATTGTAGGCGGAAACATTGTCGATCCTGGGAACCACCGCCCCGGCCGCGGTCTGGCCGGCGGTGTTGGCGGCAATGTCCGTGCCGCCGCCGGCGATTGCGGCCGCATAAGCGGTATCATACAGGTCCTGGGCCGCCGCCGTGGAATAGACCGAGGTCTGGCGGTCAAGTGTGCCCTGGTTCTTGACGGCGGTGGAGAGACCGGAATCGAACAGCTTGGTGCTCTCGACATCAATGTCGATCGTCCCGAGCGAGATGGCGCCCGACGATGAGCGATTGAAGGACGACACGATCTTGGCGTCTGCCTGGACGCCATCATTGGGGGCGGCGACCTGCGTAGATGTCACCGACAGATAATTCGAGCCCGAAAAGGTGGCGGCATCGGCAAAGGACTTCATCTGCGCCTGGAGCGCGGTGATTTCAGTCTGCGTCTTTGCCTTGGCGGCACCCGTCTGGCCAATGGTCGAAAGCAACTTGGTCTTGATCTTGCCGATCGTATCCAGCGCATTGTTCATGCCGGTATAGGCAGTGTCGACCTTCGAGGCGCCGAGGCCAAGCGCATCCTGGACTGTCGACAGCGCCTGGTTGTCGGAGCGCATCGTCGTGGCGATCGACCAATAGGCGGCGTTGTCGGAAGCCTCGGAGACCCTGTAGCCCGTCGAGATTCGGGCCTGCGTTTGCTCGAGCGACTTGTTGGTTGCGTTGAGGCTCTGAAGTGCGGTCAACGCCGCGGCGTTCGTCATGATGCTCGCCAAGAAACTCGCTCCTTTTCCAGACCGGTCTTTCTCAAACCGGCGTTGCCCTCGCGTGCCGCTCGACCCGCTCGTGGATTACCGTCACCCGATCGGGCCGATTCGGCAATCCGTTGTAAGTCATTGGTTAACCATGACTAGCGCGTTATGGTTAACGTCCTGTTAAAAGCCGGCCTTCGAGGGTTAAGAAACGGGGGTTGCGCGGAGCTGGAGCAAACGCAAAACGGGCCGCGCTTTTGGCGCGGCCCGTTTGCCTAGTTTGATCGGTCGAAAGGGATCAGCCGCGGAAGAGCGACAGGATCGACTGCGACGAGCCGTTGGCGATCGACAGCGCCTGGACGCCGAGCTGCTGCTGGACCTGCAGGGCCTGGAGGCGGGTCGATTCCTTGTTCATGTCGGCATCGACGAGCTGGCCGACGCCGCGATCGATGGAGTCCATCAGGCTCGAGGTGAAGGTCTTCTGCAGGTCGATCGAGCTCTTGGCGGCGCCGAGCTTGGTGGCGGCGGTCGTCATGTCCTTGAGCGCGGCGTCGACAACCGTCATCATCTGCGAGATTTGAGCGTCGCTGGCGGCCGTAGTGCCCGAGAAGATGGCCAGGCTGGCGACCGAATAGGTATCGCCTGCAACGATAGCGCCGCCAATGGTCGGGGCCTGTGCTGTGGTGGTTGCAGCGCCAGTGGTGCCAAGACGGGCTGTGTCGAGGATGCCCTTGGCTGTCGGCGCTGCGCCGGCGTCATAGAGCTTGATGCTTTCCACGTTGACGTCGATCGTCGAGATCGAAACCGCGCCTGTGGCGCTGCGGTTGAAGGCCGAAACGACCTTCACGTCGGCCGCCGTGCCCGAAGCGGTGGACACCGAAAGCATGTTGGTGCCGGAGAAGGTGGCGCCATCGGCGTAGGCCTTCAACTGATCCTGCAGGGCCTTGATTTCGACCTGTGTCTTTTCCTTGGAGGCGTCGGTCTGACCATAGGACGCGGTCAGCTTCTGCTGGATCGTGTTGATGGTTGTGATCGCGCTGCTCATGCCGGTGTAGGCGGTGTCGACCTTCGAGGCGCCGAGACCGAGCGAGTCCGAAACGGTGGACATGGCCTGGTTGTCGGAGCGCATGGTGGTCGCGATCGACCAGTAAGCAGCGTTGTCCGAAGCCTGGGAAACGCGATAGCCCGTCGAGATGCGGGCCTGGGTGGTTGCGAGGTTGTTCTGGGTGGCGTTAAGGCTCTGCAGCGCCGTCAACGCGGCAGTGTTCGTCATGATACTGGACATGGCTACTCGTCCCTTGTTTTTACACGGTGTTTTTTTGCATACCGGCTTTCCCGGTATGACGGAGCGGCATCATGCCAATGATCGTTATTTCCAATCACCCGCCATCTGCGAGGACTATGGCGGCAAGTCCCTACCAAACGACTAAACCGCACGGTTAATCGAAAATATTCCGAGAAAAATAGAACGGGCGCGGCTGACGCGGGAAGGTCAGGTGAAAGAGCGCACCAGGCTGCCGACGAGCAGGTTCCAGCCGTCGATCAGGACAAAGAACAGGATCTTGAACGGCAACGACACAACCGTGGGCGGCAGCATCATCATGCCCATCGCCATGGTGATGGTGGCCACGATCAGGTCTATGACCAGGAATGGCAGCACGATCAGGAAGCCGATCTCAAAGCCGCGCCGGATTTCGGAGATCATGAAGGCAGGCACCAGGATGCGCAGGTCGACCGTCTCTTTTGCAACGGTCTGGCCGCGTTCGCGGGCGAGGTCGGCGAAAAGGTCGAAATCCTTGTCGCGCACATTGTGCAGCATGAAGGTGCGGAACGGATCGGAAATCTTCTCGAAGGCCTCTGTCTGGCTGATCTGATTGTCCATCAACGGCTTGACGCCAGTGTTCCACGCCTGATCGAAGGTCGGCGCCATGACATAGAAGGTCATGAACAGCGACAGCGAAATGAGGATGAGGTTCGCCGGCGTCGATTGCAGGCCGATGCCGGCACGCAGGATCGAGAAGGCGATGACGAAGCGGGTGAAGCTGGTCACCATGATCAGCAGCCCCGGCGCCACCGACAGCACGGTAAGCAGGCCGAACATCTGGATGATGTAGCCGACGGTGGCGCCATCGGCCTTGCCGATACCGCCAAGGTCCAGTTGCTGGGCCGCCGCGACGGAGGTGGCGGCACCGATCAGTGCCGCGGCAAGAAGGAGTTTTCTCATTCGAGCAGCAATGTCCTGACGAGGACCTGTTTGACGTGTCCCTGACTGCGGATCGAGGCGCGTTCGTCGAGATCGGCCTTCAGGTGCTGGTAGCCGCTGGCGCCCTCGATCTGGTGCATCTTGAGGGTACGCACGAAGGCCAGAAGATCCTGCTGGACGTCCTCCGCCATCGCCGGCGGCTGCGGAGCGTCGTAGACCACGGAGACTTCCATCCTGATCCAAGTGTCCGCAGGTGAGGCGATGTTGGTGGTGATCGGCGCCAGCGCGACGACCGTCGGCCCCGCGCCTGCTTGTTGCGCGGCTTCGGGCTGGGGTGGCTTGCCCTCGTTCTCAGGCGCGCCTGGCACCGACGATGGTGCGCCGACGCCCTTGAGATAGCCGCCCGACATCCAGCCCATGCCGATGGCGGCGGCCGTCACCACGAGCAGCATGGCGCCCTGCACGGCAAGAGAAGGACCCTTGCGAGGCTGAACCTGATCGACATTGGCCATGGCGCTACGCTCTCCAACGCCTAGAACGGAAGAACCTGGTCGAGAACCTGCTGGCCATAGGCCGGCTGCTGGACCTCGCTGACGCGGCCACGGCCGCCATAAGAGATGCGCGCCTCGGCGATGCGTTCATAGGAGATGGTGTTTTCCGCGCCGATGTCCGACGGGCGCACCATGCCGGCGATGGTGAGCACCCTGAGCTCGTAGTTGACGCGCACCTCCTGGGACCCCCTGATCATCAGATTTCCGTTGGGCAGGACCTCGGTAACGACGGCGGCGACGTTGAGCTCCAGGTTTTCGGAGCGCTTGACTTCGCCGTCGGCGTTGGTTTCGGTGCTGGAACTCAAGCCGGCGTCGCCCTTGCCGCTGGTGCTGTTGCCTTCCCATCCGAGCGTGACGTCATAGCCCAGCTTACGTGCGGCGGTGCGGCTCCGGTCGTTCTGGTTCTTGAAGTTGGCCTTGTCGTTGAGCTTGATCCTGACGGTCAGGATGTCGCCTTCGCGCAGCGCCCTGGGATCGGTGAAAAGCCGGCTCTGGCGGTCGTCCCACAAAGAGAACTTCTTGACCGGAGCGGCGGGCGGCTGGGGATAGCTGTAGGGTGCTGCCCCGTCGCCGGCGATGCCCGAACCGACCGGCGACAGCGATGGTTCCCTACCGATTTCCTTTAAGTTGGTTGCGCAGCCGGACAAGGCCGCGGCCGCGCACAGGATGAGCATTCTGCGGATCATGACGGATCTACCCTTCGGGCTGCGCTGGCCATGATGCCGGTGAGCGTCGCCGCCGCCTTCTGGTCCATTTCGTTAAGGATGACACCCGCCTTGCGTGAATCGAGCTTCATCAGGATAGCCGCGGCGAGGTCCGCATTGACGATCGCCAGGCGTTCGGCCGCCGCATCGGGCTTCATGCCGGCATAGATCTTGACGACGCCGTCCTCGGCCCGGGCCAGAAACACCTCGCGCCGCTTTAACCAGGTTTCGTATTCGGCTTTTTTTGCGTCCAGCGCCTTCATGCGCTCGTCGATGCCTGCCTGCAGCTGCTTCAACTCCTCCGCCTGCAAGGCGTAGCGGCGGTCGCGCGCGGCATCGGCGATGTTGGAACAGAAGCGCTCGATCTCGCTCTGGTCCGGCGCCTTTTCTCGTGTCAGTTGCTGCGGTGCGATCCCGGGCTGCGCTCCGGGCAGGATCTGACGAACGACATCCTCGCCGCGTGCGCCGCTGCTCGAAACGGACATGGCCGCGATGACCGCGGCGGCGAACACGATTGCGCGGGGAGGGCGTCCTTGATGGGATGAGATGGAGATGATCATCGGCATCGCTATTGGAGAACCAGATCGGCTTGCAAGGCGCCGGCCGACTTGATGCCTTGCAGGATGGCAATGATGCCGTCCGGCTTGACGCCGAGACGGTTGAGGCCGGAAACGAGAGTTTGCAGGTCGGGCCCGTCGAGCACGGCGACGCGGGCGTTGGGCCGGCTGGCATCGATGGCTGTGAACGGTTCGACGGCGGTTTCGCCCTTCGAGAAGGGTTCGGGCTGCACGACGCGCGGCGCTTCCGTAATGCGCACCGTCAGTGTGCCGTGGCTGATGGCGACACGTGAGATCTTGACGTCGTTGCCGATGACGATGGTACCGGTGCGCTCGTCGATGACGACGCGGGCCGGCGTGTCGGACTCGACCACCAGATTCTCGATCTCGGCATAGAAGCGGGCCGCCGAAACGCTCTTCGGCCGCCTGATCTGCACGGTGCGGGAATCGCGCTCCGCGGCCACGCGCATGCCAAAGCGCTGGGCGGTGTAGTCGTTGATCGCGTCTGCGATGCGGATGGCGGTCGAAAAATCGGGATTGCGCAATTGCAGCGTCAGCGTCGACTGGTCATCGAACTCAGCCTTCACCTGCCGCTCGACTATGGCCCCGTTCGGCACCCGGCCGGCGGTCGGTACGCCTTGCGTCAATTGCTGGGCCTGGCCCTGGGCAGTGAAGCCGGAGACGATCACCGCGCCCTGGCCGACCGCGTAAATCTCGCCGTCCGCCGCCTTCAGCGGCGTCATGATCAGCGTGCCGCCGGCAAGCGAGGTGGCGTCGCCCATCGAGGAGACGTCGATGTCGATGCGGGCGCCGGACTGCACATAGGGCGGCATATTGGCGGTGACGATGACGGCGGCGACGTTCTTTGCGCGTGCGCTGCCGCCTTCGGTGGCGATGCCGAGATTTTCGAGCATGGCGCGGATCGACTGTTCGGTGAATGGCGAATTGCGCAGGCTGTCGCCGGATCCGGCCAGCCCGATGACGAGGCCGTAGCCGACGAGCTGGTTGTCGCGCGAGCTCTGCAGCTGCGCGATGTCCTTGATGCGCGAGGCGACCTGGCCTGGCGGCAGTGAACTCGGCCCGGGCGATACGCGGAACATCCGCGTGGTGGTGGCGGGATCATATTCCGGATCGTCGTAGACACCGCCATTCCTGGCGGCGAGTTCGCGCTTGGCCTTGGGCGTCAAGCCATCGGCCAGCGCCGGCTGCAGGCCAAGGGCCGCCGCGAGCAGGAGGGCAAAAGGGCGCATCATGAAGCGCCGACCTGGATGGTGCCGTCGGCCATCACCGTGCCGGAGAGTATCTTGCCGCTGTCGCTGTTGCGGACCTTGATGAAATCGCCCGCCGAGCCCGGCTGCAAGGTCACGGCGGTGGCCGTGATCGTCAGCCCGCCGGCGACGAAGTAGACCTGCACGGCGGCACCCTGCTCGACCAGCCAGGCCTCACGAACCGCGGCTGAAGGAATGTAGCGGCCGGGAAGCAGCGTGCGCTTGGCGATCTTGCCCTGCAGTTCCTCGGAACGGGTCGCAACAGCATCGGGCTTGTGCTTGCCGGGGATCAGAGTGACCTGCTTCAGGGCGGCGAGTTCGATAGTCTCGCCGGGATAAATGACCCGGTTGGGGATCAGCACGACCTCGCCAGCAGGTTGGTTGCTGGCGATCTGGTTGGCCGAGTCCTGGGCGAAAGCCGGCATGCCGCCGGCCACCAGCGCAAGGAACAGCGCGGAGCGGCGGAATGCGGAGCAGGAGATCGGCATGGCCATCATCCGTTACCTGATGTTCTTGGAGACGACGGAGGCCATGTCGTCGGCGGCCTGGATCACCTTGGAATTCATCTCATAGGCGCGCTGCGCCGAGATCAGCTCGGTGATCTCCTTGACCGGGTCGACGTTGGAAGCCTCGAGATAGCCTTGCTGGATGGTGGCGAAGCCGGGATCGCCGGGCACGCCGACATTGGCAGGGCCGGAGGCTGTCGTTTCCTGGAACAAATTGTCGCCGAGCGGTGCCAGGCCTGCCTCGTTGGCGAAGTTGGCGATCTGAAGCTGGCCGAGAGTCTGCAGGTTGGTCTGGCCGTCGATGCGGGCAAAGACCTGGCCGGTCTTGTTGACGATCACCTCGACCGCATTGGTCGGTACGGTGATGGCCGGAATGACACTGGCGCCGTCCACCGTCACCAACTGGCCGGTGGCGTTGGTGTTGAAGGCGCCGGCGCGGCTGTAGAGCGTGCCGCCATCGGCGCCCTCGATCTGGAACCAGCCCCTGCCGGTCAGCGCCATGTCGAAACTGTTGCCGGTGCTGGTCAGTTCGCCCTGGGTGTGGACGTTGCGCACGGCGGTCGTCTTGACACCGAGACCGATCGACACGCCTTCCGGCACCAGCGAGGCGTTGGAGCGGTTGGGGACGCCTTGCGTACGGTCGACCTGGTAGAGCAGGTCGGAGAATTCGGCGCGCGCGCGCTTGTAGCCCGTGGTGTTGATGTTGGCGATGTTGTTGGCGATGACCTCCAGATTGGTCTGCTGGGCATTCATGCCGGTGGCGGCGATGGCGAGTGCTTTCATGGCCTGCTCCTCAGATGCCCATGCGACTGACTTCGAGATAGGCCGAGACCACCTTGTCGCGGATGGCGACGGCGGTCTGCAGCGCCTGCTGGGCGCTCATCACGGCATCGACCACCTGGCGGGTGTCGGCCTCGCCCTTGAGCGCCTGCGTCGACACCTGCTCGGCATTCTGCATGGTGCTGACGGTCTTGGAGGCAGCCTGGCTCACCGCTTCGGCGAAGGAGGTGCCAAGGTTGCCCGATGCCGCCGGCGCAACGCCACCCTGCAGCAGATCGGTGGCTGTATCGCCCAGCCCAGGCTTCAGGTTAAGCGCGCCTATGCCGTTGACGATCATTGATTCCTCATCAGGTCGATGGTCATTGAAATGAGATCACGCGCCTGCTTCACGACTTGCAGGTTGGCCTCGTAGGAGCGGTTGGCCTCGGTCATGTCGGCCATCTCGATCAGCACGTTCACATTGGGCATCTTGACGTAGCCCTTGTCGTCGGCGGCCTCGTTACCCGGCTGGAATTCGACGGGAAAATTGCTGGGGTCGCGGTCGATCGAATTCACCTCCACCGTCGAGCTGCCGGAGGCCCGGTCGAGTTCGGAGACGAAGCTGATGGTCTTGCGGCGATACGGGTCGGCGCCCGGCGTCGTGCCTGTCGACTGGGCGTTGGCGAGGTTTTCCGAAACCACGCGCAGGCGCTCGGACTGAGCGCCAAGGCCTGATGCTGCGACTTTGAGGGCTGCGGTCAGTGCGTCCATGGTCAGCTCTTCACCGCCATCATCATCATTGAGTGGAATGCCTTGACGATGGCCGTGTTGAGTTCGAAGGAGCGGCGCACCTCGCCGGCCTTGAGAAGCTGGTCTTCAAGCACGACCGTGTTCTTGGAGGGCATGACCACCCCGTCGTCTTCCTGCGGCTTGATGGAGAAGCCGGCATTGGTCGCCGCGGTGCCAAGATGGCCGGGCTCGGTGATCTGGAGCGACACCGCGGTGCGGTCGAGCACCTTCTCGAACGGCTCGACATCGTTTGCCGTGTAGCCCGGCGTGTTGGCATTGGCGATGTTGCCGGCGACCGCCGACTGACGCACGGACAGCCACTGCGCTTGCTTGGCGGCAAGATCGAAAAGGGAAACAGGCTCCATGGGAATCTCCGGGCATATGCCCAAAGACTAGGACGCCAGTCTTGCGCGGACCTTGCGATCGGTCGTGGCGGCTTATCTGGACAGCTCGATCACATGGTTGGCGCTGGTGAGCATGACCCATTTGCCGTTGCGCTGCTCGATCGCCGATACCTTGCTGGAATCCGGCAGCGTCGAACCGCGCTGGACCATCCACAGGCCGGTGTCGTCCTCGATCATGGCGCGGCCATTGGCGACATGGACCATGCGGAACTTCCCGATATCGGCGGGGAAGGGCTGCTCGCCGGGCGGCTGCGTTTTGGAATCGTCTTGCACCGTGCCGGTGGCAAGCAGATCAACATCGGCATTGGGAACGTCCCTGTCGGTCAGCGGCGCGCTGCGCTCGGCGACCACGCCACCCCCCGCACGTCCCGAATTGGTGCCGGTGCCGCCGAACTTGATCGCCTGCACGCCGAACTGGTCCTGGTTAAAGAAGATGTACCAGGGAAACAGGGCGCAGGTCAGGCCGAGCGCGATGCCGAGCGCGGCGATGACGATGTCGCTGCGACGGTCCGCCTTCTTCTTGCCCAGTCTGGGGAATTGCGGCTTTGGCGGCTGCGGCCATTCGCCGGCGGCAAACAGGCCGTCGATCAGCGATTCACGACTGGCTTGCGCCAAATCGGCAGCCTCGCGGGGAAGGGAATTCATACGGGGCTTGGCGGTCCGGGCCGGAAAAGGCTCGGATCTGGGGAGAGCCGGCTTCACGGCCCTGGCCAGAACAAGCGCGGTCCGGGCAGCCATGGCGCCGGCGGCGTTTGCCCTGGCGACCCTGGCCTCCTCCGCTCGAGCCTGCTCCGCGGCGTTCGCTTCGGCGATCATCTCGTTCAGGAGGCGCTCGGTGTATTGGCGTTCAGTCTCCTGGTTCGGCATTCTGCTTTCCCTTGAGATGGCGGGCAAGATCGGAGAACGGATCGGCGGACGGACGGTCCCTGGGCGATTGCGTCAGCGCCTCATAGATGACGGGCACCTGGCGCACGGCCATGTCGAGCTCAGCGTCGACGCCGCCCTGATAGGCGCCGAGCAGCCGGATGTCGCGCGTGTCCTCGAAGCGGGATATCATCGACTTCAGCCGCGTCACTAGGGCTCGCTGCTCGACGCTCCAGGCCTTGCCGGCCAGTCGCGAGATGGACGACAGCGGATTGACGGGCGGATAGCGGCCCTGTTCGGCGATCGCGCGGTCGAGCACGACATGGCCGTCGAGGATGCCGCGCACCGAATCGGCGACCGGATCGTTGTGATCATCGCCGTCGACCAGCACGGAAATGATGGCCGTGATCGATCCCTTGCCTTCCAATCCTGGGCCTTCGGTTCCAGGCCCGGCGCGCTCGAGCAACTTGGGCAGTTCGGTGAAGACCGAGGCGGGATAGCCGCGGGCAACCGGCGGCTCCCCTGTTCCCGTCGCCACCTCGCGCAGGGCGTGAGCGAAGCGGGTGATCGAATCAAGCACCAGCAGCACACGGTGGCCCTGGTCGCGAAAATGCTCGGCGACGCGCATGGCGGTGTCGGGCGCGCGCCGGCGCATCATGGCGCTCTCGTCGCTGGTGGCGACGACGGCCACTGTCTTGGCCATGCTGTCGCCGATCGTATCCTCGAGGAATTCGCGGACCTCGCGGCCGCGTTCGCCGATCAGCGACACGACGACGGTGTCGAACGCGTCGGCGCCGGCGAGCATGGCAAGCAGTGTCGACTTGCCGACGCCCGATCCGGCGAAGACCCCCATGCGCTGGCCGAAGCAGAGCGGCGTGAAGATGTCGATGACCTTGACGCCGGTCATGAAGGCGGTTCCGACGCGCTGCCGCGCCATGGCGCCGGGTGTCGCGGCGATAGCCGACATGTCGTCACCCCTGACCAAGGGCGGGCCACCGTCGATTGCCCGGGTGAGCGCGTCGATGGCGCGGCCGCGCCATGAGGCATGCGGCGCCACCGCGAGCGGACCCCTCCGGAACACGGCATCGCCGATGCCGGCGTCGGCGCTGCGTTCGAAGGGGGCGATCACAACCTCGTCACGGCTGATCTTGACGATCTCGCCGCGGCGCGAGCCGGACTGGCCGCGCTGCTCGACGATGTCACCCAGCCTGGTGAAATCGGAAAGGCCGCGCACCTTGTAATGCGTTGAAGTGACTTCGGTGACGAGCCCGCCGCGCTTGACCAGCCCGTCGCTGTCGCCAAAGCGCCTTATAATTCGTTCCAAAGCGGCAAGCCGATCCAGCGGCGCCGGCTGGAGCTGTCTTTCGGGTGCGCGGAGGGCTGGCTGCTCTGACGACATGCTACGACTTCGAGCCGAGCGTCTTTATCGCCTCCTCGGCGGAGGAATCGGTCTGCCGCATCAGCGCGGCAGTGTTCTCGAAGGCGCGCTGGACCATGATCAGCCGGGTCATTTCCAGCACGGGATTGACGTTGGATTCCTCGAGGAAACCCTGGGCGACGCCGATGTCGGAGCGGTCGGTGACCGGTTCGGGCGTGCGTGCGGGCACAATGCCGGAATTGCCGTAGCGCACGAAATTCTCGCCCGGGTCGAAATTGTAGAGGCCGATCGAGCCGACGAGCTGTTCGTTCTGGCGCAGCGAGCCGTCGGCACCGGCCTTGGGCGGACCGTTGCGGGGATCGAGCTGGATCGGCGCCCCGCCGGCGTCGAGAACGGGATGGCCCTCGACCGACATCAGCTCGCCATTCTCGTTCATCGAGAAACGGCCGTCGCGGGTCATGACGGTGCCCACTGGCGTGTCGATGGCGAACCAGGCGTCGCCCTGGATGGCGAAATCGAACGGGCTGCCGGTCTCCGTCATGGCGCCGTGAGCCCCCGACAGAAAGGTCTTGCCGGAGGAGGCGAACGAAACCGACTTCTGCCCTGCGCCAGACACCACGTCCTCGAACTTCACGCCGGTGGCGCGAAAGCCGACGGTGCTGGCGTTAGCGACGTTGTCGGCGATCGTGTCGAGCCGGCGCTCGAGGGCTATCTGCGCGGAGAGGGCGACGTAGAGACTGTCTCGCATGATCAGAACTTCAGTCTCTGCATGGCCATCATCAGGTCGGTGGAGATGCCCGATGTGACGGGTTGCGCGAACAGCACACTGACCGATGTCACGGCCGTCGATGTCGGGTTGTTGATCTCGTACATGCTGGTGAAGCGGGTCAGGAACTTGTTCAGTTTGACCGGGTCCCTGAAATCCGAGATGTCGAGCTTCTGCCCAAACAACTGCGCCTGCTTGTCGATGTCGGCGGTGGCGAAGGAATCGGGGAGCCCAAGCGCGGTACGCACCACGCTGGCAAGCGCCGTGTCGGCGAGTACGTCGTACCAACTGGTGATGTCGGGCGCCTTGCGCTGGAAGTAGAGCGCCAGCCGCACGCCCTCATTGGTCTGGCCGGCATCCTCTTCCAGCGTCTGGCGCATGTATTTGTCGACGGTCGGCTGCTGCGCCGGATTGATGGTGGTGGCGTTCTCGCCGTACTGCTCGAAGTTAAAGGCTGAGGCCAGTGCCGCGTAAGCCGGATCCGTCTGCTTGTTGGCGACGCTGTTGGGGTCGCGCACGCCACCTTGCAAGACCTGCTTGATGAGATCCTTGTTCTCCGTCGCCGAATCGAGACCGAACGCTGCCAGCGCGTAGGTGTAGAGCCGGCTGTTCGAGATCAGGTCGTCAACGGATTTCACCTTGGTAATGTTGGCGAGATAATATGTCGTCTCGCCCTTCACATAGTCCGAATTCGGGTCGAGGCCGGCGATCTGCGCCTGCGTGGCATAGTTCTTGGTCACCAACTGCTGCGCCTTGTTGTAGATCGTCGCATTGGGGCCGTTGGCGGCGAAATTGAAGGCGCTGACGAACGCGGCGTAGCGCTTGTCGGTCAGTTTGTTGGCAAAACTGTCGGGATCTGAGACGCCTTCCTTGAGCGCCTTCACCATGAACGCCTTGGCGTAGTCCATGTTCTCCAGGCCGTAGGCCTTCATGGCGTATTTGAACAGCCGATCATTTTTGACGAAATCGTCGATCGATTTCACCTTGGTGATGTTGGCGAGATAATATCGGGTATCGCGGTCGACCGTCGGCTGTTGCTCGATGCGGTCGATCGACTTGTTGATGTCTTTGGTGATCAACTGGTAGCTGGTATAGGTACTGAGCAAGGACGCGCCTCCGGCCGAAGCTATGCCAGCACAATAAGCTCACTTCCTTGCGCGAAACTGAATCGCCAACTTTCGTTCCATGGCGGCTCGAATTCAAGCCTCACACAAGGCACGGGGACTATCCCTTGTCGGACGTGAAATGCGGAAGGACCGGTCGTGGGCATTCTGATTGGACTTGTGGTGACGCTTGGCTG
Source organism: Mesorhizobium sp. LNHC209A00 (assembly GCF_000502915.1). Taxonomy (NCBI): domain Bacteria; kingdom Pseudomonadati; phylum Pseudomonadota; class Alphaproteobacteria; order Hyphomicrobiales; family Phyllobacteriaceae; genus Mesorhizobium; species Mesorhizobium sp. LNHC209A00. Next base: position 333,827 of record NZ_AYWT01000003.1, read on the forward strand.
CGTCCTAGGCGGCTTCATGGCCATGGGCGGGCATCTGCACGTGCTGGTGCAGCCATGGGAAGCCGTGGTCATCTGCGGCGCCGCACTCGGCACCTTCCTGGTCGCCAATCCGATGAAGACGGTCAAGGATACCGGCAAGGGCATTCTGGAGGCCTTCAAACAGGCGGTTCCGAAGGAGCAGGACTATCTGGAAACGCTCGGCGTGCTGCACAGCCTGATGCGCGAGTTGCGCTCCAAGTCGCGCAGCGAGGTCGAGGCGCATATCGACAATCCGGAGGAGTCGGCGATCTTCCAGGCCTTTCCTACCGTGCTCAAGAATCACGATTTGATGAATTTCATCTGCGACTACTGCCGCATCATCATCATCGGCAATGCCCGCTCACACGAGATCGAGGCGCTGATGGACGAGGAAATCCAGACCATCAAATCCGACAAGATGAAGGCCTATCACGCGCTGGTCGCGGTCGGCGACGGCCTGCCGGCGCTCGGCATCGTCGCCGCCGTGCTCGGCGTGGTCAAGGCGATGGGCGCGCTTGACCAGTCGCCGGAAATCCTCGGCGGCCTGATCGGCGCAGCGCTGGTCGGCACCTTTCTCGGCATCTTCCTGTCCTATGCGGTGGTCGGACCTGTCGCCACCAAGATCAAGACGGTGCGCGAGAAGAAGAACCGCCTCTACATCATCGTCAAGCAGACGCTGCTCGCCTACATGAACGGCGCGCTGCCGCAGGTGGCGATCGAGTTCGGCCGTAAGACCATCTCCTCCTATGAACGGCCGACCATCGACGCCGTCGAACAGAGCACCATGAACACCGGCAGCGCCGAGAAGAAGGCCGCCTGAGCGATGCGCGACAGATCGGTGCCAAAACTGTCATGACGAGTCCGGGCAGCCCCTCGCAGGCGCGTTCGTTGATCATCGAGCGTCTGGTCGGCGACAGCGGTGAGACCGATCAGGTCGTCGCCGCCGGCCGTGCCATGGCCGAACGCGCCGTGCCGCTGCTGCAGAAGGGGCTCTCGGGCGAGCTCGGCATTCCCGTGATTGTCGACCTCAAGGCCGTCGAGGTCAGCCGCGTCCCGGAGGCGCGCTCGCGCGCCGGTGACAATTTCGCGATGACCGTCGTCGGCTCGCCGGCGTCCTCGGACGCGATGACACTCGTCATGGATGCTCCCGCAATCGCGATCATGGTCTCCACCCTGTTCGGCGGCGACCCGGATATGCCGGTGTCGCCGATCGAGCGCGAACTGTCGTCGATCGAGGCCGACGTCTCGACCATGGTGCTCCAGGAAGTGGCGCAGGCGCTGAATGGATCGGGGCGGCGCTCGCTCGAACTGCGGCTGCCCGCACCGCGCGCCATGTCGGGGATCGAGGCCAGGCGGCACGTGTTGCGCGACGGTGCCGCGATCCGCATCGTCCTTGGCATCTCGACGCCGGTCGACAGCGGTTCGATCACCGTGACGATGCCGCAGCGCATCGTTCTGGCAGGCCGCGATGCCACGGCCAGCATCAGCGAGGACGATCATGGAACCAGTTGGCGGGCACGCTTTTCGGAAGAGGTGATGCGCTCGACCGTAGCGCTCGAAGCCACCATGCCGCTGGCGCGGCTGACGCTGGGCGACCTCGCCAACCTCGAAGTGGGCCAGGTCATCGACTTCGAAGAGACGGCACAATCGCGGGCTCGCCTCGGCGCACGCGGCCAGACGCTGTTCGTATGCGAGTTCGGCAAACTGGGGCAGAATTACACCGTCCGAATCAGGCATCCCTTCGATGCCGGGCAGGATTTCATCGATGGGCTCATGCCGGCTGGTGCCGGGCGCGCCTGAGCTTTTGGAGACGACGCATGGCCAAGACCAAGGTAGAAGCAGAGCTCGACCAGCCCGACGAGCAGCTCGATCGCGCCATCGAGGAATTGCGCGGGGTCCTGCACGAAGAAGAGCAGCGCCCCGATGCCGCGTTCCGGGCCGCCGCGGGAGCCAATTCGAGCGTCATCATGAACATCCCCGTCGATGTCCAGATCATCCTCGGCAGCACCGAGATGGCGGTTGCCGATCTGATGGCGCTGCAAAAGGGGTCGACGGTCGCGCTCAATCGCCGCATCGGCGAGCCGGTCGATGTCGTGGTGAACGGCCGCAAAATCGCGCGCGGCGAGATCACGGTGCTCGAAAGCGACCCTTCGCGCTTTGGCATCAGGCTGACCGAAATCATCGCCGGCACGAAAGGCGCCTAGACATGGATCGCGGAGCTCGCCGGTGGCAGCGGAGGCGAAAGGCATGACGACGCCGCTGACGACCCTGACGCGGGCGCAGAAGGCGGCAGCCATATTGGTGGCGATGGGCAAACCGTCCGCCAGCCGCCTGTTGAAATTCTTCAAGCAGGAAGAGCTGAAGGCGCTCATCGAGGGCGCGCGGCTGCTCAGGACCATACCGCAGAGCGATCTCGAGCGCATCGTCGCCGAATTCGAGGCCGAGTTCACCGAGGGCGCGGGCCTGCTCGATTCCGCCGACAGGATGGACACCATTCTCAACGAGTCTCTCTCGCCCGAAGAGATGAGCGCCATCATGGGCGACAAGAAAGTCGAAGTCGCGCCTGAAGGGCCGCCGCCGATCTGGCCCGATCTCGAAAAGCTGGAACCCTCGCGGCTGGGCGCCTTCCTGGCGGGCGAACACCCGCAGACGGCGGCCATGGTGCTGTCGAAACTGGCGCCGCAGGCGGCGGCGAGTGTGCTTTTGACGCTGACGAAGCCGATGCGCGGCGAGATCATCAAGCGCATGGTGACGATGGCCAATGTTCCGGCCGCCGCCACCAGGATCGTCGAGAACCGGCTGCGCGCCAGCGTGCTGTCGGATACCTCGACCAAGGACACTTCGGCCGGGCAGGCGCGCGTCGCCAGCGTGCTCAACGAGCTGGAAAAGCCCCTGCTTGAGGAGGTCATGCAGGATCTCGAAGCCGCCGGCACGCCCGACCTCGACGGTGTCCGTGCCAGGCTGTTCGCTTTCGACGACCTGCCGCTGCTCACCCAGAAGGCGCGCGTGCTTTTGTTCGACGGGCTGTCGACCGAGCTTGTCACGCTGGCGCTGCGCGGCACGTCGGCGGCACTGGCCGAGGCGGTGCTGTCGGCGATCGGCGCGCGCTCGCGGCGCATGATCGAGGCCGAACTCGGGCAAGGCTCGGAGGGTGTCCCGGCCGCCGACATCATGGCCGCGCGCAAGACGATCGTGACGACCACCATCCGCCTGTCGCGCGAAGGGGCTTTCGAACTTCCCTCGACGCAGAACGCCGCCTAAGGCATGTCCGACGCCGTCGACAAGGATTCGAAAACCGAAGAGGCGACCGAAAAGAAAATCCGCGACACCATCGAACAGGGCAAGCTGCCCCATTCGAGGGAAACCGCGATCCTCGCCTCCTTCGTCGCCATACTGGTGTTCACGGTCTTTTATGCCAAGGACGCGATTGTCGAGCTCGGCATGTTCCTGTCGATGTTCCTCGAGAAACCCGAGGCATGGCCGATGGACACCGAGACCGATGTCATCGCCCTCTACAAACTTGTCATGCTGGAGGTGGGCCGCGCCTTACTCAGCCTGCTGGTGCTGCTGACGGTTGCCGGCATCGGCGCCTCGGTGCTGCAGAACATGCCGCAATTCGTCGGCGAGCGGATCAGGCCGCAAATGTCACGCATCTCGATCGTCAAGGGCTGGAACCGGATGTTCGGCGCCCAGGGCTGGGTCGAGTTTTTGAAGTCGCTGGCAAAAGTCGGTTTTGCCACCACCGTGCTCATCTTCACGCTGTCGGAGGACCACCGCAAGCTGCTTGCCGGGATGATCACCAATCCCGTCACGTTTGGCCTCGTCATCCGCGGCATCGCCGTCGACATACTGGTGGCGATCGTCTTCGTCATGGGACTGATCGCGGCGATCGACATCGTCTGGTCGCGCTTTCACTGGAAGCAGGACCTGCGCATGAGCAAGCAGGAGGTCAAGGACGAGTTCAAGCAGTCGGAGGGCGACCCGATCGTCAAGTCGCGGCTGCGTTCGTTGGCGCGCGACCGCGCGCGCAAGCGGATGATGACGGCGGTGCCGCGCGCGACGCTTGTTATCGCCAACCCGACCCATTTCTCGATCGCGCTGAAATATGTGCGCGACGAAGATTCGGCGCCGCTGGTCGTAGCGAAGGGGCAGGATCTGGTGGCACTGAAAATCCGCGAAATCGCCAAGGAGCATAACATCCCGATCTTCGAGGACGTGGCGCTCGCCCGCTCCATGTACAAGCAAGTTTCGGTCGATAATGTGATCCCGTCACAATTCTACCAGGCCGTCGCCGAACTGGTGCGGATCGTCTACTCGAAAAAGGCTGAGCGCAGACAGATTTCATGAACCGGCAACCGCACGCAAAATCCCGCGAGATCATCGTCGCCAGCGCCATCGAACAGGTGGTGGTGGAGCTCAGACTGATCGACGTCGCCGACTATATCGCCTTCATCCGGCTGGAGCATTTCGCCTGCCTGTCGGATCTGGTCGATTCAGCGGCGGAGCTGTTCTTCATGCCGGGTACGCTTAGGCTCGGTCATGGCGGCGAGGCGCATGTCGACTGGAGCGGCAGCCCGCGCATCGTGCTCGATCTGGAACTCAGGCCGCCCGGCGTGACCGTCTATTTCCAGCTGACGCTGAGCGAGACCGGCAGCACGGTCCTGGTCAATTACGTGTCGTTCGAAAAGCCGGGCGAAGACCCCGGGCACAATACGGCGCTGCTGGAGGCGGTGATCGAACAGGCCCGCATCCGCAAGGTCGAACCGCTGGCGTTCTAAAGCGCTTCCTTCAGCCGGGAGCGGCTACTCGATAAGCCCCAGCCGCAACGCCTTGGCGACCGCTTGGTTGCGGTTGACCGCATTGAGCTTTTGGGTCGACTGGGTGAGGTACTGGTTGGCGGTGTGCACCGACAGTTTCAGGAGCCGCGCGATCTCCTCGCTGGTGTTGCCGTTGGCGGTCAGCTTCAGGCATTCGAGCTCGCGCTTGGAGATCGAGCGCATTCTGCCGACGTCGCCCGGACGCATCCGCGCGACGGCGGCGAACAGCGAGAAGCAGCGGGCGTGAATTTCGTAGAGCGCATCCTGCGGCAGCGCGATCTCCGATCCCAGGAAGACGACAAGACCGCACTGACCGCGATCGGCATGGACGGGGAAGGCAATGCCGCTCGACCCGGGTGTCAGCGGCGCCATCTGTCCGGTCCAGGCGAGACTGCCGAACATGTCGGCCATGGCCGCCACGCCGTCATCCGTCCACCAGCGCGGCTCGGTCGAAATCCGGCTATGGCGAACGATGTCCTCGCCATTGGCGCCTGAAATGAATTTGGTCGCCACCGCGACGCCGGGATAATCTGAATCAAAGCACGGGACCAGCCGCGCTCGCTCCGGCGACGGGCTGACGAAGAACAGGCCGAAGGCGGAGGCATTGATGTCGACTGAGATCCAGCGGCAGCGGCGCACCGCATCGGGAATGGTGACGGCGTGATGTGTTTCGGATCCCAGCGAGAAGGCACCGAACGGGCTGCGCTGCTCGTTGAAAAGGGCCTCCGCGGCGTCCTTGATGTCGGCGTGTTTCAAATGATGCCACTCCTGATCGCCGTGGCGATGGCCATCGCACGGTTCGAGGCCGCGAATTTCTGGATGGCGTGGGTGATGTAGCTGTTGACCGTGTTGGACGAGACGCCAAGGATCACCGCCACCTCGTCGGTGGTCTTGCCTTCCGAGACCCAGAACAGGCATTCGCGCTCGCGGTCCGACAGCGGATCCTGCATCGCCGCGGCGGCGATCAACTGCGGGATGTGCGAAAGCGCGTAGCAGCATTTCAGCTGCGCCTTCATCAGCGCCGGCTGGTCGATCCGGCCGGCGGCCGCCGCCGAGAACAAGGCGAAGAGGCGCTGACGGCCGACATTCAGCCGCAGTGAATAGACCTCGGCATGGCCGAGCACGTCGAGGAGCCGAGCCTCTTCGCCCGAGACCAGTCCACCGGAATTCGGCGCCTGGGCCGCCACCAGCGGCGTCGGACGGATACCGGGTGCGGCGGTGAGCGGGCCCTGGGCAAGGCCGGCGATCAGCCGCTTGCCGATCAACTCGATGGCGTCGAAGATCCAGTTCGAAGAGACGATACGCGCATCGTTGCGGTCCTGATCATGGACGATGGCGACCAGCATGTAGCTGTCGGCGCCGATCTCGGCGGTTAGCTCCATGAAGAAGGAGGTGAGATCACCGCGCGACGTCAGGCGCGAGCCCAATGTGTCGGATTGAAGAGGCGCGGCGGGACTGCTCATCTGCTGCTTTTGGTCGGAATCAATTCTGATGCCCGGCTGCTGGAGTGCCAGCCGCCGAACCCGAAAACGCGTTACTTTTACGAGACACACACGAGGCGCGGGGCCGCGCCCAACCAGACGGAATCCATTCAGGGAACGCGAGACATCCGCGTCTGGCGCCGGAAAAATTCCGGAACGTGAGACTTTGGGTGGTCGCCGTGCCCCCGAGGACCGGCTGATTCGGGTCTAATCTACCCGCAGATGAATCCGACATCAAACGCGATTTGACAAAATCGAATCCGGTGGACTCGGACTGCGACTCAGCGGCCAATTTCTTTGCATTTCCGGGGCCCGGAAATCGAGCCGCGCAGGCCGGTCATAATTCTTGCGATGGGCTTACGCGGCGCCTCTGGGTCCAAAAACGGGCGGCTGCCGCTACCCTTCCTTTGTCCGTCCTCCCCGCAGTCGCTTTCTGGACGACCCTCTACCGATCCTCGAACCCGGTCAGCACGCCGACGGCATTGATACCGATCTCCTCGACGGCATAGCCGCCTTCCTGGACGAACAGCGTCGGCAGGCCGAGCTTGGCGATGCGCTGGCCGATCTTCGGATAATCCGGGCTTTTCAGCTTGAACTGGCTGATCGGGTCCTTTTCGAAAGTGTCGACGCCGAGCGAGACGACAACGATGTCGGGAGCGTAGGCGGCGAGCCTGGCGCAGGCGTCCTCCAGCGACACATTCCAGGCATCCCAACCGGTGCCGAAGGGCATGGGATAGTTGATGTTGAAACCTTCGCCAGCACCCGCGCCACGCTCATCGGCATGGCCGAGGAAGAACGGGTACTCGACCATCGGATCGCCGTGCAAGTTGAGAACCTGTACGTCGGCGCGGTCATAGAAGATCTCCTGCGTGCCGTTGCCGTGGTGATAGTCGACGTCGAGGATCGAGACACGTTTTGCGCCCTGGTCGCGGAACCATTGCGCGGCGACCGCCGCGTTGTTGATGTAGCAATAGCCGCCCATGAAGCCGGCCCCGGCATGGTGGCCGGGCGGACGGCAAAGCGCGAAGGCCGACCTCTCGCCGTCCTTGACGAGGCCGGCGGCGGTCAGCGCGACGTCAAAGGACGATTTGATCGCGGCCCAGGTGCCCTCGACGAAGGTGGCGCCGCCGTCGAAGGAATAATAGCCGAGCAGGGCGTCGATGCGCTTGGGCGGCACGTCGCCGCGCAGGCCGCGCGTCGGCCAGGTGAAGGGCATCGCCGTGCCCGCATGACCCTCGGCGATCCATTGCGGCCAGACGGTCGGCAGGAAGTCGATGAAGTCGGCCCTGTGAACACGCTTGGCGGCGGCAAGNGGCGATCCATTGCGGCCAGACGGTCGGCAGGAAGTCGATGAAGTCGGCCCTGTGAACACGCTTGGCGGCGGCAAGGTCATGCTCGACCGGCGCGAGGATCGGCCCGAGCTTCTCGCTTTCGACCCGCGCCTTGATGAACTCCGCCCGCGAGGGCTTTTCAAAACCGGGCACGATGGCCGAGGTGACCAGTTCCATCTGTCCGGCATGACCGGCATGAAGGGGCGAATAGACAGTCTTCATGAAATTCCTCTCGAAATGCGTAGCTAAGGCAATTCCAGAAAGCGGTTTCCGTCCGGAATCTCATTGAAACTGGTCAGTCAAGGTTGAGGTAGGGGCTCACCAAAGCGAGCCACATGGTTTCGACATCGTCCTCGATGAGGTCGTACGTCCTGCGATCTCTTTTCATCCCGACAAGCCGGCAGGCGTGCCCGACTTCCATCATCACCAGGCCAAGCCGCTTGGCGATCTTGTCTTCGAGGGCCGGGTTCACATGCCGCAGCCATGCGGCATAGAGGGCGACGATCTCCTCGTCATATGCGTCCTGGATAGGCCTGAGATCGGCATTGCCGGATATCGCCTCGATCACCGGCATCAGGGTGGCGTTGTCGAGATAGATCCTGGACGTGTCGATGAAGAGCTTGCGCACTTCCCGCCGAAACTCTTCGCGGTTGGTAGGCGGCGCGACCTTGATGCGCCTCGCGATCACCTCGGGAAAGGATGACAGCCAGCGCCGGGCGAGATCCAGAAGAATGGCCTCCTTGTTGGGGAAGTACTGGTAGACCGAACCGACGGACAGGCCGGCGCGCTGCGCTATGGCGAGCGTCGTCGGCGCCTTGGTTCCTTGCTCGCGCGTCAAGGTCAGCGCCGCGTCGAGAATGCGGTCGACCACCTTGCTCGACCGCTGCTGCCGCGGTTGCTTGCGCGGTTCGAGCGCTATTTTGGTTTTGCGATCGAGACTGCGCTTCACTGCTTGATGTCCTCGTTCCCCGCCTGGTCCCAACACAAGCGGGGCGTGCTGTCCACAATACATTCTAAATCCGGCATGTTGACAAACGCGAATAATCAGTCGCATTCTTTATCCACGCTGTCCCAAGGGATAACAAGGGAAATTTCGAAGACAGCGTACTTGGCGCCATTCATTGTCCGATAGCGCCGCTCCGTAGCGGCGGGTCGTTGGACGCGGAGTTTTGCCCAGTCTCATTTCAGTCGTCAAAAGCGCGGAGTTGCGATGTCGGTCACGGATGCGGGGGATGATGCGGACCTGATTGTCATCAATGGTCGTGTGTTGACCATGGACGGCGACAATCCCGCCGCCGAGGCCGTTGCCGTCAAGGACGGCGCCATCATCGCCATTGGCAGCCGTGCTGCAATCGAAGAGCTCAAGGGAACGGGTACAAAGGTCATCGACGCCGAGGGCGGTTCGGTGATCCCCGGTTTCATCGAAGCCCATATGCATCTGTTCGGCGGCGCGGCTGAACTCGACAATCTGCATCTGGCTGGCGTGCATGGCTTCGATGCCTTGCGGGATGCTATCCAGTTCTTTGCCGCGGCGCGGCCCAATGCCAAGCTTCTGATCGGCGCTGGCGTCGACTATGCGGTCCTTTCCGAGCCGGTTACGCGGCATCATCTCGACCGCATCATTCTCGACCGCCCCTTCGTCATGTCGGCTTCCGACCATCATACGATGTGGGCGAACACCAAGGCGCTGGAGCAGGCCGGGCTTCTGCATGGCCGCCAATTGGGGCCGGGCAACGAAATCGTCATGGGCGCCGACGGACTGGCCTCGGGCGAATTGCGCGAAGGTGAGGCATTCGGTCCGATTCTGGAATTCTTTGGCCAGAACCGCACGCGGCTTGGCCTGACTGGCATGGAGCCGGAGCCTTATCCTTCGGCCGAGGAATTGGCTGCCGACCGCGATCTGATGCATCGCGGTCTCGAATGGTGCGCCAGGCATGGCATTACGTCGATCCAGAACATGGATGGCAACCTCTACCAGCTTGAACTGCTTGCCGGCCTGGAGGCGGAAGGGCGGCTCATTTGCCGTACCAAAATCCCGTTCCATTTCAAGAACTTCATGGCACTGGCCATGCTTGAAAAAGCGTCGGGTATGGCCGCGACCTATAACTCCGAATGGCTGTCCTCGGGCATGGTCAAGGTGTTTTATGACGGCGTGCTCGATTCTTGGACTGCCGTGATGGTCGACGACTACGCCGACCGTCCCGGCTGGCGCGGCGAGCCATTGTTCACGCCCGAGCACTTCGTCGAGGTGGCAGTGGAGGCCGATCGCCGAGGCCTGCAGATCGCCGTCCATTCTATCGGCGACGGCGCAGTCCGCGCGGTGCTCGACGGCTATCAGGCGGCGCAGGAGAACAACGGCAAGCGGGACAGCCGTCACCGCGTCGAGCATATCGAGGTCATCACCCCGACGGATGTACCGCGGTTCGCCGAACTTGGCGTCATCGCTTCGATGCAACCGCCGCATCCGCCCGGCGCCTTGAATTTTCCGCTGGAGCCGACGATTTCGCGCATCGGTCGCGAAAGGTGGCCGCTTAGCTATGCCTGGCGCACACTGAAGGATGCTGGCGCCCGCGTCGTGTTCGCTTCCGACTGGCCGGTCTCGCCGGTTGACCCGATCCTGGGCATCCAAGCGGCGGTGATGCGCAAACCTTGGGCAGAGGGCCTGGCGGACCAGAGTTTCTCGCTGCATGAAGCGCTTGCCGGCTATACGGTCGAGGGCGCCTACAGCGAATTCATGGAACACCGCAAAGGCGTGCTGAAGCCGGGTTATCTGGCGGATCTGGTCGTTTTGTCGGCCGATATCGAGAGGACTGCCCCGGAAGCGTTACATACGGTGCGGCCGGTGACGACCATCTGTGGCGGCAAAATCACCTACCAAGCCTGACTGTGGCATGGGGCTTGCTAGCCCAAGATTGCTAACTGAACTGTGATTCAATGCCGGGCTTGCCAACCTGCCGGCCGTGTGGTCACATCCAACAGGGGACAAACTCCGCCAGCAAGAGCGGGGTCAACAGTGAGGCGTAATCGTGCCGGACAAACCGGATCGGAATGCGATTGAAGTAGTTAACGTCAGCAAAATTTTCGGATCGGGTGAGGGGCAGGTCGCTGCCCTCGACAAGGTCTCGGTATCGATCCGCGAGAATGAGTTCTTCACACTGCTGGGACCATCCGGCTGCGGAAAAACGACGTTGTTGCGGCTAATAGCCGGCTTTGATTTTCCGAGTGCCGGCGAAATCCTGCTCTACGGACAGGACATCGCGCCGCTGCCGCCGTTCAAGCGGCCAGTCAACACTGTCTTCCAGTCTTATGCGCTGTTTCCCCACATGACGGTGGCCGACAATATCGGCTTCGGCCTGGAAATGCTGGGCAAGCCGAAGGCGGAGATTGCGGCGCGCGTCGCCCAGATGCTGAAACTGGTCAAGATGGAAGCGCTGAGCAATCGCCGCACCAGTCAGATCTCCGGCGGGCAGCAACAGCGCGTGGCGCTGGCGCGGGCGCTCGCACCACAGCCGAAGGTGCTCTTGCTCGACGAGCCGCTCTCCGCGCTCGATTACAAGTTGCGCAAGGAAATGCAGATCGAGCTGAAGAGGCTGCAGCACGAGACCGGGATCACCTTCATCTTCGTCACCCACGACCAGGAAGAAGCGCTGACCATGTCGGACCGTATCGCCGTGATGTCGTCGGGCAAGATCCTGCAGGTCGGCGCGCCGCGCGACATCTACGACCGACCGGCTGAACGCTTTGTCGCCGACTTCATCGGCGAGACCAATTTCCTCGAGGGTACCGTGGTGTCGAAGAAATCGGGCGTCGCCACCGTGAAGCTCGCCTCCGGCGCAACCGTGGCGGCAGGGTTCCCGGAGAACTTCGATCCCTCTGACGCAGTCACGGTCGTGGTGCGGCCCGAGCATGCGGATCTGATCGCCGATGTGTCCAAGAGCACGGTCTCAGGAACCTTGGCGAATGTCGTCTATTTCGGAACCGACACGCACTACCACGTCAAGCTCGATGGCGGTGACAACTTCATCGTGCGTTACCAGAACAGCCGGTCCGGCGCAGTGACATTCGAGACGGGCGCCAAGGTAGGCATCGTGTTCGAGGACGACGGCGCGCGGATACTAAGGGATTGATGACGATGGCGCTTTCCCAAGCCGCGTTGTTCGAGGCCAAGGCCGAGAAGGCAAGCGCCAGGCGCAACCGCCTGCTTTCCTTGCCGGCGCTGATCGTAATCGGGATTTTCGGCGTGCTGCCGCTGCTGATCATCCTTGTCTATTCGTTTCTCCAGGCCGCGCCCTATGGCGGCGTGCAATGGAAGTTTTCGACGGACGCCTATCTTAACTTCCTGTTTCAGCAGGATATTTTCGACGACACGCTGCAGTTCACGCCGGATTTCCTGATCATCTATCTGCGCTCGTTTCTGTTCGCCGTGGTGACGACGGTCATCTGCCTGCTGCTGGGTTTTCCGACCGCCTACTTCATGGCCACGCGCACGCCGGCGCAGCGCAACTGGTGGGTGCTGCTGATCACCATCCCGTTCTGGTCGAACCTTCTGGTGCGCACGCTGGCCATCATGTTCATCATCCGCGACGAAGGTCTCATCAACAACCTGCTGATCGGGCTTGGCGTGATCGATAAGCCGATCACCATGCTTTACACCAACTTCGCTATCCAGCTCGGCCTGCTCTACTCGTTCCTGCCGTTCATGATCCTGCCGCTCTATGCCAGCTTGGAAAAACTGGATTTCCGGCTGGTCGAGGCGGCCAATGACCTCTACGCGACGCGCCGGCAAGTTCTTTGGCGGGTGATTATTCCGCTGTCGCTGCCCGGCATCATTGCCGGCTGTCTGCTCGTCTTCATCCCCGCGCTCGGGGCCTATGTGACGCCGCTTATCCTTGGCGGCGGCATCCATCTGATGATCGGCGATCTCATCGCGCAGCAATTCGGTTCCGGGCGCAACTGGCCGCTCGGCTGCGCCCAAGCGCTGATCCTGATGGCCGCGGTGCTGGTCGCCCTCTACTTCTATGTTCGCACCACGTCGGGGAAGATCCAGCATGGCTGATCCCCGCAACGTCGATATCAAGGACCAGCCCGGGTTCCGCACGATCGCCATCATCTGCGTTGCCGTGCTTTACGTCCCGATCCTGATCCTGATGATTTTTTCGTTCAACACGGGTTCGCTCGTCACCCATTGGGAGGGCGTCGGCCTGAGCTGGTACGGCACCGCACTGCTCAATGAGGAATTCCACAACGCCGCCGAGAACACGCTGATCATCTCGGTGAGCGCAACGATCGTTTCGACGATCTGCGCCACGCTGGCGGCGATCGGCATGACCCGGGTGAAGCCGTGGCGTGGCCTGCCGGCCGCCTTCATGGTCATCAACCTGCCGCTGATGGTTCCCGAGATCATCACGGCAGTGGCGACCTTGTCCTTCTTCGCCTTGATCGCCGGGGCCTTCGGTCTGAATTTCGGCATCGGCAATCTGATCCTCGCCCATAGTGTGTTCTGCATTCCCTTCGCCTACATGCCGATCCGGGCGCGTCTCGAGGACATGGATCTGACGCTCGAATACGCCGCCGCCGATCTCTACGCCACGCCGTGGCACGCGTTCCGGCGCATAACGCTGCCGTTGCTTGTTCCCGGCATCATGTCGGGTGCGGCACTCGCGTTCATCGTCTCCTTCGACGATTTCACCATCACGCAGCTCGTCGCCGGCCCCGGCCAGACGACCCTGCCTCTCTACATCTGGAACCAGATCAGGCGGCCGATGACGCCGGAGATCAATGCCATCTCCACCATCCTGCTGCTGGTCTCGATCCTGTTCGTCTCGGTATCGTTCCTGATCGCGCGCCGACGCGCCAAGTGAATCAATGGGAAGGCAAAGGAGAACAAAAAATGTCTAGGAAACTGATGGCTGCCGTTTCGACGGCCGTGCTGTTGTGGGCGGTGCCCGCGCTCGCCGACGGCGAGCTGCATATCTACAACTGGGGTGACTACACCAATCCCAAGCTGATCGAAAAGTTCGAGAAGCAGTACAACATCAAGGTTACGCTGGACGACTATGATTCCAACGAAACCATGCTGTCGAAGGTGCGCGCCGGCAATTCCGGTTACGACATCGTGGTGCCGTCTGATTACACGGTGAAGATCATGGTCGACGAAGGCCTGCTCGAAAAGACAGAGCCCAACGCGATGCCGAACGGCAAGAACATCGATCCGCGTTTTCTCGACATCTATTGGGACAGCGGCCGCCACTACACCGCGCCTTGGCAGTTTGGCACCACGGCGTTCGCGGTCAACACAGACAAGTTCAAGGGCAACATCGACACGCTGGCCATCCTCTTCGACCCGCCGGCGGAACTGAAGGGCCAGATCAATATGCTCGACGATGTCAACACCGTCATGCATGCGGCCGAGCGTTATGCCGGCGTGCCGCGCTGCGGTGCCGACAAGGCTAATCTGAAGAAGGTCAACGACATCCTGACGGCCGCCAAGCCGTCATGGAAGACCTTCAGCTACGACACCATCACAAAGATCACCTCCGGCGACGTGATCGTGACGGAGCAGTGGAATGGCGCGACCTATCGCTCGCGGCAGAAAATCCCGGCCATCAAATACGCCTATCCCAAGGAAGGCATCGAGGGCTGGATGGACAATGTCGCGGTGCTGAAGGGCGCCAAGAACCTCGACAATGCCAAGCTGTTCCAGGACTTTATCATGGCTCCGGAAAACGCCGCGCTGATCTCGGAATTCGCCGGTTACGACAACGGCATTGCCGGCAGCCACAAGTTCCTGCAGCCGGATTTCGCCAATTCGCCGGAACTAAATCCGCCGGCAGGCGCGCCGGCAGCGGAATTCGTTCCGCCCTGTCCGCCAGATGTGGTGGAAATTTACAACAAGATCTGGACCAATTTGCGCAAATAGGTTCGGTCTAAACTCCAGCGGAAGGGAGGCTTCGGCCTCCCTTCTTTGCGCCTACGGGGAGGGTTCCATGACGTCCTATCGCAACAGCGATCCGCGGCCGCCGATCATGCAAGGCTCGCCGCCCGCCATGCTGCCGCCGAGGCTCGACTGGGACAGGCCGCCTTGGAACCGCTGGGCTTTCCAGCACATACGGGAAATTCTGCCGACCGCCGAAGTCTGGCGCGGCGCTGGCCATCGCCACCGTCTCGAACGCGCCGAGGTCGATCTCGACGGGCTGGCGGTCGAGGACAGCGAGGGCAGGCCTTCGACACTCGCCGGTCTGCTCGACGAGACCTATACGGACGGCTTCCTGGTGCTCAAGGACGGCAGGATAGTCTATGAGCGCTATTTCAACGGCATGGACGAGCGCACGCTGCATCTGTCGCAGTCGATGGCCAAGTCGGTCACCGGCTCGGTGTTCGGCATATGGGCCGGGCGCGGCCTGATTGATCCGGTGAAGCCGGTGACAGACTACCTGCCGGAACTGAGCGCGACCGGCTGGGCCGGCGCCAGCGTCCAGCATGTGCTTGATATGACCACCGGCGTGCGGTTCTCGGAGGAATACACCGACCGCTATTCCGACATCGGCCAGGTCGATGTCGCCACCGGCTGGAAGCCGGTGCCACCGGGCAGCGATCCGGATTTCCGCTGGCCATCGCACATGTTCGAACTGATCCTGGGCTTGAAGGACACGGTTCGCCCCCATGGAGCCGCGTTCGAATATCGATCGATCGAGACGGACGTGCTCGCCTTCATCATGGAACGGGTGACGGGCAAGCGGCTGGCGCAGCTGGTTTCGGAGGAACTCTGGCAAAAGCTCGGGGCCGACGAAAGCGCCTGCTTCACCGTCGACAGCGCCGGCTATGCGCTAGCCGATGGCGGCTTCAACGCGACGCTGCGCGACTACGCCCGCTTTGGCCAGCTGATCCTCGACAATGGCGGCGGCATCGTGCCGGCGGACTGGATCGAGGCGACGCGTACCGGCAAGCATGGTCCGGATTTCTCCGCCAGCCTGCCCGAGGGCAGCTATCGCAACCAGTTCTGGATCGAGAATCCCAGCTCGCGGGCACTGATGTGCCGTGGCGTGTTCGGACAGTTGATCCACATCGACTGGAACACAGGAATGGTCGTGGTGAAGCTGTCGACCTGGCCGGATTTCAGCAACATGGCCTATTCCAGGGCAACGCTGAAGGCCGTGCACGCCATCGCCGCGGCGCTTGCCTGAGCTTCAAGACCAATGGACTGGGAGGAAACGCCATGACCGGCAAGACCGCGTTCGAGACCCGATACGGATTCCGCCGCAACGAGGTGCTGCTTAGCAATTGGCGTGTGAGCCCGTTCAATCGGTGGTCGTTCCAGAATCTCGGCGAACTGGTGCCGACCGCCCGTGTGGCGGCAGCGCCCGGCGCCGTGGAAGCCCGTCAGCGGGACATGGACGGCTTGCTCGGGGAAAAGGTCACGGTCGCGACCGCACCGGAGACGGTGGCTGAATTCCTCCTGCGTTCCAGTACCGACGCAGTGACGGTGATGAAGGGCGGCAAGATCACTGGCGACTGGTTCGCGCCGCATATGGAGTTTGGCGCGCGCCACATCATCTTCTCGATCAGCAAATCGGTGACCGCGATCATCGCCGGCATACTGGAAGGCGAGGGGGTGTTCGATCCGGAAGCGCCGGTGACGGACTATATCCCTGAAGCAGCCGGCTCGGCCTATGGCGATGCAAGCGTTCGGCATGTGCTCGACATGAGCGTCAGCCTCGACTTCGAGGAGGCCTATCTCGATCCGGAAAGCGCCTTCGCCCGATATCGCCGCGCGACGCTGTGGAATCCCGGCGGCGGCACCGAAAGCCTGCGTGAATTCATCCTGACCCTGCAGCGGCTTGCCGAGCCGCATGGCCAGACCTTCCGCTACCGTTCGCCCAATTCCGACCTGCTCGGGCTGCTGCTCGAGCGCGCCTCGGGCCAGCGCTTCACCGACCTCATGCGCGAGAAGCTATGGTTGCCGCTTGGCGCCGTCAGCGAGGCCTCTGTCGGCGTCGACATGGAAGGCACGGCACGCACCGCCGGCGGTATTTCGGTGACGCCGCGTGACCTGGCGCGCATCGGCGAGATGCTGCGGCAGGCCGGCACGGCCAATGGCCGCCGCATCGTGCCCGAGACCTGGGTGCGCGACACCACCAGCAGCGGCGGCAGTAATGAGGCCTGGCGGCGGGGCACGATGGCGCCGCTGTTTCCCAACGGGCGCTACCGCAACAAATGGTACCAGACAGGACACGAGAACGGCGCCTATTGCGGCATCGGCATCCATGGCCAGTGGCTTTATGTCGATCCTAGCACCGAAGTGGTGATCGCCAAGATGTCGTCGCAGCCGGAACCGGTCGACGATCCGCTGGATATCGAGATCGTTGCGTTCCTCGAGGCGCTGAGCCGGATGGTCTAAGGCGTGCTGATATTCAGGTGATGCCGGCCTGCGAACTGCGACTTTCCGCGCTTCCGGCGCTCAAGGACGGCATGTCCGCTGCGCTCGTCGCAAGAGAGCGACCCCGAAAGCCATCGTTCTCAGCTTGGCCTGACCTGAATCTCAACACACCTTGCGCCGTGCCTGAGCGCCCAAATCGAGGCGCTTTCCTGTGGACCTCCGCCGCCGTTGAAAACGCGGCGGTTGGCGGACCTGATGTCTGCGCTTATGGTCGCCGCTCTTTTCGACGAGAGTGGGAACGACATGGCATCCGACATCAAGCGCATCGCAACCATTATCGCGGCCGAAATCAAGGCGCGGCCGGAACAGGCGGCCGCGGCGATCGGACTGCTCGATGAGGGTGCGACGGTGCCGTTCGTGGCACGCTACCGCAAGGAAGTGACCGGCGGGCTGGATGATACGCAATTGCGCGACCTTGCCGAGCGTCTTGTGTATCTGCGCGAACTCGACGCGCGCCGCGACACCATCCTGGGCTCGATCCGCGAGCAGGGCAAGCTGACCGAAGAGCTTGAAACCAAGATCGCGGGCGCCGCGACCAAGGCGGAACTCGAGGACATATACCTGCCCTACAAGCCGAAGCGCCGTACCAAGGCCGAGATCGCCCGCGAGCGTGGATTGGGGCCGCTGGCCGAAGCCATTCTCAACAACCGTTCGCTGGTGCCCGCGGACGTCGCGCTCGCCTATGTTACCGCAGAGGTAGGCGATGCGAAGGCGGCGCTCGAGGGCGCGCGCGACATCCTGTCGGAGCAATTCGCCGAGAACGCCGACCTGTTCGGCAAGCTGCGCAGCTACATGAAGGAGCGCGCCTTCCTGCGCGCCAGGGTGGTCGAGGGCAAGCAGGAAGCCGGCGCGAAATTCTCCGACTATTTCGACCATGTCGAACGTTGGGCGACCGTGCCGAGCCACCGGGCGCTCGCCATGCTGCGCGGCCGCAACGAGGAGGTGCTGTCGCTCGACATCGAGGTGGATGCCGACGACACATCGTCGGTGAAGCCGGTCGAGCGGATGATCGCCAACGCCTACGCCATCGCTGCCAGCCTGCCCGGTGACCGCTGGCTGATGGAAGTGGCAGGCTGGACCTGGCGCATCAAACTGTCGCTGCACCTGACGCTCGACCTGATGCGCGACCTGCGCGAGCGGGCCGAGGAAGAAGCGATCCATGTCTTTGCCCGTAACCTCAAGGATTTGCTGCTGGCGGCTCCCGCCGGCTCGCGGCCGACGATGGGGCTCGATCCCGGCATCCGCACCGGCGTCAAGGTGGCGGTGGTCGATGGCACCGGCAAGCTGCTGGCGACGACGACGGTCTATCCGTTTCCGCCGAGGAACGATGTGCGTGGCACGCAGGCCGAACTTGCGGCGCTTATTCGCCAGCACAAGGTCGAGCTGATCTCGATCGGCAACGGCACCGGGAGCCGCGAGACGGAGAAGCTGGTCGCCGACATGCTGTCCGACATGCCTTCGGACGGCGGCCCGAAGCCGCTCAAGGTGATCGTCAGCGAGGCGGGAGCGTCGGTCTATTCGGCCTCGGCAACGGCTGCCGCCGAGTTTCCCGGCCTCGACGTGTCGCTGCGCGGCGCGGTGTCCATCGCGCGACGGCTGCAGGATCCGCTGGCCGAACTGGTCAAGATCGAACCGAAATCCATTGGCGTCGGACAGTATCAGCACGATGTCGATCAGTATCGGCTTGGTCGCTCACTGGAGGCTGTCGTGGAGGACGCCGTCAACGCGGTCGGCGTCGACCTCAACACCGCCTCGGCGCCGCTGCTGGCGCGGGTTTCGGGCCTCGGCGCGTCGCTCGCCGACGCCATCGTCGCCCATCGCGATTCGACCGGCCCGTTCGCCAGCCGCAAGGACCTGCTGAAGGTGGCACGGCTTGGACCGCGCGCGTTCGAGCAGTCCGCCGGTTTCCTGCGCATCGCCAATGGCAGCGAGCCGCTCGATGCCTCGTCGGTGCATCCGGAGGCCTATGGCGTGGCCAAGAAGATCGTCGCCGCCTGCGGCCGCGACGTGCGTTCGCTTTTGGGCGACAGTGCCGCGCTCAAGGCGCTCGACCCGCGCGTCTTCGTCGACGAACGTTTCGGCTTGCCGACGGTGCGCGACATTCTGGCGGAGCTGGAGAAGCCCGGCCGCGATCCGCGTCCCGGCTTCAAGACGGCGACCTTCGCCGATGGCATCGACGAGATCAAGGATTTGAAGCCAGGCATGCTGCTGGAAGGCACCGTCACCAATGTCGCCGCTTTCGGCGCCTTCGTCGATATAGGGGTGCACCAGGACGGGCTGGTGCATGTCTCACAGCTCGCCGACCGCTTCATCAAGGACGCGCATGAGGTGGTCAAGGCCGGCGACGTGGTCAAGGTGCGCGTCGTCAATGTCGACATCAAGCGCAAGCGCATCGCGCTCTCCATGCGCAGGGACGGTGGCGAAGGCGGCGCATCGAAGGGCGGGCCGCGCGACAATGGTGGCGGTAGGCCGGCGCCACGCGGGCCTACGCCGCAACGCCAGCCGGAGCGGCCGGCACAGCAAGGTGCGTTCGGCGCAGCGCTCGCGGACGCGCTGAAGCGAAAGTAGCTACCAAGCCAGAACAGCTGGCTCCTTCTCACGCTGGCCTAGCAGCCAGTCCCGGAAACTGGCAACCGGCGGATAGCCGCGCTTGTCGTGGGGAATGACGAGGTAATAGGCGCTGCGGCTCTGCATCGGCTGGCCGGGCGCGAGCACAAGCTGGCCGCGCTGCAGTTCGCCCTCGATGAGGATCTGCGGCAAGAGCGCCACGCCGAGCCCGGTCATGCAAGCCTGGGCGGCGGTGCCGAAATGCTCGAACTGCATGCCAGGCCCGGTCGGCGCGCTCAGGCCTTGATGCTCGAACCATTCGCTCCAGGCGCCTGGGCGCGTCGTCATGTGCAGCAGCGGCAAACGGCCGATATCGGCCGGCGTGGCGATGGCGCGGCCAGCGAGGAAGTCGGGTGACACCACCGGCGCCACCGTCTCGTGCACCAGAAGTGTCGAGTCGGCGTCCGGCCAGTCCGGCAGGCCGTAGTGGATGGCGGCATCCAACCGTTCGCGGGCGAAGTCGAAGCGCCCGACGCGGGTGACGAAATTGATGGTGATGTCGGGATTGTTCTCGACGAAATCGGGGATCATCGGCATCAGCCAACGTGTGCCGAAAGTCGGCAGAATGGCAAGATTCAGGATGCCACTATGCCGGTTGCTCATCAATCCAAGAGCTGCGTCACGCAACTGGCCAAGCGCCGAGCGTACCGCTTCGGCGTAGATTTCACCTGCCGTGGAGAGTCTTACATTGCGACTGTCGCGTTCGAACAGCGGCCGGCCGAACTGATCTTCCAAAAGCCTGATCTGGCGGCTGACCGCACCTTGGGTCAGGTCCAATTCCCGGGCGGCGGCGGTGAAGGAGCCAAGTCGCGCCACGGCCTCGAAGGCGGCAAGGGCGCTGATGTTGGGCAAAAGGCGGCGCTGGACACTCATGATCCATTCCTAACGCTCATTGATGGGTGAAGCAATTTCGTTTGATTTTTTCAGGCCACGAGCCGATAAGCCGGCTTCACCTGTCTCAAGGATCGAGAAGCCATGGCCGACAAGAATGCATTCGTGTGGGAAGACCCGTTCCTGATCGAGGACCAGCTTTCGGAGGACGAGCGCATGGTGCGCGATGGCGCTGCCGCCTTTGCCGCCGACAAGCTCGCGCCGCGTATCGAGGAAGCCTATCTCAACGAGACCTTCGACACGGCGATCTTCCGCGAGATGGGCGAGGCCGGCCTGCTCGGGATCAACATTCCGGAGGAGTTCGGTGGCCTCGCCGCCAGCTATGTCACCTACGGGCTGGTGGCGCGGGAAGTCGAACGCGTCGATTCCGGCTATCGCTCGATGATGTCGGTGCAGTCGTCGCTGGTGATGTACCCGATCTACGCCTATGGCTCGGACGAACAGCGCAGGAAGTATCTGCCCAAGCTCGCCAGCGGCGAGTGGATCGGCTGCTTCGGGCTGACCGAGCCGGATGCCGGCTCTGACCCCGGCGGCATGAAGACCCGCGCCGAAAAGACCGCCAGCGGCTACAAGCTCTCCGGCTCCAAGATGTGGATTTCCAATGCGCCGGTCGCCGACGTGTTCGTCGTATGGGCGAAGTTGAAGGGCGAGAACGGCAAGGACGAGATCCGCGGTTTCGTGCTGGAGAAAGGCATGAGAGGGCTGTCGGCGCCGAAGATCGGCGGCAAGCTGTCGCTGCGGGCGTCGATCACCGGCGAGGTGGTGATGGAAGGCGTCGAGGTCGGCGAGGACGCGCTGTTGCCCAACGCCAAGGGCCTTGGCGGACCGTTCGGTTGCCTCAACCGAGCCCGCTACGGCATCTCCTGGGGTTCCATGGGAGCGGCGGAAGACTGCTGGCATCGCGCTCGCCAGTATGGCCTTGACCGCAAGCAGTTCGGCAAGCCGCTGGCCGGCACCCAGCTCTACCAGAAGAAGCTCGCCGACATGCAGACCGAGATCGCTCTGGGGTTACAGGCTTCGTTGCGCGTCGGGCGCCTGCTCGATGAAGGCAAGATGGCGCCGGAAATGATCTCGATCGTCAAGCGCAACAATTGCGGCAAGGCGCTCGACATCGCCCGCCAGGCCCGCGACATGCATGGCGGCAACGGCATCCAGATTGGCTATCACGTCATGCGCCACGCGCAGAATCTGGAGACCGTCAACACCTACGAAGGCACGCATGACGTACACGCGCTGATCCTGGGGCGGGCGCAGACCGGAATACAGGCGTTCTTTTGAGTGACTTTAAGGCGGCAAAGGGTTCTTTAATTTAGGTGCACCGCAACATCCGCTTGGAGAATGGCGGCCAGATGTGTCAGGGTTCGGCTGATGAAACGCCGATCTCCGGGGCCCCATGGCAATTCTGGCAGCCGTCTACCACCTGACCCACTATAAATACGACCGGCCGGTGGTTCTCGGCCCCCAAATCATCAGGCTGCAGCCTGCACCGCATTCCCGCACCAAGGTGTTGAGCCATTCGCTGAAGGTGGAGCCGGCGAACCACTTCGTCAATCTGCAGCAGGATCCTTACGGCAACTTCCTCGCCCGTTTCGTCTTTCCCGAGCCGGTGACGGAGCTGAAGATCGAGGTCGACCTCGTCGCCGACATGACCGTCTACAATCCGTTCGACTTCTTTGTCGAACCGTCGGCCGAGGCGTTCCCGTTCGACTATCCCGAGGAGATCCGCGACGATCTCACTATCTACCGGACGCCGGAGCCGGCCGGGCCGCTGCTCCAGGCGTTTCTGAAAACCGTCGACCGCAGCGCGCCCAACACGGTCAATTTCCTCGTCGATCTCAATGCGCGCCTGCAGCGCGAGATCGCCTATATCGTGCGCATGGAGACCGGCGTGTTCTCGCCGGAGGAAACGCTGGCGGCCGCCAAGGGCTCGTGCCGCGATTCGAGCTGGCTCTTGGTGCAGATCCTGCGCCATCTCGGCATCGCCGCGCGCTTCGTCTCGGGCTATCTGATCCAGCTCAGGCCCGACCTTGTCGCGCTGGATGGGCCGGCCGGCACAGCGGTCGATTTCACCGACCTGCATGCCTGGTGCGAGGTCTATCTTCCTGGTGCCGGCTGGATCGGCTTCGACCCGACTTCGGGCCTGCTCACCGGCGAAAGCCATGTGCCGCTGGCCGCCACACCGCATTTCCGCAATGCCGCACCTATTTCCGGCATGGGGAGCTTCGCCAATGTCGAGTTCGGCTTCGAGATGCGGGTCGACCGCATCGCCGAGCATCCGCGCATCACCAAGCCTTTCTCCGACGAGAGCTGGCAGGCGCTCGACGCGCTCGGCAACAAGGTCGATGCCGCGCTCGCGGCCGGGGATGTGCGGCTGACCATGGGGGGCGAGCCGACCTTCGTCTCGATAGACGATTTCGAGGCCGCCGAATGGAACACCGCCGCCGTTGGGCCAACCAAGCGCGAAAAGGCCGACGCGCTGATCAGAAAACTGCGCGAACGTTTCGCGCCAGGTGGTTTCCTCCACTACGGCCAAGGCAAATGGTATCCCGGTGAAAGCCTGCCGCGCTGGACGTTTTCGCTCTTTTGGCGCGCCGACGGAGAGCCGGTGTGGAGCGACCCGTCGCTGATCGCGCGGGAAGATAGTTCGGCTGATATCGGGCCGAAACAAGCCGAAAGCCTGCTGACGGCGATCGCCGGCGAACTCGGCATCGACACGTCCATGGTCAGCGAAGCCTATGAGGATCCAGCCGAATGGCTGCTCAAGGAAGGCAAGCTGCCCGAGAATGTCGACCCGGCCAATTCGAAGCTCGAAGATCCGGAGGAACGCAGCCGCATGGCGAGAGTGTTCGAGCGCGGGCTGACCAAGCCGTCCGGCTATGTGCTGCCGGTGCAGCGCTGGAACAGCCAGGCGTCGGATCCGCGCTGGCGTTCGGAAAAATGGACGACGCGGCGCGGCCGTCTGTTCCTGGTGCCCGGCGATTCACCGGTCGGCTATCGCCTGCCGCTGGGCACGCTGCCTTATGTGCCGCCGGCGCAGTTCCCCTACATCGTGCCCGTCGATCCGTCACTGCCGCGTGACCCGCTGCCCGTGCGCGAAGCGATCTTGCCAGCGGCCGCTCCGGCGGAACTCGAAGGCGCCGACGAAATGGCCCGCCGCCAGCACGCAGCTTCGTTCACGGCGACGAGCGGCCAGCAGGATCGCGTCGAGCAGGAGATCACCGAGATTGGTGGCGCGGTGCGCACGGCACTTTCGGTCGAACCGCGCGACGGGCGGCTGTGCGTGTTCATGCCGCCGGTCGAGGCGCTCGAGGATTATCTCGAACTCGTCGCCGCCGCCGAGAACGCGGCAAAGGCGATTGGCGTTCCCGTGCACATCGAGGGCTACGGTCCGCCGCATGACCCGCGCCTCAACGTCATCCGCGTGGCACCCGATCCCGGCGTCATCGAGGTCAACATCCACCCAGCTTCCAACTGGCGAGATTGCGTGGCCACCACAACGGCAATCTACGAGGAAGCGCGGCAGACGCGGCTTGGCGCCGACAAGTTCATGATCGACGGCCGCCACACCGGTACCGGAGGCGGCAACCATGTCGTCGTCGGCGGCGCGACGCCCAATGACAGCCCGTTCCTGCGCCGGCCCGACCTGCTGAAGAGCCTGGTGCTGCAATGGCAGCGGCATCCCTCGCTGTCCTATCTGTTCTCCGGCCTGTTCATCGGCCCGACCAGCCAGGCGCCGCGCTTCGACGAGGCGCGGCACGATTCGCTCTACGAGCTCGAAATCGCGATGGCGCAGGTGCCGCATCCCGAACAAGGTGCCGCACCCTTGCCGTGGCTGGTCGACCGGTTGTTCCGCAACCTGTTGACCGATGTCACCGGCAATACGCATCGCTCGGAAATCTGCATCGACAAGCTGTTTTCCCCGGATGGTCCAACCGGCCGGCTTGGCCTTGTCGAATTCCGCGGATTCGAGATGCCGCCCAATGCGCGCATGTCCCTGGCGCAGCAATTGCTGGTGCGGGCCATCATTGCCCGCGCGTGGAAAACTCCGCTCGACGGGCGCTTCGCGCGTTGGGGCACCTCGCTCCATGACCGCTTCATGCTGCCGCATTATGTCTGGGCGGACTTTCTCGACGTGCTCGACGACCTCAAGCTCAATGGGTTCGAATTCCGGCCCGAATGGTTCGATGCCCAGCTCGAGTTCCGCTTTCCCTTCTGCGGGGAGGTGCAGCATGCCGGCATCAAGCTGGAACTGCGGCAGGCACTGGAACCGTGGCACGTGATGGGCGAGCAGGGCGCGATCGGCGGCACCGTGCGCTTCGTCGATTCCTCGGTCGAACGGCTGCAGGTCAGGACCGAAGGCCTCAATCCGGAGCGCCATGCGATCGTCTGCAACGGTCGTATCGTGCCGATGAGGGTTACCGACAACAGAGAGGTCGCGGTGGCTGGCGTGCGCTTCAAGGCCTGGCAGCCGGCCTCGGGCCTGCATCCGGCCCTTCCGGTCAACACGCCGCTGGTGTTCGATATCTATGACCGCTGGTCCGGCCGCGCGGTCGGCGGCTGCGTCTACCATGTCGCGCATCCCGGCGGGCGCAGCTACGACACTTTCCCGGTCAACGGCAACGAGGCGGAGGCACGGCGGCTCGCCCGCTTCGAACCGCGCGGCCACACACCCTCCGGCTATGTGTTGCGCGAGGAACAGCCGGCGGAAGATTTCCCGATGACCCTTGACCTCAGGCGTCCACCAAGACTGTGATCTGACATGGCAAAGGGGAATCACAAAAGGGTGCGCGGCAAGCCGCAGGCCCGTAGCCTGCTGGAGCACTACCAGCCGATCGACGGCGTCGTCGACGAGATGGTCGACGCGTCAGGTAATCCCCGTCCGGTCTGGAAGCATTTTGTCGAAGCGCTGGACGAACTCGGGGCCGAAAAGCTCGGCCAGCGCTTCGCCCGCGCCGACCAGTATCTGCGCGATGCGGGTGTCTACTACCGCGTCTACGACAAGGCGGGCGCCAACGAGCGGGAATGGCCGCTGGCGCATATCCCCGTGCTCATCGAGGACAGCGAGTGGCAGGCGGTCAGCGCCGGCTTGGTGCAGCGCGCCGAACTGTTCGAGGAAATTGTTGCCGATATCCACGGGCCGAACCGGCTGGTCGAAAAAGGCATCCTGCCAGCAGGACTGATCGCGGCGAGCCCTGAATATTTGCGGCCCCTGGTCGGCACCAGGCCGGCCGGAGGGCATTTCCTGCACTTCTGCGCCTTCGAACTCGGCCGCGGTCCGGACGGCCGCTGGTGGGTGCTGGGCGACCGCACCCAGGCGCCTTCGGGCGCCGGCTTCGCGCTGGAAAACCGGGTCGCCACCACGCGCGCTTTGTCCGACATCTATGGCGAGATGCATGTGCACCGGCTCGCCGGCTTCTTCCGACGCTTTCGCGATGCGCTGATCGGCATGGCAAAGGAGAGCGACGGCCGCGTCGCCATCCTGACGCCGGGGCCACTCAACGAGACCTATTACGAACACGCCTATATCGCCCGCTACCTCGGCATCATGCTGCTCGAAGGCGAGGACCTGACCGTTTCCGGCGGCAAGCTGATGGTGCGGACGGTGTCCGGTCTGATGCCGATCAGCGTGCTGTGGCGGCGGCTCGATGCCGCCTTCGCCGATCCGCTCGAGCTGCGCCCGGATTCGCAGATCGGTACGCCGGGCCTGGTCGAGGCGATCCGCCAAGGCACGGTGTCCACCGTCAATGCGCTGGGCTCGGGCCTGATGGAGACGCGCGCGCTGCTCGCCTTTCTGCCCAAGATCGCGCGCGAATTGTGGGGCGAGGAGCTGCTTTTGCCCAGTGTGGCGACATGGTGGTGCGGACAGGAGACGGAGCGCGCCCACGTGCTCGCCAATATCGACCGCATGGTGGTCGGCCCGGCGCTGTCGACAAGACTTGCCTTCGAAGATGACGGACAGACGAAGCTCGGCTCGGCTCTCTCGGTCGGTGAGCGGGCGGAACTGGTGGCGCGCATCGAACGCGACGGCAAGGCCTTCGTCGGCCAGGAGGCGGTGACGCTTTCGACGACGCCGGTCTATGTCGGCGGCTGGCTGGAACCGCGGCCGGCGAGCCTACGCGTCTACCTGGCGCGTACGCCCGAGGGCTGGACGGTGATGCCGGGCGGGTTTGCGCGCGTTGGCCTGTCGCTCGACCCAACGGCGATCGCCATGCAGCGCGGCGGCCAGGCGGCTGATGTCTGGGTGGTCAGCGACAGACCCGTGGAGCGCGAGACGCTGCTGCCGCAGGAGAGCGACAGCTTCAACCGTACCATGCCCGGCAGCCTGCCCAGCCGCGCGGCGGAAAACCTGACCTGGCTCGGCCGCTACATCGAACGCTCGGAAGACACGGTGCGTATCCTGCGCGCCTATCACGTGCGGCTCGCCGAAACGTCCGATCCGGACATGCCGCTGCTGGCCGATATCAGGGATTATCTCGAACCGTTCGGCATCGATGTCGAAACGGCAATCCCGCCAGGGCTCATCGGCACGCTCGACAGCGCGGTCTACAGCGCCGGCCAGATCCGCGATCGTTTCTCGCCGGATGGCTGGCTGGCGCTCAAGGATTTGTCAAAAACGATCCATCAGTTCGCCACCACCGTGGCGCCCGGCGACGATGCGACGCGGGCGATGACCGTGATCCTGCGCAAGCTGGCCGGATTCTCAGGCCTTTTGCATGAGAACATGTACCGCTTCGCTGGCTGGCGGTTCCTCGAGATCGGCCGGCGGCTGGAGCGCGGCATCCAGATCGCCAGCACGCTGGCCCGACTGACCAGCAGCAAGGCGCCGGACGGGGCGCTGGACATGATGCTGGAGATCGGCGACAGCGTGATGACCCATCGACGGCAATATCCGGTGCAGGCCGGCCGGCGCACGGTGATCGACCTCCTGGCGCTCGATCCACTCAATCCACGCTCCATCCTGTTCCAATTGGAACGGCTGAAAGCCGAGATAGGGCTATTGCCGGCGACCGGCGGCGAGGGGCACATGTCGGCGGCAGCCAAGGAAATCCTGCAGCTCAACACGTCCATCGCCATCAAGGAGCCGGCAGACATGACGGTGAAGGCGTTGAACGATCTCGCGGGCGAAATAGGCGGGCTCTACAGCAGCCTCGCCAAAGCCTATTTCGGCTAGAAAGAGATGGCCATGCTGTACGACATCAGGCTTCTGCTCCACTACGACTATGCTGCCGCGGCTGGTGGCGGACGCCATCAGGTGCGCGTGCTGCCGTCGACCATTGACGGTGTGCAGCGTGTCATCGCCGCTTCGCTTTCTTTTTCACCCGCACCCAACGAAAGGTCGGATTTTTCCGATTTCTTCGGCAACAATGTCACTTCGATCGCTTTTCGCGACGCCCATGACACGCTCGACATCAGGATGAGCGCGCGTGTGTCGGTGGCGCGGCCCGAGCCGGGGCTCGACGTGTCGCCGGATCTCGGCCGCCTTCGACAGGATCTGGCCGCCGTGCGGTCGCTTGCGCCTGCCTCGCCGCACCATTTCCTGGCCGCCAGCAGCCATGCGGGCATCGATGCGGCGATCACCGCATTCGCGCAAGACAGCATCGGAATCTCGGCCGCGGGGACGGCGATGAACCTGTGCAATCGCATCCATCGCGATTTCACATACGACGACGAGGCGACCACGGTGCGGACCCGGGCCAGCGACGCCTTCCAGCTGAAGCGGGGCGTCTGTCAGGATTTCTCGCACATCATGATCGCCGGCTTACGCGGGCTCGGCATTCCGGCCGGCTATGTCAGCGGCTTCCTGCGCACCATTCCGCCCAAAGGCAAGCCCCGGCTCGAAGGCGCGGATGCCATGCATGCCTGGGTCAAGGTCTGGTGCGGGCGTGATGCCGGCTGGCAGGAGTTCGATCCGACCAATGGCATGCGGGCCTCCAACGACCATATCACCGTTGGTTGCGGGCGCGACTATTCGGATGTGGCGCCCATCGTCGGCGTGCTGAAGACGACTGGCGGACAGGTCGGCGACCAGGCTGTCGACGTCATCCCGGTCGTGCTCGAAAAAGCGTGAAACGGGGCGCATTAACTTGCCCGGCGCTGCGAGTTCCCACAAGGATGGGGCAGACTTCTCAAAGATCGATACGGCCAGTAGAGCAGTTCACCGGTTCACGGAAAAGGCGAGCCGATCCAAGTCTTTGATTGCGCGCAATTCCGGCGGGAAAAGCCGTTTCACACTTTTCCTGTAAGTCCTTAGTCTGTATTCGTCTTAACGGAGAATAGTCTAGGCTGCCGCACAGGCATGAGGTTTGTCATTGAAAACCGTCAGCGTCGTCATACCCGCCTACAATGCGGCGGCAACGATCGCTAAAACGCTGGCGTCGCTTGGCGGAGAGGCCGGGTTTATCGGCGAGGTCCTGCTGGTCGACGACCAATCGACCGATGGCACGGCCGATGCGGCGCGGCAGGCCGCGGCGCAATCATCCCTGCCTTTGCGCGTGCTGCCCGCCAGTTGCCGCGACGCCGGCGGCGCCCGCAACCTGGCGCTCGACGAGGCAGCCCATCCGTGGGTCTACCTGATCGACGCCGACGACCTGCACCTGCAGGGCGGCTTAAGCTCCTTGCTGTCGCAGGCGGAAACCCAGCCCAAGGCCGACATGATCGTCGGCGCCTTCCGGCGCAGGGTGAACGGCCAGGACCGGCAGATCAAGGTGCCAAACGGCTATACCGCGGCCTGCCTCACCAACGCCTCGGCCTACGTGAAAGGGGATATACGCTCGGTGGCGGTGGGCAGCGTGCTGGCTTCCCGGCGTCTCATCGGCGAGACCCGGTTCCCCGTCGGGCTCGCCTTCGATGAGGACACGCTGTTCTGGGCGCGGCTGATGAGCAAGGCGTCGCTGGTCATGGTTCACCGCCCCGTCATGATCTACGAAGTTTCAGCGGAGCGCTCGGACGATCGCTTCACGGTCGACCCGGTGCGGCGCTTCCTGGACTGGCGCCGGGAGCTGCGTACGCTCACCGATTGCGGCATCCCGATTTCGGCACTGAAAGCCAGGGAGGGCCTCGTCGCGCTCAAGATCGCCCGTGTCCATTATGCGCGGGGCGACCTGGACATGGCCGCGCGCTTTCTCGCAATAGCCTCGGCGGCGCCGAAGCGGCGCTCGGAAGCTTGGCGATGCCTGCGCTACAAATTCAAGCTCGCGGCCCGCCGCCGGCTATCCCTTCCGCCGACACAGATGCAGCGCGCATTGTAGGCCTGACCGCCGCCACGGGGATTGCCTTCTTTCCAGACGGGTGTGGAACCGGCGGTCAACCCGCAGCTTATCTACGCATATTTCGTGTGGAGCTTACATGCTGCAGAGAACCGGATCGTCGCGCAGCCGATTGGCCGATGCTGATAGCGTAGCCAAGAATGGAGCACAGATTTCCGCCAGGGGTGCCGCGCTGACTTATGTCAGCGATGCCGAGCCCGGCATCCGTCGGCTGAAGGCAGGCAAGGGATTTGCTTACAAGGCAGCGGACGGGAAGGCGGTCTCCGGTGCCGACAGAGCGCGCATCGCGGCGATCGTCATTCCGCCGGCCTGGACCGATGTCTGGATTTCGCCCGATCCGAACGGGCATATCCAGGCGACCGGGAGGGATCAGCGGGGGCGCAAGCAGTATCGCTATCATCCGCAATGGGCCGAGGAGCGCGACGGCGCCAAATATTCGAGCTTGGTGGCTTTCGCCGAAAGCCTGCCAGACCTTCGGCGCAGGATCGACAGCGACCTGCGCCGTCACGGCCTGCCGCTCGAACGCGTCGCCGCCGCGGTGGTCTGGCTGCTCGACAACACGATGATCCGCGTCGGCAATGCAGCCTATGCTCGCGACAACAAGAGCTTCGGCCTGACGACATTGCGGGACCGGCATGTCGATATCAAGGGATCGAGCCTGCGCTTCGCCTTCAAGGGCAAGTCCGGCAAGGAATGGAGATTGAAGCTGGTTGACCGCCGGATCGCGGGGATTGTTCGGAGCGCGCAGGACCTGCCGGGCCAGAAACTGTTCCAGTATCTCGACGAGGACGGCAACAGACGCCCTGTCCGCTCCGATGACGTGAACCACTATATCCGCCAAGCGGTCGGCGACGCGTTCAGTTCGAAGCACTTCCGCACATGGGGCGGCACCATCCACGCCGCGTCCCTGTTTGCGCAGACGGAACTGCCTGAGAGCCAGGCACAGCAAAAACGGGTGATGAACAACCTCATCGACAAGGTGGCCGAACGGCTGGGCAATACGCGCGCGGTCTGCCGCAAATGCTATATCCATCCGCGGGTCTTCGAGGCATGGAGCGAAGGACGACTGCTTGCCGAAATGGCGGAAGCCAACAAGCGCAAGCGGTCCATCGAAGGCCTTGATGAGGAGGAAGCGCTCGTGTTGAGGTGGTTGAAAACGCAGGAGGACCGATCGGCGGCAATCAGCGGCCGCTGAATCCGAGACGTCTCGATTTTTTTATCGACGCCATGTCGGGATCGGCCCTACTGTTTCGTCCTTTGCTACAGAAAGGACCGCCCATGCTCTATGCCATCCTCTGCTACGCCTGCGAAGATGTCGTCTGTTCCTGGAGCAAGGAACAGGACGACAAGGTCATGGCCGACCTGCTCGGCGTTCAGGAGAAGTATGCCAACGCCGGCCGGCTTGGGCCCGTGGCGCGGCTTTTGCCGACAACGGCGGCAACGACGCTGCGGAAAGTGAAAGGTGAATCGCTGGTCATCGACGGGCCGTTCGCCGAGACCAAGGAACAGTTCCTCGGTTTCTACACGCTGGATTGCGCCGACCTCGACGAGGCCGTCGAATTCGCCCGCGAGCTCTCCGAGGTCAACCCAAGCGGCGGTTCCTACGAAATCCGCCCGGTATCGGTGTTCAATCCGACCAGGGTTCCGGCATGACCGAACTCACCTGGATAAGCTCCGCGATCAGCGCTGCCCGCCCACAGGCGATGGGCGCGCTGCTGCGCTATTTCCGCGATCTCGACACGGCGGAGGAAGCTTTCCAGGATGCCTGCCTCAAGGCGCTGAAGAACTGGCCGCAGAACGGGCCGCCTCGCGATCCGGCGGCCTGGTTGATATTCGTCGGCCGCAACAGCGGCATCGACGCGGTGCGCAAGCGTGCCAAGCAGGCGCCGATGCCGGAAGAGGACCAGGTTTCCGATCTGGAGGACGCCGAAAGCGACATCGCCGAGCGGCTGGACGGAGCGCATTATCGCGACGACATATTGCGGCTGCTGTTCATCTGCTGTCACCCTGATTTGCCCGCGACGCAGCAGATCGCGGTGGCGCTGCGCGTCGTCTCCGGCCTCACCGTCAAGCAGATCGCGCGCGCCTTCCTGGTCGGCGAGAGCGCGATGGAGCAGCGCATCACGCGCGCCAAGGCGCGCATCGCGGACGCCGGCGTCCCGTTCGAGACGCCGGGCGCGATCGAGCGCTCCGAGCGGCTCGCGGCGGTCGCGTCCATGGTCTACCTTATCTTCAACGAGGGCTATTCGACCAACAGCGGCGAGGCGCCGGCTCGCGCGCCATTGTGCGAGGAAGCGATCCGGCTTGCCCGGCTGCTGCTGCGGCTGTTCCAGACCGAGCCGGAGATCATGGGGCTGACGGCGCTGCTTCTGCTGCAGCACGCACGCGCACCGGCACGTTTTGACAGTGACGGCGAGATCGTGCTGCTCGAGGACCAGGATCGAAGCCTGTGGAGCCGCAAGATGATCGACGAAGGGCTGGCGCTCGTCGACAAGGCGCTGCGCCATCGCAAACCAGGTCCCTATCAAGTCCAGGCGGCGATCGCCGCGCTCCACGCGCGGGCCGAGAAAGCCGAGGACACCGACTGGGTGGAGATCGACCTGCTCTACGGCCTGCTCGAGCAGATGCAGCCGTCGCCGGTCATCACGCTCAACCGTGCGGTCGCGGTCGCCAAGGTGCGCGGACCGGAAGCGGCCCTGGCGATGATCGAGCCGCTCGAGCAGAGGCTTTCGGGCTATTTCCATTTCTTCGGCCTCAAGGGCGGGCTGTTGATGCAACTCGACCGGGGCGAGGAGGCACGCATTGCCTTCGACCGCGCCATCGCGCTCGCCAACACGGCGGCGGAAGCAGCCCATATCCGTATGCATATCGACCGTCTGATCAAGGACGGCGCCGTACGCACGCCGGCGAAAAAGGCAAACTGAGCCCCTACGCCCGTTCTGCTCAAGCGTCGCCTGGCTCAATCGTGCAGCCCGGGCTTGGACCATGGCGGGGTGGCGATTTCCCCCTGAAACAGGTAATGGCACGCCATGACAGCCCCTTCCAGCCGTGACGGCGCCGGAAGGCATGGCAAGGCGTTGAGCCGCGCCCTACGAGCGGCGGGATTCTGAAAGGGACAGAAATGACGATAGCGAAGGAAACGGCCGAGCTTCTGGCGAAACTGGGCGTGGCCAAGGAGGCGCTTGACGGCGGCGACCTGGTCGTGCGCAGCCCGGTGACGGGTGAGCGGATCGCGACGCTGAAGACGATCTCGCCGGCCGACGCGGCAAAGACCATCGATGCAGCCCACAAGGCGTTCCAGTCCTGGCGACTGGTGCCGGGTCCCAAGCGCGGCGAACTGGTGCGGCTGCTGGGCGAAGAACTGCGCACGCACAAGACCGAGCTTGGCCGGCTGGTGTCGATCGAGGTCGGCAAGATCCCGTCCGAAGGGCTCGGCGAAGTTCAGGAGATGATCGACATCTGCGATTTCGCCGTTGGTCTGTCCCGGCAATTGTACGGCCTGACCATCGCCACCGAGCGCCCGGGCCACCGCATGATGGAAACCTGGCATCCGCTTGGCGTCGTCGGTGTCATCTCCGCATTCAACTTCCCGGTCGCGGTGTGGTCGTGGAACGCAGCACTTGCGCTGGTTTGCGGCGATGCAGTGGTATGGAAGCCGTCGGAGAAGACGCCGCTGACCGCGCTTGCCTGCGAGGCGATCTTCAAGCGTGCGGTCAAGCGCTTCGGTACCGACGCACCGCAAGGCCTGGCACCGGTTCTGATCGGCGACCGTGCGGTCGGCGAAATCCTGGTCGACCATCCCAGGGTGCCGCTGGTTTCGGCCACCGGTTCGACGCGCATGGGCCGGGATGTCGGTCCGCGCCTGGCCAAGCGTTTCGCCCGCGCCGTGTTGGAACTGGGCGGCAACAATGCCGGCATCGTCTGCCCGACGGCCGATCTCGACATGGCGCTGCGCGCCATCGCTTTCGGCGCCATGGGCACCGCGGGCCAGCGCTGCACGACGCTGCGCCGCCTGTTCGTCCATGACAGCGTCTATGATGCCTTGGTGCCGCGGCTGAAGAAGGCTTATCAGAGTGTCTCGGTCGGCAATCCGCTGGAGACCTCGTCACTGGTCGGTCCGCTGATCGACAAGGCCGCCTTCGATGCCATGCAGAAGGCGCTGACGGAAGCGGCCGCGCATGGGGGCAAGGTGACTGGCGGCAGCCGAGTCGAGAACGGTCATCCCGATGCCTATTATGTGCACCCGGCACTAGTCGAAATGCCGAAGCAGGTTGCACCGGTGACGGAAGAGACCTTCGCGCCGATCCTCTATGTGATGAAGTATTCCGATTTCGACGCTGTGCTCGACGAGCACAATGCGGTCGGCGCCGGCCTGTCGTCGTCGATCTTCACCCGCGACCTGCAGGAATCCGAGCGCTTCCTCGGTGTCGACGGTTCGGATTGCGGCATTGCCAACGTCAATATCGGTACTTCCGGCGCCGAGATCGGGGGCGCTTTCGGTGGGGAAAAGGAAACCGGTGGCGGCCGCGAGAGCGGCTCCGATGCGTGGAAAGCCTATATGCGGCGCGCCACCAACACCGTGAATTATTCCAAGGCGCTGCCGCTTGCACAGGGCGTCTCGTTCGACATCGATTGAGAACGCCGGCCCGGTTCGGGTGTCTTTGCGCACCCGAACATCTTTCACATGGTGCCGAGATGCGCCGAAGAGGCGCAACCAGTCTGACCAGCGCCGCGCCCGCGCGATTCGACGCTTTAAATAAGCCTGTATCACCTTCACAAGTTGGGAGGTGGCGGGACTCGGCGGTCGGTGGAAAAACACGCTGCGAAGGCGCTGTCGACGACGGCCAGCTTGGCGGCCTGGACGATCATGTATTCGTCATAGAATCCGTGCGACACCCACATCACCGAATTGCCGCGCTGACCAAGCCAGCCAATGCTGCCGAGTTCCTCCGCCGTGCGCAGTTTACGGCCGAGATGGGTCCGCGACAGCTTGAGCCATTTGGCGAAGTCGCCGATCGAAACCACGCCGGTCGGAATTCGCTCCAGCCCGGCATGGTCAGGGTTGATGCCTGACATCAGCCAGTCCATGACGATGCCGCCATTGTTGAGCCAGATGAACAGGGAAAAGGTCTGGTTGGGTTCACGCACCGGCTTTGAGGCAAGCAAGCCGTCAGCCACCAGGGGCTGCAGCGTGGCAAGCATGTCGGGCCGCTCAAGAAACCTGGCCAGCCGGTTGCCGCCATCGATATGGTCGAGCGTGCGCAGATGGGCTGTAACCCAGCCGGTGAATCGCTCAATCGTCGCCGCCGTCGGTTGCAGGGGATGCGTGCGGCCGTCCCCACCAGCCACATACTCGGCGATGTTGTAGTGCAGCATCTCCTTGATGAAGGCGTCCGCCGTGTTGCGGCTGGCCACCGCGTTCTTGTGCACGACCTCGATGAAACGCGATACCGTCAGGTCCTTGCGGCGGTCGTTGGGGTCGCGCCTGAAGTGCATGGCAAGGCCGACATGGCCCAACAGCCAGCGTTGCTGCGTGGCAAAGATGGAAGCCAGTCGCGGGCTTTCCTCATAGATGCGGATCAGGGACTGCGACTGTTCCTGAACGTAGCGGTGCAAGGCTGGATGGCCGGCTATGTCTTGCAGATTCAGCACTGATCTCCCGATGCCTTGGATCAACTCGCATGGCGAGATTGCGTTCCCCATTTTCCAGTCTTCAACATCTATGTCCAGACGGATCAACTACGAAGAACAGGGCCAGCAGAGACACAGATCCACGGCAACGGTTATGCGTCTCGTTTGCTATGGCTTGAGAAGCCCTTCCCGAATTGTTAGCCGAACGGCGAGATCCAGCCGCAGCGTGGCGCAACGGTCGTCAAGGGCGTCTCCAGTTCTGGTCCATGGCGCCATCTTTCACTCGCATGAACCAATATGAGGGAACCCCGGCCAGGTCGAATTAGCTGTTGGACAGGTTGGAGCCCTTGCGGGTTTCGCCGATTTCGTAGGCCGTGCCACTTTGCCAGGTGGGACGGACGCCTTCACTCAGCCGCCTGCACCCGACCGGTTTTTATGATCGCGCGTATTTCCGACCGGCAGGAACCGCAATTGGTGCCTGCCTTCAGCTCGGCGCCGATGGCTTCGACGCTGGCGCAGCCGGCCGCCACTGCGGCCACGATCTGGTTGGCCCCGACGCTGAAGCACGAGCAAACGGTCGCGCCGGCATCGGGTCTATCGGCACCGGCGCGGCCAGCGACGATTCTGAAGCGTTCGCGCTGGCTGGCGTGAACCTCGCCGAGCTGCTCGGCGGCCCAGCCGCGCGACACCGCGACTGGACCGGGGGCGACGAACAAGGCGCCCGCCAGCTGCTCGCCTTGGAAAGCGGCGATGCGGTGCTGGCCGGCGTCGCGGTCGTGGTAGGCGAGCATTTCGGCATCCGCGGCATCGAAGAGCGAGCCGGCGAAGGCTGGCCAGTCGGCATCGTCATTGGCAAAGGCCAACTCGACCCGCCAGCCGCCCCGGCACCTGGCGATCGCCCAGTAGTCGGCGGCCATCGTCACGGGCCTTTTGCGTGTCACGGCAAAGCCAAAGGCCCCAGCGGTGAATTTCTCGATGCGGGCAGCGACATGCTTTAGCGCCGGCTGCCCCGACACGGCATCGGTAAGCGATGCCGTCAACGTGTCGAGGCGGCCCCTGGCGGCGAACTGGTCGGTCCAGTGCATCGGCGCGAACAGGCTGCCCGGGCGCTGGCGCGTGGTCACCAGCACGCGGACCAGCACCTCGCCGCGTGGAGTCCAAACGCGCGCGATGTCGGCGTCGCCAATGCCGTAACGCTGTGCATCCTCGGGATGGATTTCGACGAAGGGCTCGGCGATGTGCTGGGACAGGCGCGGGCTTTTGCCGGTACGCGTCATGGTGTGCCAGTGGTCGCGGATACGGCCGGTGTTGAGGACGAGCGGGAAGGCGGCGGTGATGCGGGTTTCGACGGTTGGGCGCAGAGCGATGAAGCGGGCCTTGCGGTCGGGCGTGTAGAAGTTGCCGTCGGCGAAGAAGCGGGTGGTGATTGGGGCGTGCCCAGATTGAGTATTCTTCCGCGGTTGAGGGTCAGCTTGAACGTCATTCTCTGACTGACGTCGAGCGTGACCACCCCTCTCGGCAGGCCGGAGGGGGGTGCCCGGGCTCGGCGCTGGCCAATGGAACGGAGCCAATCCTTCGTAATCCTCAACATCGATCGCAGCATAAGCGCCAATGTCGAAATCCCGCTCGCCGTCGTTCTCGAACCCCGACAGCGCGGCGTGCTCGGCAAAGATCCCCGCCGCGCTCTCACGCGCAAACGCCTCGCCAAAGCCCATCCGCCTTGCCACTTCCGCAATGATCCACCAGTCGGGCCGCGCCTCGCCGGGGGCCGGCAAGAACGCGCGCTGGCGCGAGATGCGGCGCTCGGAATTGGTGACCGTGCCGTCCTTCTCGCCCCAGGCAGTGGCCGGCAGCCGGACATGGGCGTGGCGGATTGTGTCGGTCTTGGCAAGAACGTCCGACACCACGACGAAGGGGCAGGCCTTGATCGCCGCCTCGACTGCACCTGCATCCGGCATGGAATCGACCGGGTTGGTGGCCATGATCCACATCGCCTTGATGCGCCCATCGGCCACCGCCTTGAACATCTCGACCGCCTTGAGGCCGGGCTTTCCGGCAATCGCCGGTGCCTTCCAGAAGCGCTGCACGCGTTCACGGTGCCCGGGGTTTTCGATCTCCATGTGGGCGGCGAGCATGTTGGCCATGCCGCCGACCTCGCGGCCGCCCATGGCGTTGGGCTGGCCGGTGACCGAGAACGGGCCGGCGCCCGGTTTTCCTATGCGACCGGTGGCGAGATGGCAGTTGATGATGGCATTGACCTTGTCGGTACCCTGGGACGACTGGTTGACGCCCTGGCTGTAGACGGTGACGGTCTTTTCGGTCCTGGCGAACAGGCTGTAGAAACGGCTAAGTTCGTCTTCGCTGAGGCCCGTGGCGGCAGCGACGCCGGCAAGATCGAGCGTCGAAGCGGCGAACAGGGCTTGTCCGAATCCGGCCGTATGCGCCGTGATATAGGCACGATCGAGCGCATTGTACTGGCCGAGCCAGGCGAGCAGGCCGGTGAACAGGGCGACGTCGCCATCCGGCGCGATCGCCAGATGCATGTCTGCGATGTCAGATGTCATGGTGCGGCGCGGATCAACGAGCACGATCTTCATCTCGGGTCGCTTTTCCCGGGCAGCCGCGATGCGCTGATAGAGCACGGGATGGCACCAGGCGAGATTGGACCCGACCAGCACGATCAGGTCGGCTAGTTCCAGATCCTCGTAGGTTCCCGGCACGGTGTCCGAACCAAACGCGCGGCGATGGCCGGCAACCGACGAAGCCATGCAGAGCCGCGAATTGGTGTCGATGTTGGCCGAGCCGATGAATCCCTTCATCAGCTTGTTGGCGAGATAGTAATCCTCGGTCAGCAACTGGCCGGAGACGTAGAAGGCGACCGCGTCGGGGCCATGTTCGGCGATGGTGTGCTGGAAGGTCGAGGCGACGAGGTCGAGCGCCTCGTTCCAGCCGGCGGGCCGGTCGTGGATTTGTGGATGGAGCAGCCGGCCGTCCAGGTCGATGGTCTCGGCCAGTGCGGAGCCCTTGGAACAGAGCCGGCCGAAATTCGCGGGATGATCGGGATCCCCACGGACAGATACCTGCCCGTCCGCGGCGATCTTCGCCAGCACGCCGCAGCCGACCCCACAATAGGGGCAAGTGGTCCTCACCTCGCGCGCTGCGTCAATCTCCATGGGTCAGGCCGCGCGGCTGGCCAGCGCTTCCAGCGCGATGAACAGGCGCTCGCCCTCCCGCTTCACGGGAATCGTGCGCACGGCGCCTTCGTCGGCGCCAAGCGCCTTGCCCGTCTCAAGCGAGATGACCCAATTGTGCAAGGGGCATGTCACGGCCGCGCCATGAACGATGCCCTGGCTCAGCGGTCCGCCTCTGTGCGGGCAGTGGTCCTCAATGGCGAAGATATCGTCGTCCGCTGTGCGGAAGACGGCGATCTTGCCTTGCGGAGTGACCACACAGCGCGCGCCGCGCCGGGGAATATCGGAGACGGTGCCGATAGATATCCAGTTCATAGCGCTGCCTTTGCTTGATAGGAACGCGCCCAGGGGGTGCCTCGCACCGACATCTCCATCACTCCGCCGCCTGCGCAAACCCGACCGAGGCCATCGGCCGAAACTCGTGCTTGTCCTTGCCGGACACGCGCTCGGACCATGGATCGACCTGGGCGAACTTCTGCGAAAAGATGAAGCGGTCGTAATAGGCCTTGCGCTTCTCACCATCGTCCATGATCTGACGCTTTATTTCGGCGATGCCGATGCGCTTGGCCCATTTGTAGATGCGTTCGAGATAGCGGCCCTGCTCGCGGTACATCTGCGTCAGCGCTACGATATGCTCCAACGCCTCGTCCTCGGTCCTGACCAGGCCGAGCACTTCCGTGCCCTTGATGTCGAGACCGGCGGCACCGGCGAAGTGGATCTCGTAGCCGCTATCGACGCAGATGACGCCGACATCCTTGCAGGTTGCCTCGGCGCAATTCCTCGGGCAGCCCGACACCGCCATCTTGACCTTGGCAGGCGTCCACGAGCCCCACATGAACTTCTCGATGCGGATGCCGAGGCCCGTCGAATCCTGCGTGCCGAAGCGGCACCAGTCCGAACCGACGCAGGTTTTCACCGTGCGCAGCCCCTTGGCATAGGCATGGCCGGAAACGAAGCCGGCCTGGCCGAGGTCGGCCCACACCGCCGGCAGGTCCTCCTTGCGGATGCCCAGCATGTCGATACGCTGACCGCCGGTGACCTTGACCATCGGAATCTCGAATTTGTCGACGACGTCGGCGATGGCTCGCAGTTCGGCCGCATTGGTGACGCCGCCCCACATGCGCGGCACCACCGAATAGGTGCCGTCCTTCTGGATGTTGGCGTGAACGCGCTCGTTGATGAAGCGCGACTGGTAATCGTCGGCATACTCGTCCGGCCAATCGCAGACGAGGTAGTAGTTAAGTGCCGGCCGGCATTTGGCGCAGCCGCAGGAAGTCTTCCACTCCAGCTCCTGCATGACCGCCGGAATGGTCTTCAGCCCCTTGGCCTTGATCAGCCTGCGCACGTCGTCATGGCCGAAAATGGTGCAGGAGCACATGGGCTGCACGGCGGCCGGGTTGTAGGTGTCGCCGAGGGTCAGCACCATCAGCTTTTCGACCAGCCCGGTGCAGGAGCCGCAAGACGCCGACGCCTTGGTGTGGGCGCGCACGTCGTCCAGCGAAGTCAGGCCCTTGGCCGTGATCGCGCCGGTGATCTTCCCCTTGCAGACGCCGTTGCAGCCGCAGATTTCCGCATCATCCGGCAAGGCTGCAACGGCCGCCATAGGGTCCAGCGGGGCACCCCCCTGGTAGGACTGGCCGAAGATCAACGTATCGCGCATCCGCGATATGTCGGTCTGTTTCTTCTTCAGGTCGTTGAACCAGGCGCCGTCCGATGTCTCGCCATAGAGCACGGTGCCGATGATGCGGTCATCCCTGAGCACCAGCCGCTTGTAGACGCCGGCCGAGGCGTCGCGCAGCACGATCTCCTGGCGGTCGTCGCCATCGGCGAAGTCGCCGAGCGAGAAGAGGTCGATGCCGGTGACTTTCAGCTTGGTCGGCGTGTCCATGTGGACGAAGGCGGCGGTCTCGTCGCCGGCAAGCTGATGAGCGGCGACACGCGCCATCTCATAGAGCGGTGCCACCAGCCCGTAGACCATGCCGCCCACCTCGGCGCATTCGCCGAGTGCGTAGATATCCGGGTCGTTGCTGCGCATGCCGGCATCGACGACGATGCCTCTGTTGACGGCAACGCCTGCATCCTTGGCAAGAGCGGCGTTCGGCCTGATGCCCACCGCCATGACGACCAGCGTCGCCGGGATGATTGTGCCGTCGGCGAGTTCCACCTGCTCGACCTTGCCATTGCCGGCGATTGCCTGCGTGTTGGCCTTGGTGATGACCTTGATGCCGCGTTGCTCCACCGCGCGCTGCAGGAGGTAGCCGGCGGCCGGATCGAGCTGGCGCTCCATCAGCGTCGGCATGACGTGCAGCACGGTGACATCCATGCCTTGCGCGTTAAGGCCGGCCGCCGCCTCCAATCCGAGCAGGCCGCCGCCGATGACGACGGCCTTGGCGCGCGACTGAGCGGCGAGTATCATCGCCTGAACGTCGTCCAGATCGCGATAGGTCAGCACGCCCGGCAGATTGTGGCCGGGCACCGGGATGATGAACGGCACCGAGCCGGTGGCGATGACAAGCTTGTCGTAAGGCTCGGTGACGCCGTGGTCGGAGGTGACGGTCTTCGCCTGCCGGTCGATGGCAATGATCTTGTGGCCCTTGTAGAGGGTGATGTCATTGGCGATGTACCAGCCGTCGCCGTGGATGATGATCTCCTCATAGGCCTTCTCGCCGGAGAGCACTGGCGACAGCATGATGCGGTCGTAATTGACCCTGGGCTCGGCGTTGAAGATGGTGACGGCGTAGCGGCCCGGCGCCTGTTCCAGCAGATGCTCCAGCATGCGCCCGGGCGCCATGCCATTGCCGATGATGACGAGTTTTTCGGTCATGGGGTTACTCCGCGGCTTCGACGAAGCGGTGGCGTTCGTAGAGGAACTTCAGCACCGCCTCGCGGCAACGCAGGAAGGTCCGGTCGGAGGCAAGTTCGATGCGTCGGCGCGGCCGCGCCAGAGGCACCGGCAGCACCTCGCCGATGGTCGCCGCCGGGCCGTTGGTCATCATGACGATGCGGTCGGACAGCAGCACCGCCTCGTCGACGTCATGGGTGATCATGATCGTCGTCGAACCCAGCCTGGAATGGATGTCCATCACCGCATCCTGCAGATGGGCGCGGGTCAAGGCGTCGAGCGCGCCGAACGGCTCATCGAGCAGCAGGATCTTGGGTTCCATGGCGAGCGCGCGAGCAATACCGACGCGCTGTTTCATGCCGCCGGAGATTTCCGCCGGCCGCTTGTCGCTCGCATGCGCCATCTGCACGAGGTCGAGATTGCGCATGATCCAGTCATGCCGCTCGGCCTTGCTCTTCGAGCGGCCGAAGACTTTCGACACCGCCAGATTGATGTTCTCGTAGACGGTCAGCCATGGCAGCAGCGAGTGGTTCTGGAACACCACGGCGCGCTCGGGGCCGGGGCTGTCGACCTCCTTGTCCTCCAGCAACACCGCGCCGGCGGAAACCTTGGTCAGGCCGGCGATCAGGTTGAGCAAGGTCGACTTGCCGCAACCGGAATGGCCGATGATGGAGACGAATTCGCCCTTGTCGATGGTCAGTCGGATGTCCCTCAGCACATCGCTGACCTGGCTGCCACGAGCGAAGTATTTGTCGATATGGTCGAGCTTGAGATAGGCGGTCATGGCGCTCTCCTCACTTTGCCGTCGTGCCGCGGGTGACAAAGGCGCCGACAGCCGCGACCAGGCGGTCGAGGCAGAAACCGGTGACGCCGATATAGGCGAGCGCGACGATGATGTCGGGCAGCCGTGACGAATTCCACGCGTCCCAGATGAAGAAGCCGATGCCGACGCCGCCGGTCAGCATCTCGGCCGCGACGATGGCGAGCCAGGACAGGCCGATGCCGATGCGCAGGCCGGTGAAGATGTAAGGCGCAGCGGCTGGAACCATGATCTTGATGAAGAATTCGAGCTGGTTCAGCCGCAGGATGCGGGCGACATTGCGATAGTCCTGCGGGATGTTGCGCACACCGACGGCGGTGTTGATGATGACCGGCCAGATCGAAGTGATGAAGATCACGAACAGAGCCGACGGGTTGGAGTCGCGGAAGGCGGCGAGCGACAGCGGCAGCCAGGCGAGCGGCGGCACGGTTCGCAGGATCTGGAAGACTGGATCGAGGCCGCGCATCGCCCAGATCGACTGGCCGACCAGCGCGCCGAGCGCCACACCGACGACCGCCGCCATGCCGAAGCCGATGGCGACGCGCTGCAG
Source organism: Mesorhizobium sp. LNHC209A00 (assembly GCF_000502915.1). Lineage (NCBI taxonomy): Bacteria > Pseudomonadati > Pseudomonadota > Alphaproteobacteria > Hyphomicrobiales > Phyllobacteriaceae > Mesorhizobium > Mesorhizobium sp. LNHC209A00. Next base: position 376,708 of record NZ_AYWT01000003.1, read on the forward strand.
CGAGATCAGCACGCGCCAGGCAAGACCGATATCCTGCGGGCCGTTGTCGAAGAATGGATGCGCGATCAGGTCATAGGCCTCGTTCCACACCTGGCTCGGCGGCGGCAGGCTTGCCGTCGGCGACGAGCAGGCGACCTGCCAGACGACAAGCAGAAGGGCGATGACGATGGCGGGCGGGACGAGAGCGCTGGCCACCTTGGTGGCGACCCCCACCGGATCGATACGGCGCCGCGCTTTGGCGGTGAAGGCGACCACCTCGGCTGGCTTGGCCGGGAATGCTTTCACCTTGGTGTCCTCGACGGCTTGGATGGACATGTCCTTGGGATACTCCGTGGCGTGCTGGTGCGGTACTGAGCGACGAACGGCGCTGGCGCCGTTTGCGTTGGGTACAAACGGCCTGACTAAGCCGATGCCTTGATGGTCAGGCTGTCGAGATAGGCCGAGGGGTTGGCCGGATCGAAAGTCTTGCCATCGAAGAAGGTCTCGACGCCGCGCGAGGACGAGGCTGGGATGTCGCTCGCGGCGACACCGAGCTCCTTGGCCGCCTCGCGCCAGATATCCTCGCGGTTGACCCGGTCGACCAACGCCTTGATGTCGGTAGTCGGCGCGAACTTGCCCCAGCGGATGTTTTCGGCGAGGAACCAGCTGTCGTGGCTCTTGAACGGGTAGGAGACGCCGCCCTTCCAGAATTTCATGTAGAGGTCGGTGGCGGTGGCGACCCGGCCATTGCCGTAGTTGATGTCACCCTTGAGACGGCCGATGATGTCGGCGACGGGCACATTCATCCATTGACGCTTGCCGATGATGGTGGCCATCTCGTCCTTGTTTTCCTTGGTGTCGCACCATTGCTGTGCCGCCATCACCGCCATGACGATCGCCTTGGTGGCATTGGGGTATTTTTCGATGAAGGCGGCGCGCAGGCCGAGCGCCTTTTCCGGATGGCCCTTCCAGAGTTCGCCGGTCGTGGCGGCGGTGAAGCCGACGCCCTGATGGACAAGCTGTTCGTTCCACGGCTCGCCGACGCAGAACACGTCCATATTGCCCACCTTCATGTTGGCCACCATCTGCGGCGGCGGCACGACGATGGTCGAGACGTCCTTGTCCGGGTTGATGCCGCCGGCCGCCAGCCAGTAGCGCAGCCACAGATCATGGGTGCCGCCCGGGAAGGTCATGGCGGCCTTGACCTCCTTGCCTTCGGCCTTCTTGGCGGCAAAGGCGTCCTTCAGCTTGGCGGCATCGAGGCCGACGCCGGTGGCGGCATATTCCTGGGCGACCGAAATGCCCTGGCAGTCGTAGTTGAGACGGGCGACGATCGCCATCGGCAGCGGCTGGTTGTTCTGCGTCACCTTGCCGGTGTGCATGAGGTAAGGCATCGGAGTCAGGATGTGGGCGCCGTCGATGCCGTTGGCTTCGCCGCCGAGCATCAGATTGTCCCGCGTCGCGCCCCACGAGGCCTGTTTGAGGACCTCGACATCAGGCATGCCGAATTTCGCGAACAGGCCTTTCTCCTTGGCGATGATCAGGGGCGCGGCATCGGTCAGCGCAATGAAGCCGAGCTTGGCGCCGGTTACTTCGGGGCCCTTCCCTTCGGCATGAGCGCCAGCGGGAAACAATGTCTTCGCGGCGAGGAACAGTCCCGCCGTCAGCGCGCTGCTGGCCAGAAAATCGCGGCGGGTGAAATCCTTGAGGGACGTGCCAGTTCCGATCCGTTTCGTCATCGTCGTCTCCGGTTGGGCGCCTTGGAAGCGCCGTCGATTGCGTGTTCGGCCAAAAACAAAAAAGCCGCCGTCCAGGCCTTCGCGCATCCCTGGATTGCGCAGTGACCTGAGCGGCAGCTTTGCCTGTAGCGCCCGCCATTGGACGCCTGTTCAGTTGCCCGTGAAGGGCTTGTTTATTTCAAAGCAGGAACCGTGCCAGTTTACCTCTGGAAGAAAATTCCAAATGGATTCAAGATGATCGGAGCATTATGCGGCGACCCCATCCGTCGCGATTGAGGTCAAACATTGGTCAGCTCACCTTCCGGGCGCATAATTTTTGTGCAATGCACAAGCATGGCGCTGAAATGATCAGGCTTCCCCGAGAGCTGATTTTTGCCCCTCGATATAGGCGTCGATCTCGTCTGGATCGAAGATCTGGCCATCGAAGAAGCCGTCCGGTCCGAGCATGAGGCCGGCTCCTGTCGCGCCTACCGCGGTCGCGGCCTTGAGTGCGCCCTCGACCTTGGCATTGGCGCCGGGCAGCGCCACCCCGAGTGGCTTCAGTGCCGAGCGGTAGAGATCCGGCCGGTAGCAGTCGCGTGCAATGGCGAGATTGTCGGGCGTGTGCGCGACGTGGCCCCAGCGGACCATCTGCGTGTAGAACCATAGCGAATGGCTTTTCCAGGGAAAGTTGGCGGCCTTATCGAACGGCACGAAGAAATCGTCGATGTCCAGCTCCGCCCCGCCGCCCAGCCGAAGATGGCCGGTCAGGATCGGCATCTGCACGGCCGGTGGCAGCCCAAGGAAGCCACGCTGCGCCATCATCGCGGCCAATTCGTCGCGGTTCGCCGGATCCTGGCACCAGCGCGCCGAGTGATGCAATGCGCGCAAGAGGGCCGCCAGCGCCTCGGGGACCTGCTCGGCCCAAGCCTTGCGCACGCCAATCACCTTCTCCGGACTATTGCGCCATATCTGCGCCTTGACGGTGACGATATGGCCGGTGCCGGCCGCCACCGCGGCGCTGTTCCAGGGCTCGCCGACGCAATAGCCGTCGATGCGGCCGGCGGCCAGCGCGTCGGCCATGAACGGCGGCGGCACGATGACGATGTCGATCTCGCGCGATGGATCGACGCCGCAGGCAGCAAGCCAGTAGCGGAGTTCGTAATTGTGCCCGGAATGCGGATGCACGACGGCAAAACGCAGTGGGTCGCGGCCGGCATCGGCCCGCTCGCGGATGAAGGCGCCAAGTGCCGCGCCGGCACGGGCCGGATCGAGATCGGGTACGGCACCGTGCGCCGCCATACCGGTCCAGACGGCGTTGGAGACGGTCACGCAGTTGCCGCCGAGCCCCAGCGAAAAGGGCACGATGGTCTCGGAGGCGAGGGGGGTGAGGCCCAGATTACAGGCGAGCGGCATCGGTCCGAGCATGTGAGCGAGGTCGAAATGGCCGATGGCGATGCGGTCGCGGATGTTGGCCCAGGAGGTCTCGCGGTGCAGGGTGAGATCGATGCCTTCGCGCGCGGCAAAGCCCAGTTCGCCGGCCGCGACCAGCACGGCGCTATCGAAAAGCGGCATGAAGCCGGCGGTGATCTGGTGCTCGGCGCCCATGCTCATTCGTCCTCCGCCGGTCCGAGAAGCCCGGCGGCAGTCACCAGGCTTTGGGCAATGTCGCCGATCTTGCGGTTCTGGTTCATCGCGGTCTTGCGCAGCAGCGTGTAGGCGGCCTCTTCGGTCAGGCCGCGCGACTTCATCAAGATGCCCTTGGCGCGGTCGATCACCTTGCGGCTCTCGAGTTCGCTGCGCGCCTCTTCCAGTTCACGTGCCATTCGCGAGAAAGCGTTGAAGCGGCTCACCGCCATGTCGAGGATCGGCTTGACGCGCTCCTGCCTCAACCCGTCGACGACATAGGCCGAAACGCCGGCATCGACCGCGGCCTCGATCGAGGCCTGGTCCGAGCGGTCGACGAACATGGCGATCGGGCGCTTTACGGCCCGCGACAGCTGGAACATGTTTTCCAGCATGTCGCGGTTGGGATTTCCAAGGTCGATGACGATGACGTCGGGTTCGATCTCGGCAATGCGGCGCGCAATGCCCGAGACGTCATGGATGACGGTGACCCGCTCATGGCCGGCCTCGCGCAATCCGGCTTCGATTATCGAAGCGCGGATGCGGTTTTCGTCGATCACCAGGACGGCGAGGGAAGTTCGGACCATGCCCGCATTATGAGCAAGGCCGCAAATTTGTGCAATGCAGCATAGCCACCGACCTTAGAAGGTCGGGGGCTATGCCAGAATGCCTAGCGGCGAAAAGTATAGCCTGGCAGGAGACGCCGATCAGCCGCAGACGCGAACGTCTTCCACCACCCTGTGGTGGTGGCGCCAATGCACGACCGTCTCGATGTGGCAGCGGTGATAGCGGTGATAGCGGTGGTGACGCCGGTATTCACCGTCATACTGAACGCTCTGGTCGCCATCATACTCGTTGTCATAGCGGCGCTCGTGATGACGGCGCACGACAATTCCCGAATCGTCGTCCGAGGAATATTGGTTGCCGTCGTCGGACTGGATAGTCACACTGGCGGCCTGCGTGGGCGCAATCGCCGCGGCGGTCGCGGCAAACGCCAGCACCGAAGCCAAAATCAACTTTTTCATTCCATCCTCCTGGTTGTTCAACACACATAAACTCGCGGAAGAACCGGGTGTTCCGCTCACATCCACACGCTTTGCGACGCTGGCGACATCAAGCCGTTATCGGTCACATACTACAAGTGGACGAAGGCGGTCAGCGGCAGATGGTCGGAGGCCACGCGCGACAGCGGTGTGTCATGCGCTTCGACGGTCGCGATCATGCCGTGCCGGTTGGCCATGATCCGGTCGAGCGCCAGCAGCGGCAAATTGGAGGGAAAGGTAGGGACCGCAGGTGGCTGCGGGCCGAAGCTCGCGTGCAGCGTATTCAGCGCGGAGCGGTTGCCGAGCCGCCATTCGTTCAGGTCGCCGAGCAGGAGCGTCGGCTTCTCGTCGGGACTGTTCATGATATCCAGCACGACCTGGGCCTGCTGCGAGCGGGAGCGGCGCAGCAGGCCCAGATGGGCCGCGATGATGCGCAAGGACTGATTTCCGTCGAGATCGATTTCCGCGACCACCGCGCCGCGCGGTTCGAGACCCGGGAGCCTGATCTGATGCACGTCGCGAACGACGCCCCTTTTGAACAGCAGGACATTGCCGTGCCAGCCATGGCCTTTGCCCGTTGCGGAAATGGGCACCGGCACGAGGCCGGTTTCGAGTTCGAGACGGTGCAGGTCGAGAAGCCCGTCACGGTCGCCGAAACGATTGTCGGCCTCCTGCAGGGCGATGACGTCGGGGGCGATCTCGCGGATGACGCGGCTGGTACGGTCGGGATCGAACTTGCGGTCGACGCCGATGCATTTGTGGACGTTGTAGGAGGCGACTAGCGTCCCGGTGACGCCGTCCTTCTTCGCCGAGAAGGCGTTGGCCCTGCGCATCCGCCGGTCGCGAATGGACAGGAGCATGTTGGCCGGCAGGCTGCGCCCGTTCATTCGCATCGCGCGCCGATCGTCCTTGCTGTTCTCACCATGCACCTAGAAATAGAGTCTTTCGGCCGATGTTCCATGGTTGGCGACACGCTATCCGGTAAACACGTCGTTTTCTTAAAGACAGATTTTTTCCCAGAAATGGTTTTCCTAGAGATAGGGCGATCCCAGCCAGAGCATGCGATCGAAAAGCCGGATGATGAAGGGACGCGCCCGCAAGGAGGCCAGCGTGACTGGGACCGCCGTTTCGATCGCCGATCCGATCCGGGTCTCGATCTCGGTGGCAAAACCCGCGTCAAGGACCTCAAGATCGATCTCGAAGTTGAGCCGCAGCGACCGGGCGTCGAGGTTGGAGGACCCCACAAAGGCCCACACGCCGTCGATCGCAAGCAGCTTGGAATGGTCGAAGGGCCCTTCCGTGCGCCATATCCGGCAATAATTCTTCAGGATCTGGTCGAATTGCGCGGTCATGGCGCGGTCGACAAGGAAGAGGTTGTTCACCGCCGGCACCACGACATCGATCTCGACGCCGCGCCTGGCCGCGGTCATCAAGGCACTGATCAGTTCCCGGTCCGGCAGGAAATAGGGCGACATCAGCCGTATCGACTTGCGCGCGACCGAGAAGGCGCCGATCAGCAGTTTGTGGTTGGTTTCGTTGCTTGCATCCGGTCCGGACGCGACCGCGCGCACCAGCATCGGCTGGCCGGCGGGTGGCGAAACCGGTGTGATCCGCCAGGTATCGCCCTTCAGCGCCTCTTTGGTGGCAAAGCGCCAGTCTTCAGCGGCTACCGAGAAGAGATCGGCGACAACGGGGCCGGTGACCTGGAAATGCGTATCCCTGGCGCTTTTCGACCCGGCGAACTCCGCCGAAAAACCCTTGCGGATGTTCATGCCGCCGGTAAAGGCAACGGTGCCGTCGACCACCAGGATCTTGCGGTGGGTCCGCAGGTTGGCATAGGGCAAGCGCAGGCCCATGACGATGTTGCCGTTGAAGACGTCCGCCGTGATGTTGGCGCGGCGCAGGTGGCCCAGGATGCTGGGGACGGAGTAGCGGGCGCCAACGGCGTCGATCAGCACACGGACTGTGACGCCGCGCTGGACAGCGCCGGCCAGCGCTTCGACGAAAAGCAGGCCGACGGCGTCGTTGTCGAAAATATAGGTCTCGAGCAGAACGCTGCGCTCGGCCCCATCGATCGCCGCGCACATCGCCGGATAGGCCTCGCCGCCGCTTTCCAGCACCTCGATTGCATTTCCCGGGTTGAGCGTCCGCCGCGCCACCCTGTCGCCCAGCGTCCTAAGGCCGGTGAACCGCTGTCCATAGCGCTCGATGATCAACGCCTCTTCAAGGGCGACGTCGCGCTCATGCTTGGCCGACACCAGCCCATCGGCGAGCGGGCGCTGGGCGCTGATCGTGGCGCGGCGGATGCGATTGATGCCGGCCACGGCATAGATCAGCACGCCGACGATCGGCGACAGCACCATGATGCCGACCCAGCCGGTGGCGGCGCGGACGTCCTCCTTGGTCATGACAGCATGGGCAATGCCGATGGTCGCCATCACCACCGAGATGATCGCCAGTATTTGGGGCCAGTGAATCGCCAGGGTCTCGAACATTGCCGGGACTATCCAGCGAGCGCCCTCGGAAGGCAATGCAGCCGGCCAAATCCACGTCTCTGCAAGCGCGAGAACGGCCGGCGCACGGCTATTTGAGATGTTCTCGGAGCCCGCCGCCCGATAGATGGAGAAATGAAAGGCGTAGTTGGCGCGAGGGTGGGATTTGACGTCTCCCGCCGCGTTGGCCTGTTCGAGTGGCCGCCAGGTGCCGGCCAAGCTGCGCGATGCCGCGCTTTCCGGGCGACGGCGTCCTGCGCGGCAGCCTGTTCGCGATCACCGGTCTTGACATCAAGGGCATCGCCGAACCGCGGTTTGGCGGTTGATCGAAAAGCATCGGCGACGGCACCGGACCGTAACCAACCGTCACGAGGCGGCGCAGGGCAGGCCGCCGCTGATCGCGAGAGCCGCCAAGCGTGGCTCTTCCGCTGGTGGGAACGTTCGTTTCAGGATTGAGCCGTTGGCTCGATCAATCCGCGATAAATCCCACCTGAGAGAGCCCAGCCCGACCGCGCGGGAAAGCAGAGAGCCGGTGCGATCCGGCGTCGTCCCGTGCTGCTTTGGTCCTCGAGGGCTTCCTGTACTTTGGTGCCGCATCCATTGTATATCAGAGGGAATGAAATTAGCGATGTAACACTTCGATTGCTGGCGAGGGGGGCGCCGAATGATGACGTTCAACTTCGAGGGTCCACCAGTGGGCGACGGCGATGCGCCGGCCGATTGCCAGGACCAGTTGCTGCCTCTCGTCAATGAGATTGTCCAGGCTGCGGTGGCGGCCGGCTGGAACCGGGACGATGTTCTTCTGGCTTTCGTGGAACTCGCCTGGGATCTGTACGAGAACCCGCGCGGTGATCTGTAGCCATGGCTGCCATCACCGGCTCCGAGCGGCGGCTCCCATGCTCGACTTCGCCGGCAAGCTATGGATCATCGCAGGCTGCGCCAGGCACTTGCCATCACTGGTTGACGAGAATACAGAATCGCGCTCGACCGGGCGTGTCAGCACCCGATTGGCGAACTCCTGGATGGCGAAAACCTTGCGCCGAGCGAAAATGAAACGCTCGTCAACTCCCATTCATCGCCATTCTTTCTTTCTTGTCTCGAATAAAGGTTTTTCTTTGCGCGTGGAACTTCTTCCCAAGCGAAGGTGGCTGCGTTACGCTGTCTCCGGGCCGGGAAAGAGGATGAGGCGTCGTCGAGACGGCTGAGGCAGTGCGAATGAAAAATGCGGACGAGGCACGGGAAAGCGGCGTTTTCCGAGGCATCGATCGAGAGCGGACAACTCGATACGTCCTAAACATCATTCCTGAAAGTGCAGGTCCGCTCAGGGCCACAGCGCAAGAAAACGTGATTTGTTCCGTTCGCGGGCTCGGCTCCCAGACATTCCTTGCCAAGGAATACTCGGTAGGAATCGTGCTTGCGCCCATGCAGCCTGCGCATCGTTCGCCGTCCGGACGGACCGATCACAGGAACGGGCCCAACGAAGACGCAGGCCCGCATCGGGCAATCACGAATTGTTTTTGGGGGGAACGGGCAGGGAGGCCTCGGGTTGAACTTTGTCTGGGACTTATCAGGAGGCCGAAGAATGCCGGGCGATGATGGTTTCCCCGGGTCGGTTACCCGAATCAATGCGGCACGGCAGCCGGCGCTCACTGCAAAAGGCGGGCTTTCTCCCCGGGCCGCACGCAAGGTGCAGGATTTCCTGCACGAGAACTTCACCCGCAAGCTTGCGCTTGCCGAGATGGCTTCGGTGTGCGGGCTTTCGCCCTCTCATTTTGTGCGGGCGTTTGCCAGGACCTTCGGTGTGCCGCCGCATCAATACATTCTCGACCTGCGGCTGGACCTCGCCGAAAGGCTGCTTGCCGACAGCCGTATGACGATCGCCGACATCGCTCACTCCAGCGGATTTTCAAGCCAGAGCCATTTTACCACCGTGATGAAGAAATACCGGCAGGTGACCCCATTGCAGGCGCGGGTGCGGAAGCTTAACGCCAACAATAGATGAGGCGTCGCTCACATCTCTTCTTGATTACTTTGTTTTAAAGCATCAGCTAAAGTAACTAGCCGTTAACCTCCCCCGGGTTGCTCGGCTCTTTGCTGACAAGGCAGCAATTTCGTGAAATACGGCTGAGAGGAATCATGTCTTTCTGATGGCATTGGAATTGATTTTCGTGCCGGCCAGCGGAGGGACCCATGACCGACAATCGCATTTCGAGCGGCTCGCTTCCTGTTCGGCATCGCGCGGCGCACTTCGCCAGTCAGTGGATCGCGAACGCCGATCCCCGCTCTCGCTCGGCTCGCCGCCGCCTGATGGCGGTGCTGCGGATGGCCCATTGCGTGCTCGGCATGCGGCGCAAGCGCCTGGGGCTGGGAACGCTGGGCGTCGGCGGGATGCTCGGGGTGCAGCTTGCCGTGGTGGGGATCATGATCCCGCAATCAGCTTTCGCGCAGGTCGCCATTGGCAACGGTGTTGTGACCAACGTCGCGAACTGCACGACTCCCTCCGCAGGGGGGCAAAGCATTGCTATCGGTTGCGCTAGCACCGCTCCCGGCGCCGCCTCAACCGCCATAGGTTCTAACGCCCACGTGAATGGCAACAACGGCGTGGCGTTGGGCACCGCTATCACCGCTACCGGCGATGCTTCGATCGCGATCGGCTATTCGATGGGTGTCAATGGCCTCAACGCCATAGGCATCGGTGTCTTCGCGAACGCGACCGGTGTCAACGCGCTCGCGGTGGGCGGGAACGCCCGCGCGCTGGTGGACGGAGCGTCAGCCTTTGGTGTCAACAGCACCGCAAACGGCGCGAACGCCGTCGCTCTCGGTTCAACGGCCAGCGCTTCGGGTGGGGCCTCGGTGGCGATTGGGTTGTCGTCCAACGCTTCATCTTCAAATGGTGCGGCCATAGCCATGGGGGTCGGCGCCAAGGCAAACGCCGGAACTGGCGGCGGTTCTCCCGTTGCCATTGGCACGAATGCAAATGCGAGCGGCACCGCTCCTGTCGGCTTCACGTTCGAGGCCGTTGCGCTCGGCACAGCCGCGGCCTCGACGGGGGCATGGTCCGCCGCCGTAGGTTCGAGCGCGTCTGCAACGGCGACCGGAGCCAGCGCCTTCGGCACATCTGCCACGGCGTCGGCCAATCAGTCCACAGCGATTGGCAACGGAGCGGCCGCCTCGGCGACGGGGGCCGTATCCATGGGGTACCTCGCCAAAGCCAGCGCCGTTAATGCAATCGCCTTGGGCCAGGGCGCGGTCGCGAACCAGGTAAACGGTCTGGCTTTGGGTGAGGCCTCCACTGCCAAAGGTGTGAACAGCACAGCAATTGGCGGTGGGTCGGTCTCCAGCGGGCTTCAAGCGGTCTCTCTGGGCATCAACGCGAACGGGGGAGCCGACAACGCAGTTGCGATCGGAACAGCGGCCCAAGCCACCGGTACCTATGGCTTTGCAGGAGGTTGGTCCTCCGTCGCCAGTGCGGACAGTGCCACTGCCCTCGGCAAGTCAGCCGCTGCATCGGCGATTAACTCTGTCGCCGTCGGCTCCAGCACCGTTGCGTCGGGAGCCTTCGGCGTCGCCTTGGGCAACCAGGCACAGGCGCTCGCTGCCGGTGGTGGTGTTGCGGTAGGCTCGGGCGCAATCGTTGCCAGCACCGCGACCTCGGGCGTCGCCGTTGGCAACAACGCAAATTCCAGCGGCGTCAGTTCGGTTGCTACCGGCGCCGGTGCCAACTCCAGCGGCGATTATTCGGTCGCCACGGGTTCCGCAGCCAAGGCCACCGGTGCCCGTGCCTTCGCGGGCGGCCGTTCGGTCACGGCCGCAGGCGACGATTCCATCGCCATCGGCACGACTTCCGTCTCTTCAGGGGCAGCCTCGACGGCAGTTGGAGCGGGCGCGGTGGCACAAGACGTAAACGCGGTCGCCATGGGCACCGCCGCCAGCGCGATCACCGCCGATTCCGTCGCCATCGGCACGGGCGCGGTGGCCGACGGCGGCAAGGCGGTCGCCATCGGTGCCGGCAACGAAGCCTATGGTGACGGTGCGGTCGCCATCGGTGATCCCAGCTACGCCAGCGGCACGGGCGCCTTCACCGGCGGCGCGAACAACATCGCCAACAGCGACGGCACGGCGAGCGCCACCGCCGCCAACATGGCCGCTGGCGCGGTTGCCGTCGGCAACAACAACAAGGCCATTGGGCAAGGTTCGGTGGCGCTTGGCAACGGCTCGACGGCGGGCGCCGCCGGTCTCGCCGGCAATGTCGCGCTAGGCAATGGCGCGACGGCGGCGGCAAGCTCCGGCGACGTGGCGCTTGGCTCCGGCTCGGTGACCGCGGTGGCGGTCGGCACGCCTAATGCGGTCATCAACGGCACGACCTACGTCTTCCAGGGCACCACCCCAACTTCGACGGTCAGCGTCGGCGCACCCGGCGCCGAACGCACGCTCACCAACGTCGCCGCGGGGCGGATCAGCGCGCTCTCGACCGATGCGATCAACGGCTCGCAGCTCGCCGCAACCAACCAGGCCGTCGACGCCATCGGTGCCGCCATCACCAACATCAATGTCGGCGGCGGCATCAAATATTTCCATGCCAACTCGACCCTGGCGGACTCCCAGGCGCTGGGCACCGATTCCGTCGCGGTTGGCCCCAATGCGGTGGCCAACAATGCCGGCGATGTGGCGATCGGCCTGAATTCGACGTCTGGCGCTACCACCGCGACCGGCGGCGCGACCATCGGCGGCGTCAACTATGCCTTCGCCGGCGGCTCGCCGGCCGGCGCCTTCTCGGTCGGCTCGACCGGCGCCGAACGCCAGATCCAGAATGTCGCGGCTGGGCAGTTGAACGGCGGTTCGACCGATGCCGTCAACGGCTCGCAGCTCTTCGCCACCAACCAGCAGGTGACGCAGAACACCACCGACATCGCCAATATCGGCAGTGGCGTGACCAATCTCGGCAACATCATCGACAACATCGCCGGCGACACTTCGACCGCCTACACCGATGCCAATGGCATCGGCATCCGCTACGCCCGCACCAACGAGGCCGGGCTGGCGCAGACGGACTCCTTCGCACAAGGCGTCGGCTCCACCGCCGTCGGCTACGCGGCGACCGCAACCGGGGACAGCGCGCTGTCGCTTGGCCGCGGCACCCTGGCCAGCATCGACGACAGCGTGGCGCTCGGTTCCGGTTCGGTCTCGGATCGCGCGATCGCTCCCGCTTCCGGGCAGATCGCGGCCGGCCCATCGAACTTCATCCAGTACAACACCACCGACAAGACGCTGCTCGGCGCCGTGTCGGTCGGCACCAGCACTTCGTACCGCCAGATCACCAATGTCGCCGACGGCACGCAGGATCAGGATGCGGTGACGGTGCGCCAGCTCGCCGGCGCCATCGCTGCCGTGTCGGCCACCTCGACCAAATACTTCCATGCAAATTCGACGGCGGGCGATTCGCTTGCGGTGGGCGCGGAGTCGGTCGCGGTCGGCCCGACCACCGTCGTCAACGGCGACAATGGCGTTGGGATCGGCAATGGCGCTATCGTCGATCAGACGGCGCCCGGCGGAACGGCCATCGGCCAGAACGCCCATGTCATGCTGGCCGACGGTATCGCGCTCGGCACCGATTCTCTCGCGGCGGGCGTCCAATCGGTGGCACTCGGCGCTGGCGCGCAAAGCACCTTCGCCAACAGCGTGGCGCTGGGCGCCTCGTCCATCACGACGGTTGGCGCGCAGGCCGGCTATACGGCCTTTGCCCTGACCGCCGCGCAGACCTCGGCCGGCGAGGTGTCGTTCGGCGCCGCCGGGGCCGAACGCAAGCTCACCAATGTCGCGGCCGGCTCGGCCGATACCGACGGCGTCAACGTCTCGCAGCTGCGCGGCGTGTCGCAGAACGTGACCAATCTGTTCGGCGGCGGCACCACGGTCAATCCCGACGGCTCGATCACCGGCCCGACCTACAATATCCAGGGCAACAACTACTCGACCGTCTATGACGGCTTCACCGCCGTCGACAATGCGCTGACCACCATCAACAATGGCGGCGGCATCAAATACTTCCACGCCAATTCGACGCTGGCCGACAGCATCGCCGGCGGCACCGACGCGGTGGCGATCGGGCCGGAGAGCGTGGCGAGCGGCACCGACAGCCTGGCCGCTGGGCATGGCTCGACGGCTACCGGGCAGGGCGCGGTCGCGCTAGGCCAGGGCGCCAAGGCCAACAACACCAACGATGTGGCGCTCGGCTCTGGCTCGGTTTCGCAGACCGCCGTCGGCACCCCCAGCACCACAATCAACGGCAAGACCTACGCCTTTGCCGGCACGGCCCCGGTCGGCACCGTCAGCGTCGGCGATGCCGGCGCGGAGAGGACGATCACCAATGTCGCCGCCGGAAGCATTTCCTCCGGCAGTACCGACGCCATCAACGGTTCGCAGCTCTACGCCACCAACACGGCGATCGAAGACCTGACCAAAACGATCGGCGGCATCGGCGGCACCGTCCAAAACACCGTGCAATACGACACCGTCACCAATCCGGACGGATCGACGACCAAGACCAACAAGATCACGCTGCAGGGCGGCGATCCGAATGCGCCTGTCGTCATCTCTAATGTCGGCCCCGGTGTTGCCGGCACCGACGCGGTTAATGTCAACCAGCTGAACCTGAACCTGGCTCAGAGCAAGACCTATACCGACCAGGTGGCTGTCACGACGTTGCAACAGGCCAACACTTATACCGACCAGAAATTCAGCCAGCTCAATTCCGACATAAGCGGCATCAGGGACGAAGCACGGCAGGCGGCGGCAATCGGACTGGCGGCGGCCTCGCTGCGCTATGACGACCGCCCGGGCAAGCTGAGCGTGGCGGCCGGCGGTGGCTTCTGGCGGGACTCGAGCGCCTTTGCCTTCGGCGCCGGCTACACCAGCGAGGACGGCCGCATCCGTGGCAATGTGTCCGGCACGGCGGCGGGTGGAAATGTCGGTGTCGGCGCCGGGCTGAGCTTTACCTTGAACTGATGCGGGACCCGGGGCGGGAATGAACAGGCGAACCGGCCATGACAGGCCAGGCGCGAATCCGGGAAACCCGTTTGGTTTTCCCGGACTAGCCATGGCATTCCTGACCTGCTTGGCGCTTGCCGGCGGGCTGGCGCCGGCTGCCGCGCAGGCGGCTTCGCCCTATAGGGTCAAGCCGTCCGACGTGGTGGTGCCGCCGGGCGTGAAGCTCGGACAATACCAGCGCACCATCCGTCCCTTCGAGAACTGGACGCTGATCTGCGACGAGAACCTCAAGGCGCGCAAGAAGGTCTGCAACGTCTCGCAGGTGATCGAGGACGGGGCGGGCAAGATGGCGTTCAGCTGGTCGCTCGCCGCCACTCAGGACGGCAAACCCTACATGATCCTGCGCACCGCCCCAAACGCCAGGAGCGATGGGCTGGTATCGCTGAAGTTCGAGGGGCGCGCCGAATCCATCGACGTGCATTTGAACGGCTGCAACGAAATGGTCTGTGTCGGCATGCTGCCGGTGGGACCCCTGATGCGCCAGGAGATAGCGCAGAAGGCGACGCCGGCGATTTCCTATCCGACCGTCGATGGCCAGACCATTACCGTAACCGCAACGCTCAAGGGGCTGTCCGAGGCCCTTGCGCCAGTCAAATAACCGAGGCAGCACCGTGAGCCAGCAAGACCCGTTCATCTCCGCTACGCGCAGCAACCCGACCGTCGAACCGGACCGCAAGAGGACCGTCGAGCCGCCGCGGCGTTGGCCGCGCATCGTCGGATTGTCGCTGTTGGGGCTGATCATGATCGGCATCGGTTTTGCCGGCGCGAACTATGCCGCGATCGCCGGTCTGGTCGGCAGTCCGACGGCCGCACAGGCCGAGGTTGCCGCCGCTCCCGCGCTGCCGGACTCGCCCTTCCTCCAGCACGTGAAGCAGGCTGGCGTGCAGGCCTGCTCGACCGTCTTTCCGGTGCTCGGGCAGCTTTTGACGACCGGCACGAAGTATAGCGTCAAATCCCTGTGGAACGACCAGGCCGCCGACAAGCACGCTGTCCAGGCTTTTGTCGGCATGGACTATGCCACGGACCGTTACAGCGGGCCGGCCGCCGGCGTGGTCTTCGCTTCGCCAACCGCTTCGGGCTGCGAGGGGGCNGAGGGGGCGATGGTGCGGGTGGCGCCATTCGCCAGCCCGTGCGCGGACATTCCGTCGGTTCTTCCGCAGGGCAGCAAGATCACGGATCATCTCGGACAGGTCGAAGTGTACGAGCTTGGTGGCAACACGGGCGAAGCCCTTCTGCTGCCGACGGGCAACACATGCGTGGTGATTTCCATCGCATCGGCGGCCAAGTGAGAATGTCAGGCGAATGGGCGAGGCGCCCTGGAAAGGATTGCGGACCATGAAATCGCGACGGTTGACAGTCTTGTGCATGGCCTTGCTGTGGAGCGGACAGGTCGTCTCGGCCGATCTGGCGGAGCCGTCCGAGCCACCGCAGGAGGAGAAAGGCATCTGGGCGGCAATCGCCTACTCCCAAACCGATACCAAATACGGCTTCTTCTGGGGCGCCGACAAACGGCAGGAAGCGAAGGACATAGCGCAGAAATATTGCGAGAATGCTGGTGGAAAGGCCTGCAACGTCGTTACGGTGTTCCGCAATCACCGCCACTGGAAGGACGATGACAGGACCGGATTCCCCTACAAGCATTGCGGCGCGCTCGCCGTGGCCGAAAAGGTGGAGAATCGGTTCACCCCCTGGGGCGTCAACTCAGCCGAAACCCGCCGGGAAGCGGAGGATCTCGCCCTGCAAGCCTGCGAGGCAGGGGGGACCCAATGCAAGATCCGCGAATGGGTCTGTACGTGACGGTAAACACGGCCCTGGAAGCCGCAACTTCGGGGCACTTGCCCGGCACCCAAGAGAAGGCAGCATTCATTGGTTCGTAGACAGCTTTTCCTGAAGGCAGCCGTGATCTGCGCGTCTGCCTTCTCAGCTCCGGTGCCGGCCGTTTTTGCGCAACAGCAGCAGGCGTCGCTTCCAAATGGCGCATCGTCGCTCCAGGAAACCTATCAGGACTGGCAGCTGGCCTGCGGCATGCAGGACAATGCCCGGGTCTGCACGGTCACGCAGGACCAGACGCAGAAAAACGGCCAGAGGCTTCTGGCCGTGGAACTGCGCGTGGGGCAGAAGGGCGGGCTGATCGGAACCCTGCTGCTGCCCTTCGGCATCCTGTTCGAGCCCGGCGTGATGCCTCAGATCGACGACCAGCCGCCCGTCGGGCCGTTGAAGTTCAGGACCTGCCTGCCGAACGGCTGCGTGGCGCTGTTTCCGATCGACCGGGCGCTGATGCAGAAGCTCAAGGCGGGCAGCGAGCTGAAACTCGACGTCACCACCGCGGCCGACACCAAGCTGAGTTTTCCGGTGTCGCTGAAAGGCCTTGGCGCCGCCCTCGATCGCATGGTCGCGCTGAGCGCACGTTGACGAGAAGATGCTCAGCGGCCCGTCACCGACGATGGTGCCGGTACGCGACTGCCGGCCGATACCCAAGGTCCTGGTTCCCCGCAGGCGCTCAGCATCATACCGGAGCCTGATCCGATCGCGTCATTTCAAAAGATCCATTGCAGCGCGAGGCCGATAACGGACAGTCCCATTGCTGTTGTCGCGAGCCAGCCGAGCAAGCGCAGCCAGCCCTCAACGGGGAATTCGCCCATGATGTCGGAACGCCCGGTCATCAGCATCATGACGACCATTACGGGGACCGCGCATATGCCGTTGATGACGGCGCTCCAGTATAGCGCCTTGATGGGATCGATCGGCGTCAGCATGATCCCCATTCCCAGCGCTACCGCGGCGGCCAAGGTGGCATAGAATGCCATCGCTTGCTTCGGCTTGCGCTCCAGTCCCACTGGCCAGCGGCGCGCCTCGCCGACGGCGAAGGCGGCCGAGCCGGCGAGAACCGGCACGGCAAGAAGGCCAGTGCCGATAATCCCCATCGCAAAAATCACAAAGGCGAATTTGCCCGCGACCGGCTCCAGGGCCTTGGCTGCGTCGGTGGAGGAAGCGATATCGGTCACCCCCGCCTTATGCAGGGTGGCGGCCGTCGTGACGATGATCGCAAGGGCGATCAGGTTCGAAAAGGCCATGCCCACCAGGGTGTCGGCGCGAATGCGCTGGAACGCGCGCGGCGCCTGCCACGGCGCCCATTTCAGCGGCTTGGCCTTTGGGTCGATCTTCTCCTCTTCGACCTCTTGCGATGCTTGCCAGAAGAACAGGTAGGGAGAAATCGTGGTGCCGAGTATGGCCAGAAGCGTCGTGAAGAACGCCCGGCTCCATTCCACGTGAGGAACAAAGATTCCCTTGAACGCCTCGGCCCATGGAATATCAGCCAGAAACGCGGCCACCACGTAGGCAAAGAGGCTCAGCGTTGTCCATTTCAGGACCGTCACGTAGCGGCTGTAGTCGAGAAAGACGATGGCCAAAACGCATGCCACGCCAAACGCAACGACATAGAGCGAGCTTGGGCCGCCCACCAGCAATCGCAGTGCGTCAGCCATCGCGCTCAGGTCCGCCCCGATGTTGATCACGTTGGCGGCGAACAAAAGCAAGGCTACAAAATACATCAGCGGAGACGGGTAGTGCCGGGCGAGGTTGCCGGAAATACCTCGACCTGTCGTCCGGCCTATTCGCGCTGCTATCTCCTGGATCGCGACCATTAGCGGAAATGTGAAGACCATGGTCCAGCCGACATTGAAGCCCAGCTGGGCGCCCGCCTGACTGTAGGTGCCGATGCCCGAAGGATCGTCGTCCGAAGCGCCAGTGATGAAACCGGGCCCGATTGTGCGCAACAATCGCTGGAACGGCCCCTTTGCCCGAAGGTTACTCTGTTTCCCAGAGAATTCGGCGCTTATGTTGCTCATGCAGGTGCTCCAGAAACGGGGTCCCTTCCGTAATCCGCATGAAGCAAAATTCAACGATCGCCATTCGGTTCCGTTAGCAATCGCTGAAATGCCGTTGTGCCGTGTCGCCAGGTGGTTCTTGCTTTGCCGGCCATATGATATTTCTCAGGCGCGGGATCGCGCGAAGGTCTCGGCGATCGCGAGAACCGCAGCGTGTATAGGTCCGGCGGTGAGACTGGGCATGATCGAAGCGTCGACGACAAAAAGATTGTCGAGCGCCTTGAGCCGCAGATCCGCATCGACGACGGCGTCCGGGTCCTTGCCCGTCCTGCAAGTGCCACAGGGATGATGGTGCGTGATGGCCGACTGCGCGATGAAGTCGTCCATGTCAGCCGCACTGTTCAGGCTGCCTGGCAGGAGTTCGCGCTCGCGCCAGCCGGCGAGTTCATCCCGATGTCCGATCGTCCGGGCTGCCTCGAGCGCCTGGCGAAACAAGACGCGGTCCCGGCCGCTTTGCAAATATGCGGGGTTGATGATCAACCGATCATCGAGCTCCGGTCCGCTTATGCGCACGCTGCCGCGGCTCGCTGGATGGGTGATCCCGAACAGCAGCGTATATGCCGTACCGGCGGCAGGCGCCTGAAAGCTTTCGGAGACGATCGGCGCGACGCCGCAACCAACGACAATTTCGGGCTGACCGGTACCGGTGAACCCGTCGGCGCGCATATAGGCCATCGATTCCGAGTGCTGGAGCCGCGATGGAGGAACGGGCCTGCGGGCCGCATAAAGGTTGCCGGCGCCAAGCAGGTGATCCTGAAGGTTTCGACCGACTTGCGGCATATCGATCAGGCAGCCAACGCCGGCGGCATCGAGCATGTCGTGCGGACCGATGCCCGAGCGCATCAGCAAAGCGGGACTTTCCAGCGCGCCGGCGCAAAGCACAATTTGATCCGCGAGGATTTCGACGGGACCCTGTCGCCCCACGACTTCGAGACCGCGGACCCGATTGCTCGCCAGCTTAAGCCGCCGCACTCGCGTTGCCGTGAGGATGGTGAGGTTCTTGCGGCCTCTAACAGCCGGCGTGAGCCAGGCGTCCGCCACCGTAACCCGCCGCCCATCGCGAATGTTCAGGGAGTTCGGGGTGACGCCGATCATCTCTCCGCTGTTGTGACCTTCAAGACGCGGCAGGCCGAGCGAAGCGCCGGCTTCGACGAACGCGCGCGCGACCGGACTCACCTCGTCGGTCGGCAAATGGACGGGCATTGGTCCGCCCTTGCCGTAAAGGCCGTTACCGCCGAGCGGGTGATCCTCGATAGCCCGAAACACAGGCAGCAATTCATCCCAGCTCCATCTGTTATCGCCAGTCGCGTCGACCCATGCCTGGAAGTCCCGGGGATGACCGCGCATGTAGCCCATCGCGTGCAGGCAACTCGAACCGCCGATCACCCGCCCGCGCGCCCAGCGATGCACCCGGCCCGCGGTCCCAGCCTGCGGCTCCGTGCGATAGTCCCAATCGTAGCCGCGACCCTGAAGTGCCGGCCATGCGGCGGGGTTCCAGATATCGGGATCCGCCGCTTCTTCGCCTGCCTCGATCAGCAGAACGCGGCTGTCCGGCTTTTCGCTCAGTCGCGCTGCAAGCAATGCGCCCGCCGACCCGCCGCCGACGATGACGATATCGGCATCCCGTTCGCGCTCAAAACTCGCCCAGGTCATCATCACTCCAACTGACGCTTGCGTATTTGGATGGTCGGCAAGGGTGGCGCCTGACACGAGGTGGGCCCCCGTATCGAGCTGTTCGCGGACAGTCGTTCCGCGACCTCGTCAAAGGCTTCGGGTCTCAGGCGGAGCAACTGTCTTTCGCAAAACTCAAGTCGCGCTGTCCATGGACATCTTCGCTGCCGCTTTGGCCTTCAACAGGTGATTTTTGGAGGCTTTGCGGGCGGCCTTCTCGTCGCCGGCAGCGATGGATTCGTATATCTCCTTCATCTCCGCCAGGCTGCTCTGTGCCCTGCCATCCAATGACATCGATCGTCCGCGAAAGAAGCTGATCCTGGCCACCAGGCCCCGATGGACCTCCTCCAGGATCGGGTTGCCGCAATTGGCCAGTATGATCGAATAGAAGTCCGCGGCGGTCATGACCTGCGCCAGGCTGTCATTGCTGGACGCGGCCGCTTCGAATGCGGAAAGAGATTTCTCGAGTTCGCGCAACTGCTCCGGGGAAATTCTCGACGCGCATCGTCCCGCGGCCTCGACTTCCAGCAGCTCTCGAACCTCGTAGATGGCGGTTGCCACCTCCCACGTAAGCGACGGTATCGACGGCCCGCGGTTGGGGACGATTTCGATTAGGCGCTCGGCCTCGAGACTGCGCAAGGCCTCACGCAACGAAGGGCGACTGATTCCGAGTTGCGTGCACAGCTGACTTTCGATGAGGCGGCTTCCCGGCTGGAACAATCCGGAGAAGATGGCGAGCCGTAACTTGTCGACGGTCTCTCGTTGAACTGTTCGTGGGGAAATTCGCAAATTCAAATCTGGAGGCATCTCTAACGTCTCATCGGTTTGAGTCGCAATCTCCCAAGCAGCATACGTCACGCCGTGGGAAATAGCCAGATTGTCAAATCTGAAGATTGCAAGAATGTCAGACAATCGGCTTGACGTCCTTCTGGCTGTATGATCCTTTTGACCGAGACGGGCAGTGACGGTGAGGATCATGAACATTGCGGCGGAGATAGCTTGCGACGAATTTGGTTCGCGACGCATCGACACCGGCCGTATTGCCCTGAATGTGCGCGAGGCGGGCAGCGGCCCGTTGATGCTGTTGTTCCATGGTATTACCTCCAATTCCGCGGTCTTCACGCCGTTGATGGCTCGGCTTTTGGATCGCTTCACGACCGTGGCCGTCGACCAGAGGGGGCACGGCCTCAGCGACAAGCCGGAAGGCGGTTACGAGGCGAATGACTACGCCGACGACATTGCCGGCTTGATCCGTACCCTCGACCGGGGTCCTGCAATCCTCGTCGGACATTCGCTTGGCGCGAGAAACTCCGTCACGGCCGCCGTGCGACATCCAGATCTGGTGCGGTCGGTCATCGCAATCGACTTCACGCCCTACATCGAGACCGAAGCGTTGGATGCATTGGAAGCCCGGGTCAACGCGGGAAGCCAGCTTTTCGAGGATACCGAGGCCGTAGAAGCATATCTTGCCGGCCGTTATCCGAACATTCCCGGCGACGCCATCAGGATCCGAGCCGAGAGCGGCTATCATCGGGTCGACGGCGGGCTGCGGCCATTGGCGTCACCCGCGGCCATGGCCCAGACGGCCAAGGGCCTGCGATCAGACCTAGTGCCCGCCTATCGGGATGTGGCGAAGCCCGTCCTCATCGTTCGAGGCGAGGCGAGCAAATTGGTTTCGGCGGCGGCGCTGGCGAAAACAAGCCGGCTGCGGCCCGATCTGCCCGTGGTCGTCGTTCCGGGCGCCGACCATTACGTCAATGAGGTATCTCCCGAGATCACGCTGAAAGCGATCACGAATTTCATCGACGCCTGACGGCGCAGCATGCCGTCTTCTTGTACGCAGCATCAGGATAGAAAATGGCCAATGTAAATAAAACCCAGGGTAAGGCGCGCCGTGCCGAGGTCGCTGGCGGCGGCTTTGCCGGCCTGACGGCCGCCATCGCTCTGAGGCAGAAGGGTTGGGATGTCAGGCTGCACGAAAAGAGCTCGGAGCTGCGGGCATTCGGGGCGGGCATCTATCTCTGGCACAATGGTCTTCGCGTGCTCGAAGGACTGGGCGCCCTGGATGATGTTCTCCAAGGTTCGCACACGCCCCCGACCTACGAGACCTGGATGCATAACAAGTCGGTTTCCAAGGAGACGTTCAACGGTCTCCCTTGGCGCATCATGACCCGGAGCCACCTGCATGATGCCCTGGTCAACCGCGCCCGCGCGCTGGGCGTCGACATATCGGTCAACTCGGAAGCGGTCGCCGCCGATCCGGAAGGCCGCATGACGCTTCAGAGCGGAGAGGTCCTCGAAGCCGACCTGATCGTCGGTGCCGACGGCGTTGGCTCCAAGGTCAGGGACTCCATAGGTTTCAAGCAGGACCGATGGGTTTCCAAGGACGGCCTCATCCGGCTGATCGTGCCTCGCAAGAAGAAGGAACTCGGTCACGGCGAGTGGGACAACACAATAGACATGTGGAACTTCTGGCCGCGCGTTCAGCGGATACTCTACTCGCCCTGCAACGAGAATGAACTTTATCTCGGCCTCATGGCGCCAGCCGCCGATCCGCGGGGATCGCAGGTGCCGATCGACCTTGAGGTCTGGGTCGAGATGTTCCCTTTCCTGGAGCCGTGCCTGATCGAGGCGGCGAAGCTGAAAACCGCCAGGTACGACAAGTACGAAACGACCAAGCTTGACAGCTGGACAAGAGGCAAGGTCGCCCTGGTGGGAGATGCCGCCCATGCGATGTGTCCGGCTCTTGCCCAGGGCGCCGGTTGCGCGATGGTCAATGCCTTCAGCCTGTCGCAAGATTTGGAGACTGGCTCTTCGGTCGAGGACGCGCTCGTCGCGTGGGAAAAGCGCATTCGCCCGATCACCGATCGCTGCCAGGCCCTGTCCGGCGACTATGCGGCGAACCGCTCGCTCTCGAAGGGAAACATGTTCACGCCGGCGGCATTGGAAGCAGCCCGCTACGACCCGCTGCGCGGCGTCTTCTCATGGCCGCAGTAGCATCGGACGAGCCGCTCAACGAATTAATCGGCGCGCGCGCAAGCTGCGCTCCCTTCAGGAGACCAAGATGAACTATTCCAGTGAAGTCGAACGGGATTACGATGTCAGGGGTTGGTACGCCTCGGTCCAGGAAAGCCGGCATGATGGCGGCGAGCCTGGCGAGACTCTCGTCAAAGTCGCGACTGGCGTGGTCATCCGCAATCCGTTCGCCGGAAAGTTCGTCGCCGAACTGTCCGACCTTACCAATCCCAGTTCAGCCATCGGTCATGCGCTCGGCGAGCGGGCCGTGGCGCTGCTCGGCAACAGGCCGGTCGAAAGCTATGGCAAGGGTGGTATTGCTGGCACATCCGGCGAGCAGGAACATGTCGTGGCCTGCATCACCACGGTGTTCGGAGATCCGCTTCGCCAGCAAGTGGGCGGCGGCAAGGCCTGGATCTCGTCGGTCAGCAAGGTCGCCGCAGCCGGCACATCCATCGATATCCCGCTTGCCCATAAGGACGAGCTCTACATCCGTTCCCACTATGATGCTGTCACATTTTCCGTGCCGGATGGCCCGCGCCCCGATGAGCTTTTGATCTGCGTGGCCGTCGCATCGGGTCCGCGCGTTCATCAGCGCGTAGGGGGCAAATCCGTCGCCGACCTCAAGGCCGGTGTCTAGTTCGATCGAAATTGGCGAAGGACGAATTCCATGCCCCTGAACATCAAGGACCTCAAGATTACGTCGGCGGATTTCAAGCCGCTCGGGAAGTTGCGCGACGAGCATGCCGGCGACAAAGGTAATGTGTTGCCCAGGCTTACGGTCAGCGGCGTCCCCGCAGGCACGAAGGAACTCGCGGTCATCTGCCATGATCCCGACGCTCCCTTGCCCAACGGCTTCACGCATTGGGTCGTCTACGGCATCGATCCGTCGACGACCGATCTTTCGGACGCGCAGGAGAAATTTCGCGTCGGGCCAAACGGCGCCGGCGGCAAGCAGTATTACGGGCCCCAGCCGCCTGCAGGCCATGGAGAACATCACTATTACTTCTGGGTCTATGCCCTAGACACCAAGGTCGAAGGGACGCCTACCAGGGAGGAGTTCCTGCAGAAATATGCCGGAAACATCATCGAGCAAAATCGGATCGTCGGCCTCTACGAAAACAAGTGAAGTCCGCGGCACCGGCGACCGATAACAAGAATAAAAATGGTCGCCAGCGCCGCGCAATGGGAGAATTTGGAAATGAAAGACAACAGCCCAGCGCACCAGACGGTCTTCGAAGAGCTGGTCACGGCGACGAAGATCCTTCTGAACGAAGGCATCATGGATACGTTCGGGCATATCAGTGCCCGTGACCCCCAGGATCCCCAAAGCTTCTTCCTGGCGCAGAAGCTTGCACCGAGCCTGATAACCGTCGACGACATCCAGTGTTTCAATCTCGACGGCGAGACGTCGGACAATCGCCCGTCCTATCTTGAGCGCTACATTCACAGCGAGATCTACAAGGCGCGGCCCGACGTTCAGTGTGTGCTCCACACCCATTCTCCGGCTGTCCTGCCGTACTGCTTCGTCGATACGCCGCTTCGGCCGGTCACCCACATGGGAGCTTTCATCGGCGAGAAAGTCCCGGTCTACGAGATTCGCGACAAGAATGGCGACGAGACGGATCTCTTCGGCGGCAGCCCTGGGATTTGCGCTGATATCGCCGAAAGTCTCGGCAACCAGACAGTGGTGCTCATGGCGCGGCATGGCGTCGTCAATGTCGGCAACTCCGTGCGTGAGGTCGTCTTCCGGGCGTTTTATCTCGAGCAGGAAGCGGCAGCGCTCACGGCCGGCCTGCGGATCGGCAATGTCAAATATCTATCGCCGGGCGAGATAAAGACGGCAGGAAAACTCGTCGGCGCCCAGATCGATCGAGGATGGAATCACTGGTCGCAGCGTCTGAGAGAGGCCGGCCTGGCCTAGTGCCGGCCGCCTTGAGGAATACCTAGTCCATCCGGCCGTGGCCGGGATGGTCCAGGCTCGGCTTCAATAGTTCCCTGGCGCAGGAGCGCCGGACCAAGGCAATGAAACGCACCATGCCGCACACGGAAAGTTACGACTACATCATCGTTGGCGCCGGATCGGCCGGTTGCGTGCTCGCCAACCGGCTGAGCGCCGACCCCGGATGTTCGGTGCTGCTGCTCGAGGCCGGCGGCTGGGATCGCGACCCCATGATCCACATACCGCTTGGCTG
Organism: Mesorhizobium sp. LNHC209A00; assembly: GCF_000502915.1. Classification (NCBI taxonomy): domain Bacteria; kingdom Pseudomonadati; phylum Pseudomonadota; class Alphaproteobacteria; order Hyphomicrobiales; family Phyllobacteriaceae; genus Mesorhizobium; species Mesorhizobium sp. LNHC209A00. The sequence continues at coordinate 401,378 of NZ_AYWT01000003.1, forward strand.
GGGCAAGATCCTGACCGAGCGCCGCCACGACTGGATGTATTTCTGTGAACCGGAAGACAATGTCGGTGGACGCAGGGTCGAGTGCGCCCGCGGCAAGGTGATCGGCGGGTCTTCATCGACCAACGCCATGGCCTATGTGCGGGGAAATCGCGGCGACTACGACCGTTGGGCGGCCAGCGGGCTCCGTGATTGGTCATACGACATGGTCCTGCCCTATTTTCGCAAGCAGGAAAGCTGGGAAGGAGGCGCGAACCACTTTCGCGGCGGCACTGGCCCGGTCAGCACCCAGTTCTGCCGTTACAAGGACCCGCTGATCGACGCCTTTGCGCAAGCGAGCGTGCAGGCAGGATATCCACAGACGGACGACTACAATGGTGAGCGACAGGAAGGTTTCGGCCGCCTCCAGATGACGATCTCGAACGGTCGGCGCAGCTCGACCGCGTCCGCTTATCTGCGGCCGGCGCTGAAGCGGCCCAATTTGACTGTCCTGACCGGAGCGATGGCGACAAAGATCACGCTGGAGGGCACGCGCGCCGCCGGGGTGGTTGTGAAGCATGGCGGCGGCCAACGGTCGGTCGTCGCCCGCAAGGAAGTCCTGCTCTCGGGCGGCGTCGTCAACACGCCGCAACTTCTGATGCTGTCCGGCATAGGGGCGCCAGAGGAACTCGCGGCGCACGGTATCCAGACGCGGGTTAACCTGCCGGCTGTCGGCAAGAACCTGCAGGATCACGTCTCGGTCATCCTCATGTACCGGCGCCGCGGGCCGGTCGGCCCTTTCCTTCGCAACATGCGTGCCGATCGGATCGGGTTCGATTTCGCCAAGACCTACTTCACGGGACGAGGGTTCTCGGGAGATGTGCCAGGCGGGGTGGTCGCGTTCCTGAAAAGCGGCCCGGAGCGTCCGTTGCCGGATGTGCAACTGCTGTTCACGGCCGCCCCGCTCGCCGCGTGGCCGTATTTCGAGCCGTTCAAGGCGCCATTTCCGGACGGGTTCGCCACACGGATCGTGGCGACACAGCCTGAAAGCCGGGGCGCGGTGAAATTGGCCTCGGCCGATCCTCTCGCGGCGCCGTTGATCCACCAGAATTTCCTCGCCTCGCCGAAGGATTGGGAGTCGCTTCGGGCCGGCTTCCGAGTGGCGAGGGACCTCGCGTCGCAGCCCTCCATGCAGCCCTTCATCGAGGCGGAGTTTTTCCCTGGCCCGAAGTGCCAGAGCGACGACGAGATCGATGAGCATATCCGCAAGACCTCCATCACCGTGCATCACCCGGCGGGAACCTGCCGGATGGGCGCCGACGCGGCCTCGGTCGTCGATCCGCAATTGCGGCTTCGCGGCGTCGAGGGCCTGAGGGTGGTGGACGCTTCCGTCATGCCCGACCTGGTCTGCGGAAACATCAATGCGGCGGTGATCATGATCGCCGAGAAAGCGGCCGATCTCATCGCGGCATCAAAAGCAGCAACGCAAAGCAGGGCAGCATAATGATCCAGCGTATCGCCATCATCGGTCTGGGTACGATGGGGCCTGGCATGGCCGCTCGGCTCGCCAGGGGCGGCCTGCAGGTCGTCGCCTACGATGTTGCCCCGGGCGCGATCGAGCGCGCGGGGTCCATGCTGGGCGTGGCCGAGGGCGTTCTCGACGCCCTGGGTATCGCGGTGCCTCCGGCCGGCGCCGGAACGGTCCGCTTCACGGATGACATTGCAGACGCGGTATCGGGCGCCGACCTCGTCATCGAGAACGTTCCTGAAAACATTTCGATCAAGGCCGATGTCTATCGCACGATCGACAGCCTGATCGCATCGGACACGATCGTGGCGTCCGACACGTCGGGCATCCCGATCACCAAGCTGCAGGCGCACATCTCCCATCCCGAGCGGATGGTGGGCATGCACTGGTCGAACCCGCCGCATATCATCCCGATGATCGAGGTGATCGCCGGTGAAAAGACCGCGCCGCATATCGTGACGACGATTCGCGACCTGATCCGCTCGATCGGCCTCTTGCCGGTGGTGGTGAAGAAGGATGTTCCGGGCTTCGTCGAAAACCGCGTGCTCTATGCGCTGCTGCGCGAGGCGGTCGACCTTGTCGAGCGCGGTGTCATCGAGCCGGAAGATCTCGACACCTGCGTGTCCTGGGGCATCGGCTACAAGATCGCCGTGATCGGGCCGATGGCGCTGCTCGATATGGCGGGCCTCGATATCTACAAGTCCGTCTCGTCCTTCCTCAACGCCGATCTCTCCAATCGCGACGATGTCGCGCCGATGGTGTTGGAAAAGACGAACGCGTCGAAGCTCGGCATCAAGTCGGGGGAGGGCATGTTCTCCTACACGCCCGAGCAGACAAAGGCGCTGCAAGGCGAACGGGCGCGCAAGCTCGTCGCGGTGCGGCGCATCCTGGAGGGCCGGGAGTAGCCATGGCACATCGTGCTCACAAGGCCGGTCGGGCTGGGGCGCCGCATGGAGGGCCAAGCCATGCGTGTTGAAACCATTCGGGCAGCCGGCGGCCGGCCGGCCCATATACGTCACGACGACCTGATCTCCGCCAAAGGCGTTTCGGTTGTCATGGCCAGGCAATTGGTGCTTGAGAACATCGATCTTTCGGTACCGAAGGGCTCGTTTGTTTCTCTCATTGGGCCTTCCGGTTGTGGCAAGAGCACCTTGCTCAAGGTGCTGGCCGGACTTGTAACTCCGACAAGCGGCAGCGTTTCGATCGCCGGGCTTGCGCCGGTCGAGGCGGCGCGCAAGCGCATGATCGGCCTCGTCTTCCAGGACGCCAACCTTTTGCCGTGGAAGAACGCCGTCGACAACGCTTCCATGCTGCTCGGAATCGCCGACAAGTCGCTTTCGCGCGCGCAACTACGGGCGCGCGGCCAGGAGATGCTTGAGCTGGTGGGCCTGGGAGACAGCGCCCACAAGCGACCAAACGAATTGTCGGGCGGCATGCGCCAGCGCGTCGCGATCGCGCGGGCGCTGGCGCTCGATCCGGCGGTGCTGCTGATGGACGAACCGTTCGGCGCGCTCGACGCCATCACCCGCGACCAGATGGGTCAGTCGCTGCTGGAGATCTGGCAGCGCACCGGCAAGACCATCGTTCTTGTCACCCACTCCATCGACGAGGCCATTCACCTGTCTCGCCATGTTCATGTGCTGGGGATCAAGCCAGGCCGGATCACCGAAAGCCTCGACATTGGACTGCCCTATCCGCGCGATCTGTCGGTGACGGAAGATCCGGAGTTCGTCAGGCTGGTGGTTCAACTGCGCACGATGCTGCGCGCCAGCCACCAACCTGGAGGCGCGTCATGAGCGATCAACCCCTCACCCATCCCTCCGACTCGCGGCTTGCCTCCGGCTGGGTGGCCGCGACCGGGAGCTGGCTGCCGGCGGTCATACTTTTGCTGGCGACGATCGTCGTATGGGAGGCCGTGGTGCGGATTTTCGCTATCTCCGCCTTCATCATTCCCGCCCCGTCAGAGATCGCGCAATCGCTGGTCGCGCAATGGGCTACGCTGATGCAGGCGACACTGGTGACGGCAGGCGAGATCCTGTTCGGGTTCCTTGTCTCCGTCGTGGTCGGCGTCGCCATCGCGCTGGTCATCGTGCGCTTCGACTGGCTGGGGCGAGCGCTTTATCCGCTGGTGGTGCTGTTCCAGAACGTGCCGAAGGTGGCGCTCGCGCCGATCTTCATTCTCTGGTTCGGCTATGGGCTCGCGCCCAAGATCGGGCTGATCCTGGTCATCGCCTTCTTCCCGGTGACATTGTCGATGCTGGCGGGCATGCAGTCGGTCGACCGTTCGATGCTGTCGCTGATGAATTCGGTCGGCGCCAGCCCGACGCAGATCCTGTTCAGGATCCGCGTCCCGCATTCGCTGCCCAACCTGATGGCGGGAACCAAGATCGCGGCCACGCTGAGCGTGATCGGCGCCATTGTCGGCGAATTCGCCGGCGCCTCGGACGGCTTGGGCTACGTCATCCAGTTCGCCTCGACCCAACTCGACACCGCGCTGGTCTTCGCGGCGCTGCTGCTCGTCTCCGTGCTTGGCATCGCCTTCTACTACGCCGCCGAAATCCTCGAACGCATCGTGGTGCCATGGGCACCGAAATTCAGCCAGGCCTAGGCCTCTCGATCAACCATCGTCAATAAAAGGGAACAAAAATGCTGAGACGCTCACTTATCAAGGTAGCCACGCTCGCGGCCTTTGCCGGCGCGCTTGGCTTCTCGAACGCGGCGCTGGCGGCTGACAAGGTCACCGTCCAGCTCGATTGGGTGGTGCGCGGCAACCACGCCATGTTCTTCGTCGGCAAGGAAAAAGGCTTCTTCGCCAAGAACGACATCGACGTCGCCGAAATCCGCAAGGGTTCGGGCTCGCCGGATGCCATGCGGCTGGTGGGCAACGGGAACGCGGATTTCGGTTTCGGCGATCTTCCCACGCTCGCCGTGGCCCGCTCGCAGAGCGTTCCGGTGGTGGCGTTGGCCGCCGTCAACCAGCACTCGCCGCTGGCAATCATGTCGCTCGCCAAGACGGTTAAACTCACCAAGCCGGCCGATCTCAAGGGCCTGACCATCGGCATTCATCCAGCTGGCTCGACCTACATCTTCTTCAAGGGTTTCCTGGCGGCCAACGGCCTGACCGAAAAGGACATGACGCTGAACAGTGTCTCGCCGCCCTATGAAAGCTATCTGCTTCTCGGCCGGGTCCAGACGGTGGTCGGCTATGTCGACGCCGAGGTTCCCGAACTGGAGGCCAAGGCGGGTGGTCCCGGTTCGCTCAGCATCATGATGGGCGCCGACCATGGCTGGAAGGCTTATGGCTCCGGCCTGTTCACCTCGGAGACAATGATCAAGGACAAGCCGGACGTCGTTGCGCGTTTCGTCAAGGCTTATAGGGAAGCCTTCGACTATGTCGTCGCCCATCCGGAAGAAGCCGCCGAGATCACGGCAAAGGCTGCTCCAGGCTATGCCGACAAGAAAGATGTGCTGCTGGCGCAGATCAACGCCGATATCGCCTCCACCTTCACCAGCCCCGACACCAAGGACCATGGCCTCGGCTGGATGACGAAGACGCAGTGGGAGGAAACGCTGAAGACGCTCACCGACCAGGGCGTGCTCAAAGCGGCGCTGTCGGCCGACGGTGTCTTCACCGACAAGTTCCTGGCGAAGGAATAGGGCACGATGGCGCGGACCGACCGATCGATGAGCCCCTACCGGCATGCCAGGCTGTCCTGCTCCATGCCGCAGGACACCTCGCGCTCGCCTTTGGCGGCGTCTGTTCGGTCGAGCGCGATCTGCACGCGCGTGGCATATGCGCGACCCGCCAGGCCACACCACAGGCGCTCGACCGGCAGGTTTTCGCGCTTGTCGTTGAGAAGGGTGAAGGTGCCGCTCTTGGGATCGAACCAGAGTTCGAGGCGAGCGCTCATGCCCGGCTCTATCGTGGCGATCCCTTCTGAATACCAGTGGGCAAAATCGGCGTTGCAGGACACGCCTTCCTTGCCGGCATTCGAAATCGTCAACGGCACCATGTCGAGCCCATCGGTGCCCTTGCGGACGATCACCTGGTGCAACTCAACCGCGTTGGCAAGCGATGTGAAGGCCAACATCACGGGGAGAACGTAACGGATTTTCACTTTGCCTGAGCTCCATGGGTAGTTTTCTCAGGCAGTCTATCTCGCTCGTGCGCAATAACAATAAAAATATTGATTGGAAAGGCAAACAGAGAGGGTAACATGTTAAAGATCCTGAAGAGCAGCGTAAGTGCATTAATACTGTCTGGTATCTTGATGGGCGCCGCGCTTGCCGGTGAAGTCAAGTCGATCGCCATCCTCACGCCCGAAGAAGGCACCGACTATGGCTGGAACCAGCAAGGCATCGATGCTGCAAAAGCAGCCGGCAAGGCAGCCGGCGTCGAGGTGGTCGTGGCCCAGGGCCTCGGCTATGGCGATGTCCGTCCGACGCTGCGCGAACTCGCATCCGACGGCGCCAGCCTGCTGATCGCGCATGCCAGCGGCTACAACACCTCGGCGCCCGAGATCGCCAAGGAACTGAAGGTTCCGGTAGCGATCGTCGACACGCCGAACGGGTTGGAGAAAGGCCTCGTCGCCGACTACACGCTGAGCGGTCACCAGGGTGCCTATCTGGCCGGCCGTCTCGCCGCCAAGATGTCGCGCTCGAAGTCGGTCGGCATCGTCGTCTCTGGCGAACCGCCATCGTGGAACTCGCAGTCAGCGGCTTTCGCGCAAGGGGTGAAGGCGGAGAACCCGGACGTCAAGATCACCTATGCGGTGATCGGGCCGGCCGCCTACAGCGACGCGGCCGGCGGCAAGCGCGTCACCGAAAGCGTTATCGCCTCGGGCGCCGACATCATTTTCGGCCAGGGCAACGGCTCCAGCTTCGGCATGCTGCAGGCGGTGGAGACGACCAAGGCAGCGGATGGCGGCAAGGTCTATTTCATCGACGTCATCGGCGACAAGTCGCCAATCGACAAGGGCTTCCTGCTGTCGTCGGTGGTGTGGAACATCGAACCGGTCTACGCGGCGATGATCGCCGACCTGAAGGCCGACACGTTCGGTACCAAGCATTATTCGATCGGCCTCAAGGACGATTCCGTGCAGCTCCTGAAGACCGCCGCCATCCCCGACAAGGTCTGGAGCGAAATCCAGGCGCTGCGCGAGGACGTCATCTCCGGCAAGATCAAGGTCGAGCCAGTCTTTGACGCTGCCGCCGTCAGGGCGCTGATGACAAGCGTCGCCCAGTAGGGCGATCAGAAGTCGACTGCCGGAGGGGCGATCGGTCCGCCCCTCCGGACCATTCCCGTTTCCAGTGCTGGGCTTTCATGAGCAGTCGTTCTTCATCGTCCCTCGACAGCCGCGACATCGTCGCGCTTGAAGGCGTGACCAAACGCTTTCCCGGCATTATCGCCAACGACAGCATCGACCTGTCGATCCGCCCTGGCGAGGTGCATGTGCTGCTTGGTGAGAACGGCGCGGGAAAATCCACCTTGATCGGCATGCTGTCTGGCCTGCAGCAGCCGGACGAGGGGCGCATCCTTGTCGACGGCAAACCGACGCCGATCACGTCGCCGCGCCATGCGCTGGCGCTTGGCATCGGAACGGTGTTCCAGCACATGATGCTGGTGCCCACCCTGACGGTCGCCGAGAACCTGCTTCTTGGCGGGCCCTGGTGGCAGCGCCCCAGGACCGAAGAGCTTGCGGCCCGCGTCGCCGAGATCACCAGCAGCCTCGGCATCACGGTAAAACTGCATGCCAAGGTTTCGGAACTTTCGCTGGGTGAGCAGCAGCAGGTCGAAATCCTGCGCGCCATGGTGCGCAACAGCCGACTGCTGATCCTCGACGAATCCACCTCGATGCTGACGCCGAAGGGGATCGAGGAACTTGGCGCGCTGATGCGCCGCCTCGTCGAACAGGGTTTGGCTATCGTCTTCATCACCCATAAGCTCAAGGAGGCGGCCGCTTTCGGCGACCGCATCTCGGTTCTCAAGCTCGGCCGCAAGGTGGGCGAGATCCCGCCCGAGCGGTTTCGCGCACACGACGAGCAGGAGATCATTTCCGAGATCGTGGAGTTGATGTTCGGCAAGCAGGAGGACGATCCCGAAGCGGTCGAACGTCCGCCCCGCGCGGTCGATGCCAGTGCCGCGCCTCTGCTTCAGGTCGCGGATCTTACGGTCGCGCCGACCGACAATGCACCCGGCCTGTCGTCGATCTCCTTCGACATTCGCCCGGGCGAGATACTCGGCATCGCGGGAATTGATGGCAACGGCCAGAAACAACTGGCGGAAGCCTTGGCCGGTCAACGGGCGGCGACCAGCGGCTCGGTCCGGCTGGAGGGCATCGCCATCGAAGCGCTGAGTGTCGGCGAACGCCGCCAGCGCGGCCTTCGCTACCTGACCGACGACCGGCTGGGCGAGGGCACCGTCGGCACGTTCCCGGTCTCCATCAACTTCTTCCTCAAGCAGGTCGGGGCGGCGCCCTTCTGGCGCAGCGGCGTCGAGCAGCGCGCCGAGATCGACAGGCGTGCCGCCGAGCTCGTGCGCGAATACGATGTGCGCACGCCAAGCTTGAAGACGCCCGTTGCGCGGCTCTCCGGCGGCAATATCCAGAAGGTGCTGCTGGCGCGGGAACTGGCTGAAGGCGCGAAGGTGGTGATCTTCAACAAGCCGACCTATGGGCTCGATCTTGCCAACACACTGGCTTCGCGCCAGCGCATCCGCGACACGGCGGCGCGGGGCCTCGCCGTACTCTTGATCTCCACCGACCTCGAGGAACTGCTCAGCATGTGCGACCGTATCGCCGTCATTGCCAATGGCGCGCTGGTCGGCGCCGTGGCGAATGCCGACGACGTCCGTACCAGGGTCGGCCGCCTGATGATCGGACTTGCCGCATGAGCATCGACACAGCACCCACCGGCGGCGCTACCGCACTCGATGCCACAAGCGCCGCCGCCACGCGGCGAGACATAGTGCGCCGGCTGCTGATGACGCTTGGGCCGATCCTTGCCGCTCTCGTCATCGCCGGCTGCATCCTGCTTGCCGTCGGCGTCGACCCGCTCGCTTACTATGGCTACGTGCTGGAAAAAGGCCTGTTCTCGCCGCTCGGCATCCAGCAGACGCTGACGCGCATGGCGCCACTGCTGTTTCTCGCCGCCGGCCTGATCGTGGCCTTCCGTGCGGGCATGTGGAATCTCGGCGGGGACGGCCAGTTCCTGCTCGGCGCGGTCACGGCGGCGGCCAGTGCTCCGGTGCTGGTGCAGGTCATGCCAGCCTGGCTGGCGTTGTTCTGCGCGTTCCTGATCGCAATGGTGGTCGCCATGATCTGGTCGCTGGTGCCGGCGCTGCTGCGCGCCTATCAGGGTGTCAACGAGATCATCACCACGCTGATGATGACGTTCCTCGGCACGTCGCTCGCCAACGTGCTGGTCAAGCTGGTGTTTCGCGATCCCGGCACGACCGTGCCGCAGACCCGCACGCTGCCGGTGGAAGACCGGCTTCCGCGCCTGTTCGAAACCACCATTACCAGTGGCCTGCTGCTCGGCCTGGCGGCAATCATCATCGTGCACCTGGTGATGACGCGAACGGCATTTGGGCTGAAATTGCGGATCGTTGGCGCCAATCCGCGCGCCGCGGTTCATGCGGGGCTGGGCGTGCCCGGCCTGACGATTGCCGTCTTTGCCATTTCCGCCGGGCTCGCCGGCCTTGCCGGCGCCGTCGACATCATCGGCGTGCAAGGCAATGTTCGCGCCGACTGGAATCCGGCCTATGGGCTGGCGGTCATTCCGGCCGTGTTTCTCGCCCGCATGAACGGCTTTGCCGCGATTGGCTTCGTGTTTCTGCTTTCCGTGCTGTCGATCGGCGGCGAGAGCGCGGCGCGGCGGCTTGGCGTGCCCAATCACTTCACGCTGGTGCTGGTCTCCATCGTGCTGATCGTGCTCGCCTTGGCCGAATATGTCGATCACCGCTATCATCAGTCGAGAAAGGCTTAGGGCATGACCGGGCTCTTCAGCGAAGTCTTTCTCAGCGCATTGCTGTTTGGCGCCGTCACGGCCGCTATCCCGCTGCTGCTTGCCGGGCTTGGCGAGCAGATGTCGGAAAAGGCCGGCGTGCTCAACATCGGCATCGAGGGCATGATGCTGGCCGGCGCCTATCTCGGCTTCGTCGGCGCGTTCTATTCGGGATCGCTGTGGCTGGGCTTCCTCACTGGCGCTGCGGGTGGCATCGCGGTAGCGCTGATCATGGCGCTGCTTTGCGTGCGCATCGGGCTGAACCAGATCGTCATCGGCATCGCGCTGACGCTTGGTCTCGAAGGCCTGACGGCGCTGCTCCATCATTTCCAGTTCTCGCGCAGCTATCCCCGCCTGCCGGCGGCGGACGCAACCGTCATTCCGCTGCTGTCCGACATTCCGGTGATCGGCCCGGCCTTGTTCAGGCATCACCTGATCGTCTACCTGGCGGTCGCCCTGGTGTTCGCCATGAGCTACCTTTACCGCCGCACGCAGCTCGGTCTCAATCTGCAGGCAGCGGGCGACAAGCCGGCCGCCCTCGATGTCGCCGGCATCGACGTCATCAGGACACGCACCACCGCCGTGCTGACGACCGGCGCGCTGGCTGGGCTTGGCGGCGCCTATCTCGCCAATGTCGGAGCTGGCCTGTTCATTCCGTTCATCACCAACGGCGCCGGCTTCCTCGGCATCGTGCTGGCCATGCTGGCGCGGGGACGGCCGATCTGGGTGCTGTTCGGCGCTCTTCTGTTCGGCGTGTGCCTGTCGCTGACGACGGCCATGCAGGTGGCCGGCATCAACATACCGACCGATGTCATCCAGATGCTGCCCTTCCTGGCGGTGATGATCATGCTGGTGCTGTTCGGGCGGCGAGCCAGCCTGCCTGCGGCACTGGGCATTCCATACGAGCGCGGCGCGCGCTGAGAAAAACCAGACGCGCGGATGAACCCGCGCCGGAAAAAGGAGGCAACAATGTCGGATACCAAGGTCTACCTGCTCGACGGCGGCTCGCTTGTCCTCGACGGCTATCATGTGTTCTGGAACCGCGGCCCAGGCGGCGAAGTGCGCTTCCCTGTCTATTCGATCCTGATCGAGCATGCCGAGGGCCGCTTCCTCATCGATACCGGCTATGACTACGACCACGTCATGAAGGTGCTGCCCTTCGAGAAGCCGATCCAGGAAAAGCACCAGACCATTCCCGGCGCGCTGGCGCTGCTCGGGCTGGAGCCGAAGGACATTGACGTCGTCGTCAACTCGCACTTCCATTTCGACCATTGCGGCGGCAACAAGTATTTTCCGCATGCCAAGAAGATCTGCCACCGTTCGGAGGTGCCGCAGGCCTGCAATCCGCAGCCCTTCGAACATCTCGGCTATTCGGACCTCAGCTTCTCGGCCGAGGCCGCCGAAGCGCGCGGCGCGACCGCCCAGCTGCTGGAAGGCACGACACGCGCCAACTCAACTTTCGAGGGGATAGACGGCGACGTCGAGCTTGCCAAAGGGGTCAGGCTGATCTCGACCCCCGGCCACTCGATCGGTCATTACAGCCTTCTGGTCGAGTTTCCCAAGCGCAAGCCGATCATGTTCACGATCGACGCCGCCTACACGCAGAAGAGCCTGGAAACGCTTTGCCAGGCGGCCTTCCATATCGACCCGGTCGCGGGCGTCAATTCGATGCGCAGGGTGAAGAAACTTGCCGAGGATCACGGCGCCGAGCTGATGTACTCGCACGACATGGACAACTTCAAGACCTACAAAACCGGCACACAGTTCTACGGCTGATCGCCGCCAATCCCGGAGACCAAGACCATGCGCTATCCCGATCACGCGGATCCGGTCCTCACGCTGACGGCGGGGCCAGTCAATGCCTATGCCGAGGTGCTGCGGGGCCTCGGCCGCACGGTGCTCTACGACTATGACCCGGCCTTCCAGCTCTTCTACGAGAGGGTCGTCGACAAGGCTCAAAAAGCGATGCGGCTTTCCAACAAGCCGGTCATCCTGCACGGAGAGCCGGTGCTGGGTCTCGAGGCGGCGGCGGCGTCGCTGATCACATCGGACGACGTCGTGCTCAACCTTGCCTCGGGCGTCTACGGCAAGGGGTTCGGCTATTGGGCGAAGCGCTATTCACCGCATCTCCTCGAAATCGAAGTGCCCTACAATGAGGCGATCGACCCACAGGCGGTTGCCGCCATGCTGAAGGCGCATCCGGAAATCACTGTCGTCTCCGTCTGCCATCATGACACCCCGTCGGGCACGATCAACCCGATCGATGCCATCGGCGCGCTGGTGTCGGCGCATGGCGGCTACCTGATCGTCGATGCCGTCTCGTCTTTCGGTGGCATGAAGACGCATCCGGAGGACTGCAAGGCGGATATCTATGTGACCGGCCCGGGCAAATGTCTTGGCGCGCCGCCGGCGCTTACGATCATGGGCGTCAGCGACCGCGCCTGGGCCAAGATGAAGGCCAACAAGGCGGCGCCCCGGGCCTCGATGCTGAGCATCGTCGACTGGGAGAACGCCTGGTCGCGTGACAAGCCATTCCCCTTCACGCCCTCGGTGGCCGAAGTGAACGGCCTCGATGTGGCGCTCGATCTTTATCTCAACGAGGGGCCGGAAGCGGTTTGGGCGCGCCATGCACTGACGGCCAAGGCCATGCGGGCCGGCGTCGTCGCCATGGGCCTGTCGATCTGGGCCGCCAGCGATGCAATCGCCTCGCCGAGCACCACGGCCGTTCGCACACCCGATGGCGTCGACGAGAAAGCACTTCGCCAGGCAGCGCGCGCCCGCTACGGCGTGGTGTTTTCGTCGGGTCGCGGCGAAACTTTGGGGAAGCTTACACGCATCGGCCATATGGGCCCGACGGCACAGCCGATCTATGCGATCGCGGCGCTGACGGCGCTTGGCGGCGCCATGAACGCGGCTGGCCAGAAGCTTGCGGTCGGCAAGGGCATAGACGCGGCGCTGGCGGTGATCGACGCCGACGCCTGAACAGACATCAACAGACTACGCATCGAGGGAGAAATTTCATGACTGAACGGCTTGCGGGAAAGACGGCGCTGGTGACGGGGGCGGCACAGGGCATCGGCAAGGCGATCGCGGCGCGGCTGGCGGCCGACGGCGCGACTGTCATCGTCAGCGACATCAATGCCAAGGGCGCCAAGGCCGCGGCCGCCGAAATCGGCGGCAAGGCGAAGGCGATTGCAGCCGATATCGCCGATCCGGCCTCGGTGAAAGCGCTGTTTGGCGAGATACAGTCGCTCACCGGCGGCGTCGACATCGTGGTCAACAATGCCAGCATCGTGCCGTTCGTCGCCTGGGACGATGTCGACCTCGACCATTGGCGCAAGATCATCGACGTCAACCTGACGGGAACCTTCATCGTCACCCGCGCGGCGACCGACCAGATGCGGGCGGCGGGAAAGGCCGGACGCGTGATCAGCATCGCCTCCAACACCTTCTTCGCCGGCACGCCGAACATGGCGGCCTATGTCGCGGCCAAGGGAGGCGTCATCGGCTTCACCCGGGCGCTGGCCACCGAGCTTGGCAAGTACAACATCACGGCCAATGCGGTGACACCCGGCCTGATCGAGAGCGATGGCGTCAAGGCGAGCCCGCACAACGAGGCGTTCGGCTTCGTCGAGATGCTGCAGGCGATGAAGGGCAAGGGCCAGCCCGAACATATCGCCGATGTCGTGTCGTTCCTGGCCAGCGAGGACGCCCGCTGGATCACCGGCCAGACGTTGAATGTCGACGCCGGGATGATCAGGCACTAAGGGCAATCGTCAGATTTAGCGATGTTTCGGTAGCGAGATCGCGCTACCGCCCTTCCCACCCTCTTCGAACCGTCCGTTCCGGCTTCGCTGCTACCGCCTGAGCGCCCACAACCACGCCTGCGGCTGCACCAAAATGCTGGAAGCCGAAGGTGCTGTATCCTCGGTGACGGCGGTCGCGGGCACCGGCGATGTCACCGACACCGAGAGAGGCGACAAGCTCACGCGGCAGGCTGAGGACGATCGGGCTGGAGCCTTATGACTGCCTCAATCCGGGCCTGATGGACTACATCGCCACCTGGACGGCCAAGAAGTCGGCGCCCTGCCGGCCTAGAATGGCCGGCCATCGAAACGTCTGGCTTTTCGTTGGCCCCCAGCCTCCCGGCTAGGTCAGCGTGTCCCAAAGCCTTGCGTCTACCGGCGGCGTTATCAGGGTGCACCTCGATAACGCCGCCGGGACTGATTAGCGGCGCGCGGTTGCGAGCGATGCATCCGGCCGCTATGCCGGGCCGGGATCTCTTGACGAGAAGGCAGAGCTGATGAAAGTTGTTTCCACGTCCAAGTCGCATGGCGGCGTGCAAGGTGTTTATTCGCACGCTTCCGAAGCCTGCGCCTGCGACATGACCTTTGCCGTCTTCGTGCCGCCGCAGGCCAAGGATGGGCCGCTGCCGGTGCTTTGGTATCTGTCGGGCCTCACCTGCACTCATGCCAATGTCATGGACAAGGGCGAATACCGGGGCATGGCGGCCGAGCTCGGGCTGATCGTGGTCTGCCCGGACACAAGCCCACGCGGCGAGGGCGTGGCCGACGAAAAGGATAATTGGCAGTTCGGCTCGGGCGCCGGCTTCTATGTCGACGCGACGCAGCAGCCATTCGCCGGGAACTACCGGATGTACTCTTATATCGTCGACGAGCTGCCGGCCCTGATCGCCAGCCAGTTCCCCGCCGACATGGAGCGCCAGTCGATTTTTGGCCACTCCATGGGCGGGCATGGCGCGCTGACCATCGCGCTGAAGAACTCCGAGCACTTCAGAAGTTGCTCGGCGTTCGCGCCGATCGTTCAGCCGATGACGGCAGACTGGTCGCGACCGGCTCTGGAAAAATATCTCGGCAAGGACGAGAAATCCTGGCGCGCCTACGACGCAACAGCGCTGATCGAAGACGGGCACCGCTTCGGCGAATTCCTGGTCGATCAGGGCACCGCCGATGGCTTCCTCAAGGACGGCCTGCGGCCATGGCTTCTCGAAGACGTCTGCAAGAAGTCCGGCATCGCGCTCACCTTGCGCATGCAGGAAGGCTACGATCACTCCTATAATTTCATCTCGACCTTCATGGACGACCATTTGAAATGGCACGCCGCGCGCCTTGCCAAGTAGGAGCACGCCAGGGGCCATCACTCCGTCAGGATCGAGTTCGAGTCCGGCAAACCATACGCGGTGTCGGCCCTCCATCGGCTACGTCGCTGGACAGCCTGTAGCCTTTGTTAGCGCGCACGCCGCGCGGCGACATGCCGAACTGTTCGGATATCTGCCGCTGGGTGGCGAGGTGATGCGGTCGCTGGCGCGGGATCCGCAGGGCAAGAGCCTGAGCACGCCGATGCTGACACGGCGGCGCGGAAATTCGCCGCGAACTCGATCGTTAGGCGCTCAAACGGGTATGGCTGCGTGGATAACAAACCAAGCCACCTTCCGCCCAAGCTCATTAGATATCTGAGAACATTGTAGAAATTGGTGGCGGGAGAGGCGGCAGGTGCTTCAGCGGCCGGCTGCTGGCCAACGTTCGGCATAACCTTGGTCGGCCCGCGCTTTTCTGCCGAGGGGCGCGGGCTTCCGGGGTCGCAGGGCGCGCGCTCAAACCGAGCGCGGCAACTGGCGATCCTGGGCATGGATGGCCAGCACGTCTAGGCGCTTGAGCGCCTCACTCGGCTGATCTGACCAACCATGTCCTGATCTCTCGCGGCTTTGACAAAGGCTGCAAACGCGACGGATTGCCGGCAGGTTCCTGCCTGAGCCTCCTCCAGCAAACGCAGTGCCTGTCGATAAGAATGCAAGTGCTTGTTCTTCCATTCGCCATTCATTGCCGCTCTGGCTTCGGCCACCGACGAGATGGCCGTCGTCGTTTGGAGGTNCAAGTTCTTGTTCTTCCATTCGCCATTCATTGCCGCTCTGGCTTCGGCCACCGACGAGATGGCCGTCGTCGTTTGGAGGTTCATAAATGCAATCCGCACAGGCAGGAAAGCGCTCAATGTCAATCCTCCTTGACGGCGATAGGCCCTGCAAACTTTTCAGGCCGAGATTGGTTGCAGTAGCCGCTCTTTTTTGTTGCAGACCGGCTGTCGCTCGCCTCCGAGATGGTGATTGCCCACAGTTGACAGGCTGGCTCTCGCAAGGCGATTTGCCGCCGCCTTCGCTGTGAATCTCATTAAGAGTTTAGCGGTCGCCTTCACTGCTGATAAGCTGTGTTCCCAGTAAACACGGCTGTGTTGCACCCGAATTGCTCTCTGCATCGTTGCTAATGCACAGTCAACATTCCGACTGTCGAGGCAACGCAACAGGAGAGTATCATGAAGCCTTTCATGAAGACCTTCGCCAGAACTCTGGCTAGCAGTGCTTTCATTATTTCCTTGTCGCTTCCAGTGACCGCCGGCGGCCTAAGCGTCGGTGCAGGTGCTTCCGTGGGTGGTAGCGGCGGTGTGAATGCGGGTGTCGGAGCATCGGTTGGTGGCTCGGGCGGCGTCAACGCTGGTTTGGGTGCTTCAGTCGGCGGGGCGAGTGGCGTCAACGCTGGCGTTGGAGCATCGGTGGGCGGCAGCAATGGCATTGCTGCTGGCGCTGGCGCGACGGTGGGCGGCCCAAAGGTCTTAAAGGCCCGACTTGGCGCAACAGTGGGAGGTCCCACCACCCTGAGGGCTGGTGCAGGTGCGTCGGTTGGCGGCGCGAGTGGCGTCAGAGCCGGTCTTGGAGCATCGGTCGGTGGCAATAGTGGTGTCAGTGCCGGCGCGGGTGCCAACGTTGGCGGTGCTGGTGGCGTGACTGCCGGGCTCGGCGCAGATGTCGGCGGAACCAGCGGCATCGGCACCGGCATAGGCCTGGGGGTCGGTGGGGTCACCACTCCAAGCAATCCGTCCAATCCGTCGAACCCGAGCAACCCTTCCACTCCAACCACGCACCTGACAGCCGTCGTGGCTCAAAT
The DNA here is from genome assembly GCF_000502915.1 of Mesorhizobium sp. LNHC209A00. Classification (NCBI taxonomy): domain Bacteria; kingdom Pseudomonadati; phylum Pseudomonadota; class Alphaproteobacteria; order Hyphomicrobiales; family Phyllobacteriaceae; genus Mesorhizobium; species Mesorhizobium sp. LNHC209A00. The sequence goes on from NZ_AYWT01000003.1 coordinate 417,842, forward strand.
GTCGGATAGCAAGGTTGCTCGTATGAAAAAGCGCTGCGCTGACGTACTCAGCAGCGAAAGCACCTATGACCGCGACCTGCGCCAGCTCTGTCTGTTGATCGCTCGCCGATAGGCACACCACACGCAGGGCCTTATCAGCACTCTCCAAAGCCTTGCGAAGAGCCCGCTGCCGAAAGGTGGCGGGCTTTTTGTTTCGGGCGTGCTAACTAGGAACGCATGTCATGCGGATCGTTCTGTTCGCAATCGCGGTGCTGCTCTTCATGGCAAGCGGCTTTTGGTGGCGGTCGAACTCCTGATCGCTGGCGGTTGACAGACAGCGCAGACGCAAGGCATTTTCTCTCCCAGGAAAACGCGGGCAGCACCATTTGAAAAAGCAATACGAAAAGCCAGAACTGAAGAAGCCGGAGCGCTTGGGCAGCATCGCAGCAGCCCTGGTCATCCTATCCGGCCCGAGCGCGGTCTGACCCGATCGATAATGCAATCAATTAGGCCCGCTGGCTCCGGTCAGCGGGCTTTTTCACGTGCGGGAACATTGTCCCGTAGGAAGGTTAAACCATACGGTGGTCGATTCCCTCCGGGATGTAGCCACTCCATAAGGAGGCCCGTCGCCGGAGCGCGCGCGGCGGGCTTTCTTAATGCTGTTTCATCGCGGCGCACGCAACCCGGATTCATGGATAGCTAATTTAGCTGCGGAACATATATCAGAGACCAAGGTTCGGGAGCGGGCCGTCCCTCTCCAGCGGCCTTCCCAAGTCACCTGCCCGCTGGCCGAGCCAGCGGGCTTTTTCGGACGGGTCTCGTAGGCCAACCATTCTATTCGAAATCGTGGTGCTGCTGTTCTAGGCGAGCGGTTTTTGCCGCCTATCAGGCAACTGGAATATGGATGGACCAAGCCCTTGACGCTAGGCGCACGCCGCTGGCAGCGGTGCTGGAACAGGGCATAGGCGCTTCCCGAACGGGCGCGACAAACGAGAGACCGGGCTGGAGGGTCAACCCGCGCGATTGCTGTAAGTCTTCCTTACGGAGCGGCCCGCGGCCTCGACTACAGTTCGCATCCTGTTGCGCAGGGCGATATTGTCGGCCAGCATTTTTTCAGAGCGTTCGATTGCGAGCTCAGTCCGGCTAATGCGCTGTTCCAACGCCAATGTGTCGACTTTGTCGGGTTTCGTGCTGTTCATCATTAGGTGTTAACTCACTGCATACCGGTTCGTTCCGAGTTTCAGGCTGCGGCGACTCGCTTGCCGCCGAACTGGTGACGCAGTTTCATCGCGGCACAGTTTCGAGTGCACCGAATTGCATCCTATCCTCGGCCCGGGTCACCAACGCCCGGGCAGTCCCTTGATTCATCCCTAGGGACGCCCGCCGCTGCCGTGAATGGGGCGGCGGGCAATTTGCCGCAAAGGTCACGTCGTCAATCTCATTGCTCGGCGTCCAACCTCGCATTGACACGGAGAAGAACTTGAGATTTTCAGGTTGGGTGCCGGTCCGCGCGACACTGGGGACTAACCTCCCGTACTTTGTTATTTCCGCTTTGGGAATTCGATCACCTTCGCCTCAGGCTGCGGCTCCAGCGGCTCGTGCCCCGGCTCTTCATGCCAGATAACTTGCCGCAGATCGCGCATGTCGACCTTTTGACCGCAACTCGGGCAAGCATAGAAATGGTCTCGCTCATCCCGCACCGGGGCGCCGTGCAGTTTGCCGGGGAGTGGCGGGCCAAGGTCGGTGAGCTCATTCCGTTCCAAGAGGTCTAGGCGCTGATCGGGTCCGGCCAAGCTGTACTCGTATACGGCGGTTTGCTCTTCATGATCACCCAGAACCAATGGTCCTGCAGTGCCCTCGGCGAGACCCTTTGGCTCTGGCGTCGCTTCGGCGGCCTTCATGGGATCGTTCTCCACCACGATGCCCAATGACACGACCGTGTCGCCGTAGATCTCTTCCACCTGATACTTCGTCATTTGGGTGCTCAGCGACCCCTGAGGTTCTTCGCCTCACGTTCCAGCGTGTCGCGGTCGTTGCCGTACTTCGCGATCCATCCGAGAACGGCTGTGGAAGCGTGTGCAGGAGCGTGCCGGGCCGCCTCCGAAAGGGTTGAAGCGGCCCGGACGCAATGGGTGAAGTCGGGCCTTATCGGCCGTGTGAAGCACTTGCGCGGCGAGGAGGACCTACGCCATGCGTCAATGCAGGATTTTCGAGGATGGCGGTCGGTAAGGAGTATCGCGCCTGCGCACAGGCGAGCAAGCATGCGCCATATCGCGACGAACACTCACGCAAGGGATCACAAAAAGAAAAAGCCCCGGCGGTGTGCCGGGGCCATCTATCGTGCTTGCCGACGTACTAGAACTTGTAGTTCAGACCGACGCGAACGGTGTGGAAGGGGACTTTGACGTCAACACCACCCAAACCGCCGGGGTTGAACGTCTCTTTACCCAGGTCCGTGTAAAGATACTCAGACTTGAACGACCAATTGTTGGTGATGGCGTATTCAGCGCCCGCGCCAACGGTCCAGCCGACCCTGGTCTTGGACAAGTCGAGCCCAGGGGCAGAAATCTTTTCGTGACCGTAGGCCAAGCCGCCAGTGCCATAGACCATGAAACGATCGACGGGCGTGTAGCCAAGGCGAGCACGCACCGTGCCGAACCAGTCAACCTTTGTTTCGAGACCACCGGGGCCGCCGAAAGATAGGTCGGCCTTAATGTCGGAACCCTGGAAGTCGGCTTCGACGCCGTAGACGAATTGGCCAACCTGCCAGTTGTAACCGGCCTGAACGCCGCCCAGGAAGCCGCTCGCATCAATGTCGATCGAGCCAGGGGCGCCGCCAGAAGGAGCAAGATTAAACGTGCCAAAACCGCCGCCTGCGTTCACGCCGATGTAAGCGCCACTCCAGTCAAAAGAGGCAGCAACCGGTACAGGCTCCGAGACTATGGCATCGGCCGCATAAGCGCTGCCGGACACTACGGCCAGAATGGTGGTCGCAAGCAGAATGGTTTTCATGGAAAAGCCCCTTCGATCGAATGCAGTTAGCAGCCTAGTACCTTCCTTCAGAGGCGTAGCCAACCCGGATTCTGGTAGCGTTCGGCAAACAGTCCGGCGCGTTGCAGCTGCGCAACACTCTACAACTTGCAACTGCGCCAATCGCAACCCCCGCTAGGTCTGCCGCTATCCTCCTCACAGGTACCGCTCAACGTCTGCCTTGTGCTCGAAACAGAACCAGTGCTGTTCTTGACGCGGCCGGGCAAAGCCAAAGCCGGCATGCCTGCCGCATCCATCATGCTCGCAGCCATGACCGAGTACCCTGGCGCTCGCGCGGTGCCGCCGTTGTGCCTTCGGCAAGCTTTATCGGTTCGTCACTCATCCGCGGATAGACTCCACAGGACGGCTTGACGAACAAGGAATTTGTTCCTTTTCTGTTCTCATGGCGCACGATCCGATCGACACGCTGGGTAAGGCGGCCCGGCACAATATGCTTGTGAAAGTGGAATGCAACTGCGGCAATGTCCGCTACTGCGGATCAGCCGATCTCATGATGGTCTATGGCGGCGGCATCGATCCCATGAAGCTGAAATTCGACTGCAACCGGTGCAAGCCATCGATCAAGATCACGCTCCTCGAGGTCCATCCCGAGCACCTTCCCAAGAGGCTGATGATCCACAAGCCGATGAAGGTAGATGGCAAGATCACCTGGTACACCGAAAGGTTCCGGGGATGAGCGAGCGCCTGAAGGTTCGTCTCGCATATCAACGCGGCTGGNGATCACCTGGTACACCGAAAGGTTCCGGGGATGAGCGAGCGCCTGAAGGTTCGTCTCGCATATCAACGCGGCTGGCAGGTGGTCGACGGCAGCACCATCGTGGATACCTTCGAGACCAAGGAAGACGCGTTCCGCTACATGGTCGACCGCGGCGCTTGCGTGTGTCTGACTTGGCGGGGCACCGGGCCTTTTTATCGGAAACCGTCAGGGGAGAACATGTCAAAACACCTTGCTACGCTTTTAGCAAGGCAACGCTACGGTATGCTTAAATCAAGGCGGGACAGAACGGCAGCAAACCGGCCCAAACGCCGGAAAGGCCGGGCTTGTAGGGCAGGCGATGGTACAAAGCGGGACGGCCACAAGCGAATTTCAAGACCGGTGCCTTAACCGTTCGGCCCAACCGGGTCTGCTGCCGGCCTTTGCGCCTTCAAGGCCTCATCGGCTGCGAGTGTAGCTGACGTTGAAGCGGATCCAGCGCAGATGTCTGGATGATCCTGATGCACTGGTGCGAGCGACGGAGGGACCGGCCTTTCGGCCGATCAGGCCATTCGCGCAATCAACTCCTCGACGCCGGTCGATTGCGTTTCACATTGTTCCTCGCCACGCGTCGCGTTTCATGTCGCGTCGACTTGCCGAGAGTCGTAGGAAACCCTTGGAAATCAACGGTAACCGATTGCAACATGACGCCACATGAAAGCGGCCAGCTAAGAAGACCAGCGCTCTGTCAAATCGTTGGGTTCGTTGCAGAAAGTAATGGTAGCGGGAGAGGGACTTGAACCCCCGACCCCAGGATTATGATTCCCGTGCTCTAACCAACTGAGCTACCCCGCCAGGGCGGCGACAGACCCGAAAATCCGCCTTAAATCGAAAGGCATTTCGAGGCGTTCGCCAAGGTCGCGCGGATATAAGGTTGGGAGGGCGAGCCTGTCAAGCTTCGATGCATTCGACATCGGGGCTATTCTCGACGGGGAAAAGCTTTGCCGCACGAACAGCTGGTTGGCGCCGCCGGGGTTGAGTTCGACGGGGCACGTCGCTATGTCTCGGCCACGAGTTTTTAGAGTTTGAAACAGATGAAGCCGCGCATTGCAGTCCTCGGTTGCGGATACTGGGGCTCCAACCACATCCGCACCCTCAAGGCGCTCGGCGCATTGCACGCGGTTTCCGACACCAATCGAGCTCGCGCCGAAGGCTTCGCCAGCGAACAGGACTGCCTGGCGATCGAGCCGGACCAACTGTTCGTCCGCGATGACATCGACGCCATCATCATGGCCTTGCCGCCGCAGTTCCATGCCGATCTCGCCGTGCGCGCCGTCGAGAACGGCAAGGACGTGCTGGTGGAAAAGCCGATCGCGCTGACGGTGGCCGATGCCGAGCGTTCGGTTCAGGCGGCCAAGGACAATGGGCGCGTGTTCATGGTCGGCCATGTCCTGCGTTTCCATCCTGCCTTCGAGACGTTGAAAGGGCTGATCGACAAGGGCGAGCTCGGCGAGGTCCGCTACATCCATTCGCACCGGCTGGGGCTCGGCAAGTTCCATACCGAGAACGATGCGCTATGGGACCTGGCGCCGCACGATCTGTCGATGATCCTGGCCATCACTGGCACCGAGCCGATCGAGGTGCGCGGGGAGGGAGCGGCACTCCTCGACAATCTCAGCGATTTCGCGCATCTGCACATGCGCTTTCCCAACGGACTGCGCAGCCATCTTTTCACGTCGCGGCTCAACCCCTATCGCGAGCGGCGGCTGACCGTGGTCGGCACCAAGGCGATGGCGGTGTTCGACGATGTCGAGCCATGGGAGCGCAAGCTTGCGGTCTACCGCCACGCCGTGTGGCAGGACAGCGGCCAGTGGGCATTCACCACCAATGAGCCGTCCTATGTCGCGGTTGCCCAGGGCATGCCGCTGACGCGCGAGCTGGAGCACTTCATCCACTGTATCGAAACGCGTGCCGAACCGCGCACCAGCGGCGAGGAAGCGATCAGGGTGCTGCGCATCCTGACGGCTGGCACCGTCACCCACACCAAATCCACGGCCTGAGGGGGAAGGCTAGGTCGTACTCCTGGTACGTCGCACTCCTGGCACGGCGGGCCGGGGAGAGCTACTCGGCGGGAACTTGCGCCGGCTTCGCGGCCAGCCGGCTCAGCATCGCTTCGGCTTCGGCGCCGCGCTCGGAGCGCACGATGAAGCCGCCGCCGAAGACACGGGCCTCGTTGCCGTCGTCCGAATAGAGCACGCAGGCCTGTCCAGGCGCGATGCCGGATTCACCGTCGGCCAATTCGACCGAGGCCACACCTGCCTCGTGACGCAGCACGGCCGGCCGTGGCGGCCTGGTCGAGCGCACCTTGGCGAACAGCTCGATACCGCTGGCGGGCACATCGGCGAGGCCTCCGTCTCCCAGCCAGTTCATGTTGCGCAGATAGATCTTGTGCGTCTCCAGCGCCTCGCGCGGGCCGACCACGACACGGGCGCGCTCGGCGTCGAGATGGACGACATAGAGCGGTTCGCCGGACGCGATGCCGATGCCACGGCGCTGGCCGATCGTGTAGCGCAAAATGCCCTCGTGGCGACCGAGCACGCGGCCGTCGATATGAACGATGTCGCCCGGGTTAGCCGCGGTCGGCTTCAACTTGGCGATGATGTCGGAATATTTGCCCTGCGGCACGAAGCAGATGTCCTGGCTGTCCTGCTTGGCGGCGACCGTCAGCCCCATCTCCTCGGCGATGGCTCGAACCTGGGGCTTCGACAGGCCGCCGAGCGGAAAGCGCAGATAGTCGATCTGCGCCTGCGTGGTGGCGAACAGGAAGTAGCTTTGGTCGCGGTCGGCATCGACCGGCCGGTAAAGCGCCCGGTGGGCGCCATTGGCGCCGGAGCGGATGTAGTGGCCAGTGGCCAGCGCGTCGGCGCCGAGATCCTTGGCCGTGGCCAGGAGATCGGCGAACTTGACCGTCTGGTTGCAGGAAACGCAAGGAATGGGGGTTTCGCCGGCGACATAGCTCTCGGCGAAGGGATCGATGACCGCCTTGCGGAACCGCTCCTCGTAATCGAGCACATAATGGGGAATACCCAGCGTCTCGGAAACGCGGCGGGCATCGTCGATGTCCTGGCCGGCGCAGCATGAGCCGGCCCGATGCGTTGCCGCACCATGGTCGTAGAGCTGCAAGGTGACGCCGACGACATCGTAGCCCTCGCGCTTCAACAAGCCGGCGACCACCGATGAATCGACGCCGCCCGACATGGCGACGACGACGCGGGTCTCTTCGGGACGTCTGGGAAGGTCGAGACTGTTCATGGTGCTTTCATTTCGCGGCAGCTCAAATGCCAATGTCGAGAATATAGGTCAAGCTTTCATGCGGCGCCAGCTTGCAGGACGACACCGGCGTGGCGGACGCTGTGAGGGACACATTTCTCCCGGCTAAAACAGGGCTTCCGGCCGTATATTTCAAATGCCCGCTAAAAGACTAACGCGGCGTTCACGATCCTTACCTAGTCATTAGGGTCTGCTTAGGCAATTTTTAAAGCTGTGGCGGTAACGTGGCGGGGATTGGGTCTTTGAGTTTTTTGTAGAGAGTACGATGACCGATCTGGTTAGACCTAGAGTCAAATATGTTATCGGGCCTGACGGCAGCCCTCTCACGATTGCCGATCTGCCGCCGACGAACACGCGTCGCTGGGTTATCCGGCGCAAGGCGGAGGTGGTTGCAGCGGTGCGCGGCGGGCTTTTGAGCCTTGAAGAGGCATGCCAGCGCTACAAGCTGACCACGGAGGAATTCCTGTCCTGGCAGGCGTCGATCGACGAATATGGCCTTGCCGGGCTGCGCACGACGCGTATCCAGCAATACCGGCACTAGCCCGGTCTCACCACAAGCAAAGGGCGCGGCATGCCGCGCCCTTTGCTGTCAGTGTCGCCGCTCAGACCGTCAGCGCTACCTTGCCGATCGGCTTGGTGGCGAAAAAGGCGTGGGCGGCTCCCGCCTGGTCGAGCGGAAAGGTCCTGGCCACATGGACGACAAGCTTTTGCGCCTCGATCAAACGGGCGAGCGCCAGCAGGCCCTCGCGGTCGGGCACCGCCCACATGCGTTCGACCCTGATATTACGCGAGCTGGCGTCGGCGCGCGTGGCGGCGCGAAATCTATCCGGTCATTCCGCCACGCGTCCAATATGAACTGACCGAACTCGGCCATAACCTGGCCGGACTGCTTACCCAGATCAGATCATGGGCGGAGCAGCATGCGCCTGGTATCAGGGATGCCCGGGCAAGGGCGAGCGCCAGAAATGAGGAGGATTGGGCGGTCTAGGTCTTGCGTGCCAGCAACGCTTTCGCGGCGGCTTGCTGTTGCCGGTTCAGGCTGTCGCCCGACAGGGCTCGCTTGTGCGCCAGATAGCGCCGATGTCGGCCGACTCAGCCGATCATGGCGCTGCGGCCGCCTGTTTCGGCCTCGCGGACCTTGGTATCGCGTGATTCCAGCATCTCAGCCTTGGAAAGCTCCGCTTCAGCTTCGCCGAGTAATGATTCGGCGGCGCTTCGCTGCTGGGCGAGGTCGCCTTGCGAGTTCCTGAGATTGTCGCGGCGCAGGCGCGCCGCCTTGGCGAAGGTCGGATAGGCGAAATGATTGATATCCGTGATGCCGGCTTTCTTTTCCTCGGCGGTGATCTGAAGCTCCAATTCGACGGCCATGCGCTCGAACTCGGCGATCATCATGTCGAGCTGCAACAGCTGGCGCCGCTTCTCATTCACCTGAAATTGCTTCAGCCGAACGAGGTTTTCACGTGACTTCATGATTCGGTACTCCCGGAAACGCACATCCGCACATATCGTCCAAACCACCTGGAAAGGTCCAAGCGCTGCCCGTATCCACCGGCTTTCCCCGCACTATGGGAAACAAAACCCTAAAGTTTTTTGCCGACGGTAACCATTCGTTTACGGGCATTGTTAATCATACGGGTCAGGGCTTAAGGCCGGGTAAAAATTCCGGCCGCCGAAGCGAAGCCGCGTCGATGAGTCCCTGGAGTCACTTAGTCCAGGTAATTAATGTGCTGCATTAGGAATTTGGTCTGTGATTCGTTATTGGATTCAAGAGGGTGTAGAAAGGGGTTAAAAAATCTGATACCGTATTGGACGGGAAATTAGGTTTTGTTAACCATTCGATGGCAGCCTCTGCACAAGGCAACCACTGCTCCGGGACAGGACGGGTCGTGAAATGGTCCGGCGGCAGAAAAGGGGAATTAAATGCGTGTTCTGCTGATAGAAGATGACAGTGCAACCGCACAAAGCATCGAGCTGATGCTGAAATCGGAAAGTTTCAACGTCTATACGACAGACCTCGGCGAAGAGGGTGTCGATCTAGGCAAGCTGTACGACTACGACATCATCCTTCTCGATCTCAACCTGCCCGACATGTCCGGCTACGAGGTCCTGAGAACGCTTCGCCTCTCCAAGGTAAAGACGCCCATCCTCATCCTCTCCGGCATGGCCGGCATCGAGGACAAGGTACGCGGCCTAGGCTTCGGCGCTGACGACTACATGACCAAGCCGTTCCACAAGGACGAGCTGGTCGCGCGCATCCACGCCATCGTGCGCCGCTCGAAGGGACACGCCCAGTCGGTGATCACCACGGGCGACCTGGTGGTCAACCTCGATGCCAAGACCGTCGAAGTCGGCGGCCAGCGCGTGCACCTCACCGGCAAGGAATACCAGATGCTGGAGCTGCTCTCGCTGCGCAAGGGCACCACGCTCACCAAGGAGATGTTCCTGAACCATCTCTATGGCGGCATGGATGAGCCGGAATTGAAGATCATCGACGTTTTCATCTGCAAGCTGCGCAAGAAGCTCGACGCCGCGTCCGGGGGCCAGAACTACATCGAGACTGTCTGGGGTCGCGGCTATGTGCTGCGCGAACCGGAAGATATCCGCGTCAGCGCCTGAGCGCAGTCGGCAGCGCACTTCTAAAAAACCCGGCTTGGCCGGGTTTTTGTATTGTGGACCATCATTTGTTTTTGCGTGCCGACGACAGACCTCCGCGCGGTTTGCCTGGAACGGCTTCCGTTCAGGCAGCGATTTTCAAGGCGCGAAAACGTTCGAGCAGTTGCGGGCGATTGAAGGGCTTCAACAGATAGCCCTGGGCGCCGGCGCGCTTGGCTCGCATGATCGACGCGATATCGAGTTCGACCAGCGAGATCAGGATCTGTGGCCTGATCGGGCTCTCCATGGCGCGCACGCGCCGGATGAGGTCGACCGCCTGCACGTCCGGCAAGGCGCCGTCGATGACGATGATGTCGGGCATGTCGGCGGCGCACATCTCCAGTGCGTCAAGCCCGCTGGCCGCCTCGATGACAGTCATGTCGGAACCGCCCAGGATGCGTTTTGCAACCTTCCTGATGACGCTTGAATCGTCGACAAACATGCAGCGCTTCATTTCCGCGTCCTCTTTGCCGTTGGGCGATCCGGTCGTGCGGGGCATCTACGGCGCAGCCTAGACCGATCTGGTAAAGAAGCCGAAAAGCCGTTAGGTAAAATTTTTGCAAAGATGCCGTTCGGCGGGTTTTTCCTTGCGGATGTTTCGGTGTTGACGAGCGGGCAAAGGTCACCGCGCCGCGATTGCGTCGTCAATGAGTATTTCAGACTGAAATACTTTATTCGGTCGCGCTGCCGGCTCCGATTTTCAGGCCACTGAGAGGACGATTTCTTCAGGCGTAGCGTGGATCGAAATCGTCATGTTGGCCTCGCGGGCCAACAGCAGCGTGTAATAAGGTTGCACCGAATGCGCGTCGATCGGCTCTTCCGGCTTGTGGCCGGAATGCAGTTCGAGGAATTTCGGCGGAACACGCAGCATCGGACCGCTTGCGGAAAGCGAAAAACGCGGCTCGGTTTCGAGATTCTCAAGCGTCACGACCAGTTTGCCGCCGCGCGGAATGGCGGCATTGGCGACCAGCAGCAGGTTGAGCAGCAGCTTGACCTTGTTCTTGGGCAGCAGCGCGCGGGTTCCCTTCCAGACCAATTCCGGCTTTTCGTTCTTGAGGAAGGCAATGGCGACGGCCTCGGCATCTCCGGTGTCGATCATCATGCCCGCAGAGCCGGCCGCACCGAAGGCGATTCGGGCAAATTGCAAACGGGCCGAAGCGTTTTTTGCACTCTGACGGATGAGCCGCATGGCGTCTTCGTCGGCACCGCCCTCGTCGAGCAGTTCAAGCCCGTTGTTGATCGCGCCGACCGGCGAGATGATGTCGTGGCAGACCCGACTGCACAAAAGCGCCGCCAGGTCGGGAGCGGTAAGGGTGAACAGATCGGCCATCGGCGAAATCCCTGCAAAATCTTCAAGTTGACGGCCGAGCGGTCGATCTTCGCGCCTGCCCACACGAATCACGCTTCAACCCAAGGCTTTCTGAATACACAGCGCCCGCGCGTGCAGCAACAAATCCAAAATTGTCGTCGTGGCATATGGCGCGTTCACGCAGGCTGCGTGTCCCTCGAGCGGCCAGGAGCCTTCGAACCGCCATCTTCATGTGGGAATTTAATGGTTGAAAAAGGATTACGGCATAGTTTGCCCCTAACAGTCATCCTTAACGGCCGCCTAAAAAGAGCCGCACGGATGCGAGGCGTCGGCGAAAGTGCTTCATGACGGAGATTGGAAGCATGTTTTCCCGAATCTATGACCGGAGTTTTTTCCGTGTCCTCTCAATGGCGATCGCGCTCATGGGCGTTCTCGTCTTCTCGACATCGCCCCTGCGGGCGCAGGAGTACACCGCTCAGGAGATTGTCGATTCCGGCCACAAGTTCTTCGGCGCGACGTCGGGCGGGTTGGCCACCGTCGTGGAGAAGATTTTCGCCTCCTACGGTCTGCCCAATGGCTACCTGCTTGGGGAGGAGGGATCCGGTGCGCTGATCGGCGGCCTGACCTATGGGGAAGGTACGCTCTACACCAAGAATGCCGGCGATCACAAAGTGTTCTGGCAAGGCCCGTCGCTGGGCTGGGATTTCGGCGGCGAGGGGTCACGCGTGATGATGCTGGTCTACAATCTCGACGATGTCGGTAACCTTTATAATCGCTATGGCGGCGTCGCCGGATCGGCCTATGTGGTGGCGGGCGTCGGCTTCAACGTGCTGAAGAACAACAATGTGCTGCTGGTGCCGATCCGTACCGGCGTCGGCGCCCGGCTCGGCGTCAATCTGGGCTACCTGAAACTGACCGAGCGGGCGACCTGGAACCCGTTCTGATCCGGCCGACATGAGCGAGCCACGGACGGTTCGATCGGATTCCTCAACCTACGACCCGAATCGGCCGCGGCAAGCCCTTGCCGCGGTGCCGGATTTCCGCCATGCCAAGATGGCACGGTCCAGCCTTCCAAGTTGTCGTCGATAACGGGTAGTCCTTTGGTTCAGTCGGTCCTGTTCTTTGCCCTCGGCTTTCTCTGTGCCGGCTTTCTGGCGCTGATGGTGGCTCCCGCCGTCTGGCGGCGTGCCGTCGCCCTGACCCGCAGGCGCATCGAAGCCTCCATTCCGCTGACGCAAGCCGAGATTCAGGCCGACAAGGACCGGATCCGGGCCGAATACGCCATGACGACCCGGCGCCTCGAAATCAACGTCAAGACGTTGCGCGAGAAGGCGGCCGAACAACTCGTCGAGATCAATCGCGGCCGCGAGGCGCTGAAGGCGCTGGCGGTGGAGCGCACGGACAAGAACCACGCGCTCGCCGAACTCGGCGCCAAGAACGAAGCTCTTCGACAGCGCGAAGAGGAACTGCATGAGCTTTCGGAGCGGCTCAAGGAAACCGAACGAAAGCTGGAAAGGCGGGCGCTCGATCTCGAGAAGCTGGAGCACATGTATGACGACGCCAGTTTTGCCTCTAGCAGCCGCCAGATCGAACTCGTGGCCCGCGAATCCGAATTGCAGAAGCTTGCCAGCGACATCTCGCTGCTGCGCGGCCAGCGCAAGGAAGCGGATCGGCGCAGCCAGGAGATCGCGGCCGAAAGCAAGGCCGCGCGCGATGCCTTGAAGGCCGAGAAGAAAAGGGTCGCCGAGCTCGACAAGAAGGTCGAGCGGCTGCTGGCAGCGCTCGCTGACCGTGAGGACAAGCTTGATCGGCGAGAAAAGGAATTGGCGCGGTTGCGGGAAAAATCGAAAACCGAGGACGGCGCACCGGCCCTGCGGCTGGTCGGCAAGCCCGATGACCCGGGCCGGCACGAGGAGGCCGGCAGGCGCGACGACGTGGACCGGGCGATTGCCAAGCTTGACGGCGACCGCGAACGGCTGGAGGCCAGGCTGACGGCACTGGCGCGCGAGAACAAGCGCCTCAAGGCGGATCTCGGCGCCGCGGCATCGTCGGGTTTGACGAACGGCAATGGTGCCGCGCTCCGTGAGCAGATGAATGAGCTGGCGGCGGAGGTGGTCCACCTGACGGCCAAGCTCGAGGGGCCCGATTCACCAATCGCCAAGGTGCTCGCCGCACCCCAGGACAACCGCTCCACCGGCCACGACCGCAGCCTCGCCGATCGCGTGCGCGCCTTGCAGAAAGCAGAAGCCAACTGACGCGGTGCAGGCTGACGCGTTCGCCATGTCCTGGCTCACATGATCGTCAGCGCGAGAAATGATGCAGGGCAATGGCTGAGGCGGCAGCGACGTTCAAGCTGTCGAAGCCTTTCGACATGGTGATCCGCACCGTTTGCAAGCGGGCAAGCAGGCTTTCGGGCAGGCCTTCGCCTTCGGTGCCGAGATAGAGTGCCAGCCGCTCGCCGCGCCGTGCATCGCGTATGTCGATCCGGCCGCGCGGTGACAATGCGAACTGGTGATAACCCCGGCGGTCGAGCTCCGCGGTGAAGTCCGCGGTGTCCGTGAAGGACGCAAAAGGGATCTTGAGCGCGGCGCCGACCGAAACTCGGATCGCCTTGCGGTACAGCGGATCGCAGCATGTCCCGTCCATCAGCACCGCATCGGCCCCGAAAGCGGCGGCGTTGCGGAAGATCGAACCCATATTGTCGTGGTTGGCGATGCCGACAGGCACGACGATCAGGGCTTGAGCGGGCAAGGCATCCAGCAATGACCCGGGCGGATGCGGCGTCTCCTTGCGGCCGATGGCCAGGACGCCGCGATGCATGTGGAATCCGGCAATCGCGTCCATCACCCCACTGGCGACGACGTAGACCGGTAGGTCCGCTTGTGCCTTGCGCAGAACCTCTTCCACGCCGCCAAGCCTGTTTTCCAAGATCAGGACGGATTCCGCGCTGAAGCGGCTCGACGACAAAAGCAGGTCGAGCACCACTTTGCCTTCGGCGACGAAGCGGCCTTGCCGGCCCGCCAGATCGCGCTCGCGGATATCGAGATAGGCTGCGACACGCGGATCGCGTGGATCGTCGATGCGAATTGGGTCCATGTCCCGCTCAACAATCGAAAGCGTGGTTGGTGCGCCGGGAAAGACACACCAACCACGCTCCGGAAATCGTCAGCGAGGTAAATGGCTGCGGCAGCCCCCGGTCAAGTCCCGGCGCGGCGCAACCTCTGCGCCATTTGGGACAGATCCTCCTTACCGCCACCGAAAATGCCTTCCAGCATGGCAAGCAGTTCGCGTACAGCATCGGATTTGCAGGAATAGTAGATCATCTGGCGATCGCGGCGGGTATCCACGAGGTCGAGCGCCCGCAACTTGGCCAAGTGCTGCGAGAGGGCGGATTGGCTGAGCATCACCTTTTCGGCGATGGCGCCGACCGACATTTCGCCGTCGATCAGATAGCTCATGATCAACAACCGTTTTTCGTTGCCCATCAGCATCAGAAATTCGGCAGCTGATTCGGCGTTGGCGATTAGCTTTGTCGAGACCATTGATGCCCCATGCTTTTTGCTCATCGAGGCGCCATGGGGGCGATGGTGCCTGAATCCATAAATTCACTGTGAAGATGCTAACGAGTCAGCACCACACCTAAAGCCTAGAACATTTCTTTCAAATCTCAAGCGTTGCTTTTGATCAAATGCAATTTAAATCTCCCTTTGCGCCTAGGATGCCGCCCTGGCGGCCCTCGCCATTTCAACCAGAGCGGGACGCAATTCATTCGCGTCCACCAGTGGTTGCGGGAAGAACACTCGGCAAACATCGTTCCCAGACACCAGGTCCATGCCATCGGCATCCAACCCGGCGATGGTCCAGCCATCACCTGGCGCCTTGGCAAAGTGATGGGCGTAGTTGGCGATCGCGTCGAGATGGTCCGCATTCATGTGCTCGACAGCCGACTGTTCGCTCGCCGCGAGCTCTTCGACAATCGGCCCGGCGGTGACCAGATCGGACCGGTCGAGCAGATAAGCCCTGCCGAAGCCGCCATTGAGGCTGGCGCGCTGCGGGTCGAGGCGGAAGATCGAAAAGTCGCCGAGCCCGGCATAGAGACTCGCCTCGGGATTGCGGTTGAGATAGCGGCGCTCGGCGCGGGCATGCGCCTGCGAGCCGCGCTCCAGCCGCGATGCCTGGCAGACCAGCGTCAGCCGCGGATGTGCCAGCGGATCGCCTTTGCCGGGCTCCCCGAGCAGAAGGGAACAGCGCGGATCGGCAAGCAGGGCTGGCGTGTGCGCCGCGAGCATCGACACCAGGATGAGCGGTGCGCCGCCAATGTCGGTGGCGACGCCGACCCGGCTGGCCAGCGGCGCCCCGGTCCCCGGTTCCAGCACCGCCAGGGCGCCGAAACGGGCACTGCGCAGAAGCGTTTTCGCCAAGCGGATCGCCTCGGCGTCGGTCTCGCGGATGACATCCTTCTTTCGATCGTCCAAGTTCTCGCCCTGCCAAGTTGATTTCCTATTCCGCTTGTCAGCCGATGATGCCGGACTTGGCAAGGGGAGCCACCCGCGCAAACCGCTTCGCAGCTTGGGGCGACACGCCTTACCTCGGCGCCATGCGGATGGCGCCGTCGAGGCGGATGGTCTCGCCGTTCAGCATCTGGTTCTCGATGATGTGCAGGGCAAGCGCGGCATATTCGGATGGTTCGCCGAGCCGTGACGGGAAAGGCACGGCGGCGCCCAGCGAATCCTGCACGTCCTGCGGCATGCCGGCCATCATCGGCGTCTTGAAGATGCCGGGCGCGATGGTGCAGACCCGAATGCCGGAACGGGCGAGATCGCGCGCCACCGGCAGCGTCATGCCGACGACGCCGCCCTTCGAAGCCGAATAGGCCGCCTGGCCGATCTGGCCGTCATAGGCGGCGACCGAAGCGGTGTTGACGATGACGCCGCGCTCGCCGCCCCGTAGCGGCTCGAGTTTCGCGGCGCGGTCGGCGACCAGGCGGATCATGTTGAACGTGCCGATCAGATTGACCTCGATCACCCTGCGGTACTGGTCGAGCGGATGCGGTCCATCCTTGCCGATCGTCTTCACGCCGATGGCGATGCCGGCGCAATTGACCAGGATGCGCGGCTCGCCCAGCTTGGCGGCAACCTCGGCCAGGGCGGCGACGCCACTGTCGGCACTCGCGACATCGCACTGGACGGCGATGCCGCCGCTCTCGGCCGCGACCTTGGCCGCGCGCTCGATGCCAATGTCGAAGATGGCGACGCGGGCTCCCTTGGCGGCGAGCGCGCGTGCCGTTGCCTCGCCAAGGCCGGAGCCGCCGCCGGTCACGATTGCTATCTGGCCGCTGGGGTTCATGGCGTCATCCTTCCCGCGAGAATGGGCTTGCTATCAAATAGGACGGATCAGGCCCGGATCGACGGGCCAGGTCAAGCCATCGCCTAGACGTGCTCGGCGGCCCTGGCCTGGCTGGCGTGACCAACCTCGCCGGAAAGCCTGGCAACCGCGCCCGGCGTGATCTCGTGCGACAAAAGGCGGTCGAGGTCGACAGGCCTTGGCATCGAAATCTGACCACGGGGGATGCGCTTGAAGCCGAGCGGCCCGTAGTAAGGTTCGTCGCCAACCAGGATGACGGCCGGCGCGCCAGCCTTGCCGGCCGCCTCCAGCGCGATCGCTACCAGCCGGCGGCCGATGCCGAGGTTCTTGAAGGCGGGCCGTACCGCGAGTGGCCCAAGCATCAGCGCCCGGCCGGCCCCGGCCGCTATGCGCGTCATGCGCACAGAGGCGACGACGAGGTCGCCGTCGACCGCGACAAAGGACAGGGCGCGCTCATGGCCGCCGGCCTCGCGGATCTTGTAGGCGGCCAGCACGAAACGGCCGGGGCCGAAGGCCTCGTCGTTAATGGCTTCGATTTGAGGGTCATGCGCCGGGGTTTCCGGCAGGTATTTCACGTCGGCAAGGCTCATGGTCTTTGCGTTCCGGTAGAGGAGGAAAGATTGCTGCAAACGGCAGCATTCGCCAGTCAGCGCTTCATCAAGCGCGGGCGCCCTTTCGTCGTCGGTCAAACCGGATCAAGGCAAAGTCGAACATGCGGAGTGTCCGCTAGCATCAATTTTGCGCCGCCGCAATCGACCCGTTCGCCGGCACTACCGATTGACGATCTGTTCAGCCCTGGATGATTTCCGCCTTACCGTAGCGCGCCCTACATGACGGGAAACGCGAAAGGACAATTCATGGGATTGCTCGTCGATGGCAAATGGCAGGACCGCTGGTACGACACGAAGAACAGTGGCGGCAAGTTCGTGCGGGCGCAGTCGCAATGGCGCGACTGGATCACGCACGACGGCAAACCCGCCGAAGGCCGCAGCCGCGGCTTCAAGGCGGAGCCCGGCCGCTATCACCTTTACGTCTCACTCGCCTGTCCCTGGGCGCACCGGACGCTAATTTTTCGCGCACTGAAGAGGCTGGAAGGCATCATTTCCGTCTCGGTGGTTCACCATTTC
Organism: Mesorhizobium sp. LNHC209A00; assembly: GCF_000502915.1. NCBI lineage: Bacteria > Pseudomonadati > Pseudomonadota > Alphaproteobacteria > Hyphomicrobiales > Phyllobacteriaceae > Mesorhizobium > Mesorhizobium sp. LNHC209A00. The sequence continues at coordinate 435,348 of NZ_AYWT01000003.1, forward strand.
ATGGGTGCGAACGGTTGGACGTTTCTCGCCGAGGACGGCGCCACCGGCGACACGCTCTATGGTCTCGACTTTCTGCACCAGATTTACACCGAGGCCGATCCTGCCTATTCAGGCCGGGTGACGGTGCCGGTGCTGTGGGACAAGAAGGAACAGACGATCGTCTCCAACGAATCCTCCGAGATCATCCGGATGCTCAATTCGGCCTTCGACGAATGGGGCAACGCCAGCTTCGACTTCTACCCCGAGGCCCTGCGCGGCGAGATCGACGCGATCAACGCGCTGGTCTATCCCGCCGTCAACAATGGCGTCTATCGTGCCGGTTTTGCCACCACGCAAGCGGCCTATGAGGAGGCGTTCGGCGCGCTGTTTTCGGCGCTCGACACTCTGGAACATCGCCTTTCCAGGCAACGCTACCTGGTGGGTGATCGCATCACCGAGGCCGACTGGCGGCTGTTCACCACCCTGGTGCGCTTCGATCCGGTCTATGTCGGTCACTTCAAGTGCAACCTGCGCCGCATCGCCGATTATCCGAACCTCTCGAACTATCTGCGCGACCTCTATAGCGTGCCTGGCGTCGCCGGGACCGTGAACCTGCGCCACATCAAGGCGCATTATTACGGCAGCCACGAGACCATCAACCCGACCCGGATCGTGCCGGTCGGGCCGGCGCTCGACTATGGCGCGCCGCATGATCGGGCGCGTTTTGGAAGGGCTGCCGCCTGACTACCAATAGGGCGATGCCGGCACGTTTGCGAAAATTTCGGCGATCCGCCGCAGCGTTGCCGGCGTCGTGCCCTCCGGCAGGCGATCGAGCGGGAAAAAGCCGGCCTCGGCGATTTCATGGTCGGGCAGTTTCGGTGCGGTCTGGCTGAACTGTTCGACGAGATAGAAGCCGACATGGTCGCGCCGGCTGGCACGGCGGTTGAAATGCATCGATTTGAGAACGGGCGCGTCCGTGATCTGGATGTTGCCTTCCTCGTAAAGTTCGCGCGCCAGCGCCTCGGCCATCGTCTCGCCAACCTCGACGCCGCCGCCGGGAAGCTGCCAACCGGGCACATAGGTATGGCGGATGAGGAAGACGGAATTGGTGCCGGCATCGTGGATGAGGCCGCGCACACCGAGCGTCATCGGCCGCCGCAGCACGAAATAGAGGTGGAACAGCCAGGCCCTCAAACCCGCCCAGCCGGTCTGGCGGAAAGGAGCCTCCTCGTCGCTCGCCATCAGTAGCGAAACCTTGGGTGGAAAGGGGCGCGCACGTCGCCTATGAAGGAGGGATGTTCAGGCTCGCGCATATTTCCGATGTCCATCTGGGGCCGCTGCCCGATGTATCCTATCGCGATCTCGCCTCCAAGCGCGTGCTCGGCTACGTCAACTGGCAGCGCAACCGCCGCCGCCACATGCACGATGCCGTCATCGACGCCATCGTCGCCGATATCAAGGCGCAAAACCCCGACCATCTCGCCATCACCGGCGACCTCGTCAACCTCGCCCTCGACGGTGAGATCGAGATGGCCAAACACTGGCTCGAGACGCTGGGGCCACCGCATGACGTTTCGGTCGTGCCGGGAAACCATGATGCCTATGTGCCCGGCGCCTTCGACAAGGTCTGCCGGTCGTGGGCGGCGTGGATGAGCGGCGACGGTGTCAACACGCCGGTCGACCGCAATGCCTTCCCATATCTGCGCGTGCGCGGCAACATCGCGCTGATCGGGGTCTCGACGGCGCGCGCCACGGCGCCCTTCATGGCCAATGGTTTCTTCATGGAGGGGCAGGCGGCTCGGCTCGGCAAGATCCTCGAGAGCACGGCGAAGCAAGGGCTTTTCCGCGCGATCATGATCCATCATCCGCCATTACGGGGCGCCGTCTCCCAGCACAAGCGGCTGTTCGGCATCGCCCGCTTCCACAAAATCGTCCGTCGCCATGGCGCGGAGCTTGTGCTGCACGGCCATTCGCATCTGCCGTCGTTGTTCCAGATTGGGCTTCGCGGTGCAAAGATCCCGGTCGTCGGGGTCGCGGCCGCCGGCCAGGCGCCGGGCGGCAATCACCCGGCAGCACAGTACAATCTGTTCGACATCGACGGCGAAAAGGGTAACTGGCGTATCCACCTGACGCGACGCGGTCTGACCGGACCGTCGATACCGCCTTCCGATCTGCAGAGCCTGGAACTCGGGGTCGAGCCCGGCGAGGCTATGGCCGCCAGTTGAGAACCATGGCCGAGATGCGGTCCCACAGCAGCGCGGCCGACAACGCCAGACCAACCAGCGCGCCGGCGGCGACCAGCCCAAGCCCGGACAGGAAGGCCCACCAGCCCTTGCCTTGCGTCGATGCTCGCAGCGGTGGCTCGGCTTCCGCGACCTCGGCGCGTTTCAAACCGGCGACCGCCGGCTCGACGCCACCTTCCATCATCCTCTGGCGCTCGACGATGCGCTCGGCCACATAACGCGTCACGGAATCGGCGACCGGCTTCATCTCGGTCGACTCGGCAAGCACGACCCGGCCAATGCGTGTATCCTTGAGGAAACGGTAGGTGCGACGGTCGCGTCCCATCGCGACATGGCTGACGGCATCGATCCACAGGCGCGGCTGCAGCCCCGAGGAGACGACAAAGTCGAAATTGTCCATGTCGGCTGGAACGTCGGCAAAGATGGGCGCGAGGTCCGCGGCCAGCAGGTCCAGGCGCATGCGGTGCGCCTCGCGCATGTCGACAACGACATCGTCGCGGTCAGCGAAGGCATTCTTCACATCACGGATGGCATCGGACAGTTTCTTTGACGGATCGATCTTTTCGCCTGCGTCCTTCATCGGCGTGGCCTCGCGGGGTTTTGGTTAACAGGCAGTTAACACAGCCGAAGCCAAAATGCACTGGCGAGATCAAAATGGCAGGGCTCCCGCTCGGTGCCGCGCGGGACCTCTCAGCCGGTGGCGGCGAGTTTCGGGCGCAAGGGCCTGGCGCGGCGGTTCATGTTGCGCTGTATGATCATGGCGACCAGATCGGGCGCCTCCTCGATCAGCATATGGCCAGCCTCCAGCACGTGGTGCACGTGAAATCGCGCGGGCAGACCATCCATTTGGGTAACGGGTAGCATCGGGTCATCGCTCCCCCATACCACCGTCACCGGCATGGTCAGTGTGTCCAACCGGTCGCGCGGGATGACGCCCTGCCGGTCGTCGCTGGTCATGGCGGCAGCAATCTCGATCAGTTTCTCCACCTGGCCGGGTCGCCCGCGCATGTCGCGGAGGGCGTCCACGGTGTCATCGACAGGGCGCGTCAGCGGTCCCGACATCGCGCTTAGGCACGCCCGGATGTCGGAGGAATCCCTTGCGGCGGCAAAGCGGCGCAACAGCGGGCCGTTGATCTCGGGGCCGAAGCCGCCCGGCGCCAGAAGTGTTAGCGAGGCCACCCTCTCGGGTTCCGCCAGTGCCATCAGCGTCGCCACCGCGCCGCCCATCGAGTGGCCCACCAGATGAACGCGCTTCACCGATCGCGCGGTGAGATCGGCCAGGACGGCCCTTGCCGCCCCCTTGGCCGGGCCGGCGCCGGGCAGATCGAGCGACAGCCCGTGCCCCGGCAAATCATAAGCCAGTGTGCGCACCGCAGGCGACAGCGACGGGATCACTTCGTGCCAGACACCATGGCAGCCGCCAAAACCATGCAGCAAGGCGATGGCCTTCGAGCCAGTACCCTGTTCGGTGGCGTGAAGCGATGCGATCATGAAATGTGAAAGCTTATGACGGGACGGCAAGATGGGAATGCGGCTGGATTGCTCCTTGTCCACGATGGCCAGTAAAATTTTCGCGACGGCTGGCGGTTGCGAGCTCTCGACCTCGCGAAGTCGTCTGACAAAGGCGGCAAATCAGTCGAATCGGGGGTTTGCCACCTGCTTTCGGCGGGCAACAATTCGGTTGGTCCAAACAACCCGTTGGTGGGACGTCAGCTCGCGTTGCCGAGGCCCGCCGCGCGCAGGGCCCCAACCAGCCGCTCGGTCAGATCGGGCGGATATTTTCGTTCGACGAAGGTCGCGCGCGGATCGGCGGCGAATTTCGGAAATTTGGCGGTCAGCTCGTCGAGCAGCTTGCGCGCCAGATTGTCCCGGCCGGCGATCTTGGCGCCGATCAGCCGGGCGGCAAGATAGTGCGACTTGGTTGCGGTTGTTCTCAAAGAGGAACTGGCGATGGCGGCCTTGTTCGTGTCGCCAAGCATGAGTTCGCCGGCGAAAAGTCCGAAATCCCACCATGTCGGATGACCGCTGGAGGCGTCCACCGCCTGGGCCAGGATCGGCGTCCCCTCGGCATACCGGCCGGCGAAAATCAGCCCATAGCCGTAAGCGGCGGCCATGGCGAGATCGTAGGGATTGAGGTCATAGGCCTTGCGCATCCAGCGCAGCGCCTCGTCAGCGTTGCCAAGACGCGAGTTGATGTAGCCGTAGGAGCGATGCGCATAAGGACTGGTCGGTCCCATCTGCACGGCGCGATGGGCAAATGTCATCGCCTTCTCGATCGTGGCATCCGGCGGATAGGCGTAGTGGTCGTTCACGGCCTCCAGGTGCAGCGAGGCGAGTTCCGAATAGACCAGTGGTGACTTGGCGCCGCGTTCGGCGAGGGTTTCGAGGCAGCGATAGGCGGCTTCGTGGGTCCTGGCGTTCTGGTCGAGATAATATTTGTCGTTGAGCGTCAGGCATTGCGTGAGGACGGTCTGAATGCCGCTCTGTTCGAGATAGCTGTAGATTGTGCCGGAAGCGGGAAGAGTGGACGTCAAGATGCCGGCTATACGGTTCTCGACGGCGGCCGGTGCGCTGTCGGCGGCGGTCAGGTTGCGCGACAAAAGCACCCGTCCGGTCGCCACGCTCTGCAGTTCAATCGTGATTTCGCCCGTATCCGGCCCAGGCAGAATATCGAAGATGAAGCTCGTGGCATTGGTGGCCGGATCGGTTGTGGCGACCGCGTCGCGACCGATGAAATCGATCGTATCGAAACCGCTCAGGCCGGCGCGCAGCGATGCGGCGACACGGCTGGCATCCGTGCCACTGGCCTTGTCGGCGATGTAGACGAGCGGCAAGGCCTCGCTGGCGGGAGACGGCGCGACGCCGCCGGCCAGGCCCGCGGTCTCGAGCGTGGCCGCAAAGTCGCCGCCTGCCAGCAGCGCACCGCCGCCCTGACGCAGGATCAAAACACCAAGCATGGCGATGACGACAGCGATCGCCATCCAGAAGAATCGGAGGTGACGTGCCACCGACGGCGCCGGCGCGACAATCGGCGCCAATAAGGCAGGGGCCGGAGTGGCGCTCTCGGCAGTGCCGCGTTGCGCCGATGGAGCCGCCGCCGCTCCCGTCTGCGTGGCGAGTTCGGCCGTCTCCGGCAAGCGGATCGCGTTGAGCTCGTAGGCCGGGACGTAGCCGCCGCGCGGAATGGCTATGCGGACAGGCTCCGCAACACCTTCATTGGCGAAATATTGCTGCAGCAAGTCACGCAGCCGGCCGGCCTGAACCCGCACCACCGCATCAGTCGAAGGATCGAAATCGCCGTCCTTGCCGAAGACATCCATGGCGATGGAAAAGCCCTTGAGCCTGTCGGCTTCGCCTGCCTGTTCGCGCTCGACAAGATAGCGCAACAGCTTGCGTGCCCGCTCGGATCTTCCGAACGTTTCGCTGGCAAGCAGTCGCTCCAATGTTTCGCGCACTGCGGGGGCGGCAGGCGTGGCATGCTGCAAGTGTCGATCCTCTCGAAGTCGGCACAGGTTAAGGCGCTGATCATATAATGCCCGCACCGCCATACAAGTATACACCCATTATGCGATCGCCTACCCCACCGGATATTTTGCCGGTGGTTAATGAGCAGCGCGCGACAGGATGGCCAGGGACGCCGGAGCAATCCTTATCGAATCCCATGGATGCCAAGACCTTGTTCAGGCCCGAAAAATAGCGGCGCGAGAGCAATCCCGGCTCTCGCGCCGACGGCGAACTATCGCGCGTTGCGGCCGACGATACGATTGGCCGCTGACGTTACCGCTTCCAGAGAGGCAGCGACGATGTTGGTGTTGATGCCGGCGCCGAACAGCTTGCCGCCGGGATATTCCATCTCGACATAGGAGATGGCCGACGCATTCGAGCCGCGCTGCATCGAATGCTCGGAATAATCGAGCACCGACATCTCGACGCCGACATGGCGTGACAGCGCATCGACGAAGCCGTCGATCGGGCCGGTGCCGGTGCCCGATATCGTCACTTCCTTGCCGTGGTCGAGGATGACCGCCTCGACTACGCGCCGGCCCTTCACCTCGGTGGCCGGATAAGTGTGATGATCGAGGAATTTCAGGCGGGCGCCAGGCTGGTCGACATAGGTTTCGAGGAAGCGGTCATGAATACGCTTTGCCGGCACTTCCTTGCCTTCGGCGTCGGTGATCGCCTGGATAGCCTGGCTGAATTCGATCTGCAGGTTGCGCGGCAAATTGAGGCCGTAATCGGCCTGCAACACATAGGCAATACCGCCCTTGCCCGACTGCGAGTTGATGCGGATGATGGCCTCATAGCTGCGGCCGACATCGGCCGGATCGATTGGCAGGTATGGCACTTCCCAGTGCGGCGTGTTGGCCTTCTTCAAGGCCTTCATGCCCTTGTTGATGGCGTCCTGGTGCGAGCCGGAAAAAGCAGTGTAGACGAGTTCGCCGACGTAGGGGTGACGCTCGGGAATCTTCAGCTGGTTCGAATACTCGTAGACATCCTTCATCCGGTTGATGTCGGAGCAGTCGATGCCCGGATCGACGCCTTGCGTGTACATGTTGAGCGCCAAGGTGACGATGTCGACGTTGCCGGTGCGCTCGCCATTGCCGAACAGAGTGCCCTCGACCCGGTCGGCACCAGCCATCAGGCCGAGTTCGGTGGTGGCGATGCCGGTGCCACGATCATTGTGCGGATGCAGCGAGATGATCAGGTTTTCGCGGTTGTCGAGATTGCGGCACATCCACTCGATGCGGTCGGCATAGATATTGGGCGTCGACATCTCGACCGTCGACGGCAGGTTGATGATCAGCTTGTTGTCGGGCGTCGGCCTGACGATTTCGGTGACGGCGTTGCAGATCTCCAGAGCGACCTCGAGTTCGGTGCCGGTGAAGCTCTCCGGCGAATATTCGAAGCGATAGCCGCCGCCAGCCCTGGCAGCCATGTCGGTGATCATCTTGGCCGCGTCGGTCGCGATGCGCTTGATGCCGCCGACATCTTTCTCGAAGACGACGCGACGCTGCAACTCGCTGGTCGAGTTGTAGAAATGCACGATCGGGTTGGTGGCGCCCTTCAGCGCCTCGAAGGTGCGGCTGATCAGTTCGGGCCGGCACTGCACCAGCACCTGCAACGACACATCGGCCGGCACATTGCCTTGCTCGATGCACCAGCGCGCGAAGTCGAAATCGGTCTGCGAGGCGGACGGGAAGCCGATCTCGATTTCCTTGAAGCCCATGTCGAGCAGCAGGCCGAACATGCGCGCCTTGCGCTCGTGGCCCATAGGATCGATCAGCGCCTGGTTGCCGTCGCGCAAATCCACCGAGCACCACATCGGCGCCTTGTCGATCACCTTCGAGGGCCAGGTCCGGTCGGTGAGGCCGACGGTCGGGTAGGGCTGATATTTTCGGGCTGCGTCCGGCATGCCCCGGCCAATTTGCTTGCCGGTCGCGGCCTCGCTGGCGCGGATGTCTTCTCGTGCGTTCATCGTCGTTTCTCCCGGCGGCTGGCGGGTCCACCTTTCAGGCGGATGTGGAGCCAAGCGGCGCCTTTACCAGAATTTCGTTCGCTTGATATGATCTGCCAAGGAGCATGCGCTTGCGCGGCGGTTCGACCGCCGGGCGCTCCTTCAGCGAACCCGGCGATCGCCGATAAGGCCGAGAAGAAGCAGGGTCGAGGCAAGCGCGCGCACGGTCTCGCCGGCAAAGCCGGTCTGACGGGAAGCGGTGGTGGCGCGCATGTTCATGGCCGCTCTCATACAGGAGCGGCCCTTGGGAGGCAAGCGGTGCCGACCCTGTCGAACATCATCCCTGGCGCGGATGCTCTTCCCCGCGCGCCGCAAATGGGCCAGACTTGCGAACCGGCGGGTGTCGTCGGCAGGGGGCGTTCATGAATTTCGTGTTCTTCTCGCCGCATTTTCCCGCCAATGGCGCCGATTTCTGCGACCGGCTGAAGAAGGCCGGCGCGACCGTGCTCGGCATTGGCGATGCGCCCTATGATGCGCTCGACGGCAAGCTGAAGCAGGCGCTTTCGGAATACTACCGCGTTGCCGACATGGAGGATTACGAGCCGGTGTTCCGGGCGATAGGCCATTTCATCCAAAAATGGGGCCGCATCGATCGGTTCGAATCGCTCAACGAGCACTGGCTGGAACTGGAAGCCAACATCCGCACCGACTTCAACATCTACGGCACCAAGCTCGATTTCGTGAAGAATCTGAAGCGCAAGAGCCGCATGCGCGCCTTCTTCCGCAAGAGCGGGGTCGAGACGATCGCGCAGCGCAAATGCTCCGACCGGGCCGGCGCCATGACCTTCATCCGCCGCGTCGGCTACCCCGTGGTGGTGAAGCCGGATTCGGGCTCCGGCGCGTCGAACACGTTCAAGATCTCCAATGCGAAAGAGCTCGACCAGTTCTTCCGGGACAAGCCGGAGGACGTGACCTTCGTCATGGAGCAGTTCATCGAAGGGCTGGTGGTGACCTATGACGGATTGATCAACCGCGACGGCGAAGTGGTACTGGCGGCCAGCCATCGCTACGACCAGAGTGTCATGGACGTGGTCAACAAGGACCGCCACATGAGCTACACCTGCTTTCCCCGGATCAGGCCCGTCGTCGAGGAGGCGGGCCGCAAGATTCTGAAGGCGTTCGACGTGCGCGAACGCTTTTTCCATATCGAACTGTTCGAGACCAGGGACGACCGCATCATCGCGCTGGAGGTCAACATGCGGCCGCCCGGCGCCTGGATGACCGACGCGATCAACTACACCTTCGACATCGATGTCTACGCGGCATGGGCAGACATGGTGGTCAAGGATGCTGCCGGCGGCCCTTATGAGGGCAAGTATTTCACCGCCTATGCCAGCCGCAAGCGCCACATCGACTATTTGCACAGCCATGGGGACGTGCTAGCCGCCCACCGCGACAAGATCGTCCATCATCAGCCGATAGAAGAGGTTTTCAGCCGGGCCATGGGAAATTACGCCTACCAGATGCGCTCGAAGGATCAGGCTGATCTGCGCGAAGCGGTGGCCTATATCCACGCCGAAAAGGCTTGAGGCATGGACATTTCCTATCACAAGGTTTTCGCCCGTAATCTCGGCCGCGACATGGAGTACAAGCGCTACGGGCATGCCGGCCGGCCGGTCGTGGTGTTCCCGACCTCTCAGGGCCGGTTCTACCAGTTCGAGGATTCCGGCGGAGTGGGGGCGCTCGCCGAGTTCGTCGATACCGGCCGCATCCAGCTGTTCACCGTCGACGGCATCGATACAGAATCCTTCTTCGCCAGGGATGTCGATGCCGTGCATCGCATCGACCGGCACGAGGCCTATTTCCGCTATCTGCGCGAGGAGGCGCTGCCGGAATTTCTGGAAACCGCCGCGCAAGCCAATGGCGGACGGCGGCTGAAACCGCTCTTCTCGGGCTGTTCGATGGGCGGCTACCATTCCTCGAACTTCGTCTTCCGTTTTCCCGAGCTCGCCAGCGGCGTCATCTCGCTGTCGGGGGTCTATTCGGCCCGCGATTTTTTCGGCAAGGCGCTCGACGGGGACATCTTCTACAACTCGCCGCTGGATTATCTGCCAGGGATCGTCGACCCGAAACTGCTGGCGCGGCTGAAGGCGCTCAGGCTGATCTTCTGCTGCGGGCAGGGCGCATGGGAGGAGCGCATGCTGGTCGAGACGCGCCAGCTGGAACAGATCCTGCGCGACAAATCCATTCCGGCCTGGGTCGACTATTGGGGCGGCGACGTCAGCCATGACTGGCCGTGGTGGCACAAGCAGCTGGCTTATTTCTTCGGCCGCTGGCTGGATGACGATCTGATGCACAGGCTGGACTAAGGTGCATTGATATTCAGCTGGCCTGAGAATGGCTGACGCCTACCCTTCCTGGCAGGCCGGCAGCGGTTCGGTGTCGTGCTCCGCCGCCGATCCGCGGCGCAGGCCGAGAAAGACGACGAGGGCGGTGACGATGGTGATTGCCGCCAGCACGACCAGCAGCCTGTCGAACGCGGTTTCGTAGGCCTCGACCAGCACGACGGCGCCGGCCGCCGGCAAATGGTGCGCGGCTCCACCGACATTGCCGGTCACCAGCAATTGCGCCGCGCCGCCCGCGTCGCTGGAAGACGCAGCGCCTCGACCGGTGAGTTGCGCGGCGGTGAAGCCTGACAGCGTCGCCATGACGATGGCCAGCGCCACACCTTCGCAAGCGACACGGGTGGTGTTGAAGATGCCGACCGCCATCCCGGCCCGCTCCGTCGGCACGACGCTGACGGCGAGCCCGTCCATCAACCCCCAAGGCAAGGCGATGCCGACGCCGATCAGGGTCAGCGGCGCGACCAGCGCAACGTCAACCGGTGGCGTCAGGCTCAGCCAGACAAGGCCGGCCGCCGCGACGAGCAAGCCGACGCCGCAGATCGTGGCCGGAGCGATCCAGCGCGCCAGCTGGCCGGCGAGCAAGGGCAGGAACAGCAACGGCCCGGAGAGGCAGATCATCAATTGCCCGGCCTTGATCTCGCTCATCCCCTCGATGCCGATGAAGCGGATTGGTAAAAGTACGAGCAGGACGACGAAGCCATAGGCGGGCGCCGCCGCAAGAAACTGGACGCCGACAAAGCGAGGAAAGCGAAACAGGGTGAGATCGAGCATCGGCCGGCGCGCGCGCCTCTCGGCGACGACAAACAGCACAAAGCAAAGGACGGCGACGACGAGAAGCGTTGCCACCAGCGGATCGGCCCAGCGGCTCTGGGGCGCCTGGAGCACGCCATAGGTCAGCGAGGCCAGCGCGAAGGTGAACGTGGCGGCGCCCGCCCAGTCGAGGCCGGTCGCATCCGGATCACGCGATTCCCTGATGGTGCGCAGGCCGAGGGTTGCCGAGGCAGCCGCAAGTGCCATGACCAGAACAAAGATCGACCGCCAGCCGAAGGCGGAGATGAGCAGGCCGGAGGCGATCGGGCCGAAGGCCAGCCCGATGCCGAAACTGGTGCCGAGAAAGGAGAAGGCGCGCAGCCGCGATGGTCCCTCGAATTCCTGGGCAAGCGCGGAGGCGCCGCCGGCGAAGGCCAAGGCACTGCCGAGCCCTTGCGCGGCCCTGAAGATGTCGAACCAGGCGATGTCGGACGCCAGCATCGCGCCGAGCGAGGCGAGAATGTAGAGGGCGAGACCGACGAGGAAGATTCGCTTGCGGCCATGATTATCGGCGAGCGCTCCGGCTGCCATCAGGCTGGCGGCGAAGGTCAGCATAAAGGCGTTGGTCACCCAGTTGAGCGCGATCGGGCTGCCGCCGAGATCGGCCGCGATCCGGGAGAGCGCGACGGCCGGGCCGGTGAAGGTCAGAGGCATCGTCATAGCGGCAAGGCATACCGACAAGAGCACGAGCCATCTATCGGCCGGGCCGGTTATGGTCTTCAAGGTCATGGGTTTTCCCATCTGAGCGGTCCGCGCCGGCATGCGCGAAACCGCGGCGCCGATCATGCGGACCAAGATAGGTCAGAGACAGATCAGGAATAATACTATTAAATATCCTGATATAACGGACTGAAACGCTCGAATGGAGCAGCATGGTGGATCGCCTCAGCGGCCTTCTGGCTTTCGCCCGCACCGCCGAGTTCGGCAGCTTCGTCGCCGCCGGCCGGGCGCTCGGCATCTCTGCTTCGGCCGTCGGCAAAAGCGTCGCGCGGCTCGAACAGGAACTCGGCGTTCGGCTGCTGCAGCGCTCCACGCGGCGGATCGGACTGACGGAGGAGGGCAAGCTGTTCAACGAGCGCGTGCGGCGCATCCTCGACGACATCGACGATGCCGAGGCGATGCTGTCGCGGACAAGGGAGACGCCGCGTGGACGGTTGCGCGTCTCGACCCCGATCGTCACCTACCATCTTTTGCTGCCGGTGCTGTCGGAGTTCATGGCCCGCTATCCCGAGATCGAGCTCGATATCGATTTCAACGACCGGATCGTCGACGTCATCGAGGAAGGCATCGATGTCGCCATCCGCAGCGGCGAGCTGCCCGATTCACGATTGGTGTCAAGACCTATTGCGCCCTTCCGCATGCTGCTGTGCGCGGCACCCTCCTATCTCGAGCGCCATGGCACTCCCAGCGTGCCGGCGGATCTCATCAGGCATTTCGGCATAAACTTCCGCTATCTCAACAGCGGCAGGCTGCTGGGCTGGCCGTTCATTACCGGGAGCGCCCAACCGCTGATCCGTTCGATGCTGACCTGCAACAACATGGAAGCTTTGAAAGGCGCCACGATCGCCGGACTCGGCATCGCCTGCATGCCCGATTTCCTGGTGCGGGATGCGCTGCGCGAGGACCGGTTGCGCACCGTGCTTGACGATCATGTCGACGGCCGCGGCCAGTTCCGGATGCTATGGCCCTCCAATCGCCATCTGTCGCCAAAGGTGCGCGTCTTCGTCGACTTTCTTCCCGAACGCCTTGCAGCCGAGCGATAGCGGTGCCCTGGTGGCAGCCCTCATCCTTCCCTGATGCTTCTGGCTACCAGCCGGGCAATGCTCGGGCCGACAAGCAGCACGATCAGGAAGCGCGCCGACTGCAGTGCCATGACAAAGGAGATGTCTACGTTCCGCGCGGCGGCGGAGATGATGGCGACGCTGTCCATGCCGCCAGGGCTGGTCGCCAAATAGGCGGTCAGCGGGTCGACGCCGGCGAGCCGGCTGATGAGGAAGGCAAGGCCGCCGCAAAACGCGATCAGCGCGACGATCGAAGCGATGATCTGCGGCAAAGCGCGTGCCGCGTGGCGCAAGATCGGCCTGGTGAAGTTCAGGCCGATCGCCCAGCCGACCATCGCGTAACTGGCCGCCAGCAGCCATTGCGGCAATTGCATCGGCACCCCGAGGCCGAGATGGATGACTGTGCCGAAGATGAAGCTGCCGAGGAAGAAGGGCGAAGGCAGCCGGCAAAGCCTGCCCGCGAGGCCGCCGACGAGCGCCATGCCGATGGTGGCGGCGAAGGGTTGCGGATCGATCTCTGGGAACCAGACGACGGGCGGGACCTCGATGCCCGAGGTGTCGACCCACATCTTGGCGACGAGGGCTGCCGTCATCGAGACGAGGATGACGCGCAGATACTGCATGAAGGCGACAAGGCGCTGATCGGCGCCGAAGGCGCCGGCCATCAGCACCATGGCGGTGGCGGCCCCCGGCGAAGAGCCCCAGACGGCGGTGGTGCCCGGCAGGATGCGCCAGCGGCTGATCAGCCAGCCAAGCAGGCTTGAGGCCGCGACGGTGGCGATCACCACGCCGAGGAACAGCGGCCATTCCTTGTAGAAGACCGGAAAGATATCGGCCGAGATCGAAGCCGCGACGAGGCAGCCGACGACAGCCTGGGCGGCGCCGAACAGAAGCCGCGGCACACGCACCGTGGCGCCGTTGGTGCCCGCGACGATGGCCGCTAGCATCGGTCCGATCAGCAGCGCCGCCGGCAAAGCGGCGAGTTCCAGCGCGCCGGCGAAGAGCGCGGAGATGACCAGCAGGAAGAGCCACTGCCAAGGCTTGCTCAGCCGCTTCATGCGCTCGATGGCGGGGTGGTCGGAAGATGGCTGCTCGGCCTCGGAATCCATGTTCTGGTCTTAACCCCAGACGCGAAAAATGCGAACGCAAGTGCGCCTGAAAAGCATGTTTCCGCCTCGGGCGCCCGCCTTAGCCCGTTTTGGCTTCAGCCAAGCCGAAGCCGCCCACCGGATGCGTTTCCACCTGGAATTCGAAGCCGCCGATGAAGGGGCGTGCCTTGGCGATCGCCGCCTGGACTTCGGGAAGCTGCAGCGAGGCCTTGTGGCTTGCCTGATCGGTCCACACCTCGGTCACCCAGATCGCGTCGGCGTCGGCCGGGTCGGTGGCGATGATATAGCTCAGGCAGCCGGGCAGGGCGCCAGTGCTCTCACGCAGCACGGTCATGACAGCGTCGCGTTGGCCACGCGCCGCCCGCATCTTGCCGATCAGTCCATACATGTCCTCGTCTCCCCCTTGGTTGGCGCGAAAGGAGTGTGTCCAGTATGCCGGTCGCCGGTCAAGGCATCAACTGGCCGCCATTGACCTCGATCACCTGGCCGGTGACGTAGCCGCTCAACAGATCCGATGAGAGGAACAGATAGGCACCGACGCAATCTTGCGCCGTGCCGGCGCGGCCCTGCGGAATGGTGGCGACCATGCCCTTCATCTGCTCGTCGGTCGAATAGCGTTCGTGGAAGGGGGTGAGGATGGTGCCCGGCGCCACGGCGTTGACGCGGATGCCGAAGCCGATCAGTTCCTTGGCCATGCCGCGCGTCACGTTGGAGACGAAGGCCTTGGCCGAGCCGTAAAGGCCGGCGCCGCCGCCCGCCCCGTTGCGCGCGGCGATCGACGAGGTGTTGACGATGAAGCCGCCCTGTTTCTTCAGCCACGGGATCGCCTTGCGCGAGGCGGTCAGCACCGAGCGTGCGTTGAGGTCCATCACCGCGTCGTAGTGCGCCTCGGTCTGCTCGGCATAGGGCACGCGGCCAAGCATGCCGCCGGCATTGTTGACCAGCCCGTCGAGCCGGCCGAACTGCCGCGCGCTGTCCTCGACGACGCGTTCGACATCGGCGGGGAGAGAAAAGTCGCCTTGGACGAGGAAGACCTCGCCGCCGCCGCCGCGAATGGTCTGGCCGAGTTTCTCGGCGGCGTCGCGGCTGGAATTATAGTGCAGCGCCACCTTGCATTTCTGCTCGGCATAAGCGAGCGCGAGCGCCGCGCCGATGCCGGTCGAGGCGCCGGTGACCAGCACCGCCTTGCCGGCGAGATCGGGAATGACAAGACCAAGGGCTGTCTCTGACACTTCTGTTCCTCCGGGGGATTTCCGAGATTCTTGGCGGGTGTTGCCACCCTTGCATTCAAGTCAGTGCCGCTTCAAGGCCTGAGATAGACATGGCCCTGGCTTTGCAGTTCGGCGAGCTTGACGACTCCGCCCCTGTCGGCGGCATGGAAGCCGTCGAGCAAATCGGCGAGCGTGATATCCATGCCGTGCATGGTGTTGCCGCAGGCGTGCGGGTCGAGCCCTTGCTGGACAAGACCGGCAAAGCGCCCCGAAATCGCCGCCGATATGCCCTTCGACTTGAAGCCGGCAAGCGCCGGACCATGCACGACCAGCGCGATATCGACGTTGCCGCCGGTGCCCTCATAGTGGTTCTTGATGTTGCCGAGCACGAAATTGACCTTGTCGAGGTCGCTGAGGTGATAGGCGACCTTCAGCCTGGCAGGCTCGGTGGTTGCCGCCTGCACCGCCCGCAGGCCGAGAAGCGTCCCGGCTCCGGCGAGAGCCGCGTGGAACATGTCACGTCGGCGCATGGCGTGCCTCCTTGGCTTGCCGGCTCAGCGCGATTTGCGTGGCCGCGACCGCAATACTAGCATAAATTGACGTTACGTCTTGTCGATGCGGAGGGGGGCACATGGCGTCCAGGGAATGGAAGACGTTTGCCAGCGCCGGATTCGGCGCCGCACTGATTGTCGGACTTATGGGTTCTGCTTTTGCCGACAATATGCTCAAACTCACCGAACTCAGCCCCAACGGGGCCGACGCCTGTTTCGGCCGGGTCTATGACGCGGCGCACCTCAAGGCACATCCGAAGCAGAAGGTGACGCGGATTTTCTTCTACTACGGCCATGATCCGGTCAGCCGCCCGAATGAGGAACCGAACGCGAATTCCGATACTTCCTACAATGGATTCCTCACCACCACGGTGCGTGGCGCCAAGGCGCCGGAATGGGCCGGAGGCTGGTGCAATCACGAGTCCGAGGATGGCAAATCGGGCCCGATCCGTTGCGGCATGGACTGCGACCGTACCCTGGCGTCGCTGAAGGTCGACGGCAAGGGCCGGTTGATCCTGTCGGACCTGTCGTCCGATATCTACCTCGACGCCGGTTCGGAAGAAGAACTCGGCGCGGCTGAATACGACAGGCAGGCGCTTGGCAAGGAAGACGACAATTTCCGCCTCGATCCGATGCTGGCGGCGACCTGCAAGGCGGAATTCGCGCGCATCGATCCGATCGACCCGGCGCTCGGGCCGCCGCTGCGCGAGCGGCTGAAGCCCGACCAGGCCTTCTGCTACGGGCGCGACTATGACGCAGCGCATATGGGTTCGCATCCCGACCAACTGACGCAGTCGATCCGGGTGTTTCGAGGACCGGTGGAACTGGCGTCCTTCGCCTCGGCAGGCGACGACGCGAACTGGCCCGACGGCGCCGACATCGTGGTCTCGGTCACGACGCGGCAGAAGGGGGCCAAGGTCACGCAGACTTATTCGTGCCAGGGCGAGGCCGACCAGTGGCGTTGTGCCGCGAGTTCAAAGACGAGCAATTATTCCTGCGACATCGCGCAAAAGGAGATCTTCCTCAAGCGTGGTGCCAACGGCGCCATCACGCTTGCGAACCCCAACAGCAGCCTGGCGATCGTCGACCTGTGCTCGAAGGCCGCGGACGGCAAGACGACGTCCGACGACAAGGTCTATCGGCTGGAGCCAATGCCACAATCCGCCTGCGCGCCGTGAGCAGCGTTTCGTCTCCTCCCATGGCGGAGGAAGGAGCGAAGCGACGCAGCGCGGACCATGGGATCCATGCCGTGACTTCGAGGCGCTGCGACGGTGCAAAGTTCTGCTCCGCCAACTTCATGGCGATCCTTGGGTCTCCGCTACGGAGCTGCGCTCCTGCTTCGCCCAAGGATGACGAAGTCGTGAAACTCCGGTTAGCTCTTTGTTTTACGCACTTCCGGACGGAAAAACGCTCACGCTTTTCCTGGAGTTGCTCTCCAAGGTCGCGACAGTGACCCGCCTCAGGCGAACGGCACCGCGGTCGTGCCCTTGGGCAGCTTAGCTTCGTCGTCGGGCTCGACATGGATGGTCACCCGCACCGAGGGGAGTTCGGCCTTCAGCGCGTCTTCGATGCGATCGCAGATGACATGGCTGGCACCGACCGACATGTCGGCGTCGACGACCAGATGGAACTCGATGAAGGTGGCGCGGCCGGCGATGCGGGTCTTGAGATCGTGCACCTCCATGGCGCCCTTGCAATTGGCCGAGATGATGTCGCGGATGCGCATGTGCTCCGCCGTGTCGACGGCCCGGTCCATCAGGCCGTTCATCGACGAGCCGATCACATGCCAGCCCTGCCACAGGATGTTGAGCGCGACGATGACAGCCAATGCCGGGTCGAGGATCTGCCAGCCGGTCAGGATTGCTCCGACCAAGCCGCCGAAGACGCCGATCGAGGTCACCACATCGGTCATGATGTGATTGCCGTCGGCGACCAGCGCCGGCGATTTCTCGGCCCGGCCCGTGCGGATCAGCATCCAGGCCCAGAAGGCGTTGATGGCGGTGGCGACGCCGTTGACGGCAAGGCCTTTCCAAGGCTGTTCGAGCGGCGCCGGGGCCTGCCAGGAGCGCCAGACTTCGTTCAGAATCAAAAGCGCGGCGAGCACGATCAGCACGCCTTCCAGCACGGCGGAGAAATACTCGGCCTTGTGATGGCCGAAGGGGTGATCCTGGTCGGCCGGCTTGTGGCTGACCTGGATCGCCCAGAAAGCGGCAACCGACGCGATGACGTTGACGATCGATTCCAGCGCGTCCGAATAGAGCGCGACGGAACCGGTCACGTACCAGGCGGCGGCTTTCAGCGCGAGCACGACAAAAGCGACCACGATCGACCAGAAGGCAAGGTTGGCGACCTTGCGCTTCGCGGCCGCCCTGGCTGCGATCGCCATCGTGTTCTCGGCTTCGGCCATTGGCGTCAGGCTGCCTTTTCCTTGGCCTTTCGCGGCAAATGCGCGACGATGTTCTCGATGATGCGCATGCCGGCATTGTGGCCGAGCGTCATGATCGATTCCGGGTGGAACTGCACCGCGGCGATCGGCTCCTTGCGGTGCTCGAAGGCCATGATGACGCCGTCTTCCGTCTCGGCCGTAACCATGAAATCGTCGGGCAGGCGTACCGGATCGGCGAAGATCGAGTGGTAGCGGCCGACGGTGACTTCCTTGGGCAGGCCGGAGAAGATGATGCCCGGCTTCGAGACGCGGATACGCGATGGCTTGCCGTGCATGGGAATGTGCAACTGCCTGAGTTCTCCGCCATAGGCTTCCGCCAGTGCCTGCAGGCCGAGGCACACGCCGAAGATCGGCAGGTCGCGCGCGCGAGCCTTTTTGATGGTCGCCGCGCAGTCGAAGTCCTTCGGCGTGCCGGGTCCGGGTGACAGCACGACGAGGTCGGGCTTCAGCCGGTCGAAGACTTCCTCCGGCACCGGCGAGCGCACGGTCGAGACATTGGCGCCGGTCTGGCGGAAGTAGTTGGCCAGCGTGTGGACGAAGGAATCCTCGTGGTCGACCAAAAGAATGTTGACGCCGTCGCCGACGCGCGCCGTGGTGCGCTCGGTGCTGGTCGAATTGCCCGTCTTGGCGTCGCGGATCGCGGAGAGCATGGCGGATGCCTTCAGTTCGGTTTCAGCTTCTTCTTCCTCTGGAATGCTGTCGAAGAGCAATGTAGCGCCGGCACGTACCTCGGCGATGCCGTCCTTGATGCGGATGGTGCGCAAGGTAAGGCCGGTATTCATGTCGCCGTTGAAGTTGACCATGCCGATCGCGCCGCCATACCAGGCGCGCGGACTTTTCTCGTTCTGCTCGATGAAGCGCATGGCCCACAGTTTCGGCGCGCCGGTGACGGTGACCGCCCAGGCGTGCGAGAGAAACGCGTCGAAAGCGTCCATGCCTTCACGCAAGCGGCCCTCGATGTGGTCGACGGTGTGGATCAGGCGCGAATACATCTCGATCTGGCGGCGGCCGATGACGCGTACGGAGCCCGGCTCGCAGACCCTGGACTTGTCGTTGCGATCGACGTCCGAGCACATTGTGAGCTCGGATTCGTCCTTCTTCGAATTGAGCAGCTTCAGGATCTGCTCGCTATCGGAGATGGCGTCGTCGCCGCGTTTGATGGTGCCGGAGATCGGACAGGTCTCGACGCGGCGGCCGTTGACGCGCACGAACATCTCCGGCGACGCACCGATCAGGTATTCGTTCTCGCCCAGGTTGATGAAGAAGGAATAGGGCGACGGGTTGATGGACTTCAGCTTGCGCGAAATCTCGGAGGGCTGGGTCTCGCAACGCTCGTAGAACATCTGGCCGGGGACAACCTCGAAGAGGTCGCCACGCTTGAACGAGTCCATCGCGCGGCGCACCAGATTGGCATATTCGCCGGGCTCATGGTCACCGCGTGGCGGGATGCGGTCGGCGGTCTTGAACGGTTCGGCGATTTGGTCGCGTGGCAGGCCTTCGGTCGAAAAACCTTCGCCCGCATAGTCGTAGCGGTCGGTCCAGGCCTTGGCCGAGTAGTGGTCGACGACCAGGATCTCGTCGGGCAGGAACAACACCAGGTCGCGCTGGCTTTGCTTGCGCACGAGCGTGTGGTCGACCGGGTCGAACTGGAAGGCAAGGTCGTAGCCGAAGGCGCCGTAGAGGCCGAGATTGGCGTCTTCGGCCGTCTTGAACAGGGCGGTGATAGCGCGCAGCACGGTGAAGACGGAGGGAACGCGGCTGCGTTCCTCCTCGGTGAAGACCCTTCCAGGCTGGGCGACGTCGAGACGGATCAGCTTTTTCGAGGTCTCGGCGATCGTGACCTCGGTGAGGCCGCCCAATGTCCTGCCGATGACCGGCAACAGCGCCTCGCCACGGCTGTTCAGCGCCTCGATACGCATGGCGCGGCCGCGTGCCGAGATGACCAGCGGCGGATCGATGATGGCCGTATCCCAGCGCGTGTAGCGGCCAGGATATTCGTAGTTCGAGGAAAATACCGCGCCCCGGCGCGAGTTCAGCCCCTCGACATAAGCGTCGATCGCGCCTTCATAGGGGCGGTCGTGGCGCTCGCGGGTGATGGTGATGCCACCCGCCGTCACGAAGCTTTCAGCGCCGTTTTCCAGAACCTTCAACGTCATTGCCGTCTCCATCAGCTACTTGGGCAACGGACCCGGGAATGGCTTTAAAAAACAAATGGCCGCCCGGACATTCCGTTGCGGCCACCCACTATTTTCACGCGCACGCGTTCGAACAGGCCGCTGTCAGCAGGCCCACCACCAAATGGTCTTGATCGAACGCATGTTCATGGCGATTCCCTTAGCGGCGATTGGGCGGCCGCGCAACTGGATTCGACGCAGGCTCAATTCTCCAGCGTACCCGACCTTGCATCGGCGCTCTTGCTGTCGCCGACCAGTTTCAACAGGTCTTCGCCGGAGCGGATGATGCGGCGCGAGCGACGGGTCAGGATGATGCCGTCCTGCGGCGCGAACACTTCCGTGCGGCCATCAACTTCGCCTGGCGCGTGGACGATGGTGGCGAGCCGCGCGCCCCTGGTGACGCGGTCGCCGGGCTTGACGTAGTAGAGGACCGCACCGCCACGGGGCGCCGGCATCATGTCGATATTTTCCAGAGGTGCCGCGACGCCCTTGAAGGGGCCGGGCGCGGGCAGGTCGGTGTCGGATATCACGCCGCGCGCCGCCAGCAGCCGGTAAAGGCCTTCGGCGTCGGACTTGGCCAGCGCGCCGTCGACATCGAGAATGCCGCGATATTCGACAGTGGTGGCGACGCGCCTGTCGAACTTCGCCACATCGGCCGATGCGTTCTGGTAAGGCATGATCGAAGCGCCCTCGAAGGTGCCGTCGGTGTCCTCGCTCCACAGCACCACGGCCTCGACGCCCATGGCGGCGGCGCAATCAGCCATCTCAGGCCACAGGCTGGTGTGGACGTAGAGATAGGCAAGGCCCTCATCGTCGCAGTGCAGGTCGAGCACGATGTCATGGCCGAGCGAAAGCTGCACCAGGCGCGACTTCAGCTGCTGGTCGGCGCCACCAAAGGTGGCGTCCGGCAAGAGCTTGGCGTCGGGCGCGGCCAGCAGCGGAAAGCCGCGGTTGAAGTTGGTGCGGGTGCCCAGATGAAAGCGACCCTGGTGCTCGCCGAAATGGTATTGCGCGCGGCCGATCGGGTTGGCCCAGGGCACGATGGTGATGTTGCCCCTGATGCGACCCTCGGCCTCGGCCTTGTTCAGCATCGGCATCAATGCATCGATGGCGACGACGCCAGGCAATTCGCCGGCATGGAGCGCCGCCTGCAGGTAGGCCGAAGGCGCTGTCTTGTCGGCACCGGCCAAGCGGAGCACCGGGAATTCGTAGGAAACGCCGTCGCTGTCGCCGGCGATGCGTTCGATCGATTTCTGCATGACATTCTCCATGAATGCGAGAAGACATGCCCATTGGAAGGTGCCGATGTCGATTGGTCCAGCCCGCCGCGCTATGGGCGCAAGGGCCTATTCCGCGGCAGCGTGAAGCGGGACAGGCGCGCGCCTGTCCAGCGCCGCCGACACTACCGCAACGGCGACCGCCACCAGGGCTAGCACGGCGCCGACGAGCGGCAAATCGGCATAGGAAACGCCTGATGACAGCGCCACGCCGCCGATCCATGCGCCGCCGGCATTGCCGACATTGAAGGCGCCCTGATTGAGCGTGGCTGCAAGGTTCGGTCCCTCGGAAGCCGCCTCGACGACCCGGATCTGCAGAGGTGGCACGACGACGAAGATGAGCAGGCCCCAGAGAAAGACGATGCCGATGGCAATGCTGGCGATCGCCCCGAACTGCATGAAGCCGACGAACAGCAGGGCCATCAGCAGCAAGGTGGCGATCACTGTCGGCATCAGTTTCCAGTCGGCAAGCCTGCCGCCGATGATGTTGCCGATGGTCATGCCGGCGCCGAACAGCAAAAGCACCCAGGTGACGGCCGCGCTCGACAGACCCGACACGTCGGTGAGGTATGGCTTTATGTATGTGAAAACGGCGAACAGGCTGGCCGAGGTCAGCGCCGCGATCAGCATCGCCAGCCATACCTGCAGCTTGCCGAGCACGCGGACTTCGGCGCGCAGACCGCCGCCGCTCGGTTCCGTGACGTCGGACGGCACCAGCCACGCGATGGCCGCGACCGAGATCAGGCCGATGCCGACCACGGCCAGAAAGGTGGCGCGCCAGCCGAAGGCTTCGCCGAGTGCGGTGCCTGCGGGAACCCCGAGGATGTTGGCGAGCGTCAGGCCCGCGAACATCAGCGCGATGGCGCTGGCGCGCTTGTTGCGCGGCACAAGGCTTGCCGCGACGACCGAGCCGATGCCGAAGAAGGCGCCATGGCCGAAAGCGGTGAAGACGCGCGCGGCCATCAGCAGCCAGTAATTGGGCGCGATGGCACAGAAGAGGTTGCCGACGACGAACAGGGCCGCAAGTCCCACCAGCACGGGCTTGCGCGGCAGATGCGCGGTGGCCATGGCCACGACAGGCGCGCCGAAGACGACCCCCAGCGCATAGCCGGTGACCAGCAGGCCGGCGGCGGGGATCGTCACGCCGAGATCGGCGGCGACCTCGGGCAGCAGGCCCATGATGACGAATTCGGTGGTGCCGATGCAGAAGGACGNGAGTTCAGACGTGTGCTCTTCCGATCTAAGGCATGGGAGGTCCAGACTGAATCGGTTCAATTCCAGACTGCGCGAGGACCCCTGCCGGGGGCAACAGACATTGCCGCAATGCAGCAATGCAGAAAGCGTGGAGCGGACGCCAAGAGGCGGAGCAATGACGGCCGCCGCGGATGGGGCCGCCGGTCGAACCAGCCATCAGACGGGTTTTGGCGCGGTACCCATGCGGCGGTAGAGGAAGGCGTTTCCTCCACCGGGAGAGGCGGCAGCGTGGCGAGCCTCATCGATGAGTGCCGCCATACGATCATGAACCGGCGACTTCGCGCATGCGGGGTCCGCGGCGGCGGCATCTCCCGCGATCGCCATGGCCTGGCAGCGGCAACCGCCCCAGTCGATCTCGCGCCGGTCGCAGCCGCGGCAAGGTTCCTGCATCCAGTCCGTGCCGCGGAACGCATTGAATGACGGCGAATCTGTCCAGATTTCCGAAAGCGAGCGCTCGCCGAACCGCTCGAAACGGAGAGAGGAAATTGTCTGCGCGGCGTGGCACGGCAGGACCGTGCCATCGGGCGCCACCATGAAGGCGTCACGCGCCCACCCGCCCATGCACGGCTTCGGATAGTGGGCGAAATAGTCTGGCGTGACGAAATCGATGTTCATGATTCCCTTCAGCCGTTGGCTTGCCGCCTCGACGATGTCGGCCTGCCGGTCGACCGCCGACCGGTCGGGCATCAGCATGTCCCGGTTGGCCAACGCCCAGCCGCCATATTGTACGTTGGCAATTTCCAGCCGCTCCGCGCCCAGCGAAAGTGCCAGCTCGATGAGTTCCGGAACCTCCGCGATGTTGTGGCGATGGATCGGCGCGTTGATGGTCAGCGGTAGCCCTGCCGCCCGGGCGCGTCTTGCCGTTTCCAGTTTCTGTTCATGGCTGCCGCGGTGATGGCCGATGAGTTCCGTGGTCGCCGCTCGCGCGCCCTGAAAGCTCAGCTGCAGATGGTCGAGCCCTGCTTCGGCGAAAGCCTCGATGCGGCCGTCCGCGATGCCGACGCCGGCCGTGATCAGGTTAGTGTAGACATTGCGATCCGCCAGTCCGGCAATCAGCTGTTCGAGATCGCGGCGCAATGTCGGCTCGCCGCCGGACAAATGCACCTGCAACACGCCAAGATCCGCGGCTTGACCAAACAGGTCGAGCCAAGCCCGGGTGTCGAGCTCACGATTGGCTTTCAGCAATGCGAGCGGGTTGGAGCAATAGGGGCATTGCAGCGGGCAGCGATGGGTGAGTTCCGCCAGCATGCCGATCGGTGGAAGATGCGGCACGGTCATGACCTCACCAGCAGCCTGTCGGACCATTCCTGCAGGAAGGAGACGACGTCGCCGGCAATAGCCTCGGGACCAGCATCATATTCGGCGGAGAGGCCGGCGATGATCTGGGCGACCGTCGAGTTTCCGTCGCAGTGCCGCAAGATGTCGAGACTGATTTCGTTTGGCCAGAAGATCTTTTCGGGAGAAAGCACCGCAAAGGCCTGGCGTACGGGATCGTACTGGATGCGAACGTGCTTCGGCAGCGAAGGCACCGAATGCGGCGAGACGATCGTCCTTTCGCGCAACGCCGTCATTGCACGTGCTCCGGCCGGAAAGCGCCGGGCGGTATGTTGCCATCCTCGCCATAGGCATGCTGAAGCACGTCGAGCATCGTCCACAGGATGTCGCACTTGAACACCAGCGCGTCGATGGCAGCCTGCTGTCGCTCAGCCGTGTCGGCGTGGTCGAGCACATAGGCGAGGGCGAAATCGGCATCGCGCGACGCTTGTTTCGGGCGATGCTTGAAGTAGGCCAGCGTGTCTTCGGTGACGTAAACGTATCTGGCCAGCATCGCGGACATGCGCTCGCCGATGATGACGGGCGAGAACATTTCGGTCAGAGAGGACGCGACCGCTTCCAGCAAGGTCTTGTCGGTACAGAAGGTGAGATACGCACCGACGGCAAAACGCGTGGCTGGCAGCGCCAGCCTTTCGCTCTTCACACTGTCCGTATCGAGGCCGAGCGACGTTGCCAGGTGCAGCCAGCGCGCAATGCCGCCGCTCCAGCCATCGTCGCCGTCATGGTCCTCGATGCGCATTCGCCACGCGGCGCGAAACGCCGGGTCGGTTGCACGCGCCAGGATCATGGCGTCCTTGCGCGGCACCATCGCCTGGTAGCAATAGCGGTTGAGCGCCCACGCCTGCATTTCCGTCTTCGACAATGCCCCTTCGACCATCCTGTGGTGATAGGGATGCAGGTGATGGTAGCGCTCCACGCCGACCTGTCGCAAAACCGCTTCGAGATCGCCTTTGGAGAGGCCGTCCTTGGCCGCATCGCGGAAGGTGCTCAAAGTTCCAACTCCATGCCGTCATGGGCAACTTCCCAACCGGCTGCCCTGACCTCAGCGTGTTCAGCCGAGTTCTCGTCAAGAACCGGGTTGGTGTTGTTGATGTGAACGAAGACGCGGCGGGCAATGTTCGCGTTCGCCAGGCCGGCGATCGAGCCCGCATCCCCGGTGATCGCCAGATGACCCATGCGCGCCCCGGTCTTTTCACCGACGCCGGCGGCGATCATCTCGTCATCGGTGTAGACGGTGCCGTCGAACAAGAGGCAGTCGGCGCCCTCGACACGAGCGCGCAGCAGCGCATCGATCCGTGCGCAACCGGGGATGTAGAAAACCGACTTGCCTGTCGCCCCACTGATGCGAACGCCGATCGTGTCTCCTCTGTCGGAGCCGAAATTGGCCTCCGGACGGCTTTTGTCCTCGAGGTACAGTGCCACTTTGCCGGGGACTGGGAAATTCTCCACTGTCACGCCGGCCTCTCGCCCCTGCGCGTCGCAAATCTCCGTTTCGCCTGCTAGAGGCAGTGTCCGTCGCGGCACGATCTCGGGATCCAGAACGTTGAAAATCGAATTCGCCTCCAGCGTCGCCAATGCCTCCTTGGTCGCATAGAGGGCAAAGGGCTGTCGCTCGCGCAGGCTGAGCAAGCCCGCAATGTGGTCGACATCGGCGTTCGTCAGCACCACGGCGCGGATAGGGGTGCAGCGCACGGGTCCATCCGGCGGTGGCTGTAGCTCCGGTGTCTGCGCGATCTGCTGGCGAATGTCGGGCGAAGCGTTGAAAAGGATCCAACCCACCCCATCCGACGAGACCGCGAGGCTCGACTGGGTCCGAGGTCGCAGACCGCTTGATCGTGTCCGCGCGGCGCTGCTCAGTCGATAATTGCAGTTCCACTGCGGAAAACCGCCGCCCGCCGCCGATCCGATGATCTTCAAGCGCATGGCGCTTTCTGCTCCAAAGGCGCTTCACAACGAGCCACGCGGCATACGCTTGGCCCTGGCTTTCACCTGATCGACAAAGGTGCATGCCGGTGTCGCCAAGGGCATGCACCTTCGGGAACTACTTCTTGCGCGTAATTTCAGCCGGCAGATAGCGCGAAATCTCGAAGCTCGCGGCGACCTGGCACATTGTTGGCTTCGTCCAGTTCTTCTTCATCATGCTCTTCTCCTCTTACACCAGCCCGACGCAGGCCGATCCTTCAAGGGCTGAAACGATGTCGCTTCGTCTCAGTTCCGTTTGCTGCCGACACGATATCTTGAAGCCGGCCGAGGCCCCAGCGATAATCGCGTGATGACGACTGTGAAATCACGGTGCCTTCGGCAGGCATAGGCGAGGACTGAAGAGGCAGGAAGTCGGCTGACAGTCTCACGCCAGCGGCTTCAACTCCTGGGCGATGGTGGGCAGAAGCTCCGAGACGGTGGGATGGATGTGCACGGCGCGCGCCAGTGTGTCGACCGGCGCCTTGGCGTACATCAGGTCGAGCACGCAATGCACCGCCTCGTCACCGCCGGGACCGAGCACCGAGCAGCCGAGGATCTCCCTGGTGTCGGCATCGACGAGGATCTTCATGAATCCCTGCGTCTCGCCCTTCTCGATGGCGCGGCCGACACGGGTCATCGGCCGCTGGCCGACCAGGGCGCGACGTCCGGATTTCCTCACCGCCGTCTCGGTCATGCCGCAGCGGCCGAGCGGCGGATCGATGTAGAGCGCGTACGCCTCGATGCGGTCGCTGATCCTGCGCGTATCCTTGTCGAGCAGATTGGCGGCGACGATCTCATAGTCGTTGTAGGAGGTGTGGGTGAAGGCGCCCTTGCCGTTGCAGTCGCCCATCGCCCAGATGCCTGGCACGCTGGTGCGCAGCTGGTCATCGACGACAACCGCGCCGCGCCCGTCGACCTCGACGCCCGCCTTGTCGAGACCGAGATCGTCGGTATTGAGCGTTCGGCCCAGCGCCAACAGCACATGCGAGCCGACCGCGGGCGGCTGGCCCGCGGAGAAACTCACGGCAATGTCCCCACCCTGCTTGGCGAAGCCGATATCATCGGCGCCGACATGAACGGCGATCCCTTCGTTTTCAAGGATCGACATGATGGCTGTCGAGACGTCCTCGTCCTCGCGGCCGGTCAGGCGCGGGCTCTTTTCGATAACGGTGACTTCCGAGCCGAAGCGGCGGAACATCTGCGCGAATTCGAGCGAGATGTAGCTGCCGCCGACGACGATCAGGTGGCGCGGTAAAACGTCAAGATCCATCATCGACGAATTGGTCAGATAGTCGATGTCGTGGATGCCGGGCAGGTCCGGCACCGAAGCGCGGCCGCCGGTGTTGAGGAAGATCTTTTCGGCGGTCAACAGGTCGCCGCCGACACGCACCGTGTTGGCGGATTCGAAGCGCGCATGTCCTCGATAGAGCGTGCAGCGCTCCATTCCGGCGATCCAGGTTTCCAGATTGCCACGGGCGTCGTCGGTGACCTTGTCCTTGCGCGCCTTGATCCTGCTATAATCGACCCCGACGGGGCCCGGGAACGTCACGCCATAGTCGGCGGCGCGCCGCGCCAGATGCGCGGCATAAGCGCTGGCGACCATGGTCTTGGTCGGCATGCAGCCGGTGTTGACGCAGGTGCCGCCGACCAGCTTGCGCTCGATCAGCGCCACGCTCATGCCGGCGGCGGTCAGGCGGCCCGCCAGGGGCGATCCCGCCTGGCCAGCGCCGATGATGATGGCGTCGAAGGTCTTTGCGTTTATGGTCTTTGCGTTTAAGGTCTGGGCCGTCATACGACCGCCGCCACGATCAGCAAGCCGCCGATGATCGCCACCGCATCCTCGATGAAGGCCGCGGGCGGATCCTTACCGAAAACGGCCGCCAGCCGGCCTCGCGCTTCGGCACCACCCAGCGTGCCGATGACGGCGCCGATCGCTCCGGCGATCAGGCACACGATGGTGGCGCCGCTGGTCGCGCCGATCACCGCGCCGCTGAAGGCGCCGAGCAGGATCCGGGCGCCGAACTGCTGCGGCACTTTGCGGCTTGGCGTCGACGGCAGCTGGTCGGTGACCAGTTCGACGATGGCCAGGATGGTGAAGATGCCGACAGCCGCCCAATGGCTCATGAAGCTCGCCCAGGTGCCGGCAACCGGCAGCCAGCCGAGATAGGCGCCCCAGGCAACGGCGGCAGGTGCCGTCATGGCGCGCAGTCCGGCAATGACGCCGATCAGAAGTGCAAGAACGTAGAGCATGGTCGATCCCCCTCGAAGTCCGGTACAGCCTTGAAACGGCAAGCTACCATAGGCCGGATATTTGGCTAGGCCGCAGACTCACAAGCGCACAGCCACAGCGGATCGAGGCGAGTCAGTTGGCTGATGGAGCGTTGATCGCGAATTGCGCGGCGAAAGCCCTGATATAAGCGGGCCGAGCTTCTCCGCGCGCCACGTAGGCGGCCAGGTTTTTGTATTCGTCCAGAATGCCTGACATTCTCAGTCGCAGCAGCACTGACACCATCAACAGATCGCCGGCGCTGAACGCATCATCGAGCCAATCCGCGACGCCCAAATGAGCCGAGAGGCGGTCGAGCCGGGCGCGAACACGATCCTTTACCAACGGCAAGCGCGCCTCGCTCCAGGGCTTGTCGGCTTCGAAAATTCTTGCCGTGGTCAGTTCGAGGATCGGCGGCTCGATGGTGTTCAGCGCGGCAAACATCCACGTGATCGCTCGCGCGCGGGCGTCGCGCTCCTTCGGCAGCAGGCCCGCATGCTGCTCGGCAAGGTGAAAGACGATCGAGCCGGTCTCGAACAGCGAGAGAGAACCGTCCTCATAGGTGGGGATCTGGCCGAAAGGATGGATGGCCAGATGGTCAGGCGCCTTCATGCCGGCGAAGGAAACAAAACGGACCGCGTAAGGCTGCCCCACTTCTTCCAGCGCCCAGCGAACACGCGTATCGCGGGCCAGTCCCTTGCCGCCATCGGGCGATCGTTCAAATGCCGTGATGGTGATTGTCATCGCATTTGTTCCTTGCGTGGGCGAATTTCTTTCAGCTTCCTACCGAGGACGAATGAGCTTCCCGGAAATCGACATCGGTCTTGAACTATTTTCATTGCTGGAGCAGATCGCGAATGGCCGCCAATCAGCAAGGCCGCGTATCCTGGTTTATGGATTTGACGTTAGTCCTCGCCTTGGCGCTGTTCGCAATGATGTAAAAAACGAAGGCACTGCCATGGTTCAAAGCGAACGCGCTAAAATGGCTGATGGTGAATGGTATGCGTGCCTGGACGACGATCTTGGCGCGTTGCGCGGCGTGGCAGCGGATGCGGTGTTCGAGCACAATACGCTGCCGCTTCGTCAACGCGGGAACCTCGGGCCGGCCCTGCGGGCGCTGCTGGGCGGCGTGGGCGAGGGTGCCCGCATCGAGGCGCCGTTCCATTGCGCCTACGGCTTCAACATCTTTCTCGGCCCCGGCACCTTCCTCAATGCCGGCTGCATCATTCTTGACACCGCACCGGTGCGCCTCGGCAAGGGGACGCTGCTTGGCCCCAATGTGCAGATCTATTGCGCCGAGCACCATAAGGAGGCGGCAGGGCGGCAGGCGGGACTGGAGATCGCCAGGCCGGTCACGATCGGCGACAATGCCTGGATCGGCGGCAGCGCGGTCATCCTTGGCGGCGTCAGCATCGGCGAGGGCGCCATCGTCGGCGCCGGGGCGGTGGTGACGCACGACGTGGCGGCACACACGACCGTGGTCGGCAATCCGGCGCGGGTGGTCAGCCGGGGCTGAGCGCGCTTGCGTGCCCAATCGATTCAGCCGGCAGGCGCGCCCTGCGCTCGCCGACACCGGCCCGCCTGGAAAACTCGCGCCTGTATTGCACCGGCGATGTCCTTAGCCTCGCGGCGAAATGTTGGCGCAAGGATGTTGCGCTGCCGAAGCCGGCCTCGAAGGCGACCATGTCCACCGGCTTGTCCGTCGTCTCCAGCAGCCTCTGCGCCAGCGTGATGCGCTGGTCGGCCAGCCAGTCGCCGAAGCTGGTACCTGTCGTCTTCTGGAAACGGCGGGTAAAGGTGCGGCGGGTGAGACCGGCTGCGTCAGCGACGCTATCGAGACCGTGCGGTTCGTCGAGGGTCGCGCGCACCTTGTCGAGAGCCTGGGTAAAGCGGTCGGCGGCCGGGCTCGGCGCCACCGGGCGCTCGATGAACTGCGCCTGCCCGCCCTGCCGGTGCGGTGAAAGCACAATGTGCCGGGCGAGCCGCAGTGCCGCCTCGGCGCCATAGCGGGCGCGCACGATGTGCAGGCAGCAGTCGAGCCCCGCGGCGACGCCGGCGGAGGTGATGATGTCGCCGCCGTCGACGTAGAGCACGTCCGCATCGACCGAAATGTCGGGATGGAGAGCCTGTAGCTGATCCGTATAGGCCCAATGCGTGGTCGCCTTCCGTCCCGAAAGCAGGCCGGCGGCGGCGATGGCAAAGGTGCCGAGGCAGAGCCCCACGATCAGCGCGCCGCGCCGGTGGGCACGGCCGAGCGCATCCTCGAGCGGTTTGGCAAGAGGCGCTCCGAGATCCTTCCAACTCGGGATGATGACGATATCGGCGTCTTGGAGCGCGGCAAGCCCATGCGGGACCAGGACGCTCAATCCGGCGTCGGTCTGGATCAACCCTTCTTCCAGCCCGCAGACTCGGAAGTCGAAGCGCGGCAGGCCGAGCCTGGTGCGGTCGGCGCCGAACACCAGGCACGGGACGGAGAGATGGAACGGGCTGATGCCGTCGAAGGCGAGGACGGCGATGATGGGGGCGGTCATGAGGCGTTTCCAGTTTGTAAGAGGATTGTCCCAATTCTTTCGGATGATGTCAATCGGGCCACTGTCGGCGCCTAGGCCAGCAGGCTATTTTCGGCCCATCGCCTTCAAGCCTGAAAGGAAACATCATGTCTGCCCCAGCCAACACCGCGGCACGCCGCGCGCTGATCGTCGTCGACGTCCAGAATGACTATGACGGCGGTAACCTGGCCATCCAGCATCCGCCGTTCCGCGACAGCGTCGTCAACGTGACGCGCGCCATGGATGCCGCATCGGCAGCAGGCATCAAGGTCGTGGTCGTCAAGCAGATGGCGCCCGAGATGTCGCCGATCTTCGCCCTGGGCAGCCATGGAGGCGAACTGCATCCCGAGATCGCCAGGCGTGGCCGCAACCATTATGTCGAGAAGAATTTGCCGAGCGCGTTCACCGGCACCGACCTCGAGGACTGGTTGCGCGCCAACGCCATCGATACGATCGCGGTCGTCGGCTACATGACGCATAATTGCGACCTGTCGACCATCATCCATGCCGTGCACATGGGCTTCGCGGTCGAGTTCCTGTCCGACGCGACCGGTTCGGTGCCTTATGCCAACAGCGCCGGCTACGCCTCCGCGGAGGAGATCCATCGCGTGGTGAGCATTATCCTGCAGTCGCGCTTCGCCGCGGTGCTCAAGACCGCCGAATGGATCGACTGCCTGAAGACCGGCGCGCTGCCGGAACGCGACACGATCCATGCGTCCAACCAGCGGGCGCTGTCGCGCAGCGCCGCGTAGCACGATCCGCGCAAAGGGCGCCGCAGCGGTGCGGCGCCCTTCTTGTTTTGTCGAGATAAAAGATCAGAACAGGCCTTCGATCTGGCCGGCCTCGTTGAGGAAGATCTTTTCCGACGACGGCTTGCTCGGCAAGCCAGGCATGGTCATGACCTCGCCGCAGATGATGACGACGAAGCCGGCGCCGGCGGACAGCCTGACCTCGCGCACCGGCACGGTGTGGCCGGTCGGCGCGCCGCGCAGGTTCGGGTCGGTCGAGAACGAGTACTGTGTCTTGGCCATGCAGACCGGAAGGTTACCGTAACCGGCATCCTCCCAGGCCTTCAACTGGTCGCGCACCGATTTGTCGGCGATGGCTTCCGAGCCGCGATAGATGCGCTGAACGATAGTGTTGATTTTCTCGAACAGCGGCATGGAGTCGGGATAGAGCGGCGCGAACTGCGAGGCGCCGGATTCGGCGAGCGCCACCACCTTGTTGGCAAGCTCCTCGATGCCGGCGGAGCCGTTGGCCCAGTGCTTGCACAGGATCGCTTCCTCGCCCATCGAGGCGACATAGTCCTTGAGAGCCTGGATCTCGGCATCGGTGTCGGAATAGAAGTGATTGATGGCAACGACCGCCGGGACGCCGAACTGCCTGATGTTCTCGATGTGGCGCCCAAGGTTCGGGCAGCCCTTCCTGACGGCTTCGACATTCTCCTTGCCAAGGTCTTCCTTCTTGACGCCACCATTCATCTTCATGGCGCGCACGGTGGCCACGATAACGGTGGCGGCCGGCTTCAGTCCGGCCTTGCGGCACTTGATGTCGAAGAACTTTTCGGCACCCAGATCAGCACCAAAACCGGCTTCGGTGACGACGTAGTCGGCAAGCTTGAGCGCCGTCGTGGTGGCGACGACCGAATTGCAGCCATGCGCGATGTTGGCGAACGGGCCGCCATGCACGAAGGCCGGGTTGTTCTCCAGCGTCTGCACCAGATTGGGCTGCATGGCGTCCTTGAGCAGGACGGCCATGGCACCGTCGGCCTTGAGGTCGCGGGCATAGACCGCCGACTTGTCGCGGCGATAGGCGACGATGATGTCGCCGAGGCGCTTTTCCAGATCCTTCAGGTCGGTGGAGAGGCAGAGGATCGCCATCACTTCCGAGGCGACGGTGATGTCGAAGCCGGCTTCGCGCGGAAAGCCGTTGGCAACGCCGCCGAGCGAGCAGATGATCTCGCGCAGCGCCCGGTCGTTCATGTCCATGACGCGGCGCCACACCACGCGGCGGGTGTCGATGCCGAGTTCATTGCCCCAGTAGATGTGGTTGTCGATCAGGGCCGACAAAAGGTTGTGCGCCGTGGTGATGGCGTGGAAGTCGCCGGTGAAGTGGAGGTTCATGTCCTCCATCGGCACGACCTGCGCGTAACCGCCGCCGGCGGCACCGCCCTTGACGCCGAAATTCGGGCCGAGCGAAGCTTCACGGATGCAGACGATCGCCTTCTTGCCGATGCGGTTGAGGCCGTCACCGAGGCCGACGGTGGTGGTGGTCTTGCCCTCGCCGGCCGGAGTCGGGTTGATGGCGGTGACCAGGATCAGCCTGCCGTCCTTGTTGCCCTTCACCGACTTGATGAACTCGGCCGAAATCTTGGCCTTGTCGTGGCCGTAGGGCAGCAGATGTTCGGTCGGGATGCCGATCTTCTGGCCGATCTCCTGGATCTGCTTTTTCCTGGCGCCACGCGCGATCTCGATGTCGGACTTCACTTCGGCCATGACGGCGTTCCTCTGGATTGGACGGTGGAGGGGACGGGGTTGATCTTACTCGCAAGAAGGCTGGAGCCGGACGCGCGGGGCATCTAACCCTGTCGCAGCGGCGGCGTCAACTTTCATGCAACTATGTTTCCTATAGAGAAAATTCCTCTGCGGCGGGCCGACCTATCCCCGGTTCTTTATGGCTCCGCTTGCCGCGCCGTATAGAAGCCAGAGCAGGGGCGCTTCCGCCGTCTCAAAACAGCCGCACAATGCACGGAATGCGACAGACGCGACGACGCAAATCCGCCATCGCGAGTGTTGCTGTGGGCAGCGCTACTGCGTCAGCACGTTGCTGATTTCGACCATGTTCGAGCGCACCCGAAGCACGTAGAAGCCCATCGTCGTCAGATGGGTGGGCAGCAGCCAGCCGTCCTCGCGGCCATTGGCGATGATGAAGGGCTGGATGCGCAAGGCCGACACGAACTGCGCGTCCATCGTGTCCCACAGGCTCTGCAGGTGCTTTTCCTTGATGACGTCCTCGAAGTCGGCCTGGGCACCCTTCATCAGGCCGTAATAGGCATAGAGCTGGCCATAGGCGAACCAGTAGCGGTCGTCGGCGCGAGTATCGAACCAGCCATTGTTGTGGTTCTCGGCACGCTCCTTGAGGATGGCGGAGGTCGAGCCGATGTCACTGGCAATGCGATCGATATACTGCTTCAGATTGTCGGCGCGGGCATCGAAAGTGGCCTGGCAGGTGGCGAGCCGGGCATTGAACGAACGCAGCTTGCGCACGGCGTCGCGATAGTAGCTCGGCGTCGGTGTCTTCGGTCCAAACGGGCTCACGCCGAAATACCAGGTATACTCGTCGAACTGCAGATTGCCGCGCGCGTCCTGCAGGTCGGCATCGATCTGCGAGGTGGTGCGCACGCGGCCGAGATTGTCGGCAAGCTCGGTCGCCGTGCGTCGCACCGCCTGGTTGATGCCGCGCTGGAAAGAGGCCTTGTTGTCCATCCACGGGGTGTTGTCCCAGTCGATGCCGAACAGGCCGAGCTTGTAGAGGATCATCGACGAGATCCAGGCATTCTGGTTGACGTTGAAGTCAGTCAGGTCCGCCGCCACCTGGGCGATGCCGGAGTTGCCGCAAGTCTTGGCCGTGTCGGTGCCGGCGCCGGCGGACACCTGCTCACCGGCGGAAACGTTG
Source organism: Mesorhizobium sp. LNHC209A00 (assembly GCF_000502915.1). Taxonomy (NCBI): domain Bacteria; kingdom Pseudomonadati; phylum Pseudomonadota; class Alphaproteobacteria; order Hyphomicrobiales; family Phyllobacteriaceae; genus Mesorhizobium; species Mesorhizobium sp. LNHC209A00. The sequence goes on from NZ_AYWT01000003.1 coordinate 469,830, forward strand.
CGCTTCTCGAACGTGTAGGTGTCGGGATAGTTCGGATTGAACTTGTTCCACCACTGGGTGGCGTAGAAGAAGTTGGCGTAAAGGCCGATCAGCACCAAAAGAGCCAGCCCGACCACGGCCTTCAGGATCCAGCCGCGTTGCGTGTACCAGCGGCCGGCCCACATGAAGGGCCACAGGATCACGCCGATCAGAAGGCCGATGCCGCGGCCGATCCACTGGAACAGCCTGACGAAGAAGTTCACGATCGGGTCGAGCATGGCTGTATCACCCCCTCGGCACGATGCCAAAAAGTTGCAGACTTTTTGGATAACATCATGCACCAAAACAACAAGTTAGAACGGAATGACGGTTCATATCGTTCTAGTCGGTCAGGCCGTAGAGGCGTGTGCGAAACGCCGCCTTTTCCTTCAAATATGTGGTTTTCAGAACGTCCACAACATGCGATCGCCAGGCGTCGCTGAAGCCGTCATAGTCCTTGTAGAAGCCGTCCTTGTTGAAGATATAGCGGGACACGAAGTCCGACGGCACGAAATCCGAGATCAGCCGGTTGGTCAGCCAGGCGTCGGGATGGTCAGGCTTGGCGCGGACCACCAGGAAGCGCTGTTGCGGGAAGACGTCCTCGATCTTGAGGTGGCCGAGCTGGGCAATCTCGCGCTTGGCGGCGTTGAGGAAGGGAAAATTGCCGTCCCTGGTGATCAGGTCGGCATGGCTCTGGATCCAGGTCTGCAGCCAGACCTTGTCGACATCGGTCAAATTGCGGTTCGGCTCGGCGTCGCGGATCAGCGCGCGCACCACCATTTCGGCGCGGTGCTCGAGATAGCCCGAGGTTTCGATCCAGGAGGCGCGCGGCAGTTCGATGCGGCCGGTGGCGGCGAGGAATTTGAACACCTTGTCGGCGTCCTTGATGGAGAGATAGCTCACCTGCCAGGGCCGCGAGCGGCGGAAACCGGGGGCGGCCGGATCGCTGATCACCGTCGTCATGTCGGGATCGACGAACACGTAGAGGCCGCCGAAATGGCTGGTCCAGTAGGCGTTGTGGCGGAAGATCACCTGGTCGGGCACCAGCGCGTTCTCTCTGATGTCGCCGCAGATCTTGGCAAGTTCCACCATGCGGGTCAGCATGGCATTGTCGCGCCAGGCGTCGGGCTCCTGCTTCAGCCGGTCGACGAGCTTGCCGAGTTCAGCAGCCTTGCCCAACACGTCCTCGGCCGACAGCACCTTGAACTCGACCTGGCTGATCGACAGCAGGTCCTCGATGTCGTTCACCTTGGGAACGGAATCCTCGATCTCGCCGTAGATCACGTCCTTGATGGTCAGCGCGTCTATGGCGCGCTGGTTCGTGGACATGAATTCGAACATCAACTGCGAGGTGTTCGAGAAGGCCGTGTGCACCACCGGCAGGTCTATCTGCGAAGGCGTCAGGATGATGAAGCGGCGGTTGACCTCGTTGGGATCGAGATAATCGTGGTCGCCGCATTCCTCCGCAACTTCAGGAGAAAAGCCGGTGCGGTCGATCTGGAAGCTCTTCAACTTTGTCGGCTTGAGACCGAAAGCCGTCAGCGCCTTGTTGTAGCGCTGGATGAGATGCGGCTCGTCGACCGTGAGCAGCCGCCCATAGATGAGCTCGTTGTCACGGAGAAGGTCGGGTTTGCGGACGGTCATGTCAAAGAATCCGAAAGGCTTTGCCTGACAAGGCGAAGCGCCAACGTTGACGTCCCCCTCTCCCCGTGAAGGACGGGGAGAGGGGGGCATCGACGTTGGAGCCACAGTTTTCGGCACCCGTGGGCAACGAAGCAAATTCACGCATTCCACAGACCCTTCTTCTTCATCTCCTCCATCTCACGCGCCGCGCGTTCGCGCAGCCTTGCGTCGCGCAGCAGCTTCTCCACCGTGGCATCGTCGGACTTGTCGGAATAGCGGAACTCGGAATCGGCGTAACGGTTGATCTCCTGCATGACCATGTCCATCGAGAACGGCCCGCGTAATTCCTCGATCATCGCTTTCTTGTCGTCGTAGCCCTTGTGCATGAAGGCTTCCGGCTTTTCGAACCAGTCGTCGGGAAGCTCGATGTCCATGGCACGCATCTTGATGGCGTCGGTGACGTTCTTGATGGNTTGATGGCGCGGCCGGTGAAGCGCGGCTCGGCATCCTTGATCAGGTGCAGGTAGGTGCCAATGTCGGCCATGGTCTTGGGCGCGCCATTTTCCTTCATATAGCGCTCGTAGACCCTCACCAGTCCGTCCTCCCGCGGCTTTTCATGCTCTTCATAGGCCTCGGTCACGGCGCGCTGGATCTCCTGCGCGGCGTAGAGCTCGTGCTTGCCCAGGGGGATTTCGTGATTCTTGCCGGCGAGCAGCACAAAAATGTCGATATAGTCGTCGCGGGTCTGCGGCCCGTCGACCAGCCAGCGGGCGCCGGCGCGCTGGCGCAGGGCATCGTCGACATTCTCGGGATAGTTGGAAAACATGCCGAACGAGCAATTGCCGCGCACCACGGTGGCAGCACCGGCGAAGGCGTCCATCAGCACGCCGGTGATCTCCTGCTGGCCGGCCGAGGCGCGATCGTCGGAACGGCGGGCGGCCACCTGGTCGATGTCGTCGATGGTACCGAAGCCGATGACGCGCGGGTTCAGGACATTGTTGATGAACTGGCGGCAGTTCTGGCCCGACTTGCCCTGGTAGGACGAAATCTGGTCGACGCCGAAATTTTCATAGGCAAAAGGGTAGCCGGCGACCTGGCAATAGCCGTTGACGAGGCCGGCGATCATCTGGATCAGCGTCGTCTTGCCGGTGCCGGGCGCGCCGTCGCCGATGAAGGTGAACAGGAAGCCGCCGAGCTCGACGAACGGGTTCAGTTCACGCTCGAAATCATAGGCCATCAGCATCTTGGCGAGCTTGACCGACTGGTATTTGGCGATGTGGTTGCCGACGACCTCTTCCGGCTTCTTGAAGGTCATCACCAGCGGCTTGGAGCGCTTGCCGGGCGCGACGTCGAAGCCGTCGAGGGTGAAGTCGTCGGCGTCGATGCGGATATGGGCGTTCTCGAATGGGCCGATGCCGTCGAAGCGGCTTTTGCGCGCCAAAAGCCCGTCGATGGCGACGCGGGCGAAGGCGCGCGACCTGGTCATTAGGTCGGTGTCGTCGGATGCGCCGGTAACCGCCTTGTCGAGACCGGCCAGGATCGACTTCACCGCATCCTGTGGCGTGTCGAAGAGAAAATCCGGCTCGGGGATGTCGTTGGGCGCCTCGCCATCGCTGTCGATGAGCTGGAACAGATAGGACACCAGGCTGAAGGCCGAGATGTAAGCCGAAGCCGACAGAAGCTTCTTGAAGGTGGACGCGTCCTCGCCCTCAAGTGGCGCGCGGACATTCCTGGCCTGAAGGCTTTCGAGATCGGAGCCTTCGGCGAAGACGTCCGATACCGCCAGCGCAATTGCCGTGCCGCGCCTGGCGCGAAACAAAAGCGTGTGCTGCGGGATGGTCAGCAACTGGTCGTCGGGATGAACGGCGCCGACCGTCTTCGACAGCTCGACCTCGCGGGTGCGGCGCACCGAACCGACCGAAACGGTGGAGACGAAGCGACGGTTGGTGCCGGCCAATGCCGTGCCGGATTCGCGTGATGGATCCTCCAGCACGACGATGCGGGTGATGAAGCTCTGCGCGGTGGCGCGGTGTTTTTCGACAGCCGCTTCCGGGATGGTGGTCAGGCCGGTGTCCATGAAGGGTGCTCCGTGGTGTGACGGTCAGACGTCTGAGATGACCTGCCCATTCGACAGGATGTGAACCTTGTAGCCGCCAAAGATCTTCTGTGCTTCGCCGGCGGCGTAAAGCGCCTGGTAGGCTTCGTGCGGGATCAGCGCGTGGTTTTCATAGCTCGACACGCCCTGGCGCGCGGCTTCCAGGTCGTCGGTGTTGATGAAGAATTCCTGCGTCGTCTTCTCGCTGGAGAACAGGCCCTTGCGGCCGGGCTTCTCGCCCTTGGAATAGACTTCCTGGATGGTCCAGGTCAAAAGCCAGGCATTTTCGGGCTTGCGCACCTTGGCCAGCACTTCCGTCACCGTCGAATTGTTGTCGGTGATGCCTGCCGAGTAGAAGGGGCCAAGTACCACCCGCCTCAGCTGCTTGGGGTGCAATGGCTCGAAATCCTTGTCGAGATTGACCGCGATGGTCGCCGGCGACAACGTATAGGCCGAATTCTTCTCGGTGAAATCGTCGAAGCGGTGGGCAAGCTCGGGGTTGAGCAGGCCGTCGACGGGCAGCGGAATGTCGACCTTGTCATTGAGCTTGCCGCTCCGGTCGACAAGCTGGCGGACCATGCTTTCCGAGGAATCCTCCACCGTCACCATGTAGACCAGCGGCAGGTTGGCGCTGCCGTCGAAGGTTGCCCAGTGGACGAGATAATAAGGCCGCGCCGTCTTCGGATTGACCGACACCTTGGCCGTCTGCGCCAGCGTGAACGGACCGAAGGTCTGCTCGCTCTTGACGTCTTCGAGATAGAGTCGCTCGGCCATCGATTTCTGCAGCGCCTCGGGGAACTCCTTGTGGCGCAGGATGAAGTCGGCCATCTCCTCACGCAGCTCGCCGGCCTGGGGGATGTTGGCGAGCCGCGCGTCGGCCTGCAGGCGGTCGTTTTCCAGTTCAAGCAGGTTCTGGAACACCGGGTAGCCGCTCTCGGCGCGCGAAATGCGGAATGTATCCATGAAGCCCAGCCGGTTGCGCCAGCAGGAAAAGGACTTGTCGAGCCGAGCGATGTACTCGGCAACGATCTTGGCGACGATGCCGTGCCGGTAAAGCGGCGAGCGGTCGTCGCGCATGAACACTTCAAGGCCGCTGAGCGCGGCCGTGATTGCCGAGAAATACCGGGCCGCGGCGTCGTTTTCGGGGGTCATGCTATCAGTCCTGGGATTGTCGCACGGGTGCGCGCGGCAATTATGACTGCACGTAGTTGGCCGAATTGTGCTTCTTCAGCACCTCGTCGAAGCGGCGGGCAAAGGCATCGTCGGCCAGCTTCTTGCGGCGCTGGATGTCGGCGCTGGCGACCATGTTCTTTTCGTGCATCTCCAAGAGATCGCCGATGTGCTTCTGCGAGGCGGCGCCGATGCCGGCCATGGTTTCCTCGGCCGTGTTGTCGACCTGGCTGCCCAGCGTGTTGATCTTGTGGGCAACGTCCTGCTGGGCGGCGGTCTTCAGCGAGTCCTCGAGCGCCTTGTAGAGCACGATGCGCTGTTCGGTATCGATGGTCAGCTTGTTGATCAGCGTCGACTGCGCGGCGATCTGGTTGTTGAGCGAATCGACGAAGGTCTGGAACATCGAGGTATAGCGCTCCAGCGTCTGGCTTTCGGCCAGCAGTTCCTGTTCCTTGGCCTGCTTTTCATTGTATTCGGTGGCGAGCTTGGAACGCTCGCCCTCGAGCTGCGTGCGGTCCTTCTGGCTGGTCGAGGCGGCGATCCTGTTTTCGATGTCGAGCAGCATCGGATTGAGCTCCTCGATGCGCTTCTGCACGGTTTCGAGGTTGGTCATGGTGGTCTTGCGGCGCTCGATCACCTGCGACAGGCTGGCCTCGGAGGTCTTGTAGCGCTGGTCGAGAATTTCCTTCTGCGCCTTCAATATGCCGACGATGGTATCGGACTTGGCCAGCAGCTCCTGCAGGTTGCCGGCGAGCGACATGTTGCGGACGCGGTCGGTGCGCATGCGCTGCTTGCGCTGCGCCGAAAAAACGCCGACGAAGTTTTCCCAGCCGGTATAGTTCTTCATGCTCTCGAACTCGGCGCCGAAGACGTTGGTGGCGTCCTCCAGCCCGATGATCAGGTCGGCGATGTTGCCTTCCATCACCTTCTGCTGTTTCAGTACATCCTCGATGCGGGCGTTCTCGATGTCGAAATTGGCGTCGCCGATCTTCTTGTCGGCGGTTGCGAGCGTGTCGAGCACGGTTCCGGATTGCTCGATCTTGGTGCGCATGTCCTGGACGACCTGCTTGGTCTTGGCAATTTCGGCATCGAAATTCTGCAATGTCGCCATAGGGGCCTCCCGCTTCGGCTTCCGCTCGCTGGTTGCGAACAGCGGCGAATATATGTGGGGTATCTGGGGATTGAAAGACGTGAAGACAGTGCACGACGCGAAAACAAATATCCGGCCGAACCCTTGAAAGCCAATGGAGCCGTGGTCATGGCGTGATCAACTGGCAGGCCGAACCTTGTTCAGCTGATTTTGAACTTTGATGCCGGCAAAGCAATCAGTCCACGCGGAAGCGAATGGCTCCTAACCCCGACAACAACTGGCCATTTGCAGCCCCACACGGCGGCGCAAGTCCGCCCGTCCGACGACGAACGGCGTCTGCTCAGGGTTTGGGGTCGGCCTTCAGATAGGCGATGACGTTGGCGATGTCGTCGTCATTGTTGAGGCCGCCAAAGGCCATCCTGTTGCCGGGCACCTTCAGCTTTGGCGATCTGAGGTATTCGGCAAGATTTGCCTCGTCCCAGACTAGACCGGCAGCCCCCGCGCTTTTCATGGCGTCCGAATAATGGCCGAGGAAGCTTTCGGCGGTTCCCGCCTTGCGGCCGACGACGCCCATCAGATGCGGGCCGACCTTGTCGCGGTCGGTCGCCGCCTCATGGCAGGCCATGCATCGGTTAAAAACATGTTTGCCCAGCACAGGGTCGCCCCCGGCCTGGGCGGTAACGGAGGTGGCAAGCAGAAGAAGGCTGGCGGACAAGACGGCTCGAAGCATGGCTGACCCCGGGAAGCTCTGACTGAGGACGGGAAAATAGGGCGCTGACCTTAACAAAGGCACCATAGAACGGCGCGACTGCAAGGGGTGGCAGCCGGCTACCAGACGCCGACGCCCCAGCGAGCCACTTCAGCGGCTGATAAAGCCGATGAAGTCGTCGGGGGCCGCGCGGCCCATTTCCTCTTCCCAATGCCGGCGGCAGAGCGAGACGTAGACATCCTTGCCGATCGCCACCTGTTCGCCCTGCCGGGCCACCTTGCCGTCGGGACCGAGGCGCACGACCATCGTCGCCTTGCGGCCGCAGCGGCAGATGGTGCGCACTTCGCGCAGATCGTCGGCGATCGCCAGCAGCGCGCGCGAGCCGGGAAACAGCTTGCCCTGAAAATCGGTGCGCAGGCCATAGCACATGACCGGGATGTTGAGCCGGTCGGCGATGCGGGCAAGCTGCCAGACCTGCTCCTCCTCCAGGAACTGCGCCTCGTCGACAAAGACGCAATGTACCGCCGTGTGCTGGTGATGCTCGGCGACGCGGGCGAACAGGTCGTCGCCGTCGCGGAACATCTCGGCTTCCGTTTCCAGACCGATNCTCGTCGACGAAGACGCAATGCACCGATGTATGCGCGTGGTGATCGGCGACGCGGGCGAACAGATCGTCACCGTCGCGGAACATGTCGGCTTCCGTCTCCAGGCCGATGCGCGACGAGATCAGGCCGGTATCGCCCTTGCGGTAATGGCCGGCGACGAACAGCATCGTGCCCATGCCGCGCTCGCGATAATTGTACGACGCCTGCAACAGCATGGTCGTCTTGCCGGCATTCATCGTCGCGTAGTGGAAGTAAAGCTTGGCCATGCCGCCCTTTTAAGCCGACTTGCCACGCCTCGGGGAGGGGCCGGCGCCGCATTCCCCTGAAAAAGCCGCCGTTGCCGAGCCAGATTGGGCTTGGGCTCGGCACGGAAAGCGTCAGCGGTGTCGCTGATGGGCCAGCCAGCGCCGTTGATCGTGATTGTCTTAGCGCTTGAAACCACTCCAGAATGGTGTTTGGCTGACGAAACAAGGCGGGCACAAAAAACGTAACTTCGCTTCGCCAAAGAATCGCAATGGGAGAATACAGATGTCGCGTATGAATTCCTTCGTCGCCGGCCTAGGCTTGGCGGCTTTCCTGTCCACGAGCGCCGCCTTCGCGGGCGATCCGGCAAGCTGCAAGGCGGTTCGCCTCTCCGATGTCGGCTGGACCGACATCCAGGCCACCACCGGGCTGGCCTCGGTGCTGCTCACCGCGCTCGGCTACGAGCCGCAGGTGATCCAGCTCTCGGTTCCGGTGACCTATGCGTCGCTGAAGAACAAGGACCTCGACGTCTTCCTCGGCAACTGGATGCCGTCGATGACCAATGACATCAAGGACTATACGGCCGACGGTTCGGTCGAGACCGTCAGCCAGAACCTGGCCGGCGCCGGTTACGGCATCGTCGTGCCGACCTATGTCGCGGATGCCGGCGTCAAGTCGCTGACCGACCTCGGCAAGTTCAAGGACAAGTTCAATGGCAAGATCTACGGCATCGAGGCCGGCAATGACGGCAATCGCATCATCCTCGACATGATCAAGAACCCGAAGGACAACCTCGACGGGTTCGAACTGGTCGAATCCTCGGAGGCCGGCATGCTGACGCAGGCCGAGCAGTCGATGAAGAGCAATGAGTGGATCGCCTTCCTCGGCTGGACGCCGCATCCGGTGATGGGCGCCATGAAGATCACCTATCTCGACGGCATGGGCGACAGCGGCTTCGGCGCGGCCACCGTCTCGACCAATGTGCGCAAGGGCTACATGACCGAGTGCCCGAATGTCGGCAAGTTCATCGCCAACCTGAAGTTCAATCTGGATATGGAAGGCCAGATGATGGACGCCATCCTGAAGGGCAGCGATGCCAACAAGGTCGCAACCGACTGGTTGAAGAAAAACCCGGATGCGGTCAAGCCCTGGATCGCCGGCGTGACCACCTTCGACGGCGGCGACGCGGCGGCGGCGGTCAAGACCGCGCTCGGAAGCTGAGCCGACTTTTGATTTCGGCGTGACCGAAACAGAGGGCAGCCTTTGTGGAAAAGGCTGCCCTTTTTCGTATCCTGTGACAAGATGACGTCGCGACAGTACGGGGCCGAAGGCAGAGCTCTGGCAAACGAGGGGTGAGATGGATCCGATTTCCAAGTTCATGGTCGATCACAAGATCCCGATCGGCGCCTGGGGAAAGGCGTTCTTCGGCTTCCTTACCGACAATTTCGACACGGTCTTCAGGGCTTTCTCGAATGGCCTCAATTTCCTGCTCGACGGGCTGGTCAACATTCTGCTGATGGTGCCGCCGGTGGTGCTCGCTTTGGTGATTGCCGTCATCGCCTTGCTGCTGCAGCGTTCGCGGCCGCTAGCCATCGGCGTTTTCCTCGGGCTGATCTTCATCATCAACCAGAACCTTTGGAAACAGACGGTGCAGACGCTGGTGCTGGTTGTCGCGGCGGCGGCGGCGGCGATGGCGATCGGCGTGCCGCTCGGCATCTGGGCCGCGCACAAGCCGAAGGTCTATCGCATCATGCTGCCGGTGCTCGATCTGATGCAGACGCTGCCGACCTTCGTCTACCTGATCCCGGTGCTGACGCTGTTCGGTCTTGGCAACGCGCCCGGCCTGATCGTCACCATCATCTTCGTCATCCCGACCGCGGTCCGGCTCACCCATCTCGGCGTCGTCTCGGTACCGAAGTCGATCATCGAGGCCGGCGAGGCCTTCGGCGCCACCAAGAGCCAGCTGTTGTGGAAGGTCGAGCTGCCCTCGGCGCTGCCCACCATCATGGCGGGTTTGACGCAGTCGATCATGCTGTCGCTGTCGATGGTGGTGTTCGCGGCCCTGATCGGCGCCGGCGGGCTCGGCACGGAAATCAACCGGGCGCTCGGTTCGCGCCGCATCGATCTGGGCCTTGAGGCCGGTCTCGCCATCGTCGTGCTCGCCATCGTGCTCGACCGGATGACCCGCATTGGCGTTGGAGGCAAGAAATGACCGTCGCCGTCGATTTCAGGAATGTCGATATCGTCTTCGGCGCCGACCAGGCCGGCTCGCTGGCGATGATCGACAACGGCGCCACCCGGGCCGAAATACTCGAGAAGACTGGCAATGTGCTCGGCTGCGCCGGCGCCAGCCTCACCGTGCATGAAGGCGAGATCTCGGTGCTGATGGGCCTGTCCGGTTCGGGCAAGTCGACGCTGCTTCGCGCGGTCAACCGGCTCAACGTGGTGTCGCGCGGCCAGGTGCTGGTCAAGGACGGTGACCGCACGGTCGATGTCGTCACCTGCGACGAGCCGACCTTGCGGCGGCTGCGGCAGAAGCAGGTGGCGATGGTGTTCCAGCAGTTCGGCCTGCTGCCATGGCGCACGGTGGAGGAGAATGTCGGCCTCGGCCTCGAACTCGCCGGGGTCCCGGATGCAGAGCGCAAGGAGCGGGTGCATCGCCAGCTCAAGCTGGTCAATCTCGACCAATGGTCGAACAAATACGCCCATGAGCTGTCGGGCGGCATGCAGCAGCGCGTCGGCCTGGCACGTGCCTTCGCCACCGAGGCGCCTATCCTGTTGATGGACGAGCCGTTCTCGGCCCTCGACCCGCTGATCCGCACCAAGCTGCAGGACGAACTCTTGCAGCTGCAGGCGGAATTGAAGAAGACCATCATCTTCGTCAGCCACGACCTCGAGGAGGCGCTGAAGATCGGCAGCCACATCACCATCATGGAGGGCGGCCGTATTGTCCAGACCGGCGCGCCGGAAGACATCGTGCTGCGCCCAGCCAACGACTATGTCCGCGACTTTATCGCCAATGTGAACCCGCTCTCGGTGCTGACCGCCTGGAACGTGATGCGCGACCGCCGCGATCTCGAACAGGGCAAGGACGGCTGGGTGTGGCTCGACCGGCGCAAGACGACGCGCTTCAAGATCGACGAGCACGGGCTGGTGGCGGCGGCCGAGCGCGATGGCAAGCCGGCCGTATGGGTGTCCTGCGCCGATGTCGAGAGCCAGCCGGAGGAGTTGGCGCAGGTGTTCTGGGCCAATCCCGGCACCTCGCTCAAGACCGTGATGCTGGCCATGCACCGGTCGCAGACCGCACCCGTGGCGCTGTTCGACGACCAGTCGCGCTTCGTCGGCGCGATCGGCATTCGCGATGTGCTGAGCGCGGTGCTGCGGCGCTGATGCATGTCGCCCAACCGTGACCTCGGTTTGGGAAGACATGCACAAAAACAAAGACTAAAGCGCGTCGCCTGATCTGCTTCGCCGCGCTTAGGCGGCTATGTCCTAAGCCGCCATCGGCAGGCGCAACTCCGTCAGCAGGCCGCCGTCCGGATGGTTGGACAGGCGCACTTCACCGCCCGCCGCGCGCGCGATGTTGCGGGCAATGGTCAGCCCAAGCCCGAGGCCGCCGGTCTGGCGGTTGCGGGACTGTTCGAGGCGGACGAAGGAGCCGAAGACGGCGTCGATCTGGGCCTGGGGAATGCCCGGCCCCTCGTCATGGATGGCGAGCGTGATCGTGCCGTCCAAGCGGCTGAGGCTGAGATGCGCCTGCTTGCCGTAGGTGACGGCATTCTGCACCAGATTGGTGACACAGCGCTTGAGCGCCACAGGCCGCGCCATGCAGATCAGGTCGCGCGGGCGGATGTCGTCATTGTCGAAGGACACCGTCTCGTAGCTGTCGGCGACCGATTCAACGAGCGACCAGAAATCGATCCGTTCGGCCTTCTCTTCCGTGACCTCGAATTTGGCGAAGTCTATCACCGAACTCGCGATGCTTTCGATGTCGGCGAGATCGTGGGCGAGGGCCTGGCGCGCCGGTGATCTGCGCAACAGCTCCAGGCGCAGCCGCATCCTGGTCATCGGCGTGCGCAGGTCGTGCGCGAGGGCCGCCGCCAGGTGCTCACGATCCTCGACATATTCGCGCAGCCTCCCCTGCATGGCGTTGATCGCCTTGGCGGCGGCGCGCACCTCGCGGCTGCCGCTCTCGGCGATCGGCGGGCTCTTGAGGTCGTTGCCGATCCGGTTGACGGCGGTTTCCATCATCCTGTAGGGCGCGGTCAGCCGGCGCAGCGACCAGATCGACATGATCACCACCAGCCCCGCGATCAGCGAATAGAGCGGCAGGCTATCGACGCTCAGGATCGGGCCCACGGGCGTGATCGGTTCGGTGAAATTCAGCCATTGGCCGTCGGCGAAGCGCAGCGAAGCCGTCAGCTTGTCGCTCTGGGCGAAATCGGCGGCCAGCACCAGAAGATCCCGCTCGACCTGGCCGATCTCGGGTCCCGGTGCCGCGCCGCCGGCATCGTCGGCTTCGCGCGTCGCCGGATCGCGCCGCACGCGCGCGTCGGTGATGCCGAACTTGGACAGTCGGCCGACGAGGATGTCTTCGAGTTCGGCCAGTTCGTCGTCGCCGGCGATCGAGGAGGTGACGGCGGGCGTGTCCGAGACGGTGAGCGCGTAGGTGGAGTTGAAAAGCCCGGTCGCCGTCGCCTTGCGCTCGTCCGGCGTGGCGTCGTGCATCAGCTGCACGAGCGAGAAGGCGCGGTCGTTGAGGCGGTAAAGGTCGACCACGTCATTGGCGGCGGCGCGGTCGCGCGATACGATATACAGCGTCGCGACCTGACTGATCAGCAGGCCGGCAATGACGATCAGCAGCACCCAGACAGGCAAGGTCTGCGGCAGGAAACGTCTCATTCGGAGGTCGTCTCGGGCAGGAACTGATAGCCGCCGCTCCGCACGGTGAGGATCAGTTTGGGCGTCTTGGGATCATCTTCCATCTTGCGCCGCAGCCTGGAGACAAGGATGTCGATGCTGCGATCGAAGGAATAGTCACTGTCGCCGCCGGAGAGTTCAATGAGCTGATCGCGGGTCAGCACGCGCTGGGCGCTCTTGACGAAGGTCTGCAGGAGGTTGAACTCGGCCATGGTCAGTTCGACCCTGACGTCGTCAGGCGCGGTCAGCCGCCGCCGCGAGCAGTCCATCGTCCAGCCGGCGAAGTGGTAAATCTGCTTGGTGGTGGCGCGCTTGGGCTCGGCGGCGCCATTGCGCCGCAGCACGGCGCGGATGCGAGCCAGCAATTCGCGCGGGTCGAAGGGTTTGGGCACATAGTCGTCGGCGCCCATCTCGAGCCCGACGACGCGGTCAGTCGTCTCGGTGACGGCGGTCAGCATGATGATCGGCGTCGAATACTGGGCGCGGATGTCGCGGCACAGTTCCAGCCCGCTCCTGCCGGGCAGCATCACGTCGAGCACGATCAGATCCACCTGCGTGCGGCGCAGGATGGTTTCCATCTCGGTGCCGTCGGCGGCAACCGAGGTGTGCAGGCCCCGCTTCTGGAAGAACTCCTGAAGCAGGTCGCGGATGCCCTTGTCGTCGTCGACGATGAGTATGTGTGTCTCGGATTTCACAGCTGCCCTGTCTGGTTTGCCGGCCACGCCATTCTTGGCTGGTGAGCCACACGATAGAATTCGGGCCGTATGTTGGCCAGTGCCTTGCTTTTCAAGGAAAAATGAATACCGCCTTCTCCACATGAAGCAACGGCCAGATTGGCGTGGCCTGGCCAGACACAATCCAGAAACAAAATTCTACAATCCGGAAAAACTCCTGAAAAGGTAGGCCGGCATAACGGTGCCGTGGCGGTCAGGTCATCGGCTGCGACGCTAGTCTCCGGGTTAACGGATAAACCGATGCCAAGATTGTCGATCAGTTCGTTGGGAGTTTTGCTGGGCCTTGGCCTGCTCACTGCCGCTGTCGGCCAATCCGATGCAAAGGCGCCGCTGACCCGGAGCGAACGGTGCGCCAATCTCAGCCACCAATTTGATGAAGCCCTCGAAACCCATGCCACGGCAACGCAGGTCACCGCGGCAAAGGCACTTCAGAGAAAGGGTAACCGGTACTGCGCCGCCAAGAAACAGGCGCAGGGCATCCGGATGCTCGCCAATGCTTTGAAGCTGCTTGGAGTGACACCGAACGACCCGGTCCAGTGACACTCAAAACGACCCGTACAAAAAAGGAAAACGAAGCCATGAAGAAATCCCTCCTGTCCGCCCTTGGTCTCGCCGTCGCTCTCGCCTTCTCGATGCCCGTTCTCGGCAACGCTGCCGCGACCACGACCGCTGCCCCGGCCGCTGCCACCACGACCACCGCTCCGGCTGCTGCCGCGACGACCACCGCTCCGGCCATGGCTGCTCCGAAGAAGGTCGCCAAGAAGACCGTCTGCAAGGTGACCAAGAAGCACAAGTGCCCGGTCAAGAAGGCCCCCGCGATGGCGGCTCCCGCGAAGGCGGCCCCCGCGAAGGCTGCTGCCAAGAAGCCCTGATCAGCTTCGAGGTTAGTTCTAGCAAGGCCGCCCCAGCCGCAAACCGGCTGGGGCGGCCTTCTGCCAAGGGCACTGTCGGTCGATGAGCTGACGCCGGCGGCTTCCAGCCACGTATCTCGATCGTGCTTAACCCGTTTGCAATGCCGGCCCTGTAGGACCAATCCGCATGAAGAAGCGGCTTTCGTCCATTTTTCGCTCCATGGTGATCGGCGGCCTGGTTGCCACCGGCGCCGCCAGGGTGCTGATTCTGCTCACCGCCAGCCCCGTGCCGGACCCTGCAAGCGGGCGCACCGAGCCTTCGCTGTTCGCACCGGCGATTTCCAGCAACTGGGATTACATCACGCCGGTGCAGGCCTGGCTTTTGATCGTGCTCGCCGGCGTGACGCTGATCTGTGTTGCCGGATGGCCGATCGCGGCATGGCTGGAACGCCGGGCCGATGCGGACGAAACGCGCCGCGTCTTCCGCCGTCAGGGCCGTTGAACCGCGACCGATAATTCCCCACATGATCCTGGAGGACCGGGCCCGCCGGCCGACGGTCCGTAAATGGACGATCACTGCCGCCCGCGGCAAAATGCGGACTTAAGCTGATCGCGAAAACAGTCGGTTCGAATGCCTGAAATCACCACAAAACCGCGCACCAAGGTCAAGCCGCGGACAGAGCGGCCGAAGCTCTACAAGGTCATCCTCGTCAATGACGATTTCACGCCGCGCGAATTCGTGGTGACGGTGCTGAAAGGCGAGTTCAAGCTGTCAGAGGACCAGGCGCACCGGGTCATGATCACCGCGCACCAGCGTGGCGTCTGCGTGGTCGCGGTCTTCACCAGGGATGTCGCCGAGACCAAGGCGACGCGGGCCACCGACGCCGGCAAGGCCAAGGGCTACCCACTGCTGTTCACGACGGAACCGGAGGAGTGAGGAGGGGCTCGTCATAGTCTTGGTTTCGACAATTGGCGAAACCATTCGCGACAGCGTCTTTCTCACCGTATACGGGGAGAAAGAAAGAGCGCACCGCTCTACCGTCCCTCGCGGTACCACATCGAACCCATCGCCAGGAGCAACAGGCCGAGGCCGAGGAAGCCGCCGAACAGCGGCACGCGCGACACGGCCTTGAGCACACTGTCGTCGGTGGTGCGCAGGCCGATCCAGTCGCTGCCCGACGCCTCGCCGGCCGAGCGCACCGGCACGATGGAAGGCAGCGTCACGTCGCTGGCCGTGGCGGACGCCAGCCGGCGCACGCTGCCGCCGGTGGCTTCCGCCGGCGCCTTCAGCCGCTCCTGCGTGGAGACGACGTCGGCGAATTCCGGAGCGTTGACCGGTCCGACATGGGCAAGCGCGGTGAGATCGCCATTGGCAACCTGGAAGAGGCCGATCTCGCTGGTCTGGACGCTGCCGAGGAAGACGCCGGGCTCGGACTTGTCGAGCTTGACGGTGAGCGTCTTGCCGGAGGGGGTGATGATCTGCGCCGGGCCCGGATCGTCGGCCATGGTTTGGCGGCGGATCTCCAGCACCATGCCGCGTCCTTCGGCGGTCAGCCGCTCTTCCTCGAGCTCCGGCTCCTTCATCAGCCAGTGGGCGATGCGCCGGTAGAGCTGGACATGCGGGCCACCGCCCTCGAAGCCGCGCGCCCACAGCCAGCCCTGGTCGGACAGAAGCATGCCGACGCGGCCTTCGCCCTTGCGGTCGAGCAAAAGCAGCGGCCGGTTATCGGCGCCCTTCATCACCACTTCGCCCTGCGGATTCTGCACGCCGATGGTGCGGAACCAGCGGCTCCAGTGCGGCGGCTCGGTGGCCGAACCGTCGAGGCCACGCGTCACCGGGTGACGCTGACCGAGTTCGGTGAGGCGGGGATAAAAGGCCTTGTCGACAACCTCGCCGGTCGGCATGGCCGGCAGCGCCGACATTAGCGGCGTGCGTGCGATCGAAGCCTCGCCGGCATATTCGGGACCGGCGGCGATCAGCAGCGCGCCGCCCTTTTCGACATATTCGGAGATGTAGTCGTAATAGAGGATCGGCAGCACGTCGCGGTGCTGGTAGCGGTCGAAGATAATCAGGTCGAAATCCTTGATCTTTTCGACGAACAGCTCGCGGGTCGGGAAGGCAATCAGCGACAATTCGTTGATCGGCGTGCCGTCCTGCTTCTCCGGCGGCCGCAGGATGGTGAAATGGACGAGATCGACCGAGGCGTCGGATTTCAACAGATTGCGCCAGGTGCGCTCGCCCGCGTGCGGTTCGCCCGAAACGAGCAGAACGCGCAGGTTCTCGCGGATGCCGTCGACCAGCGCGATGGCGCGGTTGTTGGTGTCGGTCAGTTCGCCCGGTTCGCGGTCGATGGCCAGTTCGACGATATTGCGCCCAGCACCCGGGATGGTCACCTGCAGCGGCATGGCCTGGCCGACCGTGGCATGCTCGACCGAAACCTGCTCGCCATTGACCGAGACGCGCACATCGACCGGTCCGGTCTCGTTTTCGGTCGAGATGACGCGATAGCTCATGTCGAGCGGCTTGCCGACAAGGCCGAAACGCGGCGCGTTCTCGAAACGTATGCGGCGGTCCTTCTCATGGTCGTTGCCGGTGATCAGGGCATGCAGCGGGGCGTTGAACTCGGGCGTGCCCGACGGCGTGTCATGCACCTCGCCGTCGGTGATCATGATAGCGCCGCCAATGCGCGAGGGCGGCACGTCGCGGAAGGCGCCTTCCAGCGCGCCGAACAGCCGCGTTTCCGTGCGCTCCTCGGCGGCGTCGGATTTGCCGGCCTCGACGACACGGACGTCGAACTGCTTGAAGCGGCCAAGACGCTGCTGCAGCCCGGCCACGGCCTCGTCGGTCTGCCTGGTGCGGTCGCCAATGTCCTGGCTCTGGCTGCGGTCGACGACCAGCGCGACGACGCTTCTCAGCGGCTCGCGCTCCTCGTTGAGGAATACGGGGTTGAAGAGGGCGGCGGCGAGCGCCAGCAGGGCAACCAGGCGCAGGACCGCGCCGCGCTGGCGAAACCACAGGCCGACGAGCGCCAGCAGCGCCAAGGGTACCAGCACCAGGGCCAGCAGCGGCCAGGATAGAAGCGGTTCGAAGGAGATCGACCAGTTCATGCTTCATCCCCTCCGTTGTGGAGAGAGTTGACCGCCGTGGGGGGCAAGAACGTCATCCTACTGCCCCAGCCGTTCGAGCAGGATGGGAACATGCACCTGATCGGATTTGTAGTTGCCGGTCAGCATGTACATCATGATGTTGACGCCGGCGCGCAGCGCGTAGACCCGCTGCATCGGATCGTTCGGTATGGTCGGCAGCAGCGGGTCGCCATTCTCGTCGACCGCCCAGGCACCGGCGAAATCGTTGGCGGTGATCATGATCGGCGATACGCCGTCGCCGGTGCGCACCGGCCGGTTGTCGGCATTGCTGGCATCGAGCGATGCCTCGACCCAGAGCGGGCTGCCGGCGAAGCGGCCGGGAAACTCGGGCAGGATGAAGAAGGATTTGGTCAGCACATGGTCCGACGGCACCGGCTCCAGTGGCGGCACGTTGAGGTTGCCGAGGATGTCGCGCAGCCGCTCGGTCGCCGGGCTGGTGGAATCGGCGCCGATGCCGTTGGCGAACTGGTCGCGGGTGTCGAACAGCACGGTGCCGCCCTGCTGCATATAGGCGTCGATGCGGGCGATCGCGGCCGGGCTCGGCATCGGTGCCGCCGGATCGACCGGCCAATAGATCAGGGGATAGAAGGACAGTTCGTCCTTCGAAATGTCGACGCCGGCCGGTGCGCCCGGTTCGAGTGCCGTCTTCTCGATAAGGAAGCGGGTCAGACCCTCGAGCCCGGCGCGGCTGATCGAATCGACACCCGGGACGCCGGTCAGCACATAGGCGATGCGGGTTTTTGAAATCGCCTCGATAGCAACCTGATCGCCCGGCTTGGCATCATCGGCGCGCGCGATATCGGCATGGCCGAACAATGCGCCAAGCGCGATCAGCACGGCGGCCGTGGTCGCGGCCGCACCGGCACGGCGCGGCCGGCGCGAAAACAGGCCGCCCATCCACAACACCGCCAGCGTGTCGAGCAGCATCAGCAACAGAGCCGCCGCGACCAGCGCGCCCTTCAGGTTGCGCGATTCATCGAAGGCGTACTGGACGGTGGTAACAGGCACCGTCACTTGCGGGCGCGCCAGCGGAGCGAAGGTGCTTGAGGCGTCGAGCAGATTGTGGGCGAAGACGCCGGTCTCCGAGCCATAGAGGCCAGGCGGGTTCTCGAAGGTGACCGGCAGTGGTCCCGCGCCCGGCACCAGCGGCCTTGCATCCGGTGTCGGCGGCACCAGCGAGCCGTCGGCCGCGATCATCCGATAGGGTGCCAGCGACGTCGCGGCGGCTTCGGCATTGGCGATCGCCGCGCCCTGGTTGCGCGACAATTGCACGATGCGGCGCAGCATCTCCACGAAGCTGCCCGAGATCGGCAGGTTCGACCACGTCGCCTCGGGCGTGACATGGAACAGCACCAGCGTGCCCTTGCCCTTCTTCAGCCCGGTCACCAGCGGCGTGCCGTCGGCAAGGGCCGCCCAGGTGCGCTCAACGATGTCGGGTGTCGGTTCGGCCAGCACCTGCCTGGTCACCGTGACCTCGGTCGGCGGCGCCAGGTCGGCGAAGGGGCCGGCCTTGGGAAATTCGGTGACTGGCTGCGGCGAGGTCCATGACAGCGCGCCGCCGAGCGAACGCTCGCCGGTGCGCAGGCGGACCGGCAGCAAATCGTCGTCATTGCCGGCGGCGGCCAGCCGCGAGCCGGCGAAACGCACGAGCGTGCCGCCATTGTCGACCCAGTCGACCAGTCTTTGCCGGACCTGTGCGGGAATGGTGCCGATATCGGCCATGACGATCATCGCCGGCTTCTGGTCGAGGATCTGCGGGATGGCGTCGGCGAGATCGGCGCTGGAGGGCTCGACCAGATCGGCGAAGGGCTGCAGCGCGCGCCTGATGTAGTAGAGCGGCGACAGAAGTGGCTGCGCCTGGTCGGCTTCGGCTTGCGACAACAGCCCGACGCGGCGGCGTTTGGAGCTTTCGTCGAGCACGCGCACGGCACCCGCATGCCGTTCGCCATCGAGCGCGATCGAGGCGAAGTCGTTGCGCAATTCGAACGGCACCGCCATGGTGCCGGTGGCCGTGGCTTCGCCCGGCGCGAAGGTCAGGGTCGCATCGGCGATGCGGCGGCCCTTGTCGTCGAATGCGCCGGCGGTGACCTGCGCCGGGGCGGGATCGCCGGGCGCGCGGATAGCGGTCAAACCAAAGCCATCAACCTGGTTTTCGGCTAATGTCAGGCCAGTCAGCGACAGCCGGTCGGCCACCGCCCAGACGATGCGGGCGGCATTCTTCGACAACAGCGTGTTGAAGGCGGCCTCGTCGCCCTTTGCCGCCAGGCCATCGGCCAGCACGGCGACGCTGGCGCCGGGCAAGGTTTCCAGCATGCCGGCGACGCGGGCATAGACGGCGGGCCGGTCGGTGGGGATCGGCCGCGGCTTGGCGGCGCGCAGCCGGTCGAGCGCGGCGGCGGCATCGAAGGGGCCGATCTCGGCATTGGGCTTTTCGGCGGTGAAGGCGACGACAACAGGCACGCCGTTCGAGCCGGCGTCGTTGATCAGCCGCTCGGCGGTGGCGACGCGCTTGTTCCAGTCGGCGGCGCTTGCCCAATCATTGTCGATGACCAGGGCAAGGGCGGCACCCTCGGCCGGCAGCTTTTCGCGCGGGTTGAACACCGGTTCGGCCAATGCCGCGACGACGAGGGCGGCCATCAGCAGCCTGAGCAGCGTCAGCCACCAGGGGCTGCGCCGCGGGGTTTCCTCACGCCTGAGCACACGGGCCAGGATCTTCAGCGGCGGGAACACCTCGGTCCGCGGCTTTGGCGGGGTGAGCCTCAGCAGCCACCAGATCACCGGCAGCGCCAGCAGGCCCCACAGCACCATGGGGGCGCCGAAGGAGAGCGGCAGCCAGCTCATGCGACCGCCTTTCCAGGCTGATCGCCCTTGGCGATCAGCCTGGGCTGATCGCCGGCAATCATCCCGGTATGCCCGCCATCGGCGGTCATCGCCATGTGCAGGCGCACCAACGCGTCGGACGCGAGCCGGTCGGTGTGGTTGACGGTAAAGCTCCAGCCAAGCCGCTTGCACCAGCCGGCCAGCTCCTGGCGGCGAGCGGTATAGAGCAGGCGGTATTCATCGGCCAACATCTCGGCGCGGCCGGCGGTCAGCTTGTCGCCGGTCTCGGGATCGGTGAACTCGGTGCGGCCGGCATAGGGGAAGGTTTCCTCGGCAGGGTCGGCGACTTCGATCAGATGGGCGCGCACGCCATGGCGGGCGAGCACGTCGAGCCAGGCCATGGTTTCCTCGACAGGGTCGAGGAAATCGCTGGCGATGACGATGTCGCAGAAGCGCCTGATGTCGGAGAGATCGGGTTTTGCCGGCAGTTCGCCGGCATGCATGAGCTGGGCGGCGATGCGCTCGGCGCCGTTGCGGGCGGTGAATGGATCGGTCAGATCAGGCCAGGCGATGCGTTCGCCGCTGCGTGACAAAAGCTCGGCCATGGCCAAGGCCAGCACCAGCGCGCGCGATTGCTTGGAAACGCCGGCTCCCGTCGATTTGTAGAGCATGGACGGCGAGGGGTCGGCCCACAGCCAGACGGTGTGGGCGGCTTCCCATTCGCGGTCGCGCACATAGGTGTGGTCGTCGCGGGCCGAGCGGCGCCAGTCGATGCGCGAGGCGTCGCCTTCGACATAGGGCCGGAACTGCCAGAAATTCTCGCCGATGCCGCGCTTGCGGCGGCCATGCCAGCCGGCGATCACGGTGTTGACGATACGGCGTGCCTCGACCAGCAGGTCGGGAACCAGCGAAGCCCGCAACCGGCCTCGGGCGAGCGCATCGCGCGTCGCTGCCGGGGCCTGGACTTCGCCGATAGGCGCCATCAAATGCCTTTCACAAGCTTTGCCACCACGTCGCGCACGCTGGTGCCCTCCGCGCGGGCGGCGAAGGTCAGCGCCATGCGATGCTGCAGCACCGGTTCGGCCAGCGCCCTGACATCGTCGACCGAGGGGGCCAGTCGTCCGTCGTAGAGCGCGCGGGCCCTGGTGCAAAGCATCAGGGCCTGGCTGGCGCGCGGGCCCGGCCCCCAGGCGACGTGCTTGTCTGTGTCGGCATTGCCCTGGCCCGGACGCGCCGAGCGCACCAAAGTGAGGATCGCCTCGACAACGCTTTCGGGTACCGGCATGCGGCGGATCAGCGTCTGGATCTCCTTCAGCCGCGCTGGCTGCAGCACGTTCTGGGCTTTCGCGTCCTCGACGCCGGTGGTTTCCAGCAGGATACGGCGCTCGGCCTCGATTTCGGGGTAGAGGATGTCGACCTGCATCAGGAAGCGGTCGAGTTGGGCTTCGGGCAGCGGGTAGGTGCCTTCCTGCTCCAGCGGGTTCTGCGTCGCAAGCACATGGAAGGGGGAAGGCAGGTCGTAGCGCGCGCCGGCAATGGTGACATGATATTCCTGCATCGCCTGCAGCAGCGCCGACTGCGTGCGGGGCGAGGCGCGGTTGATCTCGTCCGCCATCAGCAGCTGGGCGAAGATCGGCCCGGAAATGAAGCGGAACGAGCGCTTGCCGGTCTCGTCCTGCTCCATGACCTCGGAGCCGAGGATGTCGGACGGCATCAGGTCGGGCGTGAACTGGATGCGGCGCGAATCGAGCCCGAGCACGACGCCCAGCGTCTCCACCAGCTTGGTCTTGGCGAGGCCCGGCACACCGACCAGAAGCGCATGGCCGCCGGCCAGCAGCGCCACCAGCGTACGCTCGACGACGTTCTCCTGGCCAAAGATCACCCGGCCAACCCCGTCGCGGATCCTGGAGATGTCGGCAAGCGCCTTCTCGGCCTCGGCGACCATGTCCGTTTCGCTGATCGGGCTTTCCTTGACCATCACGCTCATGCCGCATCGATCCCTTCGGTTGGAAATGCCATGGTTTGGAAATGCTGGCCCGCACCATACCATAGGCTGCCGCGATTCGGCCTCGCGGGGCGCCTATGGTTGAACTTAAATCACAGACTTAGGCTGACAAGCGGAACAACAGTGACTATTTCGTGACGATGAGCGAACACCACGAACATCGCCAACAAAGCCTTACGCAGGCCACCGAGGCTCGGGGCCTCGAGGCGTTGATCTCGCGCGCGGCCCGCGCAGGCAAGGGCGCGGCGCCGGTCGAGCGCTGGAATCCCGACTTTTGCGGCGATCTCGACATGGAAATCAAGGCCGACGGCACCTGGTTTTACCTGGGCACGCCGATCGGCCGGATGCCGCTGGTGCAGCTTTTCTCCTCCGTGCTGCGCAAGGACGCCGACGGCAGGACCTATCTGGTGACGCCGGTAGAAAAAGTCGGCATCCGCGTCGCCGATGCGCCTTTCGTCGCCGTCGAGATCGATGTTTCGGGCGAAGGCGAGGATCAGGTCATCACCTTCCGCACCAATGTCGGCGACGTGATCGAGGCCGGACCGGAGCGGCCGCTGCGCTTCGTCGACGAGAACGGGACCGGCGGTTTGAAGCCCTATGTGCTGGTGCGCGGCAGGCTGGAGGCGCTTGTGGCGCGGCCGGTCATGTACGAGTTGGTCGGGCATGGCGAGGAGATCGAAATCGACGGCAGGACGATGTTTTCGGTGCGCTCCAAGAACGCCGTGTTTCCGATCATGCCGGCCGATCAGTTGAAGCGGTTGAGCGCATGATGGACCAGGTCTCTCCGGCGCCGTTTTCGTCGGCGGATTTTCGCGCGCGCTTTGCCGCGCAGCCGGAGGCGCATGCCGGGGGCGACTATGGCGATCACCGCTTCAATCCCGGCCATCCGCGCCTTAACCCTGGCAAGCCGCTGCGCAACGCTGCCGTGCTGGTCCCGGTGGTCGACCATGACGGCGAGGCGACGGTTCTGCTGACCAAACGGGCCGAAAAACTCCGCAATCATTCCGGGCAAGTGGCTTTCCCGGGCGGCACGATCGATGCGACCGACGCAAGCCCGGAGGCGGCGGCGCTGCGCGAGGCCTTCGAGGAGATCGGCCTTGGCAAGGATCGCATCGAGATCATCGGCCGGATGCCCGATTACGTCGCCGGCAGCGGCTATCGCATCGCGCCGGTGCTTGGCATCGTGCGGCCACATTTCCAGCTGACCCTGAACGCCGATGAGGTCGACGCCGCCTTTGAAGTGCCGCTGCGCTTCCTGATGGACGCGGCCAACCACAAGCGCGACAGCCGCATGTGGAACGATCTCGAATGGTTCTTCTATGACATGCCCTATGGCGACCGGCGCATCTGGGGTGTCACCGCCGGGATCATCCGTACGCTGTATGAAAGGCTCTATGCGTGAGTGTTTCGATCGCGGGCAGGGCGGACTGGCTCTTCGACAAGCATCTGCGGCGCCTGCTTGGCGCGCTCACCGAAGGCGGTGAAGAGGCGCGCATCGCCGGCGGCGCCGTACGCAACGTGCTGATGGGCCAGCCTGTCACCGACATCGACATAGCAACCTCTTGCCTGCCGCGGGAAACCATCCGCCGCGCCGAGGCGGAAGGGTTCAAGGCGGTGCCGACCGGTATCGAGCATGGCACCATCACCGTGGTTGCCGATGGTAAACCCTATGAAATCACCACCTTGCGCGCCGATGTCGAGACCGATGGCCGTCGCGCCAAGGTGTCGTTCGGGCGCGACTGGAAGCTCGACGCCGAGCGGCGCGACTTCACCATCAACGCGCTTTACGCGGAGGCCGATGGCCGCGTTGTCGACCTTGTCGGCGGCATCGCCGACATCGAGGCACACCGGCTGCGCTTCATCGGCGACCCGGAGGCGCGCATCCGCGAGGATTATCTGCGCATCCTGCGCTTTTTCCGCTTCTTCGCCTGGTATGGCGAAGGCCGGCCCGACGCCGAGGGGCTGAAGGCCTGCGCCCGGCTGAAGGAAGGCCTCGCCCAACTCTCGGCGGAGCGCATCTGGTCCGAACTGAAAAAGCTTTTGTCCGCACCCGATCCCTCGCGGGCGCTGCTCTGGATGCGGCAGGCTGGTGTCTTGACCGCCGCGCTGTCGGAAAGCGAGAAATGGGGCATCGATGCGATCCACGGATTGACCAGGGCCGAGAAGGACCTCGGCTGGGTAGTGGATCCGATGCTGCGGCTGGAGGCGATGGTGCCGCCGGATACGGCCCGCATGAAGGCGCTTGCGGAGCGGCTGAAATTCTCGACCGCTGAAGCGGATCGCCTGCGCCATTGGTCGATGGCAACGGCAGTCGAGCCGAAGACGACCGAGGGCGAATTGGCGAAGAGGCTCTATCGCGGTGACCGCCAAGGATTTGTCGACCGCCTGCGGCTTGCGCTTGCCGCGGCGCGGGTGCGGGCCGTAGAGGACAATGAAGCGCTGCTCGAAGCTGGCGGTTTTTCGCGCCTGCTTTCCTTTGTGCTCAAATGGAAAAAGCCCGAATTTCCCT
The DNA here is from genome assembly GCF_000502915.1 of Mesorhizobium sp. LNHC209A00. Classification (NCBI taxonomy): domain Bacteria; kingdom Pseudomonadati; phylum Pseudomonadota; class Alphaproteobacteria; order Hyphomicrobiales; family Phyllobacteriaceae; genus Mesorhizobium; species Mesorhizobium sp. LNHC209A00. Next base: position 494,369 of record NZ_AYWT01000003.1, read on the forward strand.
TGCGAGGCGCCGATCTGACCGCGCTCGGCGCAACGCCAGGGCCGAAGCTCGGCGAAATCCTCAAGAACCTGGAAGCGGAATGGGTCGATGCGAGTTTTACGCCCGATCGCGACGCACTGATCAAGCGCGCCGCGGAGGCACTTGAAACGTAGGCCAGAACTGCTGGTCCTCGTCGCCGGTGTTGCCCGGCGGGCCGTGCCGCTACTTGATCGACAGCGGAGCGAGGGCACGCGAAAGGCTTGCCTCGCCCTTGCCATAGACGGAGGCGCTATAGTTGGCCAGCGTGTCGGTACGGGCCGTATTCAGTAACTGGTTGGTGATCTGAGTCGGCGTTGCCTTGGTGAACTTGCTGCCCACGATGGCAGCGTAGCCGGCAACGATCGGCGCGGCGAAAGAGGTGCCGTAAAGGCCGGTCTTGTCCCCGGTGACACCCACGACAAGGAAATGGCTCTGCACAGCCTGGTTGGAGCCGGCGATGTTGGAGTACCAGGCCATGCTGGCCTTGTTCGACGGCGTGCCGTTGCTGTTGAGCGCGCCGACGAAAATCGCGGATGCCTTTCCGACCAGGGCGAGGTCAAGGTAATCCTGCTGGCCGCTGGTGACGCCGCCCACGGCAACCGCGTCGTTGCCGGCAGCCTTCGAAACCACGGCCGTTCCCCTGGTGGCATAGGAGATGATGGAGGCTTCCTCGGCGCTCCATCCGATCTGGTTGGGGCTATAACCCGCGTTGGCGTACATGCCATAGCTCAGATTGAGCACGTTCAGGCCCGGCGACAGCGCGACCGATGAACTGGTGGAAAAGTCTTTCGATCTGATGGTTGCCAAGGGCGCAACCATGCTGGCTTCTTCGCGGGTCCATTCGCCGTGGCGCTGGGTCTGCGTGCCGATGCCGAAATTGCCGCTGAACTTCGATGTGCTGGAGAAATCGTCCACGATCGTGATGGTGACGCCTTGGCCCTTGTAACCCGCACGCCATGCGGCTCCGACATCCGGGCTCATCCAACTCTGCAAGGTCTGCAATGTGGCCGCCGGCAAGGTTGCGCTCAAGCATATGGAAGCGTTCGACTGACCGCCCCTGCAGAGCGCGGATAGCGGATCCGGACCGCCAGCTTCTTGAGCCGCCGCCATGGAAGCCGGCAGAATGGCGAGGGCCGTGGCGATACCGAACTTCCAACGTGCATTTGACATGATTTTACCCCGGTTCAAACAGAAGCTAGGATGGACGACCGCGAGTCTCCGAAGGCAACGCCACATCTCGTGCCTCGCCCTCGCGATCAGAAAGTAACACGGTAATTCAGCCAGAGATGCTGGCTCTCCGGTTTAGCGTTAACCAGAAATTTCAAGGTTTCCTCGGGCGCCATCTCGCCGGCGGCGAGCCGGCAATTGACGCCGTAGGTGCCCAGATCGCCATAATCGGCCTGGCAGGGCTTTTCGGTGAGCTTACCGCCGAAAGTAGTGGTGAACGACAGGGACAGTATGCTGTTCGCACTCGGATGTAGCTGTGTGAGGAAACCAAGCTTGAGGCTGGGCTCGATCCGATACTTCTCGCCTTGTTCCCCGGTGCCGAACCCCCAAAGGATACCGGTGTCCTCCGAGATCTGCGTCATTAGGTCCACATGCATGTCGACCCAGTTTGTTTGATACCACCGGTTGAACGATACCCGGCTTCCGGACTGCAACTCATATCCGCCGTCACTCAGGCCTCTTGCCTTGTCGCTGAGCGGCGAGCCTTGGTGGATGTCGATGAGCGATGTCGTCATTTCCTGGGCAATCGCCTGTGGCGCGCCGAGGAGCGCCCACGGCAGGAGCGCCGTTGCGCACAAACTCGCGCGATTGCCGGACTTTTCGCGCATCCGCGAAACACCTCGCCCTATCGAGTCCGGACCAGTGCCTGACGGCGACGGGCTTCTCTGGCAGCCCCTGTAGTCTGGATATCAATCTGACGATCGCACGGGTTCGGTTACCGCACAGTTTATTTAGCTGAAGCAAATATGATTTTTTGAGGCGCGGGCCGCATGTGTCGAAATAAGCCAGGTACGACGCGCGTTACCCGCGTGCCACCGCGGTTCTTTTGCTGATATCGACAGCCCGCGCGCGCGCGCCCTACGCCGCGTCGCGGGCCTTCTCAATTCGGGAGCGGATAGCCTCGATCATCGTCTCGCGGATGGTCGTTTCGCCATGTGTCTCGCGCATATGCTCGACGGCACGGCGCATCACTTCGGCCTCCTCACCGGCACGGGTATGCCACTCACAGCCGGGAACCAGCGACCCGCAGTGAAATTCCTTCATCGGATTTCTCCTTTTCCTCCGTGGAGCCTGCGAGGCCCCGGTACCTTTTTGGCCCATGATCCGACTTTTCCGATCATGGGCGGGGTGAAAACCATAACACAGATGGTGGGATATTGGTTGCGGTCAACGGTGAAAAGGCGGAGCAGCACTGCTCCGCCCTCTTACGCTAGCCCAGCGGGCAGGCCGTCACTTCACGATCTTGACTGCCTCGGCAACTTTGTCCTTGCCGCTCATGTCCCAAGAAATTCTGACCTTCTCGCCGACCTTCAGGCCAGGATCCTTGAAGGTTTGGGGAAGCGTAAAAGACGATCCATTGTCGAGAACCAGGCTCTTGGCCGTCGCATCGAAGCTCTTGACCGTTCCGGTGGTGTGCTTGACGGCGGCGAACGCCACCGAACCGGAAGCAAGAAGGGCAGCCGCGGCAGCGGAAACAATGATCTTTCTCATGCTGATATACTCCTGGGAAAGCGGCCATCCTTTGACGAAGATGATCCGCATCGTCTTCGGGCCGTCCGGTCGCGTCGAGTCGCGGTTCGCCTGTTCCGACGCAATTCCGAAGGGAAAACCGCATTTTCCTGGAATTGCCCTCAGGCAAACCACCGGCGCTTCCCGACCCGAATGCGACAAATAACCCAGTTTTTTCAGATGGATATTAGACGAAAAAGATATTCATTGTGTCACATTCCGCGCCCAGATTCGAACAATGGGACATCAATGCGGCCTCACATCGCGCTCACAATTTTTTTATGGCCAACGCACCTCGGGCGGCAGGCTGGACAGGATCGAGGCGACATTGCCGCCGGTCTTGAGCCCGAAGATGGTGCCGCGATCGTGAAGAAGGTTGAATTCGACATAGCGGCCGCGTCGAACGAGCTGTTCGTCGCGGTCGCCATCGGTCCAGTTCTCGTTGAAGTTGGCGCGCACCAGGTGACCGTAGACCACGAGAAAAGAACGCCCGACATCCTGGACGAAGTTGAAATTGGCATTCCAGCCACCCTTCTCTTCTTCCGGATGCAGGTAGTCGAAGAAGATGCCGCCTGTGCCGCGCGGCTCGTTGCGGTGCGGCAGGAAGAAGTACTCGTCGCACCAGGCCTTGAATGTCGGATAGTCGGCGACGGCGGCATTCTTTTCGCAAGCGAATTGCATGGCACGCTGGAAGGCTATCGTGTCGGGATCGTCCTGCGTGCGGCGGCGGTCGAGCACCGGCGTCAGGTCGGCGCCGCCGCCGAACCACTGGCGCGAGGTCACCACCATGCGGGTGTTCATATGCACGGCCGGAACGTTGGGGTTCCATGGGTGCGCGATCAGTGAAATGCCCGATGCCCAGAAGCGCGGGTCTTCCTCGGCGCCGGGCATCTGCTTCCTGAACTCGGGCGAGAACTCGCCATAAACGGTCGAAGTGTGGACGCCGACCTTCTCGAAGACGCGGCCGTGCATCATCGACATGGTGCCGCCGCCGCCCTTGCCGTGATCGCGCTCCCAGGGCGTCTTTTCGAAACGGCCCGGTGACCACGAAGCCAGCGGCCCGCCGAGATCCTGCTCGATATGCTCGAAAGCGCCACAGATGCGCTCGCGCAGCGCCTCGAACCAAAGCCGGGCCTTCATCTTCTTTTCTTCGATGTCGGCGGGCAGCCCCGCCGGTATTTCAGGTCGTTCCAAGTGCCGTCTCCGGTTGCGGGGCGGTGAGTCGACAAAAGACTCGTCTTTTCCGGGCGCGATCCCTAATCTCTTAAGGGACAGGGTCAAGTCACTTTGGTTTCGCGCATGATCCTTTCCGAACCCGATTCCGATTTCGGGGTCATGCGCCAGGTGCAAGGAGTTGGTTCGTGCGCACCCCGGCAAGACCGCCGCTGGATGGCCTGAAGAAAAGGCTCGATCAAAGCCGGGCCGAGCGCGCACGCATGCCGCGCGACGGCTTTTTGCGCGAGACCTTCGTCCTGCCGCGCTCGGACGCCCGTCTCAAGGCCAAGGAATGGTTCGAGCGCTTCCCCAAGCAGGCCTACTGGACCGAAATCGAAAGCTGGTTCGAACGCCCGGGCGATCTGATCGAGTTCACGATAAGGCGGCTGCCGGCTGCGGATTAGCGCTCGACCAACAGGCGCCTCGCGCCCGTTCCCTCCCTTGCCAGCCGATCCCCCTTATTGCGAAGCGGGCATTTGTCGATCGACATGCAGCCGCAGCCTATGCAGTCGGTCAGGCCGTCGCGCAGCTTCTTTAGCTGGCTGATTTTCTGATCGAGGCTATCGCGCCAAGCCGTTGAAAGCAGATTCCAATCCTCGCGCGTCGGCGTGCGGCCTTCAGGTAATGATTCAAGCGCGGCACCGATTTCCGCGAGCGAGATGCCGACCTCCTGCGCAATCCGGATTATGGCCACCCGGCGCAGCACGTCACGGCCGTAGCGCCGCTGGTTGCCTGCCGTGCGATGGCTGCGGATCAGACCGCGGGCCTCGTAGAAATGCAGTGCCGACACAGCCACGCCGCTGCGCGCGGCCACCTGGCCGACCGTCAATTCCGTTACCGGCGGCATTTTTGAACTTTCCGCTTGACCTCAAGTTAAGTTGAGCTTGTAGCCAAGAAAGCCTGACTGTGCAAACCAAGGAGAAGGCGGATGTGCGCCTGGGCAAAAATCACCGCGGACGGCGCTGCCGGCGATCCCCTATCGGAGTTGCCGGACGGCTTCGCCCGCCACCATGGCCACGGAAAGGGCGACGTTGATGCTGCGCGCGCCGGGCTGCATCGGGATGGTCAGGCGCGCATCCGCCGCTTGATGGACTGGATCCGGCACGCCCGCGGATTCGCGGCCGAACAGGAGGATGTCGCGCTTGGTGAAGCTAAAGTCGGTGTAGGGGGTCGCAGCCTTGGTCGACAGCAACACCAGCCGATCCGCGCGGGCCTTGCGCCACTCCTCGAAGGCGTGCCAGTCGACATGCCGGGTCAGGGCAGCCATTACGAGGTAGTCCATGCCGGCGCGCTTGAGCGCTTTGTCGGAGAGCGGAAAGCCGGCCGGCTCGATGATGTCGACGTCGAGGCCGAGGCAAGCGGCGAAGCGCAGGATTGTCCCGGTATTGCCGGCAATGTCAGGTTGGTAGAGCGCGATGCGGAGACCAGGGTTCACTTCCGCGTCCTTCTAATAAGTGGCAGATCGGCCACAGCAGCTTCCTGGTTTTGGAAATTCCTGGACCTGCGGGTGGCCATTTTTTGGAAGTCGGGTATACGAACAACATTGTCAACCCGAACCGATGGAGGGGTAATTCATGATGGCCATGTACATCCAGCGCCCCACCTGTGGGCTTATTTGCGCCCTGGCGGTTTCGGTACGACGTTTCTCCTGATCTTTTAGACACTTCCGCACCGATTTTCCGCCGAAACCATACCCTGGTCTTCGAAGGAATCTCGCGATGTTTTTCAAGCTGCCGAAGGGGCCGATGGCCCCGTCCCAACGCGTTCCGACTGATCCGCCGCCGATCCCGCGGCACGATGTCGATCATCCTTTTTATCTCTATTTCAACACGGAGGACGGACCGATGTTCGATCCCTATAGAATACCCGGCTCGAGGAGCCTGCATATTCACCGGCTGCCGACCTGGGCGCTGTTGATCGGCGACACCTATTCGTCGGCGGTTCATGCCGAAGTACGCCGGCGTCCACATCGCGGCATGCTGCCGGACGTTGATTTCTCGCGCGCGGTACCCGATCCGAGCCGTCCGTCGCTGGTGCGCCGGATCATCCGGCTGATCCGGCCGGGCGCGAAAAACCGGACCGGTGGCGTCGTGTCGTCAGGATCGACAAAGATGCCTGTCGGCGAAAAGCCGGCGAACTCCTATATAGCGCGAAGCAGGGCCGACGCTCCGGATGATTCCGGAGCGTCGGCCCCCGATGCCATGCGGTCCGAGGACTTCGTACAACNCGACGCTCCGGATGATTCCGGAGCGTCGGCCCTCGATGCCATGCGGTCCGAGGACTTCGTACACCGCCAAGCCGCGTAAGCGGAAAACAGATTTCACAGGCATGACCTATGTTGTTGTTTAGTTGGTTTGAAAGAAGGCTCGATCCGTTTCCGGTAGCGGAACCGGTCGAGCCGCCCAGGACGCTGGTTGCCTTCTGCCTGCATTATACGCGCGGGGCATGGCCCTATATTCTTGTCGATGCGGTGCTGGTCGCGGCCATCGCCATCGCGGAAGTGTGGATGTTCGGCTTCCTCGGCCGCATCGTCGACTGGCTGTCGGGGCAGAACCGCGAGACCTTCCTGCAGACGGAAGGCTGGAAGCTCGCCGGCATGGCCTTCATCGTATTGTTTGCGCTGCCCGGCACGGTTTGGCTGCATTCGCTGCTCAACCAGCAGACGCTGATGGGCAATTACCCCATGCGCATCCGCTGGCAGGTGCACCGCTACCTGCTCAAGCAATCGATGAGCTTCTACCAGGACGAGTTCGCCGGCCGCATCGCCACCAAGCTGATGCAGACCGCGCTTGCCGTGCGCGAATGCGTCATCAAGGTGATCGACGTCCTGAACTACGTCGTCGTCTATTTCCTCGGCATGCTGTTGATTGTCGGTTCGGCCGACTGGCGGCTGGCGGCGCCGCTTGGCGTCTGGATGGTCGGATATATCCTGTTGCTGCGCTTCTTCATCCCGCGACTGGGCAAGGTCGGGGAGGAGCAGGCGAATGCGCGCTCGACCATGACCGGCCGCGTCGTCGACAGCTACACCAACATCCAGACGGTCAAGCTGTTTTCCCATTCACGCCGCGAGGCCGCCTTCGCCAGGGAAGGCATGATGGGCTTCCTCGATACGGTCTACCGGTCGATGCGGCTGGTGACGTTGCTGTTCGGCTCGCTCTACATACTGAACGCGCTGCTGCTGTTCTCGGTCACCGCCATCTCGTTGTGGCTGTGGATGGGGCAAGTGGTGACGATCGGTGCGGTCGCCGTGGTCATCGGTCTGGTGCTCCGGATGTGGGGCATGTCGCAGTGGATCATGTGGGAAATGTCGAGCCTGTTCGAGAATATCGGCACGGTGCAGGACGGCATTGCCTCGATTTCGTTGCCGCGCCTTGTCGAGGACAGGCCGGATGCCAAGGAGATCATCGTTTCCAATGGCGATATCCGCTTCGAGGATATCCGCTTCCATTACGGCAAGCAGAAGGGCGTCATCGAAAACCTGTCGCTGGTGGTCAAGCCGGGCGAGAAGGTCGGCATTGTCGGCCGTTCGGGCGCCGGCAAGTCGACGCTGGTCAATCTCCTCCTGCGCTTCTACGACCTGGAAAGCGGCCGGATCCTGATCGACGGCCAGGAGATCGCCGGCGTGAAACAGGATTCGCTGCGCGCGCAGATCGGGATGGTCACGCAGGATACCTCGCTGCTGCATCGTTCGGTGCGCGAAAATATTCTCTATGGCCGGCCCGATGCCACCGACGAGATGCTGCTCGAGGCGGCGCGGCGGGCCGAGGCGATGGATTTCATATCAGGACTTTCGGACCATCATGGACGCAAGGGGTTCGACGCCTATGTGGGCGACCGCGGCGTCAAACTGTCCGGCGGTCAACGGCAACGCATCGCCATTGCTCGCGTTATGTTGAAGGACGCGCCCATACTTATCCTTGACGAGGCGACGTCGGCGCTCGATTCCGAGGCGGAAGCCGCCATCCAGGAGAACCTCTACAAGCTCATGCAAGGCAAGACCGTCATCGCCATCGCGCACCGGCTGTCGACCATCGCGGCGATGGACAGGCTCGTCGTGATGGACCAGGGTCGCGTCATCGAGGAGGGCTCGCACGAGGAACTGGTCGCCAGAGGCGGACTCTACGCGCAGCTCTGGCAGCGCCAGTCGGGTGGATTCCTGCTCGATGACGTCCCAGTCGAAGCCGCCAATGACACAATAGCAAAGGGGCAAGCCGCAGAATGATCGCCGCCGCATGATGACAGCCGTCTACCGCTGGTTCGAGACCTGGGTCTACCCGTTCAGGGAGCCGGCGAATCTTCGGCCACCGGCCAGCGTCACGGGCTTCCTCTGGCACTATGTTGGGCAAGCGAAGTTCGCCTTCTTCGCCATGCTGGTCATCGGCGGCATCGCACCGCTGGTCGAGGCCGGCCTGTTCTATTTCGTCGGACGGCTGGTCGATATTCTCGACCAATTGCCCGGCGAACGGAGCTGGCACGCGCTGTGGACCGCCGCCGGCCCCGAACTGGTGTTCATGGTCGCGGTGGTGCTGGTCATCCGCACGGTGGTCGTCGCCTTGTCGGCGCTGGTCGACGAACAGACGATCACGCCCGGCTTCTACAATCTGGTGCGCTGGCAGGCGCACCGGCACGTCTCGCGCCAGTCCTACGCCTTCTTCCAGAACGATTTTGCCGGCCGCATCGCGACGAAAGTCTGGCAGGCCGGGCAGGCGACGGGCGACCTGATGGAAAGCTTCATCGAGGTCGTCTGGTTCATGGTCGTCTATACCGTGACGACGCTGGCGCTGGTCGCCGGGCTTGACCTCAGGCTGGCGGCACTCGTGGTGGTCTGGATCACCGCCTTCGGCTTTCTGGCGAAACTCTATTTGCCGGCAATCCGCAAGCACGCCGAAGCGACGGCGGAGGCGGGCTCCATGATCAATGGCCGCATTGTCGATTCCTACTCCAACGTGCAGACGCTGAAACTGTTCGCGGCTGACGGCGACGATCGTTACATCAGGAACGGCTTCGACATCTATCTCGACGCATTGCGGCCCTTCACGCGAAGACTGACCGGCGTGCGCATGGCGCTGACGACGCTGTCGGGCATCATGATCTCGGCGATCGGCTGCTTTGCAGTTTATCTCTGGGTCGAGGGCTCGATCACGGTCGGGGCGGTCGCCTTCACGCTCAGCCTGGTGCTGCGGCTCAACATGCTGCTCGGCCGGCTGATGATGCAGATGAACAGTATCTTGCGGAATCTCGGCGTGCTGGAGAACTCCAAGGCGCTGATCTCGCAGCCGCTCGGCCTGACGGATGCACCGGACGCAAAGGAACTGGACGTGGCGGGCGGGCGCATCGACGTTAAAAATGTCGACTTCCACTACGGCAAGGGGTTTGGGGTGCTGAACGGCATCAACCTTGTCGTCAAGCCGGGCGAGAAGGTCGGGCTGGTCGGGCCTTCGGGCGCCGGCAAGACGACGCTGGCCAACCTTATCCTGCGCCTCTACGATCTCGAAAGCGGCCAGATCACCATCGACGGTCAGGACGTCTCAGGTGTAAGGCAGGATTCGCTGCGCGCCAATATCGGCGTCGTCAGCCAGGACACGGCCCTGTTCCACCGTTCGCTGCGCGACAACATCAAGCTCGGCATGCCCGACGCAACCAACGCGCAGGTCATCGCGGCGGCGAAAAAAGCCGAGGCCCACGAATTCATCTTGACCTTGCGCGACAATAGGGACCGCCAGGGCTACGAAGCCTTCGTCGGCGAGCGCGGCGTGAAACTGTCGGGCGGCCAGCGCCAGCGCGTGGCGATTGCCCGCGTCTTCCTCAAGGACGCGCCTATCCTGATCCTCGACGAGGCGACGTCGGCGCTCGATTCCGACATCGAGGCGGCGATCCAGGAGAATCTGACACGGCTGATGGAGAACAAGACCGTGATCGCGATAGCGCACCGGCTGTCGACGATCGCGGCACTTGACCGCCTGGTGGTGCTCGACGGCGGCCGCATCGTCGAGCAAGGCACGCATGACGAACTGGTGGCGCTAGACGGGCTCTATGCCCGGCTGTGGAAGCGCCAGTCCGGCGGCTTCCTCTATCACGATGAGAGCGTGCTGGAAGAGACGCGGCCGGCGGAGTAGGCGCATGGGTGGATCGGCAAAGATCGACTATGGGATCAAGCGGCTCCGGCCAGTCACGCCGGCTTTCGACATGCTGAAGGACGAGAGCCGGCTGGAAGGTTACTGGATGCTGGTGCGCCTGGGCGATGGCTGGGCAAGCGGCCGCAACAAGTTCCTGAAGCGGGGCGAGGCGCTGTTCGGAGCATGGCACGGCGCGGAGCTCGCCGGTGTCTGCGGGTTGAATATCGATCCCTATTTCGAGGGCAGGGACCACGGCCGGGTCCGCCACCTGTTCGTCAGCGGGCGTCACCGTCGCGCCGGCCTTGGCCGAACGCTGGTCGAGACCGTGATCGACCGAGCCCGCCGGTATTTCACCGTGTTGAACACCCGCGCGCCGCCGGAAGCTTTCGGTTTCTATGAACGGCTTGGTTTTCAGCGCGTGGAGGACGAAGAATTCGTCACCCATCGCATGGTGTTCGGGAAAGGGAACTGAAATGTCCTTGCGTCCGCCATCCCATCTTGCCGGCACGTCGGCTGCCGACGCGGCCTTCGACGCACTCGGCCATGAAGTACTGGCCGAGAAGGCGGCGGCGCTCGGCCGCGCCGGACAGCGCGTGGAAGAAACCTTGGCCCGGTTGCGCGACAACGGGGACGATGAGTTGCGCCACCGTCTGCTCAAGGATGCTGCCGTGGCCGTTCACGCCTATTTCATCCAGCGCGAACTGTGCGGCCTTCGCAAGCATGACGCCGTCATCCGGGAATACAATATTCCGAAAGCCGTGCTGGTCAGGCTCGGCGCCGCGTAATTCAGTTTTCAGGAATCACTCCAGCCACTCGGTGATGAAGCTGCCGTTTTCGTGAATATCGGTCGTTTCCAGCGGACCCGGACCGAGATTGGTGAATTTGTGCGGCGTGTTGGGCGGCACGATCAGGATCTGTCCCGCCGAAGCCTCGATTTCCTGGTCGCCGACCGTGAAGAGGCCGGTTCCCTGGCGGATGATGAAGATCTCCGCATAGGGATGGGCGTGCAGCGGCGGGCCGCCGCCGACGTCGGGCAAGTGATTGAAGATCAGGCAGGAGTTTGAGCCGTAGGCACCGCACTGCAGTTCGCCCTTCCAGTGGTCGGAACGAACAGCCCATTGCTCGCGATCGATGACGTGCGCCATGCGAAGGAGGATAGATCACACCGGCGCCCTGTGTCGAGGCAAGCTGGAGCCTGGGATTTTGCTGATATTTCCCGGTTGTTTAGCCGCCTGTTGCAGCCATTCGCCGTCCCGCCGGATACTAGGGGATTTTGTCCCCGCGACAATCTGCCCTTGTGCCTTCACCCGTCTGGACAAAAACGGGCTTCACGCATAAACCGAAGTCCAAATGCCGGAGGAATTCGCTAGCCTGTTCGCCATGCGCTGTCGGGTTGGCGTGATTGAGCGGGGAACAAGGCTCGGCCCCCGGCGCGGAAGAGGCGAAAGGATCAGGCACCCGTGAGCGCAACCGACATCCACGATCCCAATCGTCGAGATTTTCTCTATGTCGCCACCGGCATGGCCGCGGTGGTCGGCGCCGGTGCCGTGGCCTGGCCGTTCATCGACCAGATGCGCCCCGACGCCTCGACGCTGGCGCTCGCTTCGGTCGAGGTCGACGTCTCCTCGCTGACGCCTGGAAGCTCGCTGATCGTCAAGTGGCGCGGCAAGCCGGTCGTGGTGCGCAACCGCACCGAGAAGGAAATGAAAGACGGCGAGGCCGTCAGCCTCTCCGATCTCAAGGATCCGATCGCCCGCAACGCCAATTTGGCGTCCGATGCGCCGGCGACCGACGCCAACCGCACCACGCCCGGCAAGGAGGCCTGGATGGTCATGGTTCAGGTTTGCACCCATCTGGGCTGCATCCCGCTCGGCCAGGAAGGCGATTTCGGCGGCTGGTTCTGCCCGTGCCACGGCTCGCAATACGACACGGCCGGCCGCATCCGCAAAGGCCCGGCGCCCGAGAACATGGCGATTCCGGTATTCAAATTCATTTCCGACACCAAACTCCTTATCGGTTGAGGCAGGGGATATTTCGATGAGCGAGGGACACTCGACCTACACGCCGAAGACCGGTATCGAACGCTGGTTCGACGCCCGCATGCCGCTGCCCAGGATGGTCTATGACAGCTTCATCGCCTATCCGGTGCCGCGCAACCTGAACTATATGTGGACCTTCGGCGGCATCCTGGCGATCATGCTGGTGGCGCAGATCCTGACCGGCATCGTGCTGGCCATGCACTATACGGCCGACACCAATCTCGCCTTCGGTTCGGTCGAAAAGATCATGCGCGACGTGAATTCCGGATGGCTGCTGCGCTACATGCACGCCAACGGCGCCTCGTTCTTCTTCATCGCCGTCTACCTGCACATCTTCCGCGGTCTTTATTACGGCTCCTACAAGGCGCCGCGCGAGCTGCTGTGGATCCTCGGCTGCATCATCTACCTGCTGATGATGGCGACCGGTTTCATGGGCTATGTGCTGCCATGGGGGCAGATGAGCTTCTGGGGCGCCACTGTCATCACCGGCTTCTTCAGCGCCATTCCGCTGGTTGGCGACTGGATCCAGCAGCTCCTGCTCGGAGGCTTCGCCGTCGACAATCCGACGCTGAACCGCTTCTTCGCGCTGCATTACCTGCTGCCGTTCATGATTGCAGGCGTCGTCGTGCTGCATGTCTGGGCGCTGCACGTCGTCGGCCAGTCGAACCCTACCGGCATCGAGGTCAAGTCGAAGACAGATACCGTGGCCTTCACGCCCTACGCGACCATCAAGGACGCGTTCGGCATGATCGTATTCCTGTTCGTCTTCGCCTACTTCGTCTTCTACCTGCCGAACTATCTCGGCCATCCGGACAACTACACGGTCGCCAACCCGCTTAAGACGCCGGCCCATATCGTCCCGGAATGGTACTTCCTGCCGTTCTACGCGATCCTGCGCGCCATCACCTTCAACATCGGGCCGATCAATTCCAAGCTCGGCGGCGTGCTGTGCATGTTCGGCGCCATCGTCATGCTGTTCCTGGTGCCGTGGCTCGACACCTCCAAGGTGCGCTCGGCGGTCTACCGGCCCTGGTACAAGCTGTTTTTCTGGCTGTTCGTGGCCGATGCCATCCTGCTGGGCTGGCTGGGCTCGCAGCCGGCGGAAGGCAGCTATGTGTTCATGGCGCAGATGGCGACGCTGTTCTACTTCGCCTTCTTCCTGATCGCGCTGCCGGTGCTCGGCTTGATCGAGACACCCCGCAGGCTGCCGAACTCGATCACTGAGGCGGTGCTCGAAAAGAACAAGGGTGGCAGCGGGCATCCGGCGGGCGCCACGGCAGCACCTGAGACCAAGGGCTGAGCGGTAGAGAATCTAAGGGGATTTGGCATGAAAAAGATTCTCACCTCGCTTGCGCTGATCGGCCTCGTGGCCGCCTGCACCGGAGTTGCAGGCACGTGGGCGTTCGCGGCCGAAGAGGCGCATAACGCGGCGGCGCCGACGCATTTCCCGATCAACGAGCCGAAGGAAATAAGCTGGAGCTTCACCGGCCCGTTCGGCACCTATGACAAGGCGCAGCTGCAGCGCGGGCTGAAGGTCTACAAGGAAGTCTGCTCGGCCTGCCATTCGATGAACCTGGTGGCGTTCCGCACGCTTTCGGACCTCGGCTACAGCGACGCGCAGATCAAGACGCTGTCAGCCGAATACACGATCCATGACGGCCCCAACGATGCCGGCGACATGTTCGACCGTCCCGGCAAGCCGTCCGACCATTTCCCGGCACCATTCGCCAATGAGGAAGCCGCCGCTGCCTCCAATGGTGGTGCGGCGCCGCCGGATATGTCGTTGCTGGCCAAGGCGCGCGGCGTCGAGCGCGGCTTCCCGCAGTTCGTTTTCGATATCTTCACCCAGTATGATGCGGGTGGTCCCGACTACATCCATTCGCTCTTGACCGGCTACGACCAGACGCCGCCCGCCGGCATGGTCATCCCCGAAGGCACGCACTACAACCCGTACTTCATGTCCGGCGTGTCGCTGAAGATGCCCAAGCCGCTCTCCGACGGCCAGGTCACCTATGACGACGGTTCGCCGCAGACCATCGACCAGTATTCCCGCGACGTGGCTGCCTTCCTGACATGGGCTGCCGAGCCGCACATGGAAGACCGCAAGAAGATGGGCTTCCGCGTGCTGGTGTTCCTGCTTCTGTTCGGCGCCCTGGTCTACCTAACCAAGCGCAAGGTGTGGGAAGCCGTCGCGCACTAAGCGATGCCGCATTCTGGAATTCGCAAAAGGGCGCCGCGAGGTGCCCTTTCTGCTTTTTGAGTGGATTGCGCCCTCCACGTCGCGGCGGTGTCACATGGCCGTCACCACACATCGCGATCCTGCGGCGCTCTCATCAAAGGATCACGCCCATGAAAAGATACGCATCGCTTGCGGCAGGCCTGCTGCTGCTCGTCGTTGGTTCCACGGCCCGCGCCGAAGACGCAAAACCATTCATCACGAACAAGGATGTCGACCTGACGATGATCCTGCCGCCGCCGCCGGCCAATGATTCGGCTGAGACCAAGGCCGAGCTTGGCGAGGTGCTGACCGTGCAGGTCACGCGCACGCCCGAGATGGAAGCCCGCGCCATCGCCGACGCCGAGGAAAACGTCTGGCGTTTCGCCGATGTCATGGGACCGAATTTCAACAAGGACAAGCTGCCGAAATTCTGCGCCTTCTTCGATCGCGTGGTGGAGACCGAAGGCGCCGTCGTCGATCCGGCCAAGGATGTCTGGAAGCGCCCGCGTCCGCACCAGCTCAGCGATCTCGTCAAGCCGGTGGTCAAGCTGTCGAGCTCCGGTTCCTGGCCGTCCGGCCATGCGACCGTCGGCACGATGATGGGCATCATCCTGTCCGACATGGTTCCGGAAAGGCGTGCTGAGATCATGGCGCGCGCGGCCGAGTTCGGCCACAACCGCATCGTCGGCGGTATACACTATCCGTCCGACGTCGAGATGGGCAAGATTTCCGGCAGCGTCATCGCCGCCGGCCTGCTCAACCGGGATGACTTCAAGGCCGAATACGACGTGGCCAGGGCGGAGCTTCGTTCCGATCTCGGCATGTAGCGTTCCGCGGGAAATCGGCTGTAACGGAAGGGGCGCTCGATGCGCCCCTTTTTCATGCGGACTGCCTCCGCTGGGCGCGCGAGCCGCAATTAGCCCGTTGGCATGGGGGCACCGGATTGATATTCGACGCCTGAACGGCGGCGAGGCCCGTCCCGATACAGTGTTTGGAATTCTATGATGCGGCTGCAGGACTGTCAT
Organism: Mesorhizobium sp. LNHC209A00; assembly: GCF_000502915.1. Classification (NCBI taxonomy): domain Bacteria; kingdom Pseudomonadati; phylum Pseudomonadota; class Alphaproteobacteria; order Hyphomicrobiales; family Phyllobacteriaceae; genus Mesorhizobium; species Mesorhizobium sp. LNHC209A00. The sequence continues at coordinate 509,736 of NZ_AYWT01000003.1, forward strand.
AACTTTTCCGATTTCCGCCGCATGGCGCAGCGCCGCCTGCCGGGGCCGATCTTCAATTATATCGACGGCGCGGCGGACGATGAAGTCACCTATCGCCGCAACACGGAAGCCTTCGAGCGTTGCGACCTGGTCCCGAACGTCCTGCGGGGCGTGAGCGAGGTCGACATGTCGGTGACGGTGATGGGCCAGAAGCTGGCGATGCCGTTCTATTGCTCGCCGACCGCCTTGCAGCGACTGTTTCACCATCAGGGCGAGCGGGCCGTCGCCAAGGCGGCGGCCAAATATGGCACCATGTTCGGCGTCTCCTCGCTCGGCACCGTCAGCCTCGAGGAGGCGCGGGCAATCAGCAGCAGCCCTCAAGTCTACCAGTTCTATTTCCATCGCGATCGTGGTCTCAACCGGGCGATGATGCAACGCGCCAGGGATATCGGCGTCGAGGTGATGATGCTGACCGTCGACAGCATCACGGGCGGCAACCGCGAGCGTGACAAGCGCACCGGCTTTGCCATCCCCTTCAAGCTCAACCTTGCCGGGATGATGCAGTTCGCACTCAAGCCGGCCTGGGCGATCAACTACTTTACCCATGAGGGGTTCAAGCTGCCGCAGCTCGACGAGCATGTCGACATGGGTGGCGGCACCATGTCGATCAGCCGCTACTTCACCGAGATGCTCGATCCGTCGATGACATGGGACGACGTCGCCGAGATGGTCAAGCTGTGGCCGGGGCCGTTCTGCCTCAAGGGCATCATGTCGGTGGAAGATGCCAAACGCGCCGTCGAGATCGGCTGCAAGGGCATCATCCTGTCGAACCATGGCGGGCGCCAACTGGATGGCTCGCGGGCGGCCTTCGACCAGCTTGCCGAGATCGTCGATGCCGTCGGCGATCGGATCGACGTGGTCATGGATGGCGGCGTGCAGCGTGGCACGCATGTGCTGAAGGCGCTGTCGCTCGGCGCCAAGGCGGTCGGTGTCGGGCGCTACTACCTGTTCCCGCTGGCGGCGGCCGGACAGGCGGGCGTCGAACGGGCACTTGAACAGATGCGCATCGAGATCGAACGCGGCATGAAGCTGATGGGCTGCACCTCGATAGAACAATTGACGCGCCAAAATCTCCGTTTCAGATAGTCTTCTGGGAAGCTGGCCGATGTCCGGCCATCGACAAGGCAGTTGGTCTGGCTCTTCGCGGCAAGACAGCAGACGCAAGCGTGGAGCGCAAACCATGAAATCCTCTCTCGAAGACACGCTGCTGGCATCGATCCGTACCATCCCGGACTATCCCAAGCCCGGCATCCTGTTTCGCGACATCACCACGCTGCTCGGCAATGCGCGCGCCTTCCGACGCGCCATCGACGAGCTCGTGCATCCCTATGCCGGGCAGAAGATCGACAAGATCGCCGGCATCGAAGCGCGCGGCTTCATCCTGGGCGGCGCCGTCGCCCACCAGCTCTCGGCCGGATTCGTGCCGATCCGCAAGAAGGGCAAGCTGCCTTATGAGACCGTGCGCGTCGCCTACAGCCTGGAATACGGGTTGGACGAGATGGAGATGCACAAGGACGGCGTCGCGCCCGGCGAGAAGGTGATCCTGGTCGACGATCTGATCGCCACCGGCGGCACGGCGGAGGCGGCGGTCAAGCTGCTGCGCCAGATCGGCGCCGACATTCTCGCCGCCTGTTTCGTCATCGACCTGCCGGATTTGGGCGGGCGCGCCAAGCTCGAAGCGCTCGGCGTGCCGGTGCGAACGCTGATCGGGTTCGAGGGGGTTTGAGACCGGTTTGCCGAAGCAAATTGAAAGGTCCAGTGGACCTTTCAAAGGGCTCGAACGCCCGGAGCGATGGCGAAGAGCCGGGAGGCAACGCGAGAACACCATCGCCGGCGCCGCCCCTCATCCGCCCTTCGGGCACCTTCTCCCCGTAAACGGGGAGAAGGAAGAAACCTACTCCACCTTCACCAGCACCGCGCTTTCGAACTCCAGCACCTTGCCGCCGGTCGAATCGGTGGCCTCGCAGAGCAGCGCCAGCAACCGCCAGCCGGGGCGGGACGCGACGGGGCGATGGGACAGCGCCGTGCGCGTGAAGGTGATGGTTTGCCCGGCAAAGACGGGCTTCAGCCACTTCAGGTTTTTGAATCCGGGCGAGGGGCCGAATTCGGGCACCGGGCCATCCCAGCCTTCGGCGTCCAGGCGGGTTTCCAGGTTCAGCTTCATCCAGGTGGCGGCGGTATGCCAGCCGGAGGCGCAGAGGCCGCCGAGCACGCTCTTCTTCGCGGCCTCTTCGTCGATGTGAAAGATCTGCGGGTCGTATTTGCGGGCGAACGCCTTGATCGCCTCGGGCTCGAATCTGTGCGAGCCCAGCGTCACCGTGGTGCCGATGCGGAAGAATTCATCCAGTGTCATGGGAAGTTCCCCCCGACATCGCGCGTCAGGAACATGACTGAGTTCTCGAGCTCGAAGACGCTTTCGCCGCGTTGGTTGACCAGTTCGCTGCGCATGGTCACGAAGCCGAGTTGCGGCTTCGATTTCGACAAGCGCCTGGCCACAACCACCAGACTGCCCCGCAGCGTATCACCGGCGAGCACCGGCTTCTTCCATTTGACCTGATCGACTCCTGGTGCGCCCTGGCAGGTGGAGTCCAGCAGGAAGGCATCGCACAGCATGCGCATGAACATGGCGCAGGTGTGCCAGCCCGAGGCCGACAGGCCGCCCAGGATGCTGGCCTTGCCGGCCGCCTCGTCGAGGTGCATCGGCTGGGCGTCGAACTCGCTGGCGAACTCGATGATTTCGGCCGCGCTCACCTGTTTGGTGCCGAGATCGAACGAGGCACCCTCGACGAAGTCCTCATAGGCCCATGTCTTGCCGGTCATGGTCTGGCATCCCTGCAGAACGCGCGATCCGCATGGATCGGCGAACCCGGATGCAGGGAGCGCGCGATTTGGTCAAGTCCTTTCTGGTGAGCCAGCCGGCGCGATCGGGCCCGCGGCGGCCGTAGGGGCCAGCCGCGGCGCCTCCGATCGCCTAACGGGCGTTCGGCAGGATCTGGTGCAGGACGATCGCCCAGACGGCGCCGAAGGCGATGGATGAGCCCAGAATGTACTGCACGATATCGGGCAGCGTCTTGACGAAATCCGGCGGTACCAGCGTGGCGAACAGCGCCATCAGGATGGGCAGGCCGATGACCAGCATGTTGCGTTCGGTCAGCGGCGTCGCGCGCACCACCCGAAAACCGTTCATGGCGATGATGACGCACAGCACACCGAAGACGCCGCCGATGACCGGCCCGGGGATTGAGGCGATGACCGCCGAAAGCTTGCCGACCAGCCCGAACAGCACCAGGAAGATGCCGGCCGCTCCAAAGGCGGCACGGCTGGCGATGCCGGTGATGGCGATGATACCAGCGTTCGACGAATAGCCGGTGACCGGCGTGCTGCACAGCAGCGCGCTGATCAGACAGCCAAAGCCTTCGCCCGTGGCGCCGGCAGTTTTCGTGTCGGATACGAATTCGACGCGCTGCTGATCGACACCAAAGCGAGCGCCTCGAACATCCATGTCAACGCCGCCAACGATGCGCTCGACGACGTCTTTCAGAAGATCGTGCTCAATGCGGTACGGTCCAATATTGCCAAGGTGTGGGTGAATGGTCGGATGGTGGCCGGTAGCTGAACCGGCTTGTGGCCGCACAGAGAGAGCGAACTTCACGGCACCGTGGACAGCGCGATTTCCGTCACATCAGGTGTTGAATTTGAACAGCATGACGTCGCCGTCCTGGACGACGTACTCCTTGCCTTCGTCGCGTGCCTTGCCGGCTTCCTTGGCGGCCACTTCGCCGCCGAGCGTGACGAAATCGTTGTAGGCGATGGTCTGGGCGCGGATGAAGCCGCGCTCGAAATCGGTGTGGATGACGCCGGCGGCCTGCGGGGCCTTGTCGCCCTTGTGGATGGTCCAGGCGCGCGTTTCCTTCGGACCGGCGGTGAAATAGGTGATCAGATGCAACAGGTCGTAGCCGGCGCGGATGACCTTGTTGAGGCCCGGCTCGTCTAACCCAAGCGAGGACAGGAATTCCATCTCTTCCTCGTCCGAGAGCTGGGCGACTTCGGCCTCGATCGCGGCCGAGATCACCACTATGCCGGCGCCTTGCGCGGTGGCCATCTTTTCCACCGCGTTGGTGTGCTCGTTGCCGGTCGCGGCATCGGCCTCGGCGACGTTGCAGACATAGAGCACGGGATGCGAGGTCAGGAGGTTCAGCCCCTGAAGGATGCGCAGGTCCTCCGCCGAAATGCCCTTGAGCAGGATGCGGGTCGGGCGGCCCTCCTGCAGCAGCTCGAGCGCGGCCTCCATCATCGGCAGTACGGTCGTCGCTTCCTTGTCCTTGCTGGCGGCGCGCTTGCGGAACTGGACGATGCGGCGCTCGAGGCTGTCGAGGTCGGCGAGCATCAGCTCGGTCTCGACCGTCTCGGCGTCGGCGACGGGGTCGATGCGGCCCTCGACATGGGTGATGTCGTCATCCTCGAAGCAGCGCAGCACATGCACGATGGCGTCGACCTCGCGGATGTTGGCGAGGAACTGGTTGCCCAGGCCTTCGCCCTTGGAGGCGCCGCGCACCAGGCCGGCGATGTCGACGAAGGAGATCCGGGTCGGGATAATCTCCTTCGACTTGGCGATTTCGGCGATCTTCCGCAGGCGCGGATCGGGCACCGCCACCTCGCCGGTGTTCGGTTCGATGGTGCAGAAGGGATAGTTGGCGGCCTGCGCGGCGGCCGTCCTCGTCAGCGCGTTGAAGAGCGTCGACTTGCCGACGTTGGGCAAGCCAACGATGCCGCATTTGAAACCCATTTTATCAAGTCCTCGGGAAAAGCGAAATTTGATGAGGCTATGGGCGATAGGGGTTGGGAACGTCAAGCCCCGTGACGCCGCATGAGGCTACGCCTCAGTCCTTGTTGCCGAAGAGTTTCTTCAGCATGGCGGCCATCGGGCCGCTTTCCGGCAGCTTGGCGACCGGCTGCTGAGGGCGGGCCTGGCGGACATGACTTTGTTGTTTTGGGCTTTGCTGTTTCGGGCTCGACTGCTTCCGCGCCGGGTTTTCCGGTTCTGCGCCCGTCTTGCCCTGGACGGCGAGGGCGGCCTTGTTCATGAAACCGGATTCGTCGCCCTTGACGAGCATAGCCGCATTGTCGGCGATCGCGTCGAGCAGCGGGTCGAGCCAGTCGCGGTCGGCCTTGGCGAAATCGCCCAGCACATGATGCTGGACCATTTCCTTGACGCCGGGATGGCCGACGCCGATGCGCACGCGGCGATACGCATTGCCGACATGGCCGTCGATCGAGCGGATGCCGTTATGGCCGCCGGCCCCACCGCCGGTCTTGATGCGCAGCTTGCCTTCGGCAAGGTCGATCTCGTCATAGAAGACGGTGAGGGCGGAAAGATCGAGCTTGTAGAAGCGCAGCGCTTCGCCGACCGACTGGCCGGACAGGTTCATGAAGGTCCGCGGCTTGATCAGGATGATCTTTTCGCCACCGAGCGTGCCTTCGGAAACCAGGCCCTGGAACTTCTTCGACCAGGGCGAAAAGGAATGGCGGCGGGCGATAGCGTCCGCCGCCATGAAGCCGACATTGTGTCGGTTTTCAGCGTATTTCGCGCCCGGATTGCCGAGGCCGGCAAAGACAAGCGCTGTCTTTTCTGGCATCGTCGCCTCCGGGCGTGAAAAGAGTTACTTCTCTTCGGCGGCGGGAGCCGCTTCGGGAGCCGCGGCCTCAGCTGTCTCTTCCGTCTCCGGCTTCATCGCCGACGAACCGGCAACGGTCGCGATGGTGAAGTCGCGGTCGGAGATGACCGGCTTGACGCCGGCCGGCAACTTGACCGCCGAGATGTGGATCGAATCGCCGATGTCGGCGCCGGTGAGATCGACGGTGATGAATTCCGGGATCGCATTGGCCGGGCAGTGGAACTCGACTTCGTGACGCACGATGTTGAGCACGCCGCCGCGCTTGATACCGGGCGACTTGTCTTCATTGATGAAGTGCACGGGAACATCGACGTTGACTTCGGTGTCCTTGCCGATGCGCAAGAAGTCGACATGGACAGGGAAATCCTTGACCGGGTCGAGCTGGAAGTCCTTCGGCAGGACCTGGATCTTCTTGCCGTCGACATCGATCGTGGCGATCGTGGTCAGGAACCCGCCGCCATGGATCTTGTAGTAGATGTCCTTGTAGGTGAGCGCGATCGCCAGGGGAGGCTGTCTGTCACCATAAATTACCGCAGGCACTTTACCGTTGCGGCGAACTGCACGGGCGGACCCCTTACCGACCTGTTCGCGCGCTTCGGCCTTGAGCTCGTAAGTATCGTGGCTCATGGCTTTTCCTTTTCGCGTGTTATGGAGCGCCTACGGTTGGCAATGTGCCAGGCCGTAAACGTCGAAAGCCGCCAGACCTCGATGTCCGAATGCCGGAAACCGCAGCGAGCGGATCTTTGTTCGGGACCACAAGGGGAAGGCAGCCTTCCGCCGCGTTGCCTCCAAGGGTGTCTACGCGGGTGGCGGCTCTATAGCGGAAGGCGGGCAGGCGTGCAAGCGGCGGTGGGAAGCTACCGGTCGCCGCTCAACGCATCGCGCAACGCCTGGACCTGCCGGTTCAGCCTGTCCAGTTCGGCCAGCGTCATGCCCGAGCGTTCGACCAGGGTCTCGTTCAAGCAGTTGCACTGGACGAGCAGCTTGCGGCCGGCCGGTGTCAGGTCGACCTGGACCTGCCGCTCGTCGGTCTGGCTGCGCTGGCGGGTAACCAGGCCGGCCTGCTCCATCCGCTTTACCAGCGGCGTGACCGTGCTCGATTCCAGGGCGAGCCTGTGCGCGATCGTGCCGATAGACATGCCGTCGGCCTCGCCCAGCGCGTTGAGTACGAGATATTGCGGATAGGTGATCCCCATCTTGTCCAACATCGGCTTGTAGGTGCGATTGATTGCCATGCTGGTGGCGTAGAGCGTGAAGCAGAGCTGATTGTCCAGCGGGAGAGGCACGGTGGATTCCTTTGCCGATTAAGTGCTCGCATTATGTACCACGAAAAAAAATATCGCGATACATATTTCTATGGACAAGAACCTCGATCTGGGTTAACGACATTGATATCGCGATATTGTTTATCGCGACAGAAATCAGATGGAGATTGAGATGACCTCGCAGACCAAACCAGGCTCAGGCAGCGGCACGATCACCACCAAGGACGGCACGCAGATATATTACAAGGACTGGGGAACCGGTCAGCCCATTGTGTTCCATCACGGCTGGCCGCTGAGCAGCGATGACTGGGATGCGCAGATGCTGTTCTTCCTGGGCCAAGGCTACCGCGTCATCGCCCATGACCGTCGCGGCCACGGCCGTTCGACGCAGACGGATATCGGCAACGAGATGGACACCTATGCAGCCGATGTGGCTGAACTTGTCGCCCATCTCGACCTCAGCGACGCCATCCATGTCGGCCATTCGACGGGTGGCGGCGAGGTGGCGCGCTATGTCGCCCAGTATGGGGCGGGCGGCCGTGTCGCCAAGGCAGCGTTGCTCGGCGCGGTGCCGCCGATCATGCTAAAGACCCCAGCCAATCCCGGCGGCCTGCCGATCGAGGTCTTCGACGGGTTCCGCTCGGGCGTGGCCGCCAACCGCGCGCAGCTTTACGTGGATGTTCCCGCTGGCCCGTTCTACGGGTTCAACCGTCCGGGCGCCGTGGTCTCGCAGGGCGTTATCGACAACTGGTACCGCCAGGGCATGATGGGCGGCACCAAGGCGCATTACGACTGCATCAAGGCCTTCTCGGAGACCGACTTCACCGAAGATCTCAAGACGATCGACGTGCCGGTGCTGGTCATGCATGGCGACGACGACCAGATCGTTCCCATTGCTGACTCGGCGCTGCTGAGCATCAAGCTGCTCAAGAAGGGCGAGCTCAAGGTCTATAAAGGCTTTCCGCACGGCATGGCCACGACCCACGCCGACATCATCAACGCCGACCTTCTGGCCTTCTTCAAGGCCTGAAGCCCTCCCACCGGAATGGCAAAAGACACCCGCCATATGGCGGGTGCCTTTTGCCGGGATACAGATGATTCAAGCGGCGGCCTGCGCCTTGCGCGCGTCCCTCATGTTGGGCAGGAACACCGTCAGCAGCCCCAGGAACGGCAGGTACGAGCAGATCTGGAAGACGAAGTCGATGCCTTTCATGTCGGCGACGACACCAAGCACCGCGGCCGCGATGCCGCCCACTCCGAAGGCGAAACCGAAGAAGATGCCGGCGATCGTGCCGACGCGGCCCGGCACCAGTTCCTGCGCGAAGACGACGATGTTGGAGAAGGCCGACGAGAGGATGAGGCCGATCAGCACGGTCAGCACCATCGTCCATTCCATATTGGCGTAAGGCAGCGCCAGCGTGAAGGGCAGGACGCCGACGATCGAAAACCAGATCATCGCCTTTTGTCCATAGCGGTCGCCGAACGGACCGCCGAGCAGGATGCCCAACGCCGAAGAGCCGAGGAATAGGAACAGCATGACCTGCGACATCTGCACCGAAACGCCGAACTTATGGATGGAATAGAAGGTGTAGTAGCTGGCCAGGCTGGCGATGTAGGCGTTCTTGGTCAGCACCAGCAAGGTCAGTACCGCCAGGGCCCACATCACCTTGCGGCGTGGGAAGGGCGACACGAAGCTTGCCGCCTTGCGATTGCCTTGCGCGGCGCGCAGGCGGCTGTACCAGCCACCGACCTGCCACAGGATGACGATGCCGATCAGCGAGCCGACGGCGAACCAGGCGATGCTGGTCTGGCCGAAGGGCACGACGATGAAGGCNCCGAACCGATGCCGATCAGCGATGCGCCGATCAGCAGCAGGTAGTAGTGCCCGGCATAAGCCAGCACGACCAGGCCGATCAGCGAGGATGCCATGCCCCAGGGCAGCGAGTAAGGCATCGGCCGCTTGTCGGTGACCGCGCCGATGATCGGCTGCAGCAGGGATGCCGTTACCTGGAAGGTGAAGGTCAACAGCCCGATCTGCCAGAAGTCGAGGCCGTAATTGTCTTTCAGAAGCGGATAGATGGCCGATAGCAGCGACTGCATGATGTCGTTGATGGAGTGGCAGAGGCTCACCGCCAGGATGACGGTGAAGGCCGTCGCCTGGGCTGACGCGTGACTGGCGGTCGCAGGCGGCGCGACCCTGGTGGCTGTCGTATCGGTCAAGATAGGCTCCGTAGTCTTTTTGGCGGGTCGTTCCCACAGGCGACGTGGCGGGCGCTTCCCGCAGGCAGCCTTATAGTCCGGTTGCCAGGCGACTTCTTTCGTGGTTTGGTCCAATAGTTTCGCAAGTGGGCCATACCGAATGCCAAAAACCAGGGAAATTTTCGGCGCCGGCCACACCGACCTCGAGCAATTGCACGGGCTGCGCTGGCAGTGGCTCGAGCAGGCGGTCGGGCCGGCGGTGGTGTTGCCGACCGAATATCCGGATGGCTACCACGTGCCTCACCACCACCACAGCCGCAGCCAGTTGCTGCATGCGCTGGTCGGCGTCGTGCTGGTGACGACGCGGCATGGGCGCTGGATGGTGCCGCCGGACCATGCGATGTGGATTCCGGCCGGCATCGAACATTCCGTCGAGATGCTCGGCGACGTCTCGATGCGCTCGGTCTATGTCATGCCGAAGGCGATTCCAGGCTTGCCGGAGGGCATGCGCGTCGTCGGCGTCACCGACCTGATGCACAGTCTTATCGTGGAATCCGAGAAGCTGCCGCAAGGCGGCGAACTGGAAGGGCGCGGTGGCCTGATCATGAACCTGCTCCTGCACGAGATCCCGCAATTGCCGGAGCGGCCGCTCGGCCTGCCGTTCCCGTCGGATCCCAAACTGGCGGCGCTCTGCCGGCGTTTCGTCGCCGCACCCTCACCGCATGCGACGATCGATGAATGGGCCGATACCGTCGGCATGAGCCGGCGCTCCTTCACGCGCGCCTTCCAGCGGCAGACCGGCCTGTCCCTGTCGACATGGCGCCAGCAGGCCTGCCTGTTCGCGGCGCTGCCGAGGCTCGCCGATGGCGAGNGAGCCGATCACGCGGGTGGCGCTCGATCTCGGCTATGACAGCGTGCCGGCCTTCATCACGATGTTCAAGCGCATGCTCGGCTCCTCGCCGCGCGGCTATATGCGCGGCGCGCGTGATGCCGGCGAAGGCATGCGCCGAGCCCCGGCCCGGTTGGAGGCGCCGACGCCATCGGCCGTGCCGCGGGAGTAGCCCGGCCGCAGGGGTAACTGGATTTCAGTCGAACAGGCTCGAGACCGATTCCTCGGTCGCTGTGCGCGAAATGGCTTCGCCCATCAGGTCGGCGATCGAAATGACGCGGATGTTGGGCGCGTCGAGCACGCCTTGCGTGGGCTGGATGGAATCGGTGATCACCAGTTCCTGCAGCTTCGAGCTGCTGATGCGAGCGACCGCGCCGCCCGACAGCACGCCGTGGGTGATATAGGCGGTGACGCTGGTCGCGCCGTTGGCCAGCAGCGCGTCGGCGGCGTTGCACAGCGTGCCGCCGGAATCGACGATGTCGTCGATCAAAAGACAATCCTTGCCGGCGACCGCGCCGATGATGTTCATGACTTCCGATTCGCCGGGACGCTCACGGCGCTTATCGACAATGGCGAGTTGCGCGTCGAAGCGCTTGGCAAGCGCACGCGCACGCACCACGCCACCAATATCGGGCGACACGACGACGACATTGCCGAGTTGCTTGTACTTCGCCTTGACGTCGCGGGCCATCACCGGCACCGAGAACAGATTGTCGGTGGGGATGTCGAAAAAGCCCTGGATCTGGCCGGCATGGAGATCCAGCGTCAAAACCCGGTCGACACCTGCACGGGTGATCATGTTGGCGACCAGCTTGGCAGAAATCGGCGTGCGCCCGGAAGCGCGGCGATCCTGCCTGGCGTAGCCGAAATAGGGAATAACCGCCGTGATGCGCTTGGCCGATGAGCGCATGAAGGCGTCGATCATGATGAGCAGTTCCATCAAGTGATCGTTGGTCGGGAACGAGGTCGACTGCAGGATGAACACATCCTCGCCGCGCACATTTTCCTGGATCTCGACGAAGATTTCCTGGTCGGCGAAGCGCCTGACACTGGCCTTGCCCAGCGGGACGTTGAGATAGCGGGCGACCGCTTCGGCCAGCACCCTGTTGGAATTGCCCGCGAAGAGTTTCATGCACCGTTCCTGGTGGAGGACGGAGAGGCCTGACGGACTCTCCCGCACCTTTTAACCGGGCTTTTAGCGGCCCGCGCGGCTATTGCAAGCGCCGACATCGTGAATCCGCCGGCTAAGCCTAAGAAAGCTGTTCGCCATCACCGGCTGGCAACACCTCAGCTCCCCTTGCCGCTGAGAAAGGCCGCAAATTGATCGATCGTCTGGTCGGCGATCGCCCGCATGGTGGCTGGCGAGACCGACTTCCAGCTGTCGGCGCCCGCGCTGTCGCCGGAACCGGCGGAAGGCGCTTTCATCTGGCCGTTGATGCGGTGCAGCCGGTTGCCGGAGGGGTCGTAGACATCCCAGACATAGATGACCGTGGTGTCCTTGCCCTCCGTCATCGCCGAGAAGTAGCCCTTGAGCACATGGGTCGCGGTCTGGTCCTGGCTGCCGGCCAGCGTGATGCCGCGCTGCCTGGCGCGTGTCTGCAGTTCCGCCGTCAGCGGCGTGGCGGCTTCCACCGAAGCGCCGACGATCGGCGCGATCTGCAGTCGGGTCTTCGACAGGATGGCGGCGGCCTGGGCCGAAGTGACGGGCGCGGGCGCACCCGCTGTCGTGGTGGCCGTCGCGGCCGTGGATGGCGCCGGGGCGGGAACGGTGGCAGCAGCGCTGCCTTGCGTGGCCGGTGCGGGCTGCGCCGATGCGGCCGGCGGGGTGATGGCGGAAGGTTCGAGGACGTCCTTTGCGTTGGTGCAGGCGGTCAAAGCCAATGCCACAAGCAATGACACGGTCGTCACATGCGATCGTCTCATTTGCCTTCTAACTCCTTGGCGAAGAACGCCTCCATTATGGATTCACTGCACGATCAAGTCGAGATCATGGCGGGACAGCGGCTTCGGCTGGGATTCGGTGGTCAGGTAGGTGCGGCCAAGCGTCATTGCCGTCTCGGTCTCGGAGTCCATGATGATCATGTGGGCAAACAGCGTCATGTTCGGCGCGATCGGCTCGGGATTGCCCTGGTAGAACATCGGCATGTCCATCCAGGACGGCGTGAAGCGGGCGCCGACCGAATAGCCGCAGGCGTTCAGCCGGTGCTTGGTCAGCCCGTGCGCTTCCATGGTGCGGGCGTGGGCATCGAACACGTCGCCGAAGGTGTTTGCGGGCGTCATCGCCTTTTCGACGGCCAGAAGTGCCGCGCGTGCGGCGTCGAACAGTTCCTGATGACGCTTGGAGACCTTGCCGGTCAGCACCGTGCGCATCATCGGCGCATGATAGTGATGGAAGACGCCGGCCCATTCGAGCGTCAACTGGTCGTTCTTGGTGAGCTTGCGGCGGCCGGCCTTGTAGCGGCACAGCAGCGCATCGACGCCGGAGCCGATGATGAATTCGTTGGCCGGATAGTCGCCGCCGCCGGCGAAGACCGCGCCCTGCATGGCGGCCAGGATCAGCGCCTCGTCGCCGCCCTGCTTGATCAACGGCAGGGCCGCGTCCAGCGCGTCGTCGGAGAGATTGGCCGCCTTTTCAGCCTTGGCGACCTCGGCCGGGCTCTTGAACAGGCGCAGCCTCCCGACGATGCCGGAGGCATCGGCGATCTGGCCGAAGGTCTGCAACTGCTCGTCCAGGCGGCGGCCATTATAGGCGGTCAGGCCGTGAGTGTCGTATTCGACCCCGATGCGGGCGCCGAGCAGGTCGAGTTCGTTGAGCAGGTTGCGCAGGTCGACCGCGGGATTGGCGCCGTCGCGGTCGGTCCACAGCACGATGTTGTCGATGATCGAGGTTTGGCGCGCCTGGCGCAGATCGGCCGAACGGGTCAGCAGCACCATCGAGCCGTCGGCCTTGACCACCAGGCACTGGAAGAAGCAGAAGCCGAACGTGTCGTAGCCGGTGAGCCAGTACATGCTTTCCTGGGCGAACAGCAGGATGGCGTCGAGCTTCTTCTCGGCCATCTCGATCATCAGCCGGTCGCGCCGCGCGTCGAATTCGGATCGTTCAAAATGCAGCGCCATTATACCTTCTCCAAAACGATTGCCGAAACCTGCCGGCCATAATCGGGCTCCCCGCGGTGCGTGGTGCGCCGGTAGGAGTAAAACAGATCTTCCTCGGCATAGGTGCAGCGGCCAAGGCCATCGGCCGTCACGCCGGCCCTGGCCAGCCTGTCGATCGTGTAGCGGTTGAGGTCGAACATGGCGTGGCCGGCATGGGCCGAAGGTACGAAATAACCGATATTTTCCGCATCGGCCCCGACGAAGCGGGCGACGAATTCGGGCCCGACCTCGTAATTTGCGGGACCAATCGAAGGGCCAAGCACGGCGACGATGTTTTCGCGCCGGGCGCCGAGGCTCTCCATGGCGGCAATGGTGTTTTCGAGCACGCCGGTGAAAGCGCCTTTCCAGCCGGCATGCGCCGCGCCGATGATGCGCGCGCCGGCATCCGCGAACAGAACCGGACCGCAATCGGCGGTCGAGGCGCCGATGGCAATGCCCGGCCGGTCCGTGACAATGGCGTCGGCCTTCGGCCGCTCGCCGGCAAAGGGTTCCCTGGCGACAATGACGTCGGGCGAATGGACCTGCCAGGCGGTCAGCAGATGATTTGCGGGCACCCCCATCCAGGCGGCGACACGGGCGCGGTTCTCGGTCACCAGAGCCTGGTCGTCATCCGACCCGGTGCCGATGTTGAGGCCGCGGTAGATGCCCGCGGAGACGCCGCCGATGCGGGTGAAATAGCCGTGGCGGATGCCTTGTGCCTGCGCCTTGTCCAGCAGCGGCGACCGAACGGGATCCGGTTTGGTCTGATTGAGCATGCGGGCGTTGTTGTCCGTGTGGGCGGTTTCGTCAAGGAAAAGCGCCGGCAGTCCGGCGGCTCTTTTACCGGACGGGAGATTGGGAGGGGTAGCGACGAAAAGTCAATCCGCCGTGGCGAAGGGCCTGACGGGGACGGCGCGTGGGACGACGGCGAGGACCTTGAAGAGTTCGCCCATCGCTTGCGGCCCGGCGAGCCGTTCGACGGCATCCGATATCTTGTCGCGTGCCGCCTGGCCGGCATCGGCGCCCAGCTGGCCGGCGCGCTCCAGAATGCCCATGCCGAGCAGGAAATTGCCCTGCGTCGACAGATGGGCATCGAAACCATGCGCGCGCGCAATCGCTGCAAGAGCGGCGAAATCGACATGGGAGGTAAGGTCGGCCTCGCCAGGATTGGCCAGCACACCTTCGTGATTGTGCCGGCGCAGGGCCTGCAGCGTGTCGCCGACACCGGGCCGCAGATGGCCGTAGTCGAGGAATAGCCCGGCGCCGCCATGAGCGGCCATGCGCTCGGCGATCGCCGCCATCAGGGCGGTGCGGGCAGGTGCGATTTCGACGATCGCGCCTTGCGGCGCGTCGGCCGCATCCCTGGGCAGCAGCGTCGGGTCGACCGAGCCGGCGCCGGCGAAGAAGCAAAGATTGGCCGCGTCGTCCAGGCCGACCATGCGCTCGCGCCACTCGGCGCCGGCGCGGACGAACTGGCGGATGGGCAGGGCATCGAACAATTCGTTGCCGACGATCAACAGCGGTTGACGGGGCAGGGTCTCGATCGTTTCATGCCAGCCTATCACGAAGGGTGTCGCTCCAAGCGTCTGCTTCTGGATATCGGTCAAGCGCGGACTGCTCTCGATCATGGCGAAGACGGCGCCATTGGCCAAGGCCGGATCGAGCCGCGACAGAGTGCGCAGCATGTCCTTCATCAAAGTGCCACGGCCGGGGCCGATCTCGGCGACAGTGACCGGCATCGGCCGGCCGATCGCTGCCCAAGCCTGGTAAAGCCAGACGGCGACGAGCTCGCCGAACATCTGGCTGATCTCCGGTGCGGTGATAAAATCGCCGGCCGCGCCGAACGGCTCGCGTGTCGTGTAATAGCCATCGCGCGGATCGAACAGGCACAGCGCCATGTATTCGTTGACGGGCATCGGACCCACCGCCTCGATCAGCTTGACGATACGAGCCTTCAGCCGCGTCATGTCGCCCGCGGCTGCGCTTGCGTCACCGGCTTGGCCGTCGCCATCGCCCAGATGCCGGCCAGCACCATCGGCGTCGACAGGATCATGCCCATGGTCAGCCAGTTGGTGCCGAGGAGATAGCCGAGCTGCTGGTCGGGCTCGCGGAAGAACTCCACGAAAATTCGTGACAGGCCGTAGCCGCAGATGAAGGCGCCGCCGACAAAGCGCGGTGTCTTCAGCTTGAAGCGCGAATGGGTAAGAATGCGCAGCACGACAAACAGCACCAGCCCTTCGAGCAAAGCCTCGTAGAGCTGGCTCGGATGGCGGGTGAACGGACCGCCATTGGGGAATTCGATCGCCCAGGGCACATCGGTGGGCCGCCCCCAGAGCTCGGAGTTGATGAAGTTGGCGACGCGCACGAGACCGAGACCGACCGGCACGCCAGCTGCCACGACATCGAACAGCGACCATGTGCGGATACCGCGCTTTATGGAAAACAGCGTCATGGCGAGGATGACGCCGAGCAGGCCGCCATGGAAGGACATGCCGCCTTGCCAGACAGCGAAGATGTCGAGCGGATGGGCGATGTAGCGCGCCAGGTCGTAGAACAGGACATAACCGGTGCGGCCGCCCAGAACCACGCCAATGGCCGCCCAGACGATGAAATCGTCGAGATCCTCAGGCTTCATCGGCAGGACGCCGTCGGGCCAGAGTTTAGGATTGGCGGAGAGCCGCTTGGCATACCACCAGGCAAACAGGATGCCGACGATGTAACCGATGCCGTACCAGTGCACCGCCAGCGGCCCGATCTGGACGAGGATCGGGTTGATATTGGGAAAAGGCAGCGAAGCCAGCGGCAGCAGGAAATATTCGTTCAACGGGGAGCTCTCGGTTGCGATCGGCGCGGACCATGCGGCAGGGTTTTGGCAGGGTCAAGGCAAGCTCACGGCAAGGTCACGGACGTCAATGGTCCGGGAACAGATTAGGGTCCGGGAACAGATTCGCTTCCAGCTCCGTCGCCGGGGTGGGCGTGCTCATCCCCTGGGCTTGGCGGCCACCACTTCGCGCAAGGCGTCGTTGATCCTGTCTTGCCANCCGGGGTGGGCGTGCTCATCCCCTGGGCTTGGCGGCCACCACTTCGCGCAAGGCGTCGTTGATCCTGTCTTGCCAGCCAGGACCATCTTCCTGGAAATGATCAAGCACGGCCCGGTCGATCCTGATCGAGACAAGCTCGCGGACATTCGGGGCGGTGGAGGGTTCGCGAGGCGGGGTCGCTGCCGGTTTCTTGATCGGCTTGAACACAGCTTCGGCGGCTTCCATCGGATTTGTCGGTCTGCGCGGGGGCGTTGCCATTGCTTATCCTGATTGAAACGTGCCTGAAGGGAGACGAGGGCCTTACAATAGGCGACTTGCCACCATCAAGTACAGCTTCGGAGCCGTTGGAGAGGCTCCTGCAGGACCCGCGCCCATCATGCGGGCGGTGCGCCATAGCAACGCGGAGGCCGCATCGGGCCCCAACGTTCTTGCATTCGTCGCGCCACGTCACTAATTCAAATCAAGCAAGCGAGGATTTGCCATGTCGACCGGACCGAACCGCATTCTCGACGAATTCGCCAAGCTGATGACCGATGCCGCCGGTGCCGCTCAAGGTGTGCGGCGCGAGGTGGAGACGGCCTTCAAGGGCCAGGCGGAACGCATCCTCAACTCCATGGATGTCGTGCAGCGCGAGGAGTTCGAGGCCGCGCGCGAGATGGCCGCCAAGGCGAGGGAAGAAAACGGCAGGCTCGCCTCGCGCATCGAGACGCTCGAGGCCAGGATCGCCGAGCTGACCGGTCAGGCCACACCCGCGGCTCCGGCGAAGCCCAAGCCGAAAAAATAATTCGTTAAACTTTTCCACAAAGCACCAGCCTGAAAATCGCTTTGCCGTGAATCGCTTACCGGCATTGCGTGACTCTTTGTGACAGGCACCTTTCCACATGCGAATGACGCAGTGCGAAAAATTGGGCTGTTCACGCGACTCCCGATCAATAGACTGAATTTGTTGCATGATTCGGAGCAGGGTTGTGCAACCGGGCGGTGGGGTTCGGTCTGGGGTCTTTGCGTTGATAAGTCCCGGCCGTCCGAGTTCTAGACAAGATTGTTCGTCGTGTGTGCCCCGCGGAGCGTGTGGCGCTCCCCCTGAACACAGGAAGCATTCCATGGAACTTCTCGAACTCGAATTTTCACGCGAAATCCATCCGGTGGATGTGATTGAGCAGGTGGCCCACAACAATGACTGGTCCTTCGAACGGGCCGGCGACGACGAAATCTCGATCTCGGTTGCCGGCAGCTGGACCGACTATCACGTCTCCTTCTCTTGGATGGAGGATTTCGAAGCGCTGCACCTTGCCTGCGCCTTCGATATCAAGGTGCCGGAAGCCCGCACGCTGGAAGTGATGCGGCTGTTGTCGCTGATCAACGAACAGATGCTCTTCGGCCATTTCGACCTCTGGGAGCAAGAAGGCGCGATCATGTTCCGCCAGTCGCTGCTGCTCGCCGGCGGGGTCGAACCATCGAGCCAGCAGGTCGAAGTGCTGTTGTCCTCGGCGCTGGAAGCCTGCGAGTGCTATTTCCAGGCTTTCCAATTCGTCGTCTGGTCGGGAACCTCGGCCAAGGACGCGCTGGCCGGCGTGCTGTTCGAGACCTTCGGCAACGCCTGAGCAGAAGCGTTCGACATGAGCTCAAACAACGAGCGCAAGCCTGAAATCAGCTTCGCCGATTTCGATCGTGTCGACATCCGTGCCGGCACGATCGTCGAGGCCGAACCGTTTCCGGAGGCGCGCAAGCCGGCCTTCAAGCTGAAGATCGATTTTGGGCCTGGGATCGGAGTGAAAAAGTCCTCGGCGCAGATCACCAAATATTATACGCCCGAGACCTTGATCGGCCGCCAGGTGTTCGCGGTGGTCAATTTTCCGCCGCGCCAAATCGGGCCGTTCATGTCGGAAGTGCTGACGCTCGGCTTTCCCGATGAAGAGGGCGCCGTGGTGTTGGGCGCCATCGAACGCAAGGTGCCGGATGGCGGCAGGCTATTCTAGGCGTTCCGAGGCCAAACAGAATACCGCCTCGTTCCTTGGCGCTGCCGCCGGCCTATCGGATCAAGCCGCCAGCTTGCGCGTCGTTCCCAGTGCTTCCTCGACCGCGTCGAGGAACATTTCCGCGCAGGCCTTCCAGCTGTAGCGCATGGCACGCTCGCGGGCCTGGTCGCGGCTGACGTCGAGCGCGGCAAGCGCGGCCTCGCGCAAATCGGTGGAAACAGCACCGCCGACACCATCACCAACGATGTCGATGGGTCCGGTTACCGGATAGGCGGCGACCGGCGTGCCACTGGCCAGCGCCTCGATGATGACATTACCGAAAGTGTCGGTGCGGCTGGGGAAGACGAAGACATCGGCAGAGGCATAGATTTCGGCCAGTTCGTCATTGGGGCGATGGCCGAGGAAATGCGCCTTCGGATATTTCGCCTTCAGCTTGGCAAGCTCGGGCCCTTCACCGACGATCACCTTGCTGCCGGGCAGGTCGAGGTCAAGGAAGGCCGGCAGGTTCTTTTCGATGGCGACGCGGCCGACACACAGGAAGACCGGGCCGGGGAAGCCAAGGTCCTTGCGCTTGTCGGGCCGGAAATGCTCGGTGTCGACGCCGCGCGTCCAGGGCCTCAGCTTGTTGAAGCCGCGCGCCGTGAGATCGTCGGCGAGCGACTGGGTGGCGACCAGCGTGCCTTGGCCCGAATTGTGGAAATCGCGCAGCCAGCGATAGGCCCAGCTCTCCGGCACCGGCAGGCGGGCGCTGAGATATTCGGGAAAGCGGGTGTGGTAGCTGGTGGTGAACGGCCGGCCGGCATTGCGGCAATGGCGCCGCGCCATGATGCCTAGCGGTCCCTCGGTGACGATGTGGATGTGGTCGGCCTTGTAGCCGTCGATCAGGCGCGCGACATGGCCGGGCGTGGTCAGCGCCAGGCGGATGTCGGGGTAGGTCGGCAAGGGCAGGGTGCGAAAGATGTTGGGGGTCAGGAATTCGACCGCGACGTCGAAGGATTTCAGGGTCTCGGTGAGCCGCTCCAGCGTGTGAACGACGCCGTTAACCTGCGGGCGCCAGGCGTCGGTGACCATCACTATGCGCATGGCGGCCCTTTGCTCCGGAGGTCGGCGGTTGCCTTGAAACGATGCCGGAACGGCGACCATGCGGCCGCCCTCGCTTCGCTCCAGCGCACCCTGACGGGCACGGGGTGGAAGTGAGGCGGCAAGGACGAATCAAGTGCGGTCGCGCGCTTCATGCGCGCTCTTGACCATGGTTTCATGACGGGCGGATGAAGCAGACCGTGATCCCAAAAAGTCGAAAGCGGTTTTCAGGCAAGATCATGCCAAATAGAAATCAGGCCGGAACCTTGATCACCGCGCGCAGGCCACCCATCGGACTGTTGTCGAGCGTGATGTCGCCGCCATGGCTGCGGGCGATGTCGCGGGCGATCGACAGGCCGAGCCCGGTGCCGCTGGCGTCGAGGTTTCGCGCCTCGTCGAGCCGCACGAAGGGCTTGAACACGTCTTCGCGCCTGTCGGCCGGAATGCCTGGCCCATCATCGTCGATGGTGACCAGAAGCGAGCCGCGGCCATGGTCGGCGGTGACCTCGACGGTGCGGGCATAGCGGAAGGCATTGCCGATAACGTTGGACAGCAGCCGCGCAAAGGCGTTCGGCCTGACATGCACGGTCGGATCGCCGAAAAGCGTCGTCGACAGTCTGCATTTGCGCAAGTTCGCTTCTTCGCCAAGCTTCTGAAAATAGGCTTCGAGATCGAAACGTCCCGGGTCCTCCGAGGCCTCGCCCTTGGCAAAGGCTAGATAGCCTTCCAGCATCGACTGCATGTCCTCGATGTCCTGGTCGAGAGCCGCCTTGGTCTCGGCCTTGCCGCCGGCCAGCGCCAGCTGCAGCTTGAAGCGGGTGAGGATGGTCCTGAGATCATGGCTGACACCGGTCAGCATGGCCGTGCGCTGCTCGATTTGGCGCTCGATGCGCTCGCGCATCTGGATGAAGGCAAAGCCGGCGCGGCGAACCTCTTCGGCCCCCCGCGGGCGGAAATCGCGCGGCATCGGCCGCCCCTTGCCGAAGCTTTCGGCTGCCTCGGCAAGCGCCAGGATCGGCCGGATCTGGTTGCGCAGGAAGGGGATGGCGATCATCAGGAGCACCAGCGAGGTGCCGACCATCCAGATGAGGAAAATGTGGGTGTTGGAGGCATAGGCCTGGCTGCGGCGCACGAAGACGCGCAGCACCTTGTTCTCGAGCTGGACGCGCACTTCGATGATGTTGGAATTGCCGACAGTGTCGATCCAGAACGGGCGGTTGATCTGCCGGGTAATCTCGGCGGAGAGAACATCGTCGAGGATCGAGAAGAACGGCTTTGGACCGGGCGGCGGCAGCGGATCGGGCGGCAGAAGATCGACCTTCAGCTGCATGCGATCCTGCGCGGTGCGGATGATGTTGGCGTAGTCGGCGTCGTGCGGGTAAGTCTCGATCAGGTCGATGATGGCGGCGATGTCGCGCACCGTGGCCTGCGACAGGCGTTGCGTCACGGTTGCCCAGTGGCGCTCCATGAAATCGAAGGCGACGACCGACTGCAAAAGGATCATCGGCGCGATGACGATGATCAGCGAGCGCGCATAGAGGCGCTTGGGCATGTAAAGCGAAACGAGGCGCCAGAACCGGTTCCAGATGCGCGGCACCGCCTTGAGCGACCGTGTGGCGCGTGCACTCAAGCCGTCATTGTCCGGCTGTTCCAGTTCCGTGGTCGCCATTGGCTCTTTTCATCTCGGCGGTATTGGATCAGGACGACGTTTGGCTGAATCGTCATCCTGATCCAACTCTTTGTTGGAGCATGATCTTTTCCGAAACCGGTTCCCACTTTTCGGGATCATGCATTTGGGCCGCCGGCATTCTATTCCACGCTGAGCCGTTCTGGAACAGCCGCTTGAGTTCAACTGGTTAGGCTGTCAAACGTGTGCTCATCGCTCGTTGATAACAAAGGCTCTATCCCTAAATTGTCAAACCGCGGGAGCGTATGCCTTTGGGCGCGGCGCCGCTTCGTTTGGTAGGTATTTGACCTCATATAAGCCATTCTATCAAACTCACTAGGGCTGAGTTGGCTCCCCGACGGTGACGTTCGGCACCGCGTAAAGTGTGGCGAGGCCGGCAGGACGCTTGGCGCCGTCCAGGGCCATGCAGGACGAACCGCGGGCGACCACCATGGGGAGTGACGATCATACAGTCCAGTCCATTTAGCTCGCGCACAAGACCGCTGAGCATTTTGCTCGTTACCTTTGGGCGGCAAGCCTCGAGAGGCTACCCAGCAACATTATTCTGTCCTTGCCGATCATCAGCACGCCGCTGTCAGGGGCCAGCAGCGCGGAGAACGGCAACATGGCCGCGCCGATCGGTGACGCCTCAGGGCCGAATTGTCCCGACACGATTTCCGGCGCCACGATGCCGAGGGCGCTAGTCCGGTTAAACTGGGTCTGCACCCTCGCCAGTAGCTCGAGATGGATAGGCCGCGGCAGGATGCTGTCGAGAACGATCGCCTCGATGTCGATGACGGAGGTGATGGCGATGATCGCCTCAACCAGCGCGTTGGCGCAATCTTCGACCCATTCGAACAACGGCTCGCGCGCCCCAGGCGGCAGCGGATCCAGTTCCCGCACGCGATTGATCTCGATGCCGCGAGACTTGAGATGATTGACCAGCACATAGATGGAGGCGCGGTGCAGCAGACTCTGGTAGCGCGCCGGCTTGGCCGCCACCGAATCGAGGCCTGAAGGAGAGACCGGCAACGGGCCAAGCGCAGCCGTGTTGCCATGCGGGCCGGTATGGACCTTGCCGCCTTGCACAAGCCCGCCGCCTACGAAAGTGTCGATCGAGATATGCATGAAGTCGCGGAACCGCGCGCCGGCCCCCTGGATGAGTTCGGCCAACGCTGCCGACGACGCGTCGTTTTCCACGAAGACTGGCGTCTTGGGCCTCGAGGCGAAGAATGTCGTCAGGTCGATTGCCTCCCACCGGCTGCCAAGGTCGTCGGGAAAGCCTAGCTCCTCGCTCCAGCCGCCGAGGAAATAAGGCGAAGCGATTCCGACGCCGACAATGCTGGCATCGCCAAGCCCGGCGACCACCTTGTCGAAACTGGCAAGCGACATATTTCCGGCTCTGAGCACCAGATCCGGATCCGGAAGCCGGTATTCGTGCGACTCGCGCGCGCGGACCTCGCCGGCAAAGTCGACAAGCACGGCCTCCAGCGCACGCCGGCCGATCTTGATGCCGACGCTGTAGATGCGCTCCGGCGTAAGCCTGTAGAGTGTGGAAGGAGAACCGCGCTGTCCGAACCTTTTTCCCACTTGCTTTACGAAACCAGACGACTCCAACCCGTCGACAATGGTTGCCACAGCGGCCGGTGTCAGGTTTGCCGCGCGCGCCAAGTCAGACTTGGAAGCCTCCTTCAGTCGGCGAATGGCATCAAGCACGAATCGCTCGTTGTAATGCCGAACCTTGACGGAATTACTGCCTTTTCCAGACAAAACCGACGCCTCCATTCATCTCTTGCGAAGCCACTCTGGCCGCCTGCAGCTCCCAATCTGCTGCGATCGTGGCACCCCATCCGCACCCGTGCGCAACGCGACAGTGCCTCCCAGGGCAACGGAAGTCAATTTTCTGGTTGCGGGCGTGGCGCATTTAATATAGCAAATTGAAAAAATAACAGCTGCTGGGGAGGAGAGGTGCTGCACTCAGGCATACATGGCCAAGCCGATGCTACGGCAAATGGGAACGTGGCTGTCCCCATCGCCCTGGTTCAGGCGACAAAGGCCTTTGGTGGCACGATCGCCCTCAAGGATGCGTCCTTCGAATTGCGCTCCGGCGAGGTGCTGGCATTGCTTGGCGAAAACGGCGCCGGCAAGAGCACGTGCGTGAAGCTGCTGGCCGGTGTGCATGCCCCAACCGGCGGCCATGTCGAGATCGATGGCAAGCCTGTTGTTCTGCATTCGCCACAGGACGCCCAGGCTGCCGGCATCGCGGTTATGCACCAGCATCCCGGCCTGTTCCCCGATCTACCGGTCGCGGAAAACATTTATCTCGGCCACATGCCGCGCGACCGTTTTGGTGGCATCGACAACGCCGCCATGATAGCCGGCGCGCGCAAGGTGTTGGCGACGGTCGGTCTCGACGTGCCGGCCGAAATGCGGTTAGGCGCGCTGCGCACCTCCGAGCAGCAATTGGTCGAGATCGCCCGCGCGCTATCGCTCGACGCGCGCGTGCTGATCATGGACGAGCCCACGGCGGCCCTATCGCAGCGCGAAGTCGAGCGGCTGTTCACTGTCGTTGCCGATCTCAGGCTGCACGGCGTGGCGATGATGTTCGTAGGTCACCGCATGGACGAAATCTTCCGCATCGCCGACCGCATCGCGGTGCTGCGGGACGGACGCCTTATCGGCGTCAAGCCGAAGGCTGAGCTTGGTCGCGCCGCGGCCATCAGCATGATGGTCGGCCGCGAAGTGACCGACCTCTACCCGGAACGAAACCACGCCACCGGCGCATTGGTGCTGGAGGCGAGGGGGCTTTCGCGCGCCGGCGGCTTCTCCAACATTGATTTGAAGCTCCGCGCCGGGGAGGTGCTTGGACTTGGCGGCCTTGTGGGCAGCGGGCGAACCGAGATCGCGCGCGTGTTGTTCGGCATCGACCAGCCTGACGCTGGCGAAATCCTGATCGACGACCTAGTCGTGCGCTTCGCCTCGGCGCGTGACGCCATGGATGCGCACATCGCCTATGTCTCGGAAGACCGTATGGGCCAGAGCTTGGTGATGGATTTCTCGATCCTCGACAATGCGGTGCTGCCGGTCCTCGACAAGGCCGCGCCGGCCGGTTTTTACGGCACGGATCGTGCGATCGATCTGGTTGCGGACTGGCTGAAACGCATGAAGCTGCGCTTCTCCAGTTACGGGCAGCCGGTCAAGGAATTGTCCGGTGGGAACCAGCAGAAGGTGGTGCTGGCCAAATGGCTGCGCACCGAGCCGCGCGTACTCATCCTCGACGAGCCGACGCAAGGCATCGATGTTGGCACCAAGGCGGAAGTGCATGCCATGATCGCCGCCCTTGCCGCACAAGGCATGGCGATCCTCCTGATTTCTTCCGAGATGCCCGAACTGATCGGCATGTGCGACCGCATCGTCGTCCTGCGCGAAGGTCACCAAACGGCCGAATTCGCACGCGGCGAAGCCACCCAGAAAAGGGTGCTGGAAGCGGCGACGAAGACCAGCGAGCGCGTCGATCCGGCAGCGCAGGCTGAGCGTGCCGCCTTCAAGGATAAGAGAAAAGGAACGCTCGATTTCCTGAAGCGGCGAGAGTTCGGGCTGCTCGCCGCGATGCTAGCGGTCGCCATTCCGGTCACCATCATCAACCCGCGCATGGTAAGCGCGGCAAACCTGACCGCCGTGTCGATGGACGCGGCACTGCTGGTCGTCGCCGCACTCGCCCAGATGCTGGTGCTGATTACCCGCAATATCGACCTTTCGATCGCCGCGGTGATCGGTCTTTCCGCCTATATGGCCGCCAGCATGGTTCAGGCCTATCCCGGGCTCGACATCGGCATCGGCCTGGTGACCGCATGCGCGGTCGGCGGCATCGCCGGTCTGATCAACGGCCTTGTCGTCACCCGGGGAAGGATCCCGGCCATCGTCGTCACGCTGGCCTCGATGTCGATCTTTCGCGGGTTCAACTCGATCTGGGCGGCCGGCGACCAGGTCAGTGCGGACGAGGTCACGCAGGCCTGGCTCGACATGACCGGCCTGAAGATCGCCGGCGTGCCGCTGATCGTCGTCATCGCTATTCTCATCTTATGCGCTGGCTACGTCCTGCTCTATCGCACTTCCGTCGGGCGCGAACTGTTTGCTACCGGCTCCAACCCCGACGGCGCGCGGCTCATCGGCATCCCGGTCGACCGCCGCATCCTGCTTGCCTTTGGCATGGCGGGCTTGCTCGGTGGCCTTTGCGGGGCGCTGTGGGCCTCCCGCTATGCCACCATCGATGCCCGCGTCGCGCTTGGCTTCGAACTCACCGTGATCGCTTCGGCGGTGGTCGGCGGGGTCGCCATCCGCGGTGGTTCGGGCACACTGCTCGGCATCATCCTCGGCGCGCTCACCCTTTTGGTCATCAAGAACGGGCTGACCCTTGTGCGCGTCGACCCGCTGTGGCTGCAAGGCGTCTACGGGCTGGTGATCCTGGTCGCCATCGGCATCGATACCTTCATCGTGCGGCGCGCGGAGCAGGCAAGACAGGCAAGGGCGCGATGAACAAGTTCCTGCGCTCGATCGATTTCTGGGACCTGCTGCTGGCGACCTCTTGTCTGGCCGCCTTCCTCTACGCGGCGATCTTCGTGCCGAATTTCGTCTCTGGCTTCAATCTCTCGCAGCTGGCGGCGAGTGCCTCGGAAAAGGCGTTGCTGATCCTGCCGATGACGCTGCTCATCATCATCCGCGAGATCGACCTGTCGATTGCCTCGGTGCTGGCGCTGACGTCCGTGGTGTTCGGCCTGCTCGTCCAAGCGGGCGTGCCTACGCTGGCGGCAATCCCGCTGACGCTCTTGGCCGGCGGCCTGCTCGGCGCCTTCAACGGCTATCTGGTCTCGGGCCTGGGACTGCAGTCGCTGGTGGTGACGCTCGGCACCATGGCGCTCTATCGCGGTATTGGCTACATCCTGCTCGGCACCGGTTCGGTCAACATACTGCCGCCAGCCGTCGTCGATTTCGGGATCAACAACCTGCCGGGCACTGAGATACCGTGGACCATCGTGCCTTTCCTGGTGCTGGCGCCAGTGTTTGCCGTCATCCTTCAGAAGACGCCGAGCGGCAAGCGCATCCATGCGCTCGGCGGCAGCCCCGAAGTGGCGCGCTATTCCGGCATCAACACGCGCCGGATGATCCTGAATCTATTCATCGTCTCGGGCGTCGTCGCGGCCATCGCCGGCATCGTCTATACCGCGCGGCTCTCCAACGCCCGCGCCAACAACGCGCTCGGCATGGAACTCGACGTCATCACCATCGTGCTGCTCGGCGGCGTGAGCGTGTTTGGCGGCAAGGGCCGCCTGACCGGTGTCATGCTGGCACTGCTCCTGATCGCCGTGATCCGAAACGTGCTGGCGCTCAACCAGGTCGGCGGCGACGCGCAGGGTATGATCATCGGCCTGCTTCTGATCGGCTCGCTGCTGGTCGGCAATTACTGGCGCTCCGCACAGGAGAGGCTCAGCAGATCGCGCGTCTTGCGCGAGACCAAGGGGTGATCTCGAGCCCCTTCCTTCAAGCCCGATGTTTTTGACGGAGGAGTCACAATGAAAGCGTTTAGATTAGCCCTGATCGCATCCGCGGTTCTGCTCGCGCCGGCCTCGCTGGCCTTCAGCCAGGAATGCGCCAAGGAACCCGTGACGGTCGGCTTCCTGCCCAAGCTCGACACAGACCCCTACTTCAAGGTGGCCTTTGGAGGCGCCGAAGAGGCGGCGAAGGAAATTGGCGGCACTGCTACCCAGGTCGCCCCATCGCAGGCGACGGCCGAGGCGCAGATCGAATTCATCAACAGCCTCGTGTCGCAGAAGGTCGGGGTCATCGCAATTGCCGGCAACGACGCGAATGCCGTTGCGCCTGCTCTGAAGCGCGCCGTTCAGCAGGGCGTCAGGGTGATCTCGTATGACTCCGACGTGGCGGCCGATGCCCGCGCGGTATTCGTGAACCAGGTGAAGGGCGACAGTCTCGCCGAGATGATGCTGGAAAGTGCATTCGATCTCAGCGGCGGTGAAGGCGAATTCGCAATCCTATCGTCGACACCCACGGCGACCAACCAGAACGCCTGGATCGACTTCATCAAAGCGAAGATGGCGGCCGAGCCGAAGTTCGCCAAGATGAAGTTGGTGCAGGTCGCCTATGGCGAAGAGAGCGAACAGGTCAACCAGCAACAGGCGTTGGCGTTGGTCCAGGCGTTTCCGGATCTCAAGGTGATCATCGTTCCGGCAGGCATTGGCCTTCCGGCGGCCGCGCGTGCACTCGAGGAAGCCGGCATGATCGGCAAGGTCAAGCTGACCGGTCTCGCGCCGGCCACTCTGATCTCGAAGTACATCAAGGACGGCGCCGCACAGGATATCTGGTGGAATGTCACCGATCTTGGCTATCTTGCCTATCAAGCAGCCCAGGCGCTTGCACAATGCAAGATCACCGGCAAGGAAGGTGAGAAGTTCACGGCAGGCAGGCTCGGCGAATACACGATCGGGGCCAGCGGCGAATTGATCCTTGGGCCGGCGAAAATCGTGACCCCTGAAAACCTGGCCGAGTTCAAGTTCTGATCCTCCAGGTCTAGACACAGCGGGCGCCGGCTGAAACCGGCGCCCGTTTTCCCAACTTCTTGATCGAACAGTGTGGGGACGGCAATGAAACTGTTGCTTGCAAGTGAACCTTCGTAGCGACGACGTCGGCCGCCGTTCGCGGCGACGCGCTGGCAAGTGCGACCTCGACCAATGGCGCAACGGCCTTCAACGCCGCGCTGGCCGCCGAGGGCATCACCGTGCCTCAACGCCTCCATCCTGCAGTCGTCCCACCCGATCTTCGCCGGCGTGGAGGGGCCGTTGCGGCCCATCCTGGGCATGAACAAGCTGGATTTCAGGAACGACGGTTCATCCCGTCTGCTTGCGACCTGCACTATCGGGGGCTCGGACTGGCCGCTGCTCGCGGTTCGCAACCACGGTCGCGCCCGCACGCTCGCCTGGGCGACCGACATCGGGCCGCATTGGCTGTCGCAGGATTTTCTCGGTGGCCGGTCTGCGGCAAACTGATGGCGAACATGGTGCGGTGGCTCGCCGGCATCGAGTAAGCAGGACGAATACCTGGGTCAACTCCGTTGCCGGTTCTCGCTGTAGAACTAGCTATTCCACGCTGAGCCGATACCCAATACCGCGCACGGTCTGCAGCCAGACTGGATTGGACGGATCGCGCTCGATCTTGCGGCGCAGCCGGTTGATCTGGACGTCGATGGTGCGCTCGCCGACTTCCGAATCATCGCCGACCAGTTCGTGGCGGGGGATGGTTTCGCCGGCGCGCGCTGCGAAGATCGCCAGGATCTCCTGTTCGCGGTCGGTCAGCTTCAGCGCCTCGCCGCCGCGCTTCAGTTCGCGCCTGGCGATCTGGAAGGTGTAGGGGCCGAACACCAGCTGCTCGACCTTGGGCGTCGCCGCCGGGCCGCCCCGGCGCAGGATGTTGTTGATACGCAGGATCAGCTCGCGCGGGTCGAAGGGTTTTGGCAGGTAGTCGTCGGCGCCGGCTTCGAGCCCCGAGATGCGGCTGTCGGTTTCCGACAAGGCCGTCAGCATCAGGATCGGCACGTTCTTCTCGGCGCGCAGAGCCTTGGTGAGATCGACGCCGCTTTCTCCCGGCATCATCACGTCGAGCACGAGCAGGTCGAAATCGAGGCCGGCGAGCTTGCGGCGGGCCTCGCCGGCATTGCCGGCGACGGTGACGCGAAAGCCGTTTTCGGTCAGATACTGCTTCAGAAGATTGCGAATGCGGGTGTCGTCGTCGACCACGAGCAGATGCGGTGCGTCGTCATCCGGTGCGGCCGCGGTGTCGACCCTCTCAGTGCTCTCCATGGCTTTTCCCTGACATTTTTGCGGACCCAACGTCGATCTGAGCTCTCAGTTCCGGATTGACCATCGCTTCGAGGAAGCGTTCCACCAAGGTCCGTTCGGTGGCGCCGGAATCTTCCAATGCAGCACGGATGCGGCGTGACTGTGGCCGCGCCAGCGCCAGCGCCAGCGCCCGGCCCTTGGCCGTCGGATAGAGTTCGCGCTGGCGACGGTCGCGCGGGCCTTGCAATTGCACGACGTGATCGGTGTCGATCAATTGCTTCAGCACACGCGCCAGGCTCTGCTTGGTTATCTTCAGCACGTCGAGCAGTTCGGCGACGGTCAGGCCCGGCCGGCGGTTGACGAAGTGCAGCACGCGGTGGTGGGCGCGGCCGAAGCCGTAGTCGGCCAGGATCTGATCGGGATCGGAGGTGAAGTCGCGATAGGCGAAGAAGAAGAGTTCGATGAGGGCGAAGTCGATGCCGTCCTCGCTGGTGATCGCGGTCCTGATCGGTTTTCCGGCAGCTGGGCTTTTATCCGTCATCATTTCTCCATGGGAACGGGAGATTATGTCAGTACTATTGACGTAATTTCCCTGCAATGGTAATTTTTGACAAGCTTTTGAGCGGATTGCGAACGAAAAGGCGAGGCAGGCCGGTTTTTCCGGAACTTCCTGAGTTTGCCAGGGCGCGAATATCCGCTTACGCTTCCAGACACCGGCCGGCGTCTCCAACCACATGGCGCTGCCAAAAAAGAACACGCAACGACACTAGGATATGCGGGTCGCGACCCGCGGGAGGTTACCATGGCATCCGTTCCCTTCGATCAACTGGACGGCTTCATCTGGATGAATGGCGAGATCGTCCCGTGGGGGGACGCCAAGATTCATGTGCTGACCCACGGCCTGCATTACGCCAGCGCGGTCTTCGAGGGTGAGCGCGCCTATGGCGGCGAGATCTTCAAGCTCAACGAGCATACGGAACGCCTGCATGAATCGGCGCGCCTGCTCGGCTTCAAGATTCCCTATTCGGTGGCCGAGCTCAACGACGCGTCGACCACGCTCCTGAAGAAGCAGGGCTTCCAGGACGCCTATGTCAGGCCGATCGCCTGGCGCGGCAGCGAGCAGATGGGTGTTTCGGCGCAAAACAACCGCATCAACGTCGCCATCGCCATCTGGCAATGGCCGAGCTATTTCGACCCGGCGCAGAAGCTGAAGGGCATCCGTCTCGATGTGGCGGAATGGCGCCGGCCCGATCCGCGCACGGCGCCGTCGCGGTCTAAGGCCGCCGGCCTCTACATGATCTGCACCATGTCCAAGCATGCCGCCGAGGCCAAGGGCTTTGCCGACGCCATGATGCTCGACTGGCGGGGCCAGGTCGCCGAAGCAACCGGCGCCAACATCTTTTTCGTCAAGGACGGCAAGATCCACACTCCCAAGCCCGATTGCTTCCTCGACGGCATTACCCGCCGCACGGTCATCGGTCTCGCCAGGGATCGCGGCCTGGAGATCATCGAACGCGCCATCCTGCCGGAAGAATTGGAAGGGTTCGAGCAGTGCTTCCTGACCGGAACGGCAGCGGAAGTAACTCCGGTTTCGGAGATCGGCCCTTACCGATTCGAAGTCGGCGAGATCGCCAAGAATCTCATGAACGACTATTCTATCGCCGTTCAACCCAAGCATGCTATCGCCGCAGAATAACGATAGTCACAGCTTTTCGTGCAAGCAGGGGCGGTTTTCGGGCCGCCCCTTTTATTTCAGCGTTTCTGCATTTGACTTTCATCCAATTCGGCGTCTCATCATGGTGTCGGCCCGGGAGGCTGGCAGCTATGGAGGGACTAATCATATGGACATGAACACGCTTCTTCCGATCATTATTCAGATTATTACAGGCATTATTGGTGGTCAGGCGGTCAGTGTGGCGATCAAGACGGCGGCAATGGGCCAGCTTACCAAGATCCTGGGCGGAGCCATCGGCGGTGTCGGCGGCGCGGCGATCCTCGGCAGCCTGCTTGGCGGCGGTACGATCAGTCCTGACGCGGCCGCGGCGGCGACCAGCGGCCTGGGCAGCGCGCTCAACCTGCAGAACATCCTCGGTGGCGCCGGCGGTGGCGCGATCCTGACCGGCATTCTCGGCGCGGTCATGGGCGCCATGAAGAAATAAGCCCGCCGATCTCGGGCTTCGCAGAATGGGCGGCTTCGGCCGCCCATTCTTTTGGAGACGCACTGTTTGGCCTTCGGCTGTGGACGGTTTTGACCGATGCCTCTACATGATCGCTGACACAGCGAAAGGACGATCATGGGTCAGCTCAATGCCGGCATCGTGCCGGTCACACCGTTCCAGCAGAACTGCACCATCCTGTTCGACATGGACGACAAGCATGGCGTCGTCGTGGATCCGGGTGGCGACATCGACAAGGTGCTGGCAACGTTGAAGGACAACGCGATCACGGCGGAGGCGATCTGGATCACGCACGGCCATATCGATCATGCCGGCGGCGCCATGGAACTGAAGGAAGCACTCGGCGTCGAGATCATCGGCCCGCATGAAGCCGACAAGATGCTGCTCGACAATCTGGAAAACCAGGGCAGGCGCTACGGCATCGGCGGTGTGCGAAACTGCGTGCCCGACCGGTTCCTCACCGAGGGCGAGACGGTGTCGTTCGGCGGCCATGTGTTCGAGGTGCTGCATTGCCCCGGCCACGCGCCGGGCCATGTCGTCTATTATAACCGCGCCGCCAAATTCGCCCATGTCGGCGACGTTTTGTTTCGCGGTTCGGTCGGCCGCACCGATCTGCCGGGCGGCGACCATGCGGCCCTCATCGCCTCGATCAAGGACAAGCTGTTGCCGCTCGGCGACGACATCGGGTTCATCTGCGGCCATGGCCCCGGCGGGCGTTTTGGCGAGGAACGGCGAACCAATCCGTTTTTGACCTGAATGAGACAGGGACCGCTGCCGGAAGCCCAACTAGCTCACAACAAAAAAGCGCTGGCCTTGCGGTCAGCGCTTTTTTGTTTGGGGCAGGGAAGCTCAGTTGGCGGTGCAGAAATGCTGTTCACCATCGCTGCCGGTGAAGGTGCCGGTACGGGAATTGAAGGTGCGGTAGCGGTCCGAGCAGTACTCGTACCAGCCGCGCGTCCACGGCTCGGCGTAACGGTCGGCATAGACCACCTGCGGTTCCGCGTAGTAGCGGCGGACCGGGGCAGGGCGCACCCGCACCTCACGATCGTAGTAACCGTCATCGTAATAGCGGTCGGAATCGGGTGGTGGCCTGTCATTGGCCAATGCGCCACCGATCAATGCGCCGGCGGCAAGGCCGAGAACGCCGGCTGCTACAGCGTCGCCATTGCCATGGCCATGGCCGTGATGGTGCCAACGGCGCCAGTCATCGGCATTGGCCGCCGAAAAGGTCCCCAGCGTGGTGGCGACCACGGCTGCGGACAGCACGGCTGTCTTGAAAATGCGGTTCATCTTGGTCTCCTTCGTACCGGACCGTGCAGTTTCTTGCAGGGGATGCAGTCCGGCTTTACCGATGACTAATATGGGACCGTGGCTGAACGGGGGCTGAACGAAAATTTGGCCGCACGCATTCTTTGACGCCCTCAAAACCGCACCTTCGGCGCGGACCTGACTGCCGGAGCCGGTCCGAAGCCGGCTCAGCCGACCGACAGGTTGACGGCCTTGGGTCCCTTGCCGCGCTTGTCCGGCTCGGTGTCGAATGTCACTTTCTGCCCATCTTCGAGACCGGGGAGACCCGACGCCTGCACGGCCGAAATATGGACGAAGACATCCTTCGCGCCATCATCCGGTGTGATGAAGCCGAAGCCTTTGGCATGGTTGAAGAATTTGACGGTGCCGGTCTGCGGCATGGGAAGCTCCTTTGATCCCATAAATTCCAGTCTCGGGCCGGCAAATGCCCGAATGGAAATTTGTCCTTTATTTTAGCGCTATCGGCAAGAGAAAGTTTTGCAGGCACTTAAAGCACGTCGCTTTAAGTGCTTGTTATGATGCGCGTCATTGGCCCGGACCTGGGATGAACTTCCGGATGAGATGAGTCTATGCTGCGCGGCGGACATGCAAAAGGCGCGGCGAAAACCGCCGCGCCTTTCAAAAATCCGTCTGCCTGCCCAGGTCCTGGTCAAGCTCCTCGTTGGCCCATCCGCCTGGGATGTGCGCGCCGATCGCTCAGGCTGCGCGCAGGTTGACCGCCTTCGGGCCCTTGCCCATGCGGTCCGGCTCGACGTCGAAAGTGACCTTCTGGCCATCGACGAGCGTGCGCAGGCCCGAAGCCTCGATCGCTGAAATGTGGACGAACACGTCCTTGGCGCCGCCGTCGGGCGTGATGAAACCGAAGCCTTTGGTCGCATTGAAGAATTTAACGGTGCCGGTCTGGGCCATTGGGGAAACTCCTTCACCCGTTCAGTCTTGGTGGTCCTGCCCGCCACCTGGCGTCGAGGGCAGTTCCTGGTGGTTGCTTTCGGCAGTCATGCATTGGCGCATGGTCAAACCCCCCGCCGAAAAACGGGGCCGTCAGAGATTCACAGTATCGGGGAAAGGTCGTCCAAAACGTTCCGCTCTCCGGGTCGC
Source organism: Mesorhizobium sp. LNHC209A00 (assembly GCF_000502915.1). Taxonomy (NCBI): domain Bacteria; kingdom Pseudomonadati; phylum Pseudomonadota; class Alphaproteobacteria; order Hyphomicrobiales; family Phyllobacteriaceae; genus Mesorhizobium; species Mesorhizobium sp. LNHC209A00. The sequence continues at coordinate 543,134 of NZ_AYWT01000003.1, forward strand.
AAATGCCCGAACACAGAATTTATCGCACGGAAACGTGAAGGTTGCAAGATAGCGCCGCGGGTCGCCGCCCTTGGCGCATCCCGACGCAAAAATCGGCCGATCAAAGCGGCGACCGGCCGCAAATAGGCTTCGTTGGCGGAGGGGTCATCGGCCCACAGCGCCGGTCATGGATGGGCCAGATACGACGATTGCCGGCGATGCGGCCGAGGCCTACCGGTTCGGGTGTCGTTCTCCTACAGAAGCCGCAAACAAGGGTTGCAATTGGCAGTGGAATGACGAGGGTCACGCCGTGGGCGACTGATCTAAATCTTGTTTTGGTCGATATAATTACCAACGTACCGCCACGCGGGCTTGGGTGGTACGGACCGGTACGCGGATCAAGTGAGAGACGATCTTGAGGTTCTTGCGGCGATCTTTTCACGGCAGGTTTTTGCCATCCTTTTCCTGTAGGCAATTCTTGCCGCCTGCACGGTGGTCGTCGATGGACGGACCTGGGCCGCGACCGCCTCCGCCGCCCTGAACCGCAATTCTGCACCAAATACGAACCGATCTGCAGCCCGGCGCGGCGGAGATCGCCAGACCTTCGCCAATGCCTGTCTGGCCGATCGGGCGGGTTACCGCGTCGTGCGTGACGGGTCCTGTCGCGGTGGCGGCGGCGGTGATGGCGAGCAGACGTTCTGCAACCGTGAATACGCGCCGGTGTGCGCCCGCCGGCATGGCGAGATGCGCACCATTCCCAATGCCTGCGAGGCGCGTGCCTCGGACTATCGCGTCGTCGGCGAGGGGCCGTGCTGAGATTCTGCCCTCTCCCGCGAGGGGGGAAGGCAAGGCGGCTCATTATTTTTCCACGCCAATATAAGCTCTGCTCTTGAGCAGGCCGGCCAGATGAGCAGCGTTTGAGGCCGCCATTTCGATGGCCTCGGTAACCTTGTCGGGGTTTTTCGGCAGGTCGACGTAATTGACGTCTTGCATGGCTTCACCGACCCAGTAGACGCCGCCATTGGCGGGGATGGTGAAGCCGACATCGTTCAGCGCCTGGAAGCACTCCGCGTGGCAGTGATGCGCGCCGTCCTCGTTGCCGACGATCGCCACCAGGGCCACCTTGCCGGCGGCCGGCATGCGGCCCTTGTCGTCGGTCTCCTCGAGAAAGGCGTCCATCCGCTCCAAGACGCGCTTGGCGACGCTCGATGGCTGGCCCAACCAGATCGGCAAGCCGAGAATGAAGATATCTGCGGCGAGGATCTTTTCGCGCAGGCCGGGCCAGTCGTCGCCTTTGCCCATGTCGGAGAGCACGCCGGGCTTGATGTCATGATCGAGCGCGCGCACGACCTTGCCTTCCACGCCATGCGGCTTGAGCGCCGCCAGCAGATCGGCGATGATCTTGTCGGTGGACGATTTTTCCTTGTCGCCGGAAGCTTTCAGCGAACAGTTGAGGGCAAAGGCGGTGAGGGACATCGCGAAACTCCTGCATCTGGGTGTGCAGGCTCAACGCCGCGAGGCGTTTGCGGTTGCGCGGCGTGTCGGCTGGCCTCCGCTCAGCTGGCCGGATTGTCGGCCATTCGAGATTGTCTTCCGTGGTGACCCGCTCGTGGGTCTCTTGGTCGCTGCGGATGCGATATTGCGGGGAACCGTCCTTGACCGGCAGCCTGCTCTTGATCTCGAACAGTTCCACGGTCTTGTTGACCAAGCCGGTCCTGCTTTTCATCCGCACGGTCTGACCGATGGCGAAGAGATGCGAGGGGGTATCGGTGCGCGGTCGCGCATTCTGTTGAAAACGGATCATGCTGCATTCTCCCGGTCGCGCACCAGCGCGGTTTCGAGGTCCAGGTGGTCGATGGCGACAAGCTGGCTGGTGAGCGGGTTGTTCACCGCCTTTGCCGGCAGGTGGATGAAGGTGGCGACGCGGCGCCAGGCAAGCCGCGACATGCCCTCGATCAACTCCTCGTCGTGATCGATGTCGTAGTCGCCGGCCGGCAGTTGTCCTTCCAGGCCACCGAGCACGAATGGCGCGGTGAAATGGGCGATGGAACGGGTGGTGCGGTCCGGCATTGTCCTGGCCTTGATATCCCGCCTCGCGGCGTCACGTGAACAGCGCCCTGAGCGCAAAAAAGGCGGGGACACGACGACTGTAATCCACGCGCATCCGGTACTAACAATTGGAATGAGATTGGCGGATCGAGAACCTCCGACACCGCGAGATGACAAATGTGGCCCAAACCATATTTCCTATGTAGCTCAATTCGGCGCTCTATTCAAGAATAAGATCCGAACTCCTCGCTTCGATCAGAAAAATAGATGGATATAATTTTTGGAATAAATCTGCTATGGCTGCAGATATCTTCGAAAATTTCTTGGAGGCGTGCCGAGTTTTTCCTCGGCGTCTATACTTTTATTTTTTCTGAAAGGGATAAAGCCATGGATTCAGTCAGAACTTCGAAAGGGAAGAGCGTGGCGATCAATCCGATCGTCAGGCCAATCGCCACGTACGCCATTGGCGCTGCCGGAAAGCCGATGGCCGTCCAGTCGGCGCGGCTGACCATCAGAAGCGACGAGGCGGCAAGGCGAACGATCTCCGATACCGATGGAACTGTGAGGCGGGCCAGGCAGGTTGCCGAGACCAATCGCCTGATTTGATCGCTTTCGCCGCGACGTGAGGCGCAGAATCAAGCAAAGCCTTGAACCTGTAACGCCGATGGCCTAGATCGCGGCAGGCGCACGAACACGGTAGGTGTCCCATCAACAGAGATCAGAGAAGAGCGGCGGGTGCGGGAACCAAGCCTGGCACGGCTAAGTCTGGCGGGGGAGGACAGCCGCCGCTGGGCCTCGACCAGTATGTGCAGCAGGCATTGCAAATGCACCAGGCTGGGCGCCGGCAGGAAGCCGAGGCGATCTACCGCCAGGTGCTGACGCGTCAGCCCAAACACGCGGCCGCGGCGCATTTCCTGGGGTTGCTGCTGCACCAGACTGGGCGCAGCGAAGAAGGCATGGATTTCCTCGAACAGTCGGTTCAGCTGCAGCCGACCAATCCCGACTTCCTCAACAATCTCGGCACGGTGATGCGCGATCTGGGCCGTGTCGCGGCGGCGATCGATTTCTTCCGCGGCGCGGTGGACCTGCGGCCGGAGCAGCTCGCGGCGCGCGACAATCTCGGCTCATCGCTGAAGCAGATCGGCCGGTTCGACGAGGCCGAGGACATCTATCGCGGCACGGTGCAGCGCAATCCATTCCACGTGCGCGCCCGTATCGGGCTTGCCGAAACCCTGCAGGAAGCCGGACGCCTCGACGAGGCGCTGGCTGTCTTCCAGGAGGCACTGACCATCCGGCCTAGGGATGCCGACCTGCTGCACGGACTGGGTGTCGGGCTGATGGAAAAGGGCAAGCTCGACGAGGCGACCGACCTGTTCCGGCAGGCGGTGGCGATCCAGCCCGGCATGGCCCGCGCGTGGCTGATGCTGACGCAAGTCAAGCGCCAGAAGGAGCGCGATGTTGAAATGGCCGGCATGGAGGCGCAGCACGCCAAGGCGCCTCAGGACAGCCTGGCACGCATGCAGCTGTCGTTTGGCCTCGGCAAGGCCAATGACGATCTCAAGGACTATGACAGAGCCTTCGGCTATTTCGCCGAGGGCAATGCCATCCGCCGCAAGGGCATCGACTACGACCCGGTGAAGACGCGCGCCGAGTTCGAGGCAATGAAGACAGTGTTCGATGCCGGCTTCTTCGAAAAGCACAGGCCGAGCCCGATTGCCGACGACGCGCCGATCTTCGTCGTCGGCATGCCGCGTTCGGGTACGACGCTGGTCGAACAGATCATCGCCAGTCACCCCCAGGTCTTTGGCGCGGGCGAGCTCAGCATCCTGAAGACGGCGGTCGGCAAGCAGTTCCCGTCGAACATGCCGGGCGGCTTCCCGTGGGGCGTGGCCGACACGGACGATAGGGATTTCGCCGAGGCGGGGCAGGCCTATCTGGACATGCTGCATGCCCGCTATCCGCATATGCGCCACGTCACCGACAAGATGCCGGGCAACTTCCTGCTTGTCGGCTTCATCCACATGATGCTGCCGAAGGCCAGGATCATCCATTGCGCCCGCGATGCGGCGGCGACATGCCTGTCGATCTACAAGGTGCATTTCCGCGGCGACAGCCACCGCTATGGCTATGACCTCGGTGAGCTCGCCGATTTCCACAATCTCTACACCGACATCATGGCGCATTGGCACAAGGTGCTGCCCGGCGTCGTGCACGATGTGCGCTACGAGGATTTCGTCGCCGACCAGGATGGGCAGAGCCGGGCGCTGATCGACTATCTCGGCCTGCCATGGCACGATGCCGTGCTGTCGTTCCACCAGACCGACAGGCCGGTGCGCACGGCGTCGGCCGCGCAGGTGCGCCAGCCCATGTACCAGGGATCGGTCGATCTGTGGAAGCGCTATGGCGACCGGCTGAAACCACTGCTGGATAAGCTCGGATAGGCCAATATCGCGGTAAGGCCGGCCTGCGAACGGCGGTTTCCCGCGCTTCCGGTACTCACGTATTCAAATGTACGCTCGGTTCCGGACCCCGGGGTCGAGCTGTCTCAAAGTTCCAGGAAGGGCTGGAAGCCGCCGAAGATCATGCGCTTGCCGTCGAACGGCATCGTGGCCATATCGCGCTGCAGACGAGGGTCGGCCATCACCTTGGCCATTACCGCATCGCGATCTTGCCTGGATTTGTATACGGCCCAGGAGAAAACGACGATCTCATCGTCCTTGGCCTGAACGGCACGCGGAAACGAGGTCAGCTCGCCATAGGGTACGTCGTCGCCGATGCATTCGACATAGGCGAGCGCGCCGTGTTCCATCCATATGGGGCCTGCGAGGTTGGCGAGCTTTTTATAGTCATCGAGATTTGCCTTCGGCACGGCAAGCACGAAGCCATCGACATACGACATGGTGGTCTCCTCTTTGCTGAATTCGAACGCCGGGTCAGCGGGGAAAAGACCCGGCGCGGTTTGGCGCATCCCCTCGGCGACGGGGCGCGCTCGCTAAAGCCTATTCCGTCGGTGCGTTCATTGCCCAGGCGACGCCGAAGGGGTCCTTCACCTGGCCCCAGCGGTCGCCCCAGAACATCACCTGCAGCGGCGTGACGGCCTCGCAGCCGGCGTCGACGGCGCGCTTCCACCAAGCGTCGATATCATCCTTGCCGAGATGGAGCTGCAGCGTATAGCCCTGCGCCGCCTGGTGCGGATGGCCGTGTTCCGGATAGGCGTCGCCCAGCATCAGTGTCGAGCCGTTGATATAGAGATGGATATGCATGGTGCGGCCTTTTTCATCCGCCGGGTAGGCAAAGACTTCCTCGGCCCCGAAAGCCTTCTTGTAGAACTCGGCCGCCTTGATGGCACCGTCGACCTCAAGATAGGGGGTCAATCCGCCAAGCACTTTTGGCCGGGGTGGGGTCTGGTCGGTCATTGCATGTTCCTCTTCACGTTTGTTTGGTCTTGCGGACCATAGGACGGATGAGATGACGGCAATCCTACAGGACGTTGAAAATTTTTCGGCTGGCCCGGTTCATCGGGCGACAGGCCAGCTTTTGAGGGCTTCGCACTGGCGGCGGGCCATGGTCATATGACCTTGGCCGAGGACGTTGCGGCGCGGCGGCTGTCGCGGGCGTCGAAGATTTCCGGAAAGCCGATATCCTTGCGCAGTTCGGCCGGCAGCGACAGCAGGATGCGTTCGCTGCGGTGACGGGCGCGCGCGGCGGCATACCGGGTTGCGATGCGACCGATGGATGACAGGACGGACATGGTGACTTCTCCCTTGGGTTGGCGCCGGCATCATCGTGTCGGCATCCCAAGGACGAGGCAGCAACGGGCGATCCGACAGATTGCCCGGAGAATTTTTTGTCGGCGTTTAGATCTCGTTCAGGCGCAGCCGAGGAGAACCTATGCGACCTTGAGCGTGGGAATGGCCGAAACATCGACCTCACGCTCGGCGTGCCAGGCATCGAAAGCCGCCTGCATCCGAAGCCAGATCGCGGCGCAGTCGCCGAACAGCTTCCCAAGTCGAGCGGCCACTGCCGGGGACACCGGCTTTAAGAGCCTGTAAGCAAATAAGTTACAGGCATGCCGATCGCCCGCCGCTCAGCCGGTTCCCTCAGCCACCTCGCGGAAGAAGCTTTCCGGATCCTCGACTTCGGTCAGCTTCCCCTTCTCGATCAGCCAGAAGCGGTTGCCGATGCCGCGGATGAAGGAGCGGTCGTGCGAGGCGAGCAGACAGCTAGCCTGCTGCTTCAGCAACTCCTCCTCCAGCGCTTCCTGGCCATCTATGTCGAGATGGTTGGTGGGCTCGTCGAGCAGATAGAAATTGGGATTCGCGAGCCTGAGCGCCAGCATCATCAGCCGTGCCTTCTGGCCGCCCGACAGCACACCGATCTTTTTCTCCTGCATCTCGATGACCACGCCGGCGCCGGCGAGCAGCGAGCGGGCGCGCTGTTCGCCGACATCGTAACGGCGCGAGACCATCGCCAGCGGCGTGTCATCGCCGCTGATGCCCGACAGTGCCTGGTCGCTGAAGCCGAGCACCGTCGACGGCGTCACCTTCACATTGCGCACCGTGTCCGGTTCGAGGATGGCGTTGCGGATCAAGGTGACGAAGCGCGACTTGCCGACGCCGTTGCGGCCGAGCAGCACGATACGGTCGCCCTGGCAGATGTGGCGCTTGCCGGTCCTGAACAGCAGCGTGCCGTCGGGCGTTTCGACCGCCGCGTCGTCGAGCGTGATCAGCACCTTGGCGTGGGTGCCGCGATTGGCGAGTTTGATCGCGCCCGCCGATTTCTCGCGGTGCGCCGGATAGGCGGCCTCTTCCAATTTTTCCGCGCGCTGGTTGAGTTGCTTGGTCTTGACCGTCAGCAGGTCGCTGCCGGAATTGATGCCGATATTGTTGAGCTTGGCCGCCTGCCGGCGCAATTGCTGAGCCACCTTCATGTCGCGCTGGAACTTCCGTTCGGTCGACGCGTCAACCTCGTCCAGCGCCTCCCTGGCGCGGGAATAGGGAAGGGAAAACGCCGGCGACTGTTCCGGGCGCAGGAACAGCGTCCGGTTGGTGGTGGCGTCGAGGAAGGCGCGGTCATGGCTGGCGATGATGACAGGCATCTCTCGCGGCAGCGCGTTGAGCCAGGTTTCCAACTGGCTGATCCTGGCGAGGTCGAGATGGTTGGTCGGCTCGTCGAGCAAAAGCACGTCGGGATCGGTGACCCATACGCGGGCGATCAGCGCCAGCCGCTGCCAGCCGCCGCTCAGTGCCTGCATTTTTCGCCCGCGCATCGGCTCGGGCACGTCAAGGGAATCGAGAGCCACATCGACGCGCCACATCTCGCTGTCGGCCTGTTCGGGCGGTAACGCCTCGGCCACAACCTCGTGGAAAGTGCGGCCAAGCAGGGCAGAGGCTACGGATTGCTGGACATGGCCGACACGCAGACCGCGCGTGCGGGTGATGTCGCCGGTTGTCGGCTCCAGTTCGCCGGTCAGGCATTTGAGCAAGGTCGACTTGCCGCGGCCGTTGGCGGCGACGATGCCGAGCCGGTCGCCGTTGGCGATGGTGAGGTCGAGATTGGAAAAGAGCGGCGCACTCATGGTGACGCCGAGGGATTTGAGGCTGATCAGGGCCATTTTGATTTCGCTTTTTTGGTTGGCGCATGATCCTTTCCGAAACATCCGGCTTTCGGGGTCATGCGCTCTTGCCGGAAACAACTCCGGGTGCACTTTGACGGTGCGCGTGCCGGCCATCAGGCCAGGCGTTGCATACCACGAAGGGCAGACCAAAAAATCGAAGCGGGAAAAAACCCGGACCGTCCCTGGTCAGCCCTGCAAGCTGGCTCGCAGGGCAGAAATCGGGCCACGCTGACGATGGTGACGAAAAAACGTAAACACGTGAGCCCTCCTTTCGAGACGTTCGAGTGTGACGACTGGCTACACCAAAGGCGAGGCTGATGGCAAGGCCGCCGCTTTCAGGCTGCGCGGGAAGGGGTCCAGCACCAGTATGCAGCCGCCGATGATTGCCACCGCGCCGAAGCCCTGGATCAAGGTCAGCGACTCGCCGAGCACAATCGTTCCGGCCAGCACCGCGATCGTGGTCACAGCGAATTCGACGCTGATGGTCCTGGTCGCTCCGATGCTGGCCACCAGCCGGAAATACACGACATAGGTCAATGCGCTCATCACGCAGGCCAGTATGGCCAGGTAGAGGAAGTCGACAGAGCGCGGCATGGCCGGCACCGGCACGGCGAGCAGCAGCGGCAGCGTCATCAGGCCGCCGAACAGGAACGCGGCGCTGGTGAGTTCCAGCGAGCGGGCCGAGCGCAAATGGCGATTGGCGTAGTTGCTGCCGAATGCCGCCGAGAAGGAACTGAACAGCGAGGCGGCACAGCCGATCGCAAAGGATGCGGTGACCGGAACGGCGGGGAAACCGACCAGGACGATGATGCCGGCAGCGCCGAGCAGCAGTCCGGCAAGGCCGCGAACTGCGATGCGCTCAAGCCCCCAGAGCTGGCCGATGATCATCGAGAACAGCGGGATGGCGGCAACCAGGATGGCCGCCATCGCCGTGCCGATGCGGGGCGTGGCATAGGACAGGCCGATCAGCTGCGCCGCCACCGTCGTCGCGCCGACCATGGCGAAGTGCCACCAGCCGGCGCTGAAATCCAGCCGTCGCCGCGTCACGGCGGCAAGCAGAAAGAGCGTGATGCCGGCGATCAGCGCGCGCAAGGTGACCGCGCCGACCCAGCCAAAGGCATGCACCACCTTGAGCAGCACCAGGAACGACAGTCCCCAGGTGACAGCCAGGAAGACGTAGGCGGCGATGTCTCTGGGTTTCATGGGAGCTGGCTGATGGTTTCGGAGCGGAAGAGCAGAATTGCAAGGCCCGTATAGGTTCGTCCCACGACTGGCAAGGTGGCAAGAAGAGCTGATCTATAATGGAGGGACAGAGGGGGCGCGAAGGATTGCTACCGTCCCGGTCTGCCCGTCTTCCCCGGCCGGCGCTTTTCTCGGCGGGCGTCTCCTTGGTCCTCGTAGGAGCCGATACCGGAGCGCTGACGGACGATAGGCTTGTTGGCATCGCCGCGATCCTTCGCGCCCCCCTCTGTCCTGCCGGCCCCCACTTGGGGAGAGGTTGGCTGTGGCTTCGCCGGCACTTTTCCCTCTACCGGTTTTTCGGTCCGCCGCACCGTCATCTCGTCGAGCGAATTCTTCTTGAACAACGGCTTGGTGGCGTCGCCGGGAATGCCGAAATCGGAGCCGTGCGCTTCTTCCGCCGACTGCTTCTTGAACAGCGACCGCGACACCGCGCCTGACGGCGTCGGCATGTCGGTACCAGGGCCCATATCGTCCAGTGACGGCTTGGCGAACAGCGGCTTCTTCACCGGCACGGCGCGGTCGGCGCCCATCTCGTCGAGATCGGGCTTGCGGAACAGGTTGGGCCTGGCGGCCTTGGCCGCCTCTTCGGCCGCGCGTGCCTGGTCGAGCCTGCGGAACCGTTCCTGTTCCTCCAATGTCCGATGCTTGGCCACGCCCTTGTTGTGCTTGCCCTTTTCGCGGCCTGACGCGGGACTTTGGCCTTCCACTTCGCGCGCCAGCGGATCGTCGGAGATCGACAATTCCATCTCGTGCAGCCGCTTGATCTCGTCGCGGATGCGGGCCGCCTTCTCGAAGTCGAGATTGGCGGCGGCGTCGCGCATCTGCTTGTCCAGCGCGTCGAGATGGGCCTTGAAATTGTTGCCCATCATGGCGCCGGCGCTGTCGGTGAACCGCGAGATGTCGGCGCGGACATGGTCCTTCTCGTAGACCGAGTCGAGAATATCGGAGATGCGCGACTTGACCGATTCCGGCGTGATGCCGTTGGCGGCGTTCCACTCCATCTGCTTCTCGCGGCGCCGGTTGGTCTCGGCCATCGCCCGCTCCATGGAACCGGTGACCTGGTCCGCGTAGAGGATGACCTTGCCGTCGACATTGCGGGCGGCACGGCCGATGGTCTGGATCAGCGACGTTTCCGAACGCAGGAAACCTTCCTTGTCGGCGTCGAGAATGGCGACGAAGCCGCATTCGGGAATGTCGAGGCCTTCGCGCAAAAGGTTGATGCCGACCAGCACGTCGAAGGCGCCGAGGCGCAGGTCGCGCAGGATCTCGATGCGCTCCAGCGTGTCGATGTCGGAGTGCATGTAACGCACGCGCACGCCCTGCTCGTGCAGGTATTCGGTCAGATCCTCGGCCATGCGCTTGGTCAGCACCGTCACCAGCGTGCGATATCCCGCCTTGGTGGTGTCGCGGATCTCACCGACGACGTCGTCGACCTGGCTCTTGGCCGGGCGCACCTCGACCGGCGGATCGATCAGGCCGGTCGGGCGGATGACCTGTTCGGCGAAGACGCCGCCGGCCTGTTCCATCTCCCAGCCGCCCGGCGTCGCCGAAACGGCAACCGAGAGCGGCCGCATGGCGTCCCATTCCTCGAAGCGCAGCGGCCGGTTGTCCATGCAGGAGGGCAGGCGGAAGCCATATTCGGCCAGCGTCGCCTTGCGCCGGAAGTCGCCGCGATACATGCCGCCGATCTGCGGCACGGTGACGTGGCTCTCGTCGATGAAGACCAGCGCGTTGTCGGGAATGTACTCGAACAGCGTCGGCGGCGGATCGCCGGGTTGGCGACCGGTGAGGTAGCGCGAATAGTTCTCGATGCCGGCGCAGGAGCCGGTGGCTTCCAGCATTTCGAGGTCGAAGCGGCAACGCTGCTCCAGCCGTTGCGCCTCGAGCAGGCGGCCGGCGCGCTCGAGTTCCACCAGCCGGTGCTTGAGCTCTTCCTTGATTGACTTGATCGCCTGGTTGAGCGTCGGGCGTGGCGTCACATAGTGCGAGTTGGCGTAGATCTTGACGCTCTTCAGCTCGCCGGTCTTCTGGCCGGTCAACGGGTCGAACTCGGTGATCGCCTCGATCTCGTCGCCGAACATCGAGATGCGCCAGGCGCGGTCCTCAAGGTGGGCCGGGAAGATCTCGATCGTGTCGCCGCGCACGCGGAACGAGCCGCGCACGAAATTGATGTCCTGGCGCTTGTACTGCTGGGCAACGAGGTCGGCGAGCAAAGCGCGCTGGTCGAGCCGGTCGCCGATCTGCATCTGGAAGGTCATCGCCGTGTAGGTCTCGACCGAACCGNCGCGTCGCCGAATGGCGCATGCGGTCGATCTGCTCGTTGATCGAGGATTCCTTCTCGATAAAGGTGTCGGTGCGCGGAACATAGGCTTCCGGCTGGTAATAGTCGTAATAGGAGACAAAATACTCCACCGCGTTGTCGGGGAAGAATTTCTTGAACTCGGAATAGAGCTGCGCGGCCAGCGTCTTGTTGGGCGCCAGGATCAGAGCGGGGCGCTGCGTCTCCTCGATCACCTTGGCCATGGTGAAGGTTTTTCCGGAGCCGGTGACGCCGAGCAGCACCTGGGTGCGGTCGTTGTTGTCGACGCCTTCGACCAGATCCTTGATGGCGGTCGGCTGGTCGCCTGCGGGCTCGAAGTCCGACACCATCTTGATGGCGATGCCGCCTTCGGATTTTTCCGGCCGGGCAGGGCGGTGCGGCGTCCACAGCACGCCGTCCTTGTGCAACGGATTGCCGGATTCGATCAGCGCCGAGAGAGCGGCCACCGTGGCGGTGACGCCACTGGACGACATCGTCTCGGCTTCTTCCAGCGAGATGTCGAGCCCGGCGACCGGATTGAGGCCGGCGGCAGTGCGTTCGCGGGCCGACGCGGCCCCGCCCATCGAGGTGCCGCGCGCGGTGCGGCCCGGCGCGGCGGAGCGCTCGGGAATCTTCTTCGGCGACTTGGCGCCGCCGCCTTTGCCCGCGGCGCGTCCTTCCCGTTCAGCCTCCTGCTCGATCTGCTCGGCCCAATCGGAGATCGAGCCGGTCAGCGGCGTGCCCGACAATTCGGCCTGCGGCATCTCGGCGAAGCCGCCCTTTTGCAGCGGTTCCGAGGCGTCGAGGAAATCGGTCAGCGGGCTGCGCCGCTTCGGCGCGGCGCGGTCCTCATCCGCCGTCGGCGGCGTTCTTTTATCTGGGGATTTGGCCATGTCCCGAATATGGGATTTCTCGGCCAAAATGGAAAGAGCGCGATGAGGACGGGCCGACGGCCGCGTCAGGCTCCTGACAGAAGGCTGTCAGGAGGTGGCGGAGGGTTTCGCCTTATCTCAAGCGCCGCTTCCGTTCGACGCGACCCGGGTCGCCGATCCGTTCAGGCGATCCACCACGACGAGGCGGTTGACCTTGCCCTTCTTGAAGGCGGCGAGGAAGCGGGCATAGTCCCTGAAGACCACGCAGCCATTGGATTCGGCGCGACCGCCGCGCAGCATGTAGGTGTGCGCGAGCAGGCCGTTGCGGTTGTACTTGTTGCCGCCGCTCGTCGGGGTCAGGCGGATGGCCTCGACGCCGTGGAAGCGAGATTCGCGCAGCGACAGATTGTAGGTGTTGGGCGGCGTCGGGCCACGATCCTTGACATGGACATAGCGCGGCTGGTCGACCATTGCGCCGAGGCCGGAATGCGCCTCGAGCCGTTGGCCGTCGGGCATGTAGACGGTCTTGGCGCTGATGTCGTAGACGGCGACGCCATGGCCGGCGCCGCTTCCGGCGCTCGGGCCGTTGAACAGGTTCCTGAACGCCTGGCCGAGGCCGCCCGAAGGCGTATCCGGCTTGGCATAGGCCAGCACGTCGCCACCATCATGGGTCCGGCCTTGCCGGGCCGGCTGCTGCCTGGCTTGCAGGACGGGCTTCGGCTGGAGCGCCGGCTTCTGCTCCAAGGCCCTGGGCTGTGTGGCCGGCTTGTCCTCTTCCACGGCCCGGGGCTGCCGAGGCGCGTCATATTGCGGGCGGCGGGTCGGCAGCGGCACGTCGTCGGTGAGCGCATCCGGCAGCGAAGCGGCGTCGCCCGGCTGTTCCTGCTGGGTCTCGACCGGCGCAACCGCGACATCGGGCGAGGATTCGGTCATCGGCAGCGGCGAGGCGAAGGCTTCGTCCTCGACCGGCATCGACTCGACCAGGGCAAGCGCCAGCTGCGCGTTATCGGGCGTTTCCGACTGAGCAAAGCCCATCGGCGCCGGCGCGGTCTGCACGACGGAACCCGTTTCGGCGCGGGCGAAGCGTTCCGCCGCCGGAGCCGGCATGTCGTTGGACAGGCTGGCCATGACCTGGACGGACGGCACGAGGGATGCCTCGGTGACCCGTGGAGCGGCGCTGGAAATCACGGGATGTGTGCTGGCCGCGGTCGCCGGTTTGCCCGCGCCGGCGAAGGCAGCGGCAAGCTTTGTCGGCGACAGCGACGCTTCCATCAGTTCGAAGCGCTGCTGCGATTTCGACTTCGCCGGGGTTGGCTTGGCCTGCGCCACCAGGCGCCCGGATTTCTCCGCCTTGGAGGTTATCGAGGCAAGCTTGAAGCAACTGGCACCGCACTGTACGGCATGGTCGTGCAGCGCCTGTGAGCCGCCATGGGCATTGGCCGTCATGAAGGGCGCGGAAGAGCTGAGGAAATGCTGCTTCAGCGGATCGGCGAGAGCGAGCGTGCCCGGCATGGACAGCGTCTGCGGCAGGCCGGCAGACGTTACCGAAAGCGAGGCGCCGACAGAACTAAGGCCGGCCATGGTGCCGATCAGCCATAGGCCGACGGCGGCGCTGACGCCCGGCACCGCGATCCAGCGGACAACCCGTTCAGGGGTGAAGGATGAGGCACGTGGCGCTTCGAAGGCGGTCTCGCCGCTGCAACGCCTGTCCCCGACAATTTTACGACTCAACAACGCCATGCAACCAATCTTGCTCCAATCGGCTCCCACGTCTGCGGCCGTGATAGCCGCGACGACCATTCTGTGAGTGATCCCAGGTGGTCCCCGACGCGTTTGCCGCGCCTGTCGTTAGTTGCCGATTGCTTCAAAATATGGACAAAGTTGGTTAACCAATCCCTCTCAAAACCAATCGAGAGACGTGGACTTTGTGCCGAAAAAGGCTCGTCCACGACCATGCACGCGGTATTGCAGCCCTTCCAAGGCTTTTTTGCTGCATGTTTTTATCTGCCGAGTCAAGCAGAACAGTCTTTGCCAACCACGCAAAAAGACGGTTCGGCGCTTCCGGGACAGTGAGGCACGCCAAATGCCTGTCGGCCGAGCCGCCCGGGTGCCAACAGATATTGTTGCCGTCCTGCCACAATTCTTCGGCCAAAAAGGGTCGGCTCTCGGGGCTCATAGCAGGGGTTGTGGTGGGCTCCTACGGCTCCAACGCCGATGTCCACGGTTCCCTACTTTCGGATACGTCGGAGTTCGGCCGACGCGTAGCGTCCGCACCGCTCAGTTGAACCACAGCGCGAACGTCAAAAACCCGCCGCCGCCGAACTGGCGCTGGATCTGGTCGAAATCCTCGCTGGTCAGGATCTTGCCGGTTTCGAGGTAAGGCGCGATTCCGGGGCCGGTGATCGAGAGTACGAGGTCGAAGGGTTTCGGCTCGTCGAAGAAGCGCTTCATGTTGATGCCTTTGCCGGTGATGCGGAAGTGCGGCAGCAGCGCGCGGCCTTCGAGCAAGTCCTCGGCCATCGCCAGGGTGGCGAGCCAGGCCCGGACCTGTTCCTCGCCGACCTGGAGGCCGGTGAGCGGGTTCTCGCCCTTTTGCTGTGGGCCGGGCAGCCATTCGCGGTCATTGTCGGTCTCGGCCCGGATCGCCTTCCAGTCCTCGCGCGACAGCCGGATCATTTCGAGCAGCTCCTGGCGCGCCGCCTTGCGGCGTTCCGGCTCGACAACCGGCCAGTTGATCATGTGCACCATCGAGATGAAATCGGCGATGCGCCATTCCGAGGAGAAGATGCTCGAGCCCATCTCGCTTGGCGGCGGCACGAGGATGTCCTGCAACGCCAGCTTGGCGCGCGGAAACAGCATGTGGAACGAGCCATCGAACGTGCCCTTGAAATCATGCGCCAGCCAGAAATCGGCCTGCGCCATCAGGAATTCCGCATAGCCTTGCAGCCAATAGCCGTCGGCGCGGTCGAAGCGGAACGTGAGCGCGGGGGCACCACCGTCGGGCGCCATGCCCCCGCGCGACAGCGCCACCATGATCGCCGCCATGCTTTCATCGGGCGCGATCGTGCCGTCTTCGTTGAGATCGATGCCGACATGGGTGAGGTCGATGATCATGCCGATAGCGGCATCGGCCGGCACCGAACCAAGGGTGGTGGCGGACTTTGCGAGCCGGTCACGGAAGGCGACCAGTATGGCGCGGAACTCTTCATAGGTCAGCGGCTCGGGATTGGGGTTCGCCGGTACCGGCAACTGCATCAGCGGCAGCATGAAGGATTGCGGGCTCTCGAACCCATGGCGATGCAGGCCGCTGGCCAGCAGTTCCAGCGCGGTGAAGAACTCGCCGGCGCCTGCGGCATAGGCTGACGCTGGATCATTCGGCGCGGCCGCTTCCAAGGTAGACAGCGCGCCGTCGCGCGCGGCCACGGTCCTTGCCTCGAACAAAGCCGTTGCCGCTTCGGGCATGGCCGCCGATGCGGAGGACAGCGGCACGACCAGAATGAAAGCCGATGCCAGCAGGCTTGCTATTCGTGTCATCTTTTCCCTCCCATCTGTCGCCGGCGACCATACACAGATTTACGACGCCGCGCCTGTCGATGCCGGCACGCCGTCCACATCGTTGCATGATTGTCGCCGGGCACGCTTCAACCGGTCCGGCGGACGGTCTACAGAAGGCCAATGATGAGGCGTGTCGTGTCGAACTATCCGCTCTCCTACAAACTGTCCTGGCTACCGCGGTTCTTGAAACCGTCGCTCGAGGGCGACGTCAACGGGTTCGCGCCGGCATCGGGGACGCTGATGGAGCCGCCACCGAGACAGACGATGCGGCTGGCCTTCATCGGCGACATCTCGGCGGTAGCCAACCGGAGCGCGCCGGACTGCGATCCGGCGATCAAGGCGCTGCTGGGCACGGCCGACCTGGTGATCGGCAATTGCGAAAGCCCTGTCGTCGACAGGCCGAGCGCCGTGCTGGGGACAAAGCTCGGTACGCATCATGCGATGAGCGAACGCTTTCTGGCCGAGGCACTCGCGGCGGTCGGCATCGGGCGCGAAAAATTGGTCCTGTCGCTAGCCAACAATCATGTGTTCGACCAGGGAGTCGCCGGTTTCGACGCGACGGTCGCGGCGTTGAAGCGGCTCGGCATCGGCACCATCGGCCTCGCCGCCAAGGGACCGGTCGAACGCTTCGCTGCCGGGCCGCTCGCTCTCGGCTTCGCCGCTTTCACGCTCTGGCGCAACGCCGACGAGCGCCTGTTTGCCGGCCGCGTCTCGATGGAAGGCGATCCGGCGCGCTGGCCGCGCGAGACGAGTGCTGGGCTCGATCTCCTCTGTGCCGTGCCGCACTGGGATTGGGAGTTCCGGCATTTTCCGCGTGCTGCAACACGGGCGCTGGCTCGGCGGCTGGCCGGGCAGGGCGTCGGTGTGATCGCCGGCCATCACGCCCATGTCGTGCAGCCGGTGGAGCGGATCGGCGGGGCGGTGGTTGCCTATGGGCTCGGCGATTTCCTCGGCACCGCCTTTGCCCGCCAGCCATGGCCGGGGCGGATCGGCGGGATTTTCATCGTTGACGTCAGCGCCGATCCGCAAACGCGCGGGACTGTTGCGTCTTACTGGTTCTATCCGTTTGTCCGCCTGCGTGCGGGAGACCACGAGCGTCTGGTGCCGGTAGAAGCATTGGACGTGCCCATGCGGCAAAAAATCGAGGGCCGGCTGGGAGCGGTTTTCCCTTCTTCCCTTGTGGACGTGTGGCCCTGACTGGCGACAGGCCCGACGGGCGGAAACGAGCATGCGTTGGCGACTTTCCCGCAAAAACGGATATCATGCCGCAATACTGGCGGCGGGGGATGGCGATGGAAACAGCGGATTTCATGCCGGACGCGGCTGCTATCGCAGCCATCAAGAAAGACATCGAGATCCACGAAGCGAAAAGGGCCTCGGTGGCACGCGCGGCCAAGTGGCGCGTACCCTTGTTCGTTGGCCTGGTGGTCGTCTTCGTGGCGCTCATTGCCTGGCTGTTCAACAAGGTCGCCGATCCCAACGAGCAATGGTTCTCGACGCCGCACGTGTTTCTTTACGTTATCGGCTTCGCGGTGGCGATCGTGCTCTATTTCCGGGCGATCAGGCCGGCGGCGAGGCTGCAGCAATCGTTTCGCCAGACGCTGATGCCGATCATCTTTGGCTTCATTGGGGATATGCGCTACCAGCATGACGTGACGCCGCATTCCTTCGACCGACTGCCGCGCGAGACCGTCGGCGGTTTCACCATGAGCCGCTTCGACGATATCATCTCCGGACGCTATGACGGATTTGCGTTTGAACTGTACGAAGCCGACCTATGGGACGGGGGCGCCACCAAGAACAAGGCCACCACGTTCAAGGGCGTCGTCGTAGCCTTCGAAACCATCGAGCCGTTTCCAGGAATATTGGTCGCCGCGCGACGTGCAAGTGGCGTGATCGGCTTTTTCCGCGGCATGTTCGGGGCCAAGATGCAGGAACTGCCGTCCGGCGTGCCGGAGCTCGACGACGCCTACGAGTTTCGCACCAACAATGTCGAGGCGGCCCGGCCGCTGGTGACCGGCCGCCTGGCGCAAGCGCTGAAATGGCTCGGCGAAGCCTGGCCGGACGAACCCGCGCGTGTCGCGCTCAACGGCAGCGACGGTTTTCTGCTCCTGCCGCAACCGAAGAACTTCTTCGAACTGCCTGATATTTCGGTGCCGCTCGACTATGCCAGCCATGTCGCACCGATGATTTCGGACCTGGGTGCGATGCTGGCGACCGCGGCACTCGTGCGCAAGATCGGCGCGAAGGACGAAGCTTAGCTGGCGGCGTCGTCAGCAGTCGAAGCCGTACACGTCGCGCATATAGTCGACCTACATCACGCAGACGGCGGAGGCAGGGGCTTCGGACAAGGCCAGGAACTCGTCGAGGCTGGCAAGGGCCTTTGCATCGCCTCCGTCATCTCGGGATCGCTGGAGCAAAGATCAGCGTCTTGTCATCGCCCGGTTCGGCGCTTGCGCGCCAGCCAGGCTGGGTTGTCGCCAGCATCGGGGACAGCGTGGTCCGGACGGCCATTTTCGTGGAAGTCCCCTTTTATGACAACGCGCGACACCAATTCGCGTTCGCTTGGAGTTTGCAACCTGAGCGCCAGATTCGTGTTTGCCGGGTAGGAGGATCGCGCCGGCTCGCGACATAAAACGTGTATCGATGAAAAAATCGAAGTCCTGTTTCGTGATGCGGCCGGGAAGGGATTGCGGCGGCCACGTGATCGCCGATGGCGCCGGCCGCAATTCGGCAAACGACTCTTTTTGCGCGGGGAAGAGCCTTCCATAAGGGCGCGTAAGCTGTCGACATCGGCGGCTAGGAGGCTATTGTGTCGGAATTAAGCCGATGATTTCCTTGCGAAAATACATCCAACGTGATTTGCGGACAGTGCTCTTTCCGCTCCAGTCTCCGGCCGTTCGGTGCTGCCCTCTCCCAAGCGGTACCGGAAAACCGAAACAGCACGGAGTGCTATCCATGAAGAAGACCCTCGCAACCACCGCCGCTCTGCTCGCCTTCCTAGGCACGGCCTATGCCGCGACCGTTCAGGGCACAATCCAGGCGGTCGATCCGACAACCAAGTCGGTCACCCTCGACGACGGCAAGATCTACCAGCTCTCGCCCGATGCGTCGGTCGGGAAACTGAAGGTCGGCGCCAA
This sequence comes from Mesorhizobium sp. LNHC209A00, assembly GCF_000502915.1. Lineage (NCBI taxonomy): Bacteria > Pseudomonadati > Pseudomonadota > Alphaproteobacteria > Hyphomicrobiales > Phyllobacteriaceae > Mesorhizobium > Mesorhizobium sp. LNHC209A00. The sequence goes on from NZ_AYWT01000003.1 coordinate 561,887, forward strand.
GGTGGCGGTGACCGTCGACGACAAGACCGGCATGGTGACGTCGATCAAGAAGGCCTCGTAGAGACTGCCGATCGGACTCTGAGACCCTGCTCCAATCTGGCCGGTTCCTTGGGGAACCGGCCATTTTCATTAGCTTGGACACTTACCGCAAGGCGACGACGGTGGCGGAACGCCGTTGCGGCAGCGACGCTATGGTTTTCGCCAAAAGGCCGCGCTATTCCTTGGCTGCCGGGGAATCTGCATGGCCGAGGAACAAAAGGGATTTCGCCTGTCGCGGCGGCTGCTGCTGGGCGCGGCCGTCTTCGGCGGCGCCGTGCTGTGGGGCGGCGCCACCGTGGCGAGGCTTGCGCGCGGCCCGTCAGGGCCGAAGAACACCGGACGTATCGCCGATGTAGACGGCATCGCGCTGCCGCTGAAGCCGATCGCGAGCCCGCCCGCCTTCGATCCGTCGCTGCCCTGGCTGGCCAAAGGCGGTGACATCAATGATGCCAGCGGCCTGTCGAGGACGCCGGTCTATGGCGTCGTCGAGGTCAGCGAGGACGAGCATATCGCCAAGGCGCTCGCCTTCGCGCGCGCCAACGGGCTGAAAGTGTCGCTGGCGGCCATCCGCCATTCAATGGGCGGGCATGCTTTCGACGACAATGCGCTGGTTCTGGATCTGAGAAAGTTCAACAAGGTTACGGTGGACGCTGCGGCCAAAACCATGACCTTGCAGCCGGGCGCGTGCTGGCACGACATCCAGACCATGCTGCATCCGCGCTTCGCGGTGAAGGCGATGCAGTCCACCGACATTTTTTCGGTCGGCGGTTCGCTGTCGGTGAACGCGCATGGCATGGACCATCAGGCGGGCTCGGTGGCCGGCTCCATCCGGTCGATGCGGGTGATGCTGGCAGACGGGTCGGTGACCATCTGCTCGCCAACCGAAAACATCGAGCTGTTCCGACATGTCGTCGGCGGCTACGGTCTGTTCGGCGTGGTGCTGGAGGCGACGCTCGATATCGTCGACAATGCCGTCTACCGCACCTCGCGCGAGATCATCAAATCCGACGATTTCCCGAAATTCTTCGCCGAGGTGCTGGAGCCGAACAAGGACATCGGCCTGTTCTACGGGCATCTGTCGACGGCGCCGGGTAATTTCCTCGAGGACATGATCGTCTACCGTTACGATAAGGTGGCTGAGCAGCCGCCGGCCGACCAGCCGGCGCTCGGCGAACCCGATGGCGTTGGCCTGAAGCGGGTGATCATGAACATGGCCAAATGGGGCAGCGCGTTCCAGGAACTGAAATGGTTCACCGAAAAGACGCTGGAGCCGAAATTCGAAAGCTGCACGGTGCCGCGTAGCTCGGCGCTTGCCCAGGGTGAGGCCTGTCTCGTCACCCGCAACAACCCGATGCACGATTCGGTGCCATATCTGTTCAACGACCTCATGGGCGAGACCGACATACTGCACGAATATTTTATTCCTCGCGCGAGCTATAATCCATTCGTCGCGGAAGCGCGCGAAATCCTGCGCAACCAGGACCTGCCGGTGCTCAACGCCTCGGTGCGGATCGTCCACAAGGAGGACGTGGCGCTGACCTATGCGCCGGAGCCGGCCTATTCGCTGGTGCTCTATATCAACCAGCCGGCCGACGCCGATGGCAATGCCAAGATGCGGGCGCTGACGCGCGCGCTGATCGACGTGACGATCAACCATGGCGGGCGGTTCTTCCTGCCCTACCAACTGCACTATACGGCCAAGGAATTGCTGGCGTCCTATCCCGAACTTCCGGCCTTCCTAACGGCAAAGCGGCACTACGACCCGGCGGAATTGTTTTCCTCGACCTTCTACCGGGCCATCAAGGCGCTGAGCGGGGTTGACGCTAGGAGACGTATCAGCGGCGGCACTCACCCTCATCGCGCTGTGCGCTGGACCGGCGGGCGCCGAGGGACCTCAAGGCTTTGACCATCGACGGGGCGGTCAATATCGATCCCGGCGAGAGCGCCGACGTGACGCTGCCCGGCGGCAAGAAGAGCAAGGTGACGCTCGAACGCAACGATTTCGCCACCTTTTCGGGCGGCAGTTTCTCCTTCAACCATCCAAGCACCATGTCGGCGACCAAGACCGATCTTGGCGAAACATCACGCAATATCTGATGGCTTCGGCGCTGGGCACGATCGTCGTGGTGCAGGAATACGGCAAGATCAACCCGGTGGCGCTCAACCAGTTGATGCTGCAGGAGATGACCAGGGAATCGGTGCAGGCCGGCGCCGAACTGACGCAGCAGCCGACGACACGCAAGCTTCCCGACGGCAAGGAACTGACCGGCATCCGCGCCGAGGTGAAGACGCACACCGATACCGCGTATTTCGAGATCGTCGGCTACGGCCTCGCGGATCAGGGGCTGTTGTTCATCACGCGCGTCGGCAGCGAGGACCAGGGCACCGAACAGCCGTTGATCGACAAGTTCTGGAGAGCCTGAAGGTAAAAGATGTAGCGGCGGGGTAGTGTCTCAGGTTTGATTTCGGCTGTGGGTTGAAGACGCCCCGCTCCATTGACATATTCTCAAGAACGAATTGCTCAGCATTGGTGAGCTATGAAGCGAATGGCCAAACCGGACCCACAGATAGATGAGTAGCTCCCAAATGGAGAAATATGTCTGGGCCTCGATCTTATATTATGTCGTGGTTGCAGTTGGATTTGTGATTTCTATCGCAATCAGCATGTTTGGATTTTTTTGGGGCCTCTTTGCGCTGTTCGGATATTTGGCGCTGATCATGTCTCTCAACGCATGGCGACTGAGACGGCATCCGCGAAGCATGTATCAAGTCGAATTGACCAAACGGAGAGTGGGCTGCTTATCACCGCTGGATAGAACCGGCCAGCGGCCGAGACGCTAGCGCGATTACAGCCCGGTCGGCATCAGGCCGGCCAGCCAGTTCACGGAGCGTTTTGCCGCGTCGGCGGTTGCCGAAGCGGCGCGGCCGAGATCGGTCTTGACCACGGCGTAGCCGTTCTTCGTGCGATAGAGCACGCCGGTTCCGCCATCGACCACCTGTTCATAGGCGACGGGCCGGGCAGCGGCCGCGTCCAAGGCCGTCGTCGGCGATCCGACAGGGACGCTCGGCCGATGGCTGAGCTCCGGCGGCAGCGGGCTTTCCGTCCTGACGGTCCGGCTGGCGGGCTTCAGTTCCGGGCCCGACGCGATCGCGGCCAGTTGCGAGGAGGTCGACGAGCCTTTGGCGCGGCAGATGCCGGACACCAGCGGATAGTTGAAATTGCGCTTGTGCAGGATCTGGCTTTTCATCGCGGCTTCGCACTCGGCAATGGTCGACCATTTGGCCGGCGTCTCGCCGATATATTCGCACAGCTTGGCGTCGCAGTCGCAGCCGACGATGGTCATGGCGACAAGGGCGGTCTTGATCACGGGTCTCGTCCCTTCGAGATACCCCCCGGCAGCCCATTCAGGATACTGCCTCATTCCATCGCGCGCGAACAAGGCTGGATTTGGCCGCGATTATGGAATGAGCGTGGCAAGTCTCCGATCTCGGCCGAGCGTGGCCGAAAGGTCTCAATAATCGTAGACGTGTTCGAGCCTGGCGCCGGCCTTGATCAGCGACGGCAGCACCAGATGCAGCTTGCGCACGGCCACGACCATACCGGTGCGGCGTGTCGAGGGATCCGCGGGAAGCGGATAGCTGAACAGGATGCGCATGCCTTCGGGAATGGCGATGGAATCGGTCGACAGCACCGTGACCATGATCTCGTCATTGCCGCCGATCTCGACAAAGGAGACACCCTTGTCGATCAGCCGCGGGATCATGTCGGTGAACACCTGGTAGCGCTTGGTGACGAAGACGGTGCCGTCCACGCCATAATCGCGTTCCAGCAAGGTGTCGGGCTCGTTGCGGGTGGCTTCGCCGACCGGCCCCTTGGCCCAGACATGGACGTTGAGGACGGCCGGGTCGGCGGTCGCCGCAAGCGCCTTGGTGATCAGGTCGGCATAGCCTTGCTTGATGGTGTCGGCGAGACCGAAGGCCAGCTTGCGTTCGCTGGTGCGGATGGAACTGTCACCAGGCGCCGGCTGCACCGCGAACAGCCCGGCGCGCTTCTCGGCATAGGGGAACTGGTACCACGGCACCTGGTCGAGGAAAGAGGCATACTCCGCGGCCACCTTGGCCTGGTAGATGTCGGCCGCCGTACGCTTGGCCGACGTCGCCTCGGTGATGCGACCGACCGTGTTCTCATAGGTCCATTGCAGGGTATGCTCGATCGAATGGCTGGTGCCGATGATGACCAGCATCTGGTGGTTGGCGTAGTTGAACTTGTAGGGAGAGCTGGCGCGGATCACCGTGGCATAGTCTTGCCAGAAGCGGCCGACATAGGACCAATAGGGAAAGCCGCTCGGCTGGTCCTTGGCGACGAAACCGGCATATTCGCGCGCGGCGTAGACGATCGCCCATTCCGGGTAGGTGAGAAAGGTCGACTCCTCCGGCCGCTGGTAGCCGGGGATTTCGGCGCGCACTTTGTCGGCCAGTGCCTTGGGCGGCGCGCCGTCGGCAATGCCGGGCAGCGGCGTCCTGTCGAGCGCCGGCGTCGTCAGAAAGCCATAGGCGAGGCCGGCGATCGGGATCAGGATGACGATCACGACCAGCCAGAGGATCGCCTTGATGATGCGCTTTATCAAGCGGAACAGGACCATGACCCGTCAGGCCGTGGCGAAGTGGTCGTAGATGCGCTTCGACAGCCAGAAGCCGATATAGACGGCGATGCCGCCAATGACGATGTGCGGCAGGTTGGCGAAGAAGCGGGCAGGGAATTCGATGTCGTTGAGGGAGCGGAAGCCGTTGATGAAGATACCGGCATCGAGGCAGCCGGAGCCGGTGATCAGCCCGAGCACGCCGTCGAACAGGTAGACCGAGCCGAACAGCTTGAAATAGAACACCGACTGGCGATGCGAGATGAAGGCGGCGGCCAGCGCCCAGACGCCGGAGAAGGCGTGCAGCAGGTCGTCGTACCATTGCAATGAGAACAGGCCGAACAGATTGCCATTGGCGTCGTTGAAGGCCGGAATGTAACCGATGGCCACGACGCCGAAGAACAGGAACGCGTAGGCGACGGCAAGCTTCTGGATCAGCGTCATAAAGTATCCCCCTTCAATCAGGCTGTTTGGAAACTCTGCTCCGGCAGCCATCTGATGGCGTTTTCCGCACTTCCGCGTTCTACTGCGTCGCAGTAGACCTTAGCTCACGGACCCATATGTCCGCTGCGCTCCGGTTCTCGAAACCACCACCATATGACTCGCCACAGCGAATTCGAAACAGTCTTAGAGCACGTCACCGAACGGACTCTGAAAGGCGATACTAACCGATTTTAGCGCACGGTGAAGCGGCGCCCGCAACTTCGCCGGGAAAGAACGTTGAGGGAATTAAAAGACAGTCGGCGCCGGGATTTCTCCCAGCGCCTCCCTGTCAGATCAGGACACGGTCGCGGCAGCAACTTCCGTAAAGTCGTCGCGCCATGCCGGCCTTGATTTTGACGGTCCTGCCAGAAGCCACCCGAGAGCAGCATCCGTTCCAGACCACGCCGGTCTTGGCCCTGGCGGGCTTTGCCCTGCGTGCCATCGAAGGTTTTTGCCGTCCTTCATGGCAGCATCGGTCCGCCGTCGGCGTTGGCACGCTTTCCGCGGCCCCGTAGGTCTCGGCTTCCGTCCCTTGAACAAGCAAGCCTGCTCTCGTTTCGGGCCGTACGGGCCTCAGGAAATCCGCCTTTCACTTCGCCTTTCGGCTTGATGATCGGTAGCCGCCTGAGATGGGTTGAACTTACGCCGGGTAAGGGGTTTGGGGAATGGCCGGACCCCTGTGGATAGCGGGATTATCGGGGACCAATGCCAGAAGCCAGGGAAGTTCAAGCGCGAACGCCTTGGACAGCCTGCCCCGCGCTTTTTGGCATTCATGGCCGAACGCGCCCTTGCTCCGCCGCCCGGTACGAGTTTGAATGCCGGCAAAGGATCGGGCATCCATGTCCGGCGCCGGGGAGGGCGAAACTTGAAGGTCGGGGTGGTGCTCAATCCGATTGCTGGTGGCGGCCGGCTGAAACGGCATTGGCCTGACGTCGCCGCCGCGCTGAAAAAGCACTTCGGCGATTTCGAACTGCGCGAGACGCAGGCCGAAGGCGACGCCGAGCGGCTGGCGCTCGATCTCGCGGCAAACGGCTTCGACCTGGTGATCGCGGCCGGCGGCGACGGCACGGCGAGCGAGGTGGCCGACGGCTTGCTCCAGGCCCGAGAGGAGGGCGGCAGGACAACCGAGCTCGGCCTCCTGCCTTGCGGCACCGGCATCGATTTCGCGCGCGGCCTCGGCCTGCCGAAAGAGATCGGCGCGACGCTGAAACGGATTGCCGAGGCGAAGGCCAGGGCGGTGGATGCCGGCCGCATCTGCTATATCGACGACCATGGCGCGCTGGCCAGCCGCCACTTCATCAACATCGCCAGCCTTGGCTTGTCGGGCGCCACCGACCGCGCCGTCAATGCCGACAAGCGCAAGGGCAGGATGTCGGCCAAGGCGCTGTTCCTGTGGCGCACCGTGGTCGAGTTCATCCGCTACCGCTTCCAGGACGTGCGGATCACCGTCGATGACGGCACGCCGGTCGAGGCGCGCATGGCGCTGGTGGCGGTGGCCAACGGCAAATTCTTCGGCGGCGGCATGATGATCGCGCCCGATGCGGAACTGACCGATGGACAGTTCGACATCGTCATCCTGCGCGCGGCGGGCAAGCTGAAGCTGATCTGGGACATCCGCCTTCTCTATGGCGGGCGGCACCGCAATCATCCAGCGATTACCATCCTGCGCGGCAGGAAAGTGGTAGTCGAACCGCTCGGCGACGTCGAGAAGAATGGCGCGCTGGTCGACATAGACGGCGAGTCGCCCGGACGCATACCCGCGACCTTCGAGATCCTGCCTGGTGCGTTGATGGTGAGATATTGAATCAAGGCGTTGAGGGTCTGGTTCAAGTCTTTCCGGAACTGAATCCGGTTATCTATTCAAGTGGAGGAAACTGCGTAGTCTTCGGATCACCGATCGACTTCCAGCCTGGCCGGAAAACCCGGCGCGCGCAGGTCGGTGCCGACGGTATCCTCAAGCAATTTAACGATCTGGGTCGACCAGGCGTCGCCGCCATAAGCCGCCTTGCCCTGCTCGAAAATCGCATTGACGCGTGACGCCAGATCGAGCGGCACGCCGGATTGTTCGGCCATGGTCAGCGCGAAGCCAAGGTCCTTCAGCGCCAGGTCCATGGTGAAGCCGATATCGTAGGAGCCGTTCAGCACCAGTTGGCTTTCGGTCTCGTGGACGAAGCTGTTGCCTGAAGACGCGACGATGGCGTGGTAGGATTGCGCAAGGTCGAGCCCGCCTTGCTTGGCCAGCATCAGCGCCTCGCCGGCGGCGACCAGATGGATGAAGGCCAGCATGTTGGTGATGACCTTGATTACCGCCGCGGAGCCGATCGGGCCCATCAGGAACGACTTGGCGCACATCGCTTCGATGGCCGGACGGTGACGCTCGTAGAGGGTGGCGTGACCGCCGACCAGCGCGGTGATCTTGCCGACGGCCGCCAGATGCACACCGCCGGTGACCGGGCATTCCAACGTCTCGATCCCCTTGGCCGAAGCGAGGGCGGCCAGCCGCAAAATCTCGTCACGGCCGTTGGTCGACATCTCGATCCATATGCCGCCCCTGGGCAGCCCTTCCAGCAATCCGCCCGGGCCGGCCAGCACCGCCTCGCTGACTTTTGGCGAAGGCAGGCACGTGATGGCATTGCCGGCCCGCGCCGCGGCTTCGGCCGGTTTGTTGGCGGCCGTCGCGCCGAGCGCGACAAGGCGCTCGACGGCTGCGGGGTCGCGGTCGACGACGGTGACGGCAAAGCCGTTGCGGATCAGGCTGGCGGCAAGGTTGCCGCCGAGATGGCCAAGGCCAATGAAGGCGTAGCTCTCGCTCACGGCATCAGCGGCGTCTGCATCATCTGCAGATGCAGGTCCTTGCCGGTGTAGGGATGGGCGTCGCAGACCGCCTCGTTGAGCTCGACGCCGAGGCCCGGCTCCTTCGACGGGATGACATTGCCGTCCTGCCACTCGATCTTCTTCTTCAACAGCGTGGCGTGGAAACCGTCCCACTGCTTCAGCGATTCGAGGATGAGGAAGTTGGGCAGCGTCACCGCGAGCTGGATGTTGGCGGCGCCGACAATCGGCCCGCAATAGCAATGCGGCGCGACCTGGATGTGATAGGCCTCGGCCATTGCCGCGATCTTCTTGGTTTCCAGAATGCCGCCGGAGCGGCCGAGGTCCGGCTGCAGGATGGTGGCGGCGCGGTTCTCGATGACACGGGCAAATTCGGATTTGGTCGTCAGCCGCTCGCCGGTGGCGATCGGGATCGAGGTCGCGCGGGCGACCTGCGCCATCACTTCGGGCATGTCGGGCGGCACCGGCTCCTCGAACCACAGCGGATCATAGGGCTCGATGGCGCGCGCCATGCGCAGCGCGCCCGATGCGGTGAACTGGCCGTGCGTGCCGAACAGGATATCGGCGCGGATACCGACCGCCTCGCGGATGGCCTTGATCATGCGGGTGGAGACATCGATATCGACGAGGCGCGGCTGGTGGCCGTCGAAGGCGGTGTAGGGGCCGGCCGGGTCGAGCTTGACGGCATTGAATCCCTGCTCGACATATTCGAGCGCGCAGGCCGCCGCCATCTCCGGGTCGTTGTAAACATTCCTGCCGTCCGGCGCGTCCTCGGAATGGACGCTGCCGGTGTGCGGATAGAGATAGGTGTAGGAGCGAAGCGTCTCGTGCACCTGGCCGCCGAGCAGCTTGTAGACCGGCTTGTTGGCCTCCTTGCCGATGATGTCCCAGCAGGCCATTTCGAGTGCGGAAAAACAACCCATGCCGGTCACGTCGGGGCGCTGGGTGAAACCGGAGGAATAGGCGCGGCGGAAGAAGTTCTCGATGTCGTGCGGATCGTGGCCGATCAGATAGCGCTCGGCCATGTCCTCGACGAGCTTGGCCGTGACATGGGCGGAGAAGGTGGCGTTGTAGGCTTCGCCATAACCGACCACGCCGCCATCGGTGGTGAGCTTGACGAAGATGAAATACTTGCCGCCAATGCCGGGTGGCGGGTTGCCGACAACCCATGTCTTGACGTCGGTGATCTTCATGTGTGGTCCTCCAGAACCAGTTCGGCGCCCTTCCACCCGGTCATAACCGAGGCGGCGTTGGTGTTGCCGGTGATGTTGTCGGGAAAGATCGAGGCGTCGATGATGCGCAAGCCTTCGAGCCCGTGCACCTTAAGGCGCGGATCGACGACGGCGCGCGAGGGGTCGGGTCCCATGCGGCAGGTCGAAACCGGGTGATAGACGGTGCCGGAGCGTTTCCTGAAATCGGTGATCAGGTCGGCGTCGGACCGGATCGACGGGCCGGGCAGCACCTCTTCGGCGATGATCTCGGCCATGGCGGGCATCGAGGCGATCTTGCGCACGAACTTCACCGCGTCGAGCATCTCGGTCACGTCCGCATTGGTGGAATAGGCGTTGGCGACGATCCTGGGATAGTCGAGCGGATTGCTGGAGCGGATCATGATCTGGCCCCGGCTCGATGGCCGGCAGTTGGACAGGCCGATGGAGAAGCCCGGCCACGGGTCCGGCGTCAGGATCGGACGCTCGCCGTTCTTCGGGATGAGGGTCGAGAAGGCCTGGAAGTAGAGCTGCATGTTGGGCCGGGAGAAGGCCGGATCGGTGCGGAAGAAGCCGCCGCCATGGTTCATCGACAGCGACAGCGGGCCGGAGCGGGTCAGGATATATTGCATGCCGACCAACAGCTTGCCCCACCAGGGACGCAGGATCTGGTTGAGCGTCGGCAGCTTGCCCTTGAAGGTGTAGTTGATGCCGACATGGTCCTGCAGATTGGCGCCGACATTCTCGTTGCCGTGCACGACCGGGATGCCCAAGCCTTTGAGCAGCGCCGCCGGGCCTACCCCGGAGAGCTGCATGATCTGCGGCGAGTTGATCGAGCCCGCGGACAGGATGATTTCGCGGCCGGCGCGGGCCGTCTTGGTCTGGCCGTTCTGCAAATACTCGATGCCGACGGCGCGCTTGCCTTCGAACAGGATGCGGCTTGCCAGCGCGTTGGTCTCCACACGCACATTGGCGCGCTTCATCGCCGGGCGCAGGAAGGCACGGGCGGCCGACATGCGGCGACCGTTCTTGGTCGAGATCTGGTAGATGCCGACGCCTTCCTGGGCAGCACCATTGAAATCGGGGTTGAGCGGCAGGCCGGCCTGCTGGCCGGCGGTGAGATAGCGCTTCGTCAGCGGGTGGACGGCATCAGTTGTGTCGCTGATATGCAGGGGACCGCCGCTGCCGCGCCATGCGTCGGCACCGGCTTCATTGTCCTCGAGCGCCTTGAAGGCCGGCAACAGATCGTCATAGCCCCAGCCGGGATTGCCGGCGGCGCGCCAGTCATCGAAGTCCTCGCGGGCGCCGCGGATCCAGACCATGGCGTTGATCGAGCTCGACCCGCCAAGCAGCTTGCCGCGTGGCCAGTGGTCGACATTGCCGCCGAGGCCGGGATCCGGCTCGGTCTTGTAGTTCCAGTTCACCGCGGGATCGAAGAAGGTCTTGCCATAGCCGAGCGGCATCTGCACGTAGAAACGCCGGTCGCTGCCGCCGGCTTCCAGCACCAGCACCGAGAAGCGGCCCGAGGCCGACAATTTGTCGGCCAGAACCGAGCCGGCCGAGCCGGAGCCGACGATGATGAAGTCATGGGTCTGCATGATGAAAATGGCGGCTCCGGAAATCTGGCGCAGCCTAGACGCCATGGGTTCGCCGCGTCGCCGCGCCTTCCGGCATCGGTTGTGAAAAAAGCGACTGGTATCCCGGGCCGCTTTCGGGGAATGCCGACAATCGCACTTGATATGCATGGGGTCGACGGACTATGCGGTGATCTTACTTGGCGCATGATTTTGTCGAAGAATCTGCAACTTTTTGGAATCATGCTCTGCCCACTCTGCGCAAGGCAGGAGAACCCATGCGTGTCCTGTCGGATGCTTTCATTCCCGAACTGCCGGGCTATTACAAAGGCAAGGTCCGGGAGAACTACGACCTGGCCGACGGCAGGCGTATCATCATCGCCACCGACCGTCTCAGCGCCTTCGACATTATCCTGACCTCGATCCCGTTCAAGGGAGAGATCCTGACCCGGACGGCGCGGTACTGGTTCGAGGAAACGGCCGACATCTGTCCCAACCATGTGTTGGAATACCCCGACCCCAACGTCGTCGTCGGCACAAGGCTCGACATACTGCCGGTCGAGATCGTCGTGCGCGGCTATCTGGCGGGGACCACCAGCACCTCGATCCTGACCCGCTACCGACGCGGCGAACGGGACATGTATGGAATGCGCCTGCCAGACGGCCTGCGCGACAATGAGAAGCTGGCCGAACCCATTATCACGCCAACCAGCAAGGCGGCCGACGGCGGACATGACGAGCCGCTGGCCAGGGACGAGATCCTGGAGCAGGGCCTGCTCACGCAGGAGCAGTGGGACACGGTTTCGGATTATGCCCTGAAGCTGTTCGCCCGTGGCCAGGCGCGCGCGGCCGAACGCGGCCTGATTCTCGCCGACACGAAATACGAATTCGGCAAAGACAAGGACGGGACGGTCATTCTCGCCGACGAAATCCACACGCCCGACAGCAGCCGCTACTGGATCGCGGCCAGCTATGAACAGGCGCTGGCTGATGGCACGCGGCCGGAGAGCTTCGACAAGGATTTCATCCGCTCATGGGTGACGGCGCGCTGCGATCCCTACAAGGACCCGATCCCGAGGATTCCGGACGAGATCGTCGAACAGGCCTCCAAGGTGTATGCCCAGGCTTACGAGGCGATCACCGGCAAGGCATTCGTTCCCGACATTTCCGGCGACACCGTTCTCGACCGCATCCGCGCTAACCTTGCACGTTATTTTTGAGAGAGGTGCGATCTCCAGGAACTGCATTCCTCGGCGATTGGGAGAAATCCTCCCTGACACCCGAAGCCGCTGAAAACCAGGCACAACCGGGCGAATGCCAGGTTAGCCTATGGCCATGGGGCGAGGAAACAGCGGCCGCCGCGCGTTGACCTAGTCCCATGGCGGCGATACGGGATTGATGACCATCACTGCTTAAGGATGCTCCCATGGTGCAGTACGCGGACGGACGGCCGATCGGAGACCTGACGCTGCGCACCCTGGCCATGCCTTCGGACGCCAATGCCGCCGGCGACATTTTCGGCGGTTGGGTGATGGCGCAGATGGATCTTGCCTGCGGCATCCGCGCCGCAGAGCGCGCCAGGGGCCGCGTGGTGACGGCGGCGGTCAAGGAAATGTCCTTCGCCAAGCCGATGAAGATCGGCGACACGCTGTGCATCTACACCCATGTCGAACGCGTCGGCCGCACCTCGATGACGCTCAAGGTCGAGGCCTGGGCGCAGCGCTATCTTTCCGACCTGATGGAAAAGGTGACGCACGCCGACTTCGTCATGGTGGCGCTCGACGGCGAGGGCAAGCCGAAGGCGGTTCCCGCCGAGAGCTGATTCCACACCGCCAAGCCGGGGCATTTGTAACATCGCCGGAGCGAAGCGATGCGTTCAGCGACATCCTGCCGTTGCCCTTCACGCGCAATTCTGCGGGGCACCGGAGGAAGACAATGCGTCAACACCTGTTGAACGGCTGGCTTGCGGCAGCTCTCGTGGCCTTGGTCTGCCTGCTCGGCATAACCGCTTACGCCGAAGTCAAACAGGACCTTGGGCGCACCGCCTGCCTGCATGACACGACGGATGCTAAGCAGCTGATAGCGACGTGCACGCTCTGCAGCCAGACGCCTTGCGGAGCGTTGGAGCGAAGTGCCTGACTGGCTGCCGTTGGAATGCGGTCCGTCGAGGGTACCGGGGCATTGGACCGGCATCGAGCGCCATAGACAAAATCCCCAAGTCGGTTTCAGGGAACCTTTACTCCGGCAGCGGCAGCTAGTGCCGCTCGGTGCGAATCTGGACCCCTTGCCGCGCAAGGGTTTCAGGCATGCATGTCGTCGAACCTAGCGCGCGCCGACTGAACGCGCTGGGTGTTCTTGCGTGCCCATTCGCCAAGCGCGCCGACGGGCACCAGCAACTCGTGACCGAGCTCCGTCAGCTCGTAGTCGACGCGCGGTGGAATGGTCGGAAACACTTTGCGGGTGACGAAGCCGTCGCGCTCCAGGCCGCGCAACGTGGTGGTCAGCATCTTCTGCGAGATGCCGCCGACGGCGGCGCGCAACTCGTTGAAGCGCAGCGGTCCGCCACCTAGCTTGCCGACCACGAGCACGGTCCATTTGTCGCCGACGCGCTGCAGGATTTCCGATACTGCGCGGCAGTCCTCGGTGTTATGCGGGTGCCTCAGTAACAAAAACGTGCCTCCTTGCGCATCAAATTATCAGTATCACATATAGCGCCGGTATCCAAATGATACCAAAAATTCCCGCAAGGAGAGCCCCTTATGTCCAAGCCCAAAATTGCTATTGTCGTCGGTTCGACGCGCGCCGCCCGCTTCGCCGACGTGCCGACGCAGTGGATCGCCAAGATCGCCAAGGCACATGCCGACATCGATGTCGAAATTGTCGATCTGCGCGACTTTCCGCTGCCCTTCTTCGATGAGGTCGCGTCCTCCGCCTGGGCGCCGTCGCAGAACGAAGTCGCACAGCGCTGGCAGAAGAAGGTCGCAGGATTGGACGGCTTCATCTTCACCGCCGCCGAATACAATCACGGTCCGACGGCCGTGCTGAAGAATGCCATCGACTACGCCGCCAACGAGTGGAACAAGAAGCCGGCCGGATTTGTCGGCTATGGCAGCGTCGGTGGCGCCCGCGCCGTCGAACAGCTTCGTCTCCATGCCGTCGAATTGCAGATGGCGCCGGTCAAGTCCGCAGTCCATATCGCCTGGGGCGATTTCCTCGCCGTGCGCCAGGGCGAGAAGAAGCTCGAAGATCTCGAGCACCTGAACCAGGCCGCCACCGCGCTGGTCAACGACGTCGCGTGGTGGGCCAAGGTGCTGAAGGCCGCCCGCGCCGCCGACGCCATCGCCGGAGAAGCCCAGGCGGCCTGATCCGCCGGACGGGATTATCCTCCCAAGGGATACGGGCGGCGCTTGCGTCGCCCTTTTTTCGTTGGCTGCGTTCTTGCAAAGAAATAGGCGGCGGAGTGCCAACTAAAGGTCCCGACCGGCGGCCGCCGTGGCGCGGGCAAGCAGCAGGGCGCGTTCCCTGTCATTGCCGGTCAATTCAGCGGCGTGGCGGAACGCGGCACTGGCTTCCGCCCCATGGCCGAGCTTCTCGAGGAGATCGCCGCGCACCGTGGGCAAGAGATGCGAGTCCTTCAGGCGCGGTTCGTCGTTCAGCGCCTCGGCGATGGCGAGCCCTTGCGCCGGGCCGAACGCCATGCCGACCGCCACGGCGCGGTTGATTTCGACGATGGGCGAGGGGGCCGAGAGCGCAAGCGCCTGATAGTAGGCGGATATCGCGATCCAGTCGGTATCCGCGGCGGTGACCGCGCGCGCATGGCAAGCCGCGATCATCGCCTGCAGCAGATAGGGGCCGGGCGCCGATGTCAGGGCCATGGCGCGGTTCAGGCCGTCGAGGCCGCTCCGCATGAGCGACCAGTCCCACCGGCCGCGGTCCTGGTCGAGCAGCAGGATCGGGTCGCCCGCCTTGTCGGTGCGGGCGGCGAAGCGCGAGGCATTGAACTCCATCAGCGACACCAGCCCTTGCACCTCGGGCTCATCAGGTACCAGCGCCGCCAGCGAGCGGCCGAGGCGCAGCGCCTCGCCGCATAGATCGGCACGCAGCCAGTCCGGTCCCGCGGTGGCCACATAGCCCTCGTTGAAGATGAGATAAACCACCTCCAGCACAGTCGTGAGGCGTTCGCGGCGCTCTTCCGCGCGCGGGGTCTCGAACGGGACGGCGGCATCGCGAAGGCCTCGCTTGGCGCGCACGATGCGTTGGGCGGCGGTGGCTTCGGACACCAGGAAGGCGCGGGCGATCTCCGGCGTCGACAGCCCGCCCAAGAGCCGCAAGGCAAGCGCGGCACGCTGCTCGGCGGGCAGGACGGGATGGCAAGCGGTGAAGATCAGCCGCAAAAGGTCGTCGTCGATATCCTCGTCGAGCGCTGCCTCGATGTCGGGCATCTCGCGCTCCAGCTCGGTCAAGTCGACAGCGAGTTGGCGATGCTTGCCGTCGATCATTGTGGTGCGGCGCAGCCGGTCGAGCGCCCGGTTCCTGGCGACCTGCGTCAACCAGGCGGCCGGATTGCGCGGAATGCCGTCGCGAGGCCAGCGCTCCAACGCCAGCAGGAAGGCGTCCTGCGCGATTTCCTCGGCCAGTCCGACATCCCTGAGGGTGCGTGCCAGTCTGGCGGTGAGCTTTGGCTGCTCGATCCGCCAGACGGCTTCGATGGTTGCGCTGGCCGTCAAGCCTTCAACTCGCCAAAGCCTTCCGCCACCTTCTGGACGTCCTCGGGAAATTCGCTCATTTCGAAAACCTGGCGGATTTCGATCACGTCATCCTCCCCGGCGGGACAGCGGCGCGCCCATTCGATGGCTTCGTCGCGCGAGCGCACGTCGATCACCCAATAACCGCCAAGAACCTCCTTGACCTCGGCGAAGGGGCCGTCGACGACCACAGGCTTGCCGCCCTAGTAGCTGACCCGCGCTCCGGAGGATGGCGGATGCAGCCCGTCGAGCGCCAGCAGCACGCCGGCTTTCTTCAGCTCGTGATTGTATCTCATCATCCCTTCCACGGCCTCGGCGCCGGGCCTGACATCGGGCGTCGCCTGCGCGTAGCCGGCGGGGATCATCAGCATCATGAATCGCATGTCTTTCTCCTTGTTTGGGTTGGTTCGATCATATGACGAACGGGCAACTGCGGAATCGACAGCGCGAAGAAAATTCAGGCCCCGATCACTCCGGCAGCAACGTGGACCGCCATATCGGCGGGGCTGCCACCTGGCCCCGCCGGTCCGCCCTGATATATCCAGCTGCGATCCACCACATGAGGGGGCCTCGTGAAGTCTTCCAGCCTGGCAGGCGCCGTTTCTCCCACGATCCCGGTGCTTGTCTGCGCCCTAGGCATCTTCCTTCTGTCAGGGATGGACGCGGCGATGAAGTTCCTGGTCCTTGCCGTCGGCGTCTACAACACGGTGCTGTGGCGCAGCATGCTGGCGACCGTGGTTGCCGGCGCCGGCTGGTCGGCGGGACCGCGCACGCTACCCGCGCCTTCCGTGCTCAGGCTGCATGCGCTGCGTGCCGCGGTCGTCGGCTTTGTCCTGCTGTCCTTCTTCTGGGGGCTTGCCCGGCTGCCGCTGGCGGAGGCGATCGGACTCAGTTTCGTGGCGCCGCTGTTTGCCCTGCTGCTCGCGGCGCTGCTGCTCGGCGAACGAATACAGCGTCAGGCGATCTGGGCCTCGCTGGCCGGCATTGCGGGCGTCATAATCATCGTCGGCGGACAGTTCGGGCAGACAAGCCATGCCAGGGATGCCTTGCTCGGCACGGCGGCGGTGCTGGTGTCGACGGGATTCTATGCCTACAATCTGATCCTTGCGCGGCAGCAGGCGCTGGTGGCCAAGCCGATCGAGATCATGCTGTTCCAGAACCTTTGCGTGGCGGTCTTCCTTGGTCTCGCGTCACCCTGGCTAGCCATTGCCCTGCCGCGTGAGCTCTGGCTTCCGCTCGCCGGGGTGACGGCGCTGTCGCTCGCCGGCCAATTCCTGATGAGCTGGGCCTATGCGCGGGCCGAAGCGCAGTATCTGATTCCGACGGAATACTCCGCCTTCATCTGGGCGATCGCCCTTGGCTGGCTTTTCTTCGACGAGGCGGTGACCTGGACCACGCTGGCGGGAGCGGGTCTCATCGTCACCAGTTGCCTGATCGCGGCACGCTCAAATCCCAGGCTTGCCGAGCCGATCGAAGCTGCTCTCTGATGGCGTAAGCTTCCCGCCCGCCATGCGCCTAAGAGGAAGGCTGATGAGCCCGGAGGAGGATAGCGGTCATCTAAGTAGATCATTCATCTAAGTAGATCCTTTGCAATTTAGGGTTTATACACCATTTTACTAAATAGCCTTGCTTAAGAGACGCTCTTTCCCCGAATAATAAGTATATGTCTTCCGAAAGATCGATGATATGGTGGATTGTGTAATGATTCCCTGGAACGAAAATCGTTCCTTTCAGCATTGGTCCTACGTGGCCATCCGGAAATTTTAAGCGACGGTTCGAGGCGGCCAGGCCTCACGAGGAGGATGTATCCGATGAGCTTCTTCGTCAACGCCGTGGGTGTTCCTCTTCCCTATAGCGGCACGTCCAACCACTGGTTCTCGGCGCCTGGGGCCGGGCCCGACTTGTACGGCAGCGCGGGAAATGACTCGTTTTACGGAGCGGGCAATCTCAACGTCACCATGCATGGCGGCACGGGCGATGACATCTATTACCTCTATGGGGCGGGCAACAAGGTGGCCGAGGGCGCCGGTGCAGGCATCGACACGATCAGCACGTGGATGAGCTACAAGCTCCCCGCCAATGTCGAGAACCTCATCGTCACAAACCCCAATAACTACGCTTTCGGAAACGGTTTGGACAACATCATCACCGCCAAGGCCGGGCACCAGACGCTGGACGGCGGCGCGGGAAACGACGTGCTGATCGATGGCGGCGGCGGCTACGACACGTTCGTCATCTCGAAAGGCAACGGCAGCGACCTGATCGCCAATTTTGCCGCCACCGACGCCGTCCGCCTCAATGGCTATGGGTTCACGTCGTTCGATGCCGTTCACTCGCACCTGATCCAGGCGGGATCGAACGTGCTGCTGAACCTCGGATCCGGCGAGATCCTCGAGTTCAAGGACACGACCGTCGACAAGCTGCAGCCCAACCAGTTCGAATTGCCGATCGACTTGTCCGGTATGAAGCTGTCCTTCAGCGACGATTTCAACACGCTCAATCTTCACAACGCCCAGAGTGGCACGTGGGATACCAATTTCTCATGGGGAGCGCCGAACGGCAGCACATTGACCAGCAATGGCGAGCTGCAATGGTACATCGACGCCAATTACGGGCCGACGAGTTCCGTCCACCCGTTCAGCGTGAACAACGGCGTGCTCACCATCACCGCCGCGCAGGCGCCAGCCGACATCAAGCCCCTGATCAACAACTACGAATACACGTCAGGTATCCTCAACACGCACAGCACCTTCTCACAAACCTACGGCTATTTCGAAATGCGCGCCGACCTGCCCGAGAACGCCGGCGCGTGGCCGGCCTTCTGGCTGCTCCCGGCAGACGGCTCGTGGCCGCCGGAACTGGATGTGATCGAAACGCGCGGGCAGGACCCGAACTCGTTGATCATGACGGCGCATTCGAATGAAACGGGAACCCACACCAAGGTGACGTCGATGGTGAACACCATGGATACCGCCGGCTTCCACACCTATGGGCTGCTGTGGACCCCGGACAAGCTCGTCTGGACCTATGACGGTGTCCAGGTCGCGGAAGCGGCGACGCCATCCGATATGCACAAGCCCATGTACATGCTGGCCGATCTCGCGGTCGGCGGCCTTGCCGGCGCGCCTCCCGATCATCTGGCGACGCCTGCCGAGATGAAGATCGACTATATCCGCGCCTATACGCTGGACAACGCGCCGGCGATCGCCTTGCACACCGCCACCAGCACCGCCACGCATAGCATCGCCAGCAGCACGCTGCACGGCGGTTCCGAATTCGGGGGCCACGCGTAAGGTCCCGGGATCATGCAGCGGCGGGAAATGCGGAAATGACTGGACCGTCCGGCCTGCGTCCGGTCTTCCTGCGCGCCATCGCCGATGTCGGCGTCTTCTCGCTGCTGATCAACATTCTCCTATTGGTGATTCCGCTCTACCTGCTGCAGGTCTATGACCGCGTGCTGCCGTCCTCCAGCGTCGAGACGCTTGTCTATCTTTCAGCTATCGCGGTGCTCGCGCTCGCCTTTCTCGGGCTGCTTGACGCGATCCGCGCCGTTTACACGCACCGCGTCGCGGCGACAGTCGACCGCAAGCTGGGTGCCAGCACCTTCGCCATTTCGCTCGGCGCGAGATATGCCGGCGGCCTGTCGCCGCTGCGCGATCTCGCTTCGGTCTGCGCCTTCATCAGGTCACGCGGCGTGGCGGTGCTGTTCGACCTGCCTTTCGCCCCTGTCTTCCTCGCCTTGCTCTATCTCATCCATCCGGTGCTGTTCTGGGTGACGGTCGCCGGCGCGGTGCTTTTGCTCTTCCTGGTCGTTGCCAACCAGCTTGCGATCGGCAGGAACGATGCCTTGTCCGCGGAGCGTTCGGCGTTGGCCAGCCAGGCGGAACAGGCCTTTGCCCGCAATGCCGAGACGCTGCGCGCCATGGGCATGGTGCAGAATGCCTCCCTGGTCTGGGGACGGCACGTGGCGGCGGCGCTTACCTTCCATGACCGTTCCTCGAGCGCCAATGCGATCTTCAGCGGCGCCTCGCGGGCGTTGCGCATGGTGCTGCAGCTGGCGATCCTCGGCGCCGGCGCATGGCTGGTGCTGCAGGGGCAGATGACGGCCGGCATGATCTTCGCCTCCTCGCTGGTGTCGTCGCGCGCGCTGCAGCCGCTCGACCAGCTGATCGGCGCCTGGCGGCAGATCGCCGACGCGCGGCGGGCGTGGACGCGGCTGGAAAAAGCGCTCGCAATGCGTCCGGCCGAGCCGCGAAAACTGATCCTCCCCGATCCGGCTGGCGCGATTTCCGTGCAGGACGTCTTCTTCATGGCGCCGAACGCCAAACCCGGCACGGAACCCATCCTCAAGCGGCTCAACTTTGCGATCGGCGCGGGCCAAGCGTTGGCCATCGTCGGCCCGAGTGGGGCCGGCAAATCGACACTGGCGCGGTTGCTCGTGGGTGCCGCCCAACCGACCGGCGGCTCAATCAGGATCGACGGCGCCGACCTCAGGACCTGGGACGAAGGCCAGCTCGGAAAGCATGTCGGCTACCTCGCGCAGGAGGTTGAGCTCTTTCCTGGATCGATCGCGCAAAACGTCGCCCGCTTCGACCCGCAAGCGGACGACGCCGCGATCGTCGAGGCGGCAAGGCGCGCCCAGGTGCACGAGCTTATCCTGGCGCAGCGCGACGGCTACCAGACCATGATTGGCCCGTCGGACAGGGCCCTTTCGGGGGGCGAGCGCCAACGGATCGGCCTGGCGCGCGCCTTCTACGGCAATCCGCGGCTCCTGGTGCTCGATGAGCCCAGCTCCCATCTCGACGGCAGCGGCGAGGCCGCGCTCGAGGCGGTGCTTTCGGCCGCGCGCGCGGCGGGCGTCACGGTCGTCGTGATCACCCATCGCCCTGCGATCGCCGCCGCTTGCGACCGCGTGATGCTTTTGCGCGGCGGCATGGTCGAAGCCTTCGGCCCTGGCGACGAGGTGCTGCGGCGCTCGGTAATCGGCAAGGCCCCCCAGCAGAGCACGGTGGTGACCGGGTCATTCGTCCCGACAATCCGCGCGGGTGGCGGTTTCGGATCGTGAGATGACGACACAGAGCCTCGCCTGGGACAGCCAGCCGCGCACCGACATAAGACGCGTGGCCCTCACCGGCTACGTCGCCATAGCTGTGCTGGCGGGCGGCTTCGGCTATTGGGCCGTCAGCGCTCCCTTGTCGGGAGCGGTGATCACGCAAGGCACGATCTCGGCGACCGGCGGAAACATCCGCATCCAGCATCGCGAGGGCGGTATCATCAGGGAATTACCGGTCCATGAGGGCGATCGCGTGCAACAGGGTCAGGACCTGGTCGTGCTGGACCCAACGGCCGCGCAGGCCGAGCTCAACCGGCTGGTGAGGCAGTCGATCGCGCTCAGGGCAAGTGCGGCGCGGCTGGAGGCGGAACGCGACGGATTGGACAGGATGGCGCCCATCACCGAAGCGGCGCCGGCACCTTTCCAGCACGATTTCGAGATCCTGGTTCGCGAACAGCAAAAGGAATTCGACGCCAGGCTCGCGCGGTTCCGGTCGGAAAAATCGATCCTGGCACAACGCGTCGCCATGCATCGACAATCGGTGGTGGGGTTGCAGGCCCAGCAGCAGGCCATTCAGCAGCAAGCCGACGTGGTGAAGAACGAACTCGGCATCAAGACCGGCCTGCTGGACAAGGGCCTCACCAACCGCACCGAGTACTCCCAGCTATTGCGCAGCGAGGCCGATCTCGTCGGGCAGGCCGGGGCGCTGGAGGCCAATCTGGCGACGGCCAACACCCAGATCGTCGAAGCCCAGGAGCAGATCGAGCGCCAGACCACGCAACGCGTCGAGGAGGCGCTGACGAAGCTGGACGACGTTCGCGCCAATCTGGCCGACGTCGAGGAGCAGACCAGGGCGGCGGAGGCGGTGCTGCGGCGTACGACGATCAAGGCGCCGGCGGCAGGCATCGTGGTGTCGTCGGCATATAATTCCAAGGGAAGCGTGATTGCCCCCGGTGAAAAGATCATGGAGATCCTGCCCACGGCATCGGGCCTCGTCGTCGATGCAAGGCTGCGGCCGAAAGACCTCGATCAGGTCCGTGTCGGCCAGCCGGCGAAACTGCGGCTGTCGGCCTTGAACGCGCGGCTCACTCCCGAGGTTTCAGCCACGGTGGCGCAAATTTCCGCGGACCGGCTCATCGACGAGGCAACGCATGAGCCCTATTTCCGCGCCAAGCTGAGGATCGCGGCCGACCTGCCGTCCGGCGTGAAGCCCGAGCAGCTTTATCCCGGGACGCCGGTCGAGGCGTTCATCAACACCGGCGACCGGACTTTCCTGGAGTATCTGGCACGGCCGATGCTCGATTCCTTCGCCCGCGCCTTCACCGAGCGGTAGAGCTCGCCCTCCGCGCAATATATTGGTCGAGAACCGCCGGGCCGAAAACCAGGCATATGCCGTCAGCGCACCATCTCGCGGTGGCCGCTGGGCAGGCGGGTGGCGATCAGCTTGTCGATGCGGCGGCCGTCGAGGTCGACGACCTCGAAGCGCCAGCCCTGCGCGTCGACACATTCGCCGGTCGCCGGCAGATGGTGCATGTGCGACAGCACATAGCCGGCAACGGTCTCGTAGTCGCGGTTCTCCGGCAGGTCGATGCCGAGCACCTCGGCCATCTCGTCGGCCTGCATGTAGCCGGCGAGAAGCCATGAGCCGTCGTCGCGCTGGACTGCGTTTTCTTCCTCGCCGGCCTCGAGGTCCGAGCGGAAGACGCCGGTGATGGCTTCGAGGATGTCGGCGGGGGTGACGATGCCTTCGAAGTGGCCGTATTCGTCATGCACCAGCGCCATCGGCACGTCGCTCTCCTTCAGCTTCTGCAACACATCAAGCGCATCGGCCTGGTCGTGCACGATCGGTGCCGTGCGCACATATTTGCGCGGGTCGAGCGCGCGGCCGCCGAGCAGTGCGGCCAGCACGTCGCGGGTCTGGATGACGCCGATCATGGCGTCCACCCCGCCGTCGCCGGCGGGCAGGCGCGAATGCTGGGTGTCCATCAGAAGCTTGCGGATCGTGGCATCATCGGACTGCAGGTTGATCCAGTCGACATCGGTGCGCGGTGACATGACGGCACGCACCGCGCGGTCGCCAAGCCGCATGACGCCGGCGATCATGCGCCGCTCGTCGGATTCGATGGTGCCGTGATGCTCGGCCTCGGCGACCAGCATCTTGATCTCCTCGTCGGTGACCTTTTCCTCGCTTTCGCCGCGCTGGCCGAGCAGCCAGAGCACGGCACGGCCCGAAATATCGAGCAGAAAGACCAGGGGGGCCGAGATGGTGGCCAGGATGGTCATTGCCGGCGCCGCCCGTGCCGCGACCCGCTCGGGATCGCGCAACGCGATCTGCTTGGGCACGAGTTCGCCGACAATCAGCGAGGCATAGGTGATGATGGCCACGACGATGCCGACGCCGAGCGGGTCGGCTATGTTCTCGCGGATGCCTGCCGTAGCCAGATATTGCGCCAGTCTCTGGCCTAGCGTGGCGCCGGAAAAGGCGCCCGAGAGCACGCCGACCAGCGTGATGCCGATCTGCACGGAGGACAGGAATTTGCCGGGATTGGAGCCAAGCGCCAAAGCGCGTCCGGCACCCTTGACGTTGCGGTCGATCATCGCCTTCAGGCGAGCCGGCCGCGATGAGACGATGGCGAGTTCGGACATCGACAGAAGGCCGTTCACGCAGATGAGGACGACCACGGTGGCGATTTCAACGTATAGCATGAGGGCTCAATAGCATTGCCGCACGGCTTTCGAAAATAGTCGGAAGCCATTTTAGAAAGATGACAGCGGATGCGGGCCACGACCTGACCTGCCGTTACGGCAACTGCTTCAGCACGCCGACAATCGCCTTGCCGTCGGTGAAATAAGGGTCGCCGCCGCCATTGCGGCCGCTCCGGGTGGGGCCGATGCCTGCCAGGCCGCTGGTCGAAGCCAACAAGCCGGCGGCGTTGAGATCGCCGATCATAAAGTCGCGCTCGGCATCGAGGTCGGGACCGATGTGATGGGTGATGGCGCCCGTGTCATGGCTCAGACCGACGCCGCGATCGAAGCTGGCGGCACCCAGCCAGAGCGGCCTGCCATCATCGCCGACCGTATCCGTCCGCCAAAAACGGACGTGATGGCGCCGGTCGGCACTGTCGCCGACCGGCTTTTCGAAAGCGAGTTGCTGGGCGCGGCCTTCGAACAGCAGACGGCTTATCGGTGCGTCGGGATAGGGGCGGGAAAACAGGACACTTTCACCGATGTCGATGGCGGTTCTCAAGGTGACGGCGTCGGCGGTGTCCCAGCCGGCAACGGCGAAAGCGTGGACCAACTCCTTCTCCGTGCCGATCAGGCCGACATTGATGGGGTCACCGGGAATGCCTTGCGGCGTGTGGGTGACCATCTCGAAATGCCGATCGCCAAAGCCGCGATCACGGAACGTCCAGAATTCCGGCGCCGCGACATAGGCGAGCGCCAGCCAGGCACCCAGCACGGCCGCTGCCCAGATTGCAATGCGTCGCTGGAGGCTTCGTTGGCTCATAAAGGCGGCTCGATCCGAGCGGTATCTGTTGCCTGACGGTTCCTGGAAATCAATGGCCAGAGATGAGCAGACGGTTTATCGTCAGCCATCATTTTTTCGTGGGGGCGGGAATGAAGCGGAAGCCGACGGGCCTGAGAACGATGGCGTTGACCGCGGATCTTGTCGCCCGGGTCGAGCGCGTCGAACCGGATCCCGGGCCCGAGCCTGCAACGGCCGAGCACACCAACGCGGAGTTCGATGAGTTGGTCGCTCGACTGCTTGCCGAATATCGGCCCGAAATGCTGTGGGTCTTCGCCTATGGTTCGTTGATCTGGAATCCCGAATTCGTTCCTGTCGAGCAGCGCCCGGCGACGGCGCCTGGATGGCACCGCTCGTTCTGCCTGAAGCTGACGCGTTGGCGGGGGACGCGCGAATTGCCTGCCCTGATGCTGGCGCTGGACCGGGGTGGCAGCTGCAACGGGATCGTCTACCGGCTGCCCGATGAAGATCATTTCGGGCAGCTCGGCCAGCTTATGCGCCGGGAAATCGATGCCAACCCGCCAACCAACGTGCCCTGCTGGATCAAGGTCAAGACCACGGAGGGTCCGCTACGCGCTCTGGCTTTCGTCGCCGCGCCGGATGGCAAGGCCTATGCCGGACGGTTGCCGTTGGAGCAGGTTGCGGACACGCTGGCGCGAGCCGCCGGACACTGGGGGTCGTCGGCGCAGTATCTGTTCCGGACCGTCAGCAAGCTGGAAGAAAGCGGTATTCGCGATAAGAATCTCTGGCGCATCCAGGATCTCGTGGCTCGGCAAATTATCGCGTCCACCGGTGACGCATGATCTGTTCCTACCGGCAGGCGCGATAACCGTTCCTGCGGTTCTTGATGTCGAAATGGAAATGGTTGCGGTGGTCGTAATTGTAGCCGGGGCCGAGCACGGTGGTGAAATACTGGCAGCCGTCGGCGCGCACATTGTTGAGGAAGCCGCGGGTGCGGAAGGCGAACAGGCCTGGTTTGCGCACGTCGATGTCGTCGCCATTGTTGAGTTCGATGCTCATGACGTCGAGCGCGTTGCCCTTGCCGTGCTCCGACAGCACGCCTTCGCCTGCAATGTTGCGGCAGGAATAGCTTGAGCCCTGGTGGATGGTCCTGACGCCGGAGAAATAGCGCCAGCGAGCGGAGGGAACGAGTTCGTTCTTGGTCCAGGCGGCGAAGGTGGCGGCCATGTCGCAGGTCAGGGTCGCCGCGGGTTTCATCTGGATGCTGCCGATAGCCGTGACCTTGACCGGATAGTCGATGCCGCACTGGCCTTCATGGATCGGTGCCAGGTCGGTGTAGGCGACATCGAGGCGCCTCAGCTGCTGGCGGCAATCGGTTTCGCTGGCTGGAATCTGCTCGACCGGCGACATCGGCTCGTCCATGCGCGGATAGGCGGCCTGCGTCATGTAGGGATTGGACGGAACAAGCTTCTGCATGCCCTGATATTGCGGCACGGCCGCGGTCTGCGAGCCGACATCGACGGCAGGCTGCAGCGACAGCACGCTGCCGGTGTTGCAGGCGGAAACCGCGGCCAATGCAAGACCGGCGGCCATAAGCGCCGCAGGTTTCAGTTGGTGCGCGGCGGCGAGGAAAACGGCGCGAAATTTGCCGGCCATTGGCGGAATCCTACTTCTGCATATCCGGCATTTTAACGATCAAGGGTAAAGGAAAACTCAGCGTCCGCGTTCATGCCTGGGGCGGAATTGCGGCGGTGATCCTGCGTCGACCGCGTTTATTGGCAGAACGTGCCGCCATGCCGCCGGGGCTCAAGGTCGAGATGGAAGTGCAGCGCGTGGTCGGCGTCGGCGCCCGGGCCGAGCACGGTCTTGAACGGGCCGCAGGCGGCCTTGCGTACGGCGTCGAGGAATTTGCCGTCTTTTTCCGGAGGCGCCGGCCCGACCTCGATCGTCTTGCCGTCGGATAGCGTAAAGCTGGCAATGTCGAGCGCGTTGCCGAAAGCATGTTCCGACAGTTTGCGCGTGCCATTGCGCGGCCGGCAGACGAAGGCCGACGCCTGGCCGATCGATTTCAGGTCGGCGCCGAATTCGGCTTTAGCCGCCGGCTGGATGACGTCGGCGGCAAAACGCGCCGCCGCCTCGGCCATAGGGCAGTTGAGCTCGGTGCCCGGACCAATCGCGATCGATTTGCCAAGCGACTTCAGCACGATGGGGTAGGGGATCGAGCAGCCGATTTCGGGGTTGCTTTCGGCCTTGCGCTCCTCGAATTCGACGCCGAGCGTGTTCAGGCGCTCGCGGCAGGCGACTTCCTCAGCCGGCATCTTGTCGGCGGGAAAATCGGCCGAGCGTGGATCGGGCAGCATCTTCTCCTCGCCACCTGCTTCCGCCGGCTTTGGCGTTGGCTGCGGGGCGACGGCCGGCGGTTGAGGTTCGGGCGTCGTGGTGGCGGGCTTCGGCGTCGGCGTCGGCGCCACGGCAGGCGGCTCCGGCTCGCTTTCCGTTTCGGCTGGTGGTTCCGGTGGTTTCGGGCTTTTCTGACGTGACTCTTCGTCCTTCGGCAGATTGGGCGCCGCGCCGCTCTTTGGATTTTCAGCGTTTTGGTCTTGCGACTTTGGGGTGTCCGCCTTCGGAGTGTCCACCGGACGTGGCTCGGGCACCGGAACATCGGCGGACGGCCGAGCATCCTGCGTTGCCAGCGGTGCCGGATTGGGCGCAAGATGCTGCCTGGCTCGCGCTCTCGACTGCCGCTTGCCTCGCGGCTTCAGCGGCTGATCGGCCCGCTGTGTCAGCGGTTGCCCCACGCGCGGGCTCAGCGGCCCATGGTGTTTGTGACGATGTTTGGCGTCGGCCGGCATGACCAGCAGAGCCGTGACGGCTAAGGCCAATGCAATCCTGTACCTTCGAGAAAAGCTCAGCTTTGCCATTCTCCACAAAACGGCGCCGGCCGGCTGAAGTTGCCTGGACAGGCGCTTAGACCCGATCACAATCGGTTACCTCCGCGTTACGCGCCGATCGCTTCCAGCCCCTCTTCCAGCCAGTCGGCGAGCAGCGGCATGCCGAGCAGGTATTTTGCGGTGCGCTTGTTGGCGCGCTCGCGTGCCGCGGTTACGGCGTCGGCCCATTCCGAGGCGTCGTAGTCGCCGCGGCCCACCCAGGCCAGCGCGATCAGCTCGGCGGCCTCGTCGATATTGAGGTCGTTGATCAGCTCGCGCAGCTCTTCCTCGGTAAGGTTTTCCGAGCTTTCCTCGGCGAGGCCGTCGTGGTGGTGGTTGTCATGCGTGTCGCCGTCGAACTCGACCTCGTGTTCGGCGCCGTCGGCATAGTCCTCGTTGACGGCCGCGCTCAGCGCCTTGGCCTTGAGAATGAACAGCCGCACGGTATCGGGGCCGATCGTGAGATCCCAGTCCTTTTCGAGCCGTCGCTGCACGGGCCCTCTCCGTCAGTCTTTTGCCGGATGATACCGGATTTGCGGCATCCGTCACCTCATGTTCTACAGGTTATCTTTTCGGGGATGAAACGCGGACCGCTCGGCGTTAGTGTTGCATTGTCACACCCTCAGGAGGTTTCCATGCATAAAAGAGTGCTGATCCACGCGGCGAGCGCGCTTATCGCTCTGCAGTTCCTTGCCGTTCCCGTTTTTGCGGCGGGCAGTGGCGGCGACACCAATACGACCACCCAATGCAAGAAAGGCATGGTCTGGGACAAGAAGAAGAACAAGTGCGTCGCACCCCAGGAAGGCATGCTGGACGACGACAGCATTTACTATGCCGGGCATGACCTGGCGATGGCCGGCCGCTATGACGAGGCGATCGCCGTGCTCAGCCTCGCCGCCAACAAGCAGGATCCGCGCATCCTCAACTATCTCGGCTACTCGCACCGCCATTCCGGCCGCGTCACCGTCGGCCTCGGCTATTACGAGGAAGCGCTGCGCATCGATCCCGATTACACGCTGGTGCGCGAATATCTCGGCGAGGCGCATCTGCAGATCGGCGACCTGGCCGGCGCCCAGCAGCAGCTGATGGAAATCGAAAAGCGCACCGGCAAGGGTTCGCGCGAATACGGCATGCTGTCCGAGCAGATCGAGCATTTCATGAGGAGCTGATCGGGCCCTCATGATTTCTCAAAGCGGCCGCGAGCGATCGCGGCCGTTTTTGTTCGGCTCCGTCCCACGGCCGCCCTCGCTACAAAAGAAGGGATGATTTTTACAAAACCGATTTTTGGGCGTGAAAAGCCCGCAAAGATTGCTATATTCAGGGAAATTGCGGTGAAACGGTTCCGTTAGCCCGAGGCTGCCGGACCGTTTTCTTTTTGTACCCCAACGACAAGGCTTCCCCCGAATGCGGGGGCGGCGGCAGGAAAGGTCAGGCACTATGAACAAGGTCCCGATGACAGGCGAGGGGTTCGCGTCATTGAAGGAAGAACTGCGTTGGCGCCAGCAGGAAGAGCGGCCGCGCATCATCGAGGCGATCTCCGAGGCGCGCTCGCATGGCGACCTGTCCGAAAATGCCGAATACCATGCCGCCAAAGAGGCGCAGAGCCTCAATGAAGGCCGCGTCAACGAGCTCGAGGATTATATCGCGCGCGCCGAGGTGATCGACGTGACCAAGCTTAGCGGCGAAAAGGTCAAGTTCGGTGCCACCGTGGTGCTGGTCGACGAGGACACCGAGGAGAAGAAGACCTACCAGATCGTCGGCGACCAGGAAGCCGACGTGAAATCCGGCCGTATCTCNCCTCGCCCATCGCTCGCGCGCTCATCGGCAAGGAAGTCGGCGACGCCATCGAGGTGAATGCGCCGGGCGGCGCCAGGGGGTATGAGATCGTCCAGGTGCAGTTCATTTAAAAAACCGAAGACGAGGGCACGCCGCCTTTTCTGCCTCTGCTCGATTGCCAAATGGCGCGCCGGCCCCTCATCTGGCTGCCGCCATCTTCTCCCCGTAAACGGGGAGAAGGACGCTGTCATTTAGGGTTTCGCCAATCGCCGGCGTTGCGGGCCAGCTTCTTTCTCCCCGTTTAAGGGGAGAAATGCCCGGCAGGGCAATGAGGGGCGGCGGCGCCCTTCGGATCGAATTGATTGAATAAATCAATTTCCGCCGGGACCGGTCTGGCGAAGCATCAACAACCTCTCCACTTCCGCAACCACCTCAGCCGGCGTCACATGCGTCCCGGGCACGGCCAGCAACGTCGACGCATACGGCCCGCGCGGTCCGGTCAGACCCGGCTCCGTCGCCAGGAACACGGCGACCGTCGGCAGGTCGAAGGCGCTGGCGAGATGGGTCAGCCCGGTGTCGGCGCCGATGACCAGGGTCGAGCCGCCGAGGATGGCGGCAATGTCGGCCAGCGGTGACTTCGGCACCACGACCGTGGATGGCACGGCCTTGGCGATCGCTTCGGCCACCGCCTTCTCCCGTTCGTTCGACCAGGTTGTGAGCGGCGTCATGCCACGCTCGACCAGCAAGCGGGCGGTTCCGATCCAGTCCTCGAGCGGCCATTTCTTGTCCTCGCGGCTAGTGCCGTGCAGCAGGAACGCGGTCCTGCCGTCGATGCCGTCGACCATGCTGATCGGCGCCACGATGCCGGAGTCGAGCGTCAAAAGGTCCGGCCGATAGCCGAGCGCCAGCCCGAACAGCCGCCGTGTCCGCTCGATGGCGTGCAGGTCGCGCGGCACCGCAAAGGTGATATCATAGAACAGCGTCGCCGAGGGCTCGCGAACGCTCGACCGGTCGAAGCCGGCGATCGGCGCGCGCGTCTGGCGTGCCACCAGGGCCGACTTCAGCAGGCCTTGCGCATCGATGACGAGGTCGTAGCGGCATTCGCGCAAGGTTCGGCGCAAGGCCGCCGCCTCGCGCCAGGTGTTCGTGTCGAAGAGGTTCTTTCGCCAGCGCCTTATCGCCACAGTGTGGATGGTGCGGATCGCCGGATGCAGCGTCAGGATGCCGGCAAACGCCTCCTCCACGCACCAGTCGAAAGCGATATCGGGCCGTGCGCGGCAGGCATCTTGAAGTGCCGGAAAAGTGTGGATGACATCGCCCATCGACGAAGTCTTGACGATCAGCACCTTCATGCCGCGGCCGACACTTTCAGCAGGCGGTCCGCTGCCGCGGCGACCTGCCCGACTTCCAATGTCTTCAGGCAGTTGAGATGACCGAGCGGACAGATTTTCCGGTGGCAGGGCGAGCAGGACAGGCCGAGCCAGACCAGTTCGCGACGCTCCGCCAGCGGCGGCGTGTTTTCAGGGGAGGTCGAGCCATAGACGGCAACGATGGGTGTACCGACGGCGGCCGCGACATGCATCAGCCCGCTATCGTTGGAGACCGCGAGCCTGGCCGCCGCGATCAGGTCGATGGCGTCCTCCAGCCGCGTCTGGCCGGCAAGGTCGACGACGCCGGGTGCAAGGGCTGCGATCTCCGCCGTCACGTCGCGGTCGTTCTTCGAGCCAAACAGAGCGACCTCGAGGCCCTTGGCCATGAATTCGCGGGCAAGGCCGGCATAGCTTTCGCTTGGCCAGCGCTTGGCCGGGCCGAACTCGGCCCCGGGCATCAGGGCTACGAATTTCCGCGGCGCCAAGCCGAAACGATCGAGCAGGGCGGCCTGGTTTTTCGCGTCGACGGTGAGCCGGGGTGCGCGGAAACCGCCACCCTGGGCGAGGCCGAAATAGGCCTGCGCGGTGCGTCGTTTCATGGTGTCGGGCAGCGGCACGATGTCGGTCAGGAGCCCGTAGCGCATTTCGCGCAGATGGCCGATACGGCGCGGAATGCGGGCAAAGAACGGGATCAGCGCCGACTTCCAGCTGCCCGGCAGGACATAGGCCATGTCGTAGCGGCCGCGCAGCAGACGGCCGAAACGGCGGCGATGGCTGAATTCGAGTGCGCCAGGCTTCAGCGGAAAATCGATCTGCTGTCGGATTTCGGGCATGCGCTTGACCAGAGGTGCCGCCCAGGCGGGCGCCAGCACATCGATCGCGGCATCGGGATGGAGTTCCTTCAGCGCCGAGAACAGGCACTGCGCCATCACCATATCGCCCACCCAGCGTGGGCCGATCACGAGGATCGTTGGGCTTTCAGCCATTCGACATAGTCTCTGACGCCGGTTTCTACAGTGCGGAATTGCCCGTTATAGCCGGCCGCGCGCAAGCGGGACATATCAGCCTGGGTAAAACTCTGGTAGCTGCCCTTGAGGTGGTCGGGGAAGGGGATGAACTCGATCTCGCCCTTGCCCAGCGTGTCGATGACCGTTTCGGCGATCGCGCGGAACGGCTGGGCGCGACCGGTGCCACAGTTGAAGATGCCGCTGGCGCCGCGCTTCCACAGCCACAGATTGACGTCGGCGACATCGCCGACATGGATGAAGTCGCGGCTCTGTTCGCCGGGACCAAAGCCGTCATAGGCGCCGAATAGCTTCGGGTTTTCACCGCGCTGGACCTGGTTGAACAGATGGAAGGCGACCGAGGCCATGGAGCCCTTATGCGCCTCGCGCGGGCCATAGACATTGAAGTAGCGCAAGCCGGCGACCTGCGAATGATCACTGTCGAAGACCGTGCGCCTGACATAGTCGTCGAAGAGCTTCTTGGAATAGGCGTAGACGTTGAGCGGCCGCTCCAGCGCCGGCTCCTCGCGAAACTCGGATCCGCCGCCATAGACCGAAGCGGAGGAGGCGTAGAGGAAGGGCACGCGCAGTGCTTGGCAGGCATGCAGCAGCCGTTTCGAATAGGCGTAATTCACCTCCATCATGAACTTGCCGTTCCACTCAGTGGTGGTCGAGCAGGCCCCCTGATGGAAAACGGCCTCGACACGGCCAAGAGTGCCGGCCTCCATGGGCGACAGGAAATCATCCTTGTCGAGATAGTCGGCTATCGTCAAATCGGCCAGGTTGGCGATCTTGTGGCCGTCGGTGAGGTCATCGACGACCAGTATGTCGTCATGGCCTTCCGCATTGAGCGCGGCGACGATGTTGGAGCCGATCATGCCGGCGCCGCCCGTGACGATGATCATGAAGGCCTCTGGTTGCGTGCGATTCCGGTCCTTATAAGGGAGGCTGGCCGGGCTGTCGACAAAGCAGGTGGCCGCTCGGGGCTCGCCTGCTCAGGCTTTCTGTTTTGTCCATTTTGTCTATTATGGGGCAAACAAGTTTCCAATGAAACACTATCCATGTGCTCGCGGCTGCCAGCCAGCAGCCGGTCTCCATCACTCGCCACAACAGGCCGAGATACGTCCTGATGAGCATCGAGGCCTACGAAGCGCGCTTCGGCAACGATAGCTGTCGCGTCTACGCGGCCGAGGACGCACCGCTGCAACATGTCGAGATGCTGGAGCAGTACGCCGCGGAATTGCACGGTGATTAAACCCGTGGCCGCGGACGTCTGGCGATATCCATATCTGTGGCATCGCCGACATGGAGACGGCGAGACCGAAGGCCGCAAGGCTAGGCCTGGCGCCTTCGTTGCCGTTCTTCCCGGAAAAGCCGGAGGCACGAACCGTTTCATCCTTGCAATCACCTCCACCCAGCCGGGCCGTGATCGCGTCGCAGTTGGCGTTCCGGAAATTGAACGCCGCCGCGCCGGCCTTGACCCTACCCCGCTTTGGGTCATAGTCGACGAGTACAACCAGGATATTCTGGAATGGTCGGCTTATTCGAACCGGGTGCACGTATCGGCGCATTCAGTCCGTCATTCCACAAAAAGTCATGTCGGCTTCCATGGCAACTGTTCGCGCGGGCCAACCCAAAGCCATCCCACGGGCTGACTGAAAGCCCTGCAATCGGGCAGGGCAGGATCATGAGGGACAAGAAATGCCGCCGACCGAACTGCTGATCGCGTTTTTCGCCACCACGGCGATCTTCGCCTACATTCCGGGCCCCGCCATGCTTTATGCCGCCGCGCAGACCATGGCGCGGGGGCGCTGGTCGGGGCTGACGGCGGCACTCGGTATTCATCTGGGCGGCTATGTCCATGTCTTTGCCGCCGCCGCTGGCCTGTCGGTGCTGTTCCACGCCGTGCCGCCGCTCTACATGGCCGTCAAGCTGGTGGGCGCGCTGTACCTGATCTGGTTGGGTATCTCGCTGTTTCGCAAGCGCGTGGAGGGCGACGTGGCGCTGCCCGCGATCGAGCGGAAGTCGGCGCGGCGCGCGTTCTTCGAGAGCATCACCGTCGAGGTGCTCAATCCCAAGACCGCGATCTTCTTCATGGCCTTCCTGCCGCAGTTCATCGATGCCTCGGCGGGGTTCCCGGTCTGGGTGCAATTCGTGGTGCTGGGCACCGTCGTCAACCTGATGTTCTCATCGGCCGATGTGGTGTGCGTGTTCCTGGCCGGCCTGGTGATCGGCCGGCTGCGGCGTTCGAGCCGTGCGCAGCGGCTGATGCAGAGGGCAGGCGGCGCGGTGCTGGTCGGGCTGGGCGTCCACGTCGCCTTGCAGAAGGCCTGACCTGTCCGGTTTGCCTCCGCCCGGCGTTGCGCTGTGCCCAATTGCGGTATATCGGCAGGCATGACCGGCCGGCCTCGCAAATCTGGTGTTTCGACCTATCTGAGATCGGCGTTTCCCGCGCGTGGCAGATGACATGATCAAGCACAATCCGCCTTCACCCGAGCCCCTGCACCGCGCCATTGCGCGCTTCGGCGACGTCGCCGTGCTGGTGGTCGGCGACATCATCCTCGACCGCTTCGTCAATGGCGTCATCGAGCGGATCTCGCCGGAAGCGCCGATCCCGGTGCTGCATGGGCGTGGCGAAAGCGCGGCGATGGGCGGCGCCGGCAACGTCGTGGCCAACATCGTCTCGCTTGGCGCGCGCGCCATTCCGGTCTCGGTGATCGGCACTGATCCCGCCGGCGACAGTCTGGTACGGATGCTGGGCGAGCTTGGCGCCGAGACAGTGGGCCTTTCACAGCAGCGCGGCCGGATGACCTCGTCGAAGAGCCGCTTCAGCGCGCTCAACCAACAGGTGCTGCGTTTCGACGAGGAAGAGATCAAGCCGCTCGGCGAGGCGGAACGGGCGGAGCTGATCCGCCGTTTCCGGGATGCATTGCAACATGTCGACATCGTCATCCTGTCCGATTACGGCAAGGGCATATTGCTGGACGGCGTCGCCGCCGAGCTGATTGCCATCTGCCGCGAGGCGGGCAAGCCGGTGCTGGTCGACCCGAAGGGCCGCGACTACGCGCGCTACGCCGGCGCGACCGCCGTCACCCCCAACCGCAAGGAGCTTGGCGAGGCCGTTGGCCATGCGGTGTACGCCGATGACGAGATCGTTGCGGCGGCACGGGAACTGATTGTGGCGCACGGCTTCGATTTCGTCCTCGCCACGCGCAGCGAGAAAGGCATGAGCGTGGTCGGTCCCGAAGAGGCGAGCCACATCGCCACCCAGGCGCGCGAGGTGTTCGACGTCTCGGGCGCCGGCGATACGGTGATCGCGACCTTCGCGCTTGCGCTTGCCGCCGGTGCCGATCCCGTCGCCGCTGCCTCCATCGCCAATGCCGCCGGCGGCGTCGTGGTTGGAAAACGCGGCACCGCGCGGCTGAGCGTCGAGGAACTCACCGGCGCACTGTTCCGCTCGCACGGACCCACCGCGCACAAGGACGCCATCCTGGACGCCACTTCGGCCGCGCGCATGGTGGCGGGATGGAAGGCGGAGGGCCTGAGCGTCGGCTTCACCAATGGCTGTTTCGACATCCTGCATGCCGGCCATGTCAGCCTGCTGCACGCGGCGCGCAGCCAGTGCGACCGGCTGGTGCTCGGCCTCAACAGCGATGCCTCGGTGCGACGGCTGAAGGGACCGGGCCGCCCGGTCAACGACCAGCACGATCGCGCCTGCGTGCTCGCGGCCCTCGCTTCGGTCGATGCCGTCATTGTCTTCGATGAGGATACGCCGCTGGCTCTGATCGAGGCGCTGCTTCCCGACATTCTGGTGAAGGGCGCCGACTACACGATCGACACCGTGGTCGGCGCCGATGTGGTGCGGAAGGCGGGCGGGCGTGTCGTTCTGGTCGATCTCGTCGCCGGCAAGAGCACCACTGGCACCATCGGCAAACTGCGCGCCGGCGGCGCCACCAACTGAGAGAATTCATGTCCGAATTGAACGACTATCTGGTCCGCTCGGCGGCGGCCATCACTGCCACGGTCGAGCGAGATCTGACCGGCGAAATGGATCGTGCGGTGAGTGCTGTCGTGGCGGCGCTTTCCCAGGGAAAGGCCTTGCTGGTCTGCGGCAATGGCGGCTCGGCCAGCGACGCCATACATATCGCCACCGAACTGGTCGGCCGCTTCCTGAAGGAGCGCAAGGCCTACAATGTGATTGCGCTGCCGGCCAACGCCGGGATGCTGACCGCCTGGGGCAATGATTACGGCTTCGACACGGTGTTTTCGCGCCAGGTCGAAGCGCATGGTGCCGCGGGCGGCGTGCTTTTGGCGATCTCGACCAGCGGCAATTCGCCGAGCATTCTCGCCGCTGCCGAACAGGCGCGCATGATGGACATGACGGTAATCAGCCTGACCGGCGATACCGGCGGCAAGCTCAAGCCGCTCACCGACATCCTGCTCAACGTCCCCTCGACCTCGACGCCGATCATCCAGCAGGGCCATCTGTGCCTCTATCACTATCTGTGCGAGGTGGTCGAAGCGCGCCTGTCGAATGGGTGACAGGATCGGGAAGCCGCACCAGCTGACCGAACCGGGCCTGTGGGTGGAGCAGGTCGGCGGGCGGGTTTTCCCCGCGCGCTCGCCGGCGCTGTTCCTGGACCGTGACGGCACCATCAATGTCGACACCGACTATCCCAGCGATCCGGGCGAGATAGAACTCAGGCCGCGGATGCTGCCGGCGATCGCCGCCGCCAACCGGATCGGCATTCCGGTGGTCGTGGTCACCAATCAGTCCGGCATCGCGCGCGGCTATTTCGACTGGGGCGTCTTTGCCGCGGTAAACGGCCGCGTGCTCCATTTGCTGGACAGGCAGGGCGCGTTCGTCGACATGGTGCTGGCCTGCGCCTATCACGAGGCGGGCGTCGGGCCGCTCGCCATAACGGACCATCCGATGCGCAAGCCCAATCCGGGCATGCTGATCGAGGCGGGCAGGCGCCTTGATCTTGACCTCCAGCGCTCGCTGATGGTGGGCGACAAGCTGGCCGACATACAGGCGGCCCAACGCGCAGGGCTGGCACAGGGCTGGCTGGTCGACGGTGAGGCGGCGCTTCAGCCTGGTTTCGCCATCAGGCGCTTGCATGACGACCACGATCTCGGCGGGCTGCTTGCCGCCATCGACGCGCTCGGATCGTAGGGCCTACGCCTTGTCGTTTTGCTGCAAGGCTTCGTAGAGCTTGGCTTCGGTGGCGAAGGAATAGATCATCACCGACATTGAGTAGACGAAGCCGTGCCGGCCGCACAGGAAGTAGCGCTTGGCCAGGTAGAATTTGAGGAAGTTGCCGAACGGCGACAGCACCAGCCGCACCAGGCCGGGCTTCTTGCCTCTCTCGACCAGCGTCACCGCCTTGAGGCTGGAATAGGTGTTGGCCCGGGCAAGATCCTCCTCGACCGATATTTCACGGCGATGCAGCAAGAGACCCTCTTCGATCGTGTCGGTCTCGCCCGGCACGTGAATGGATTCATGCACCCGCGCCGTTAGATCCATGCTGGCGNCCCTCTTCGATCGTGTCGGTCTCGCCCGGCACGTGAATGGATTCATGCACCCGCGCCGTTAGATCCATGCTGGCGCCTTCCCTACGGAAAAGCCTGAGCAGCCTGTTGTGCAGCACCCAGCGATGGGCGTAACCGTAGCCCTTCAGCCAGTCGCGGCGGCGCATGTACCATCCGCTGGCCTTGCCGCCGGCCGCCCCGGCGATAGCCACGATCGACTGCCGCAACCGGTCGTCGACGCGCTCGTCCGGGTCGATCGAAAGGCACCAGGGCTGGTTGGCGTGGTCGAGCGCGAATTGCCGCTGGCGGGGGAAGCCCGGCCAGTCATTGTGCAGCAGCGTTATCGGATAGCCCTTGGCGATGTAGCTTTCAACGCATTCGACGGTGCCATCCGTCGAGCCGGAATCGACGATGATGATCTCGGCACAGAAATCGATGCTTTCCAGGCACGGGCCGATCATATCGGCCTCGTTCACGCAGATGATCAGCGCCGAGACCGGGCTTGCAAAACGGGTCATGGTCCCCTTCCCATGGCGGATTCTTCCCGGAATATACGCTGCTGGCGGCATCTGTTCTCAAGCAATTCCGGGCGGAAAAACCGTTACACATTTTTGCTGGAATTGCTTGAAAAACCAATGAAGCGTCAGTTGAGCGGCGAATCCGGCAGAGCCGTCCAGCCTTGTACATCAGCGTCTTTCGAATACCAACGCGGCACCGGTGGGGCGAATGTCGGGAATCTGCCCATCGCGCAGGTTTTCGCCTGGCTCAGGATCGCTCGAACGATACCAGGCCCTCATCCTTGACGCGGCGGATGGTGAGCGCGGTGCGCACCGTGTCGACGTTCGGCGTCGAGGTCAGCTCCTCGATGACGAAGGTCTGGAAGGCGCCGAGGTCGCTCGCCACGCAATGCAGCAGAAAGTCGGATTCGCCCGACACCATCCAGGCATCGCGCACGATCGGCCAGCCGCGCGTGCGCTCGGCGAAGATGCGCAGTTCGGCATCAGCCTGGTGATGCAGTCCGACCAGGCAGAAGGCAACGACATCGAGGCCCAGCGCCGGGGCGTTGAGCAGCGCGCGGTAGCCGCGAATGATGCCGGCTTCCTCCAGCCGCTTGACCCGGCGCAGGCAGGGCGGTGCCGAAATGCCGACGCGGTTCGAGAGCTCGACATTGGTCATGCGCCCGTCCGACTGAAGCTCGCGCAGGATCTTCCAGTCGATGGCGTCAAGATCGGCCTTGAGGGGCATCAGGGTTCTCGATGATCAGTGTGGCGCAAGAATCTTTCGCTATTTTGTAATTAAACGACTTTTGCGTCGAAGCCAGCCCTCGTCTACGCGATTGTGGACAGGTAACGAAAGCGGCCATCGCGCGAATATCCTTATGGGCCGAAGCTTTCCGGGGACGACGGTCCGTTCGTCTTGCTGGCGTGGTTGGCAGCCCTTACATTAAGCGCGATATTCCACGTCTTTTTTCCAAGGCACACTCGCTGTCCGCCCCGCAGAGGCTCCAAATGACCACCAAGCACGCGCCCGTCCTCATCATCGGTTCCGGTCCGGCCGGCTACACGGCGGCGGTCTATGCCGCGCGCGCCATGCTGAAGCCGATGCTGGTCGCCGGTCTGCAACAGGGCGGCCAATTGATGATCACCACCGATGTCGAGAACTACCCCGGTTTCGCCGATCCGATCCAGGGGCCGTGGCTGATGGAGCAGATGCTCAAGCAGGCCGAGCATGTCGGCACCGACATCATCAACGACATCATCACCGAGGTTGACCTCAACGTGCGACCGTTCCGCGCCATGGGCGATTCCGGCACGACCTACACGGCCGATGCGCTGATCATCGCTACCGGCGCGCAAGCCAAATGGCTGGGCATCCCGACCGAGCAGGACTTCATGGGGTTCGGCGTTTCCGCCTGCGCCACCT
Organism: Mesorhizobium sp. LNHC209A00; assembly: GCF_000502915.1. Taxonomy (NCBI): domain Bacteria; kingdom Pseudomonadati; phylum Pseudomonadota; class Alphaproteobacteria; order Hyphomicrobiales; family Phyllobacteriaceae; genus Mesorhizobium; species Mesorhizobium sp. LNHC209A00. The sequence continues at coordinate 600,483 of NZ_AYWT01000003.1, forward strand.
GCGACGGCTTCTTCTATCGCGGCAAGGATGTCGCTGTGGTCGGCGGTGGCAATTCGGCGGTGGAGGAGGCGCTCTATCTGTCCAACCTCGCCAAGAGCGTCACCGTCATCCACAGACGCTCGGACTTCCGTGCCGAACGCATCCTGCGCGAACGGTTGTTGAAGAAGGACAATGTCCGCGTCATCTGGGACACGATCGTCGATGAGATCACCGGCCGCCCCGGCAAGGCACCGCTGCCGCCTTCGGTCGAAGGGCTGAAGCTCAGGCATGCCGTGACCGGCGCCGAGAGCCACCTCAAGATCGACGGCGTCTTCGTGGCCATTGGCCATGCGCCCGCGGTCGAGCTGTTCGCCGGCAAGCTGAAGCAGAAGCCGAACGGCTATCTGTGGACAGCGCCGGATTCGACGCGCACCGACGTGCCCGGCGTGTTCGCCGCCGGCGACGTGACCGACGATATCTATCGGCAGGCCGTGACTGCGGCGGGGCTGGGCTGCATGGCCGCGCTCGAAGCGGAAAAGTATCTGGCCAGCATCGAAGTCCATCGCGAAGCGGCGGAATAGGGCCGCCGCAGACTGTAAAAAACGGCTTAGAAACGCCGTGTAAAAGCCTGATTTTTCATTCAGACGCCAACCGAAACGAGGGGAAATCATGGCGTTGGACTGGGACAAGCTACGCGTGTTTCACGCTGCGGCGGAAGCGGGGTCGTTCACGCATGCGGCCGAGACGCTGCATCTGTCGCAATCGGCGATCTCGAGGCAGGTCAGCGCGCTGGAACACGATGTCGGCGTGCCGCTGTTCAACCGTCATGCACGCGGCCTGGTGCTGACCGAACAGGGCGAGATGCTGTTCCGCACGGCGCATGACGTGCTGATGAAGCTCGAGACCATCAAGTCGCGGCTGACCGAGACCAAGGACCGGCCGTCCGGCGTGCTCAGGGTAACGACGACCGTTGGCCTCGGCGCCGGCTGGTTGACCGAGCGGGTGCAGGAGTTCATCGAACTCTATCCCGAAATCAGCTTGCAGCTGATCCTCGCCAACGAGGAACTCGACCTCACCATGCGCCAGGCCGATTGCGCCATCCGGCTACGCCAGCCGCAACAGCCGGACCTGATCCAGCGCCGCCTGTTCACCGTGCATTTCCACCTCTACGCAGCCCCCTCTTATGTCGCCAAGCACGGCAAGCCGAGCTCGGTCGCGGAGCTGAGAACCCATCGCATCGTCACCTTCGGCCTGCCCGTGCCGTCGCATCTGTCGGAGTTGAACTGGCTGGAGACGGTCGGCGATTTCGAGAGCGGCCAGCGCGTGCCGTCGCTGCAGATCAACGACATCCTATCGATCAAGCGCGCCGTGCAGGGCGGCGCCGGCATCGCCATGCTGCCGGACTATGTGATCAGCAAGGATTCCGGCCTGGTGCAGCTGCTGCCGGAGACCGAAGTGCCGTCCTTCGACACCTATTTCGCCTATCCCGACGCGATGAAGAACCAGGCCAAGCTGCACGTGTTTCGCGACTTCATCATCGCCAAGGCCAGAAGCTGGTCGTTCTGATCCAAGTCGGGTCCGCGAGCCTATCCCTTCCAAGGTGTCATCCGCGGCAGCCAGCCCGGTACGTTGCGGCGGTAGGCCTCGTATTCGGCGCCATAGCGGTCGGCGAGCGTCGGCTCCTCGTAGAGCTTGACGAAGGTCACCATGGCAGCCGCCGCGATTGCCGCGTAGGCAGCGATCGACCAGCTTGAGAACAGCAGCGCCTGGCCCAGAATGATCGACAGCACGGCAACATACATGGGGTTGCGGACATGGCGGTAGATGCCGCCGATCACCAACCTTTCGGTCGGCGCGACGGGGGCGGGTGTGCCCAGCCCCTCCAGCGCGAAGCGGGCGAAGGCATGCAGCAACACTGCGGCCGCGGCAATGACGAGCACGCCGCCCGTGAGAGCAAACAAGGGCAGGGGCGACCATGGCAGGCCCCAGCTATCGCTGAGCAGCCAGGGAATCAGCCCGGCGACAACGCCGGGAGCCGCAATCAGGAAAATGCCGCTGCCGGCGATCGCCGAAAACCTGCGCAATGGTCGATCCTCGCTTGAATGCCTTGGAATTGAACCGCCGCTGCCTCATTCAACATCATCAGTGTTTTTGGACGTTCGGGAGCAAAATCGGTCGGGATTGGCGTTTTCGAGACGACAATGACCCGAAATCGCGGCTCATTTTCACGATTCTGCTGGTCCTATTGGCTTCCGGAACGGGTTGGACCACAGCCTGTGCCTTTTTGCATGTGTGTGTTGCAAAATAGATGCTTGTTTCTTGGGCATGAAGAGCACATATTTAGATCATCTCCTGGACGCGTTCTCCTCCCATTAGCGTCCTCGAGTGTTCCCCTCTGGAGGTTAGCCTTAACAGGCACTTCCAATCAAACTCAGCCGGATCTTCATTGATCCGGCTTTTTTGTTGCCTGCATGCCACTGGGATGGCTGAAAAATTCACCAGAATTGCCGCGTAACAGTGTCATGTAACCTCTGGTAACATGACAAGGACACCCTCCATCTGCTAAGTGGATGATAGGACGCGGTGTGGTTCGGACGGGAGATGGGGGCATCACTCGTACGGCCCGGGCTCAGGCGGCTACCGCGTCCGAACCTTTTCCGCCGAAGCGCGGCGACCTTGACATGCGGCGGACCTGCCGTTTTTCCTCCCGAGAAAACGGTCCGCAAAACAAAACGACGTCCGGCCCCCCGGGCGTCGTTTTTGGTTTTTGCCCCCCGATCGTTCGATCGGGCGCCGGACGAAATCAGGCAGCCTTGCCGTTGGCGTTCATTGCTTCGTCGGCGAGACGGCCAGTCAGCTCGGCCATGTGATCGAAAACGGCGCGGTAGCTGGCAACGCCTGAGGTGGCCGAGCGCAGCTCGATGATCAGATCGCCGATCTCGGCCTGCGGCATGGTCGCCTCGACGACATCCCATCCCGGCCAGTCGGGCCGCGCGTCATAGCCGAGGATCTGGCCGCGCCGCTGCGGGATCAGCGCGATGATCTTCGACGTCGCGTCCGACGGCGTGACGATCTCGACCTTCATCACCGGTTCCAGAAGCACCGGCGAGCAGGCGGCCATGCCTTCCTTCATGGCGAGCTTGGCCGCCATCTGGAAGGCCATGTCGGAGGAATCGACCGCATGGTACGAGCCGTCCGACAGGTTGACCGCGACGTCGACCACGGGGAAGCCGAGCGGGCCGGACTTGAGGTAATCGCGTATGCCTGTCTCGACCGACTGGATGTAGGTCTTGGGCACGACGCCGCCCGTGATGGTGTCGGTGAACTGGAAGCCGGAGCCGCGCGGCAGCGGCTTGATCTCGATCACCACATCGCCGAACTGGCCGTGGCCGCCCGACTGCTTCTTGTGGCGGCCGCGCTGCTGCACCGGCTTTCGGATCGTCTCGCGATAGGGCACCGCCGGCGCATGGCCTTCCACCGGTATCTGGTTCTTGCCCTCCAGCCGCTCGCGCACGACGCGCAGATGCATCTCGCCGTGCCCTGACAGCACGGTCTCGGCCGAATCTTGGTTGTGGCGCAGGCTGAGCGAGGGATCCTCCTCGGCCAGGCGCTGGATGGCGGCCGACATCTTGACCTCGTCCTTGCGCTCCCTGGGGCGCAGCGCGAAGGCAAAGACCGGCTGCGGCGGCTCGACATCGAAGAGCTGTTTGGCTCCCCCTTTGGCCGAGGTGAGCGTCTGGCCGGTCTTGACCGCGTCCAGTTTGCCGAGCGCCACGGTGTCGCCGGTCCTGGCGGCGGTCAGCTTGACCTGATCCTTGCCCAGCATCCTGTAGATTCCGGAAACCTTGGCGGTGTCGCCGCCGGGCAGCCACAGTTCCGAGCCGTCGGTGACCTGGCCGGACAGGATGCGCGACACCGACAGCTTGCCGCCATGCGGCGTGTGGATGGTCTTCATCACCTGGACCACCGTCGCATTGCCGTCCGGGGCGCCGAGCCGCTTGCGGGTCGCCTCGATGTCGGGCGCATCGTGGCGGATCGTCTTCAAGAGGCGCAGCACGCCATTGCCTTTCTCGGCGGTGCCGATCAGCACCGGCGTCACCGCGCCTTCGCGCAGATCGGCGGCGAGGTCGTCGAAGATCGCGTCCTTCGGCGGCTCTATCTCTTCCAGGAGTTGCTCCATCAACTCATCGTCATGATCGGCCAGCGTCTCCAGCATGGAGAAGCGCGCCTGCAGTTCGCGCGCCTTGTCGTCACCCGGTATCTCGGCCACCTCGCTCTCGGCATATTCGCGGTAGATGTAGGCGCGCTCCAGCGCCAGATCGATCGAGCCGATGACGACGCCGTCCTTGCGCAGCGGAATCTGGCGCAGAAGCAGCGGCGCCGCGCTTGTCGGCTGAAGCATCTTCAGCGTATCGCGCACGCCCGCGATCGCCTTGTCGACCTTGTTGAGGAACAGGATGCGCGGCACGCCGAGATCGTCGAGCTTGCGCATGATAAGCTGCAAGGCGGGGATCTTCTTTTCGTCGGCCTCGGCCACGACCACCGCGACGTCGCAGGCGGCGAGCACCGGTTCGGCCTCGAAGGAGAATTCGATCGATCCAGGGCAGTCGATGAAGGTGAACTGCTCGCCCATGAACTCGGTGGTGGCGATCGACGCCTCGACGCTCATGGCGTGGGCGCGGGCCTCGGGCGAATGATCTGAAACGGTGTTGCCAGAGGAAACTGGGTTCTGGCGGGGGATGGCCCCGGTACGCGCCAATATGGCTTCCAGAAGTGTCGTCTTACCGCTTGCGAAGGGACCGACTATGGCAATGCATTTCGGTCCCGTGCGTCGTCCTCCGGCGCGAGTACCCATGACTGACCTCCACTCAGGCGTTTCCTGGGGACCGACTGGCGTTCATGGTTCAGGCCAGGGTCAATCGGTCCTGAGCGGCGGCCGGCCTGTTCGACCGTCGCGGGCGGTCTGTGTCGACCTGCCCGCGATTATCGTCCCACTTGTTTGCCGGCAGGGCAAGAAAAATAGAAGCAGGCACGGCCGGTCGTCTCAGGCGCCGAGCGCGAGCGGTTCGACCCAGCACCCGCCAAGGTGCGCGAGCGTCCCATGCGGGCAAGGTTCATGATCAAAAATCAGGCTTTGTCGGAGCGGGCTGACACACGGCTGGTTGCGTCCGGGCCAATCCGGGTCGAGAATGTGTTGACTTCAAGGGTCGGCGTCTCGCCAACTCCCAACAGCCTTAGGGACAGACGATGAAGATCATTGCTTGCGGCAGTGTGCCGACGGTTATAGCGCCGGAAAAATACTTCACCGGCCGGGTTCTGCAGACGCCAATCATCGAGAAGGAGCCGCCGGCGCGGCTCCGGGCCACGCTGGTCAGTTTCGAGCCCGGCGCGCGCACCCACTGGCACACGCATCCGCTTGGCCAGACGCTTTATGTCACCGCGGGCGCCGGCCTGGTACAGACATGGGACGGGCCAATCCAGGAAATAAGGGCCGGTGACGTCATCTCCTTCGCGCCCGGCGAGAAGCATTGGCATGGCGCGGCGCCGAAATCGGCAATGACGCACATCGCTATGCAGGAGGCGCTCGACGGCGTCCATGCCGACTGGCTGGAAGAAGTGACTGCGGCCCAATATAGCTGCTGAGTGCCGTATCCACAAAACCCGGCGGAAACGCTTGACAGCGGTGACGCCGGGTTGTTTCGGATCTACTCGATCAGGTCAGCGATGCCGTGAAGCGCTGGATGCGCGTGCAGGCTTCCTCCAGCAGTGCATCCGAGGTGGCGTAGGAGATGCGGAAGTTGGGGCCAAGGCCGAAGGCCGAGCCGAACACCACCGCGACGCCCTCGGCCTCGAGCAGTTCCGAACAGAAGGCCTCGTCGGTGTCGATCACCTTGCCGGCCCTGGTTTTCTTCCCGATCAGCTGGGCGCACGACGGATAGACATAGAAGGCGCCTTCCGGCGACGGGCAGGTGATGCCACGCGCCTGGTTGAGCATCGAGACGACGAGGTCCCGCCTGCCTTGAAAGATCGCCTTGTTCTTGGCGATGAAATCCTGCGGGCCATTCAACGCCTCGACCGAAGCCCATTGCGCAATGGTGCAGGCGCCGGAGGTCTGCTGGCCCTGAATCATGTCCATCGCCTTGATCAGCTGGACGGGACCGGCGGCGTAGCCGATGCGCCAGCCGGTCATGGCATAGGCTTTCGAGACGCCATTCATGGTCAGCGTGCGCTCGTAGAGCTTCGGCTCGACCTCGGCGATGGTCTTGAAAACGAAGTCGCCATAGGTCAGGTGTTCGTACATGTCGTCGGTCAGCGTCCAGACCTGCGGGTGCTTCAACAGCACGTCGGCGAGCGCCCGCAGTTCGGCCTCGGTATAGGCCGCGCCCGAAGGGTTCGACGGCGAGTTCATCAGCAGCCATTTGGTCTTTGGCGTGATTGCCTTCTCCAGCGCTGCCGGCGTCAGCTTGAAGCCATTGTCGATCGAGGTGTCGGCAAACACCGACGTGCCGCCGCAGATCGCCACCATTTCGGGATAGCTGACCCAGTAGGGGCGGGGGATGATGACCTCGTCGCCGGGGTTCAGCGTCGCCATGAAGGCGTTGAACAGGATCTGCTTGCCGCCGGTGCCGACGATGGTCTGCTCGGGCTTGTAGTCGAGATTGTTCTCGCGCTTGAACTTTTTCGCGATCGCCTCGCGCAGCGGCACGATGCCCGAAACCGGCGGATACTTGGTCTCGCCACGGCGAATGGCCTCGATCGCCGCATTCTTGATGTTGTCGGGCGTGTCGAAATCGGGCTCGCCGGCGCCAAGGCCAATGATGTCCCGCCCGGCATTTTTCAGCTCGCGCGCTTTCTGCGTCACCGCGATGGTGGCGGAAGGCTTAACGCGGGAAAGGGTGTCGGCAAGAAAGGCCATGACCTTTTGTCTCTCCAAAGGATCGGCGCGGCTAGGAGCGGCCGCGGCGCTTCTCATGTCGCAACATTCCCGTCAGCGCAAGCCTTGTCGGCTGGGCCAAGTGGGGAGGGCGCGGTCAATCAGGCGTGATCGGCAGAGGAAAGTTCATTAACGGGCGGTAGAGGCTTGCATGGCAGGATCGCGGTTCAATTCCGCCAGGTCGCGGAGCGAGGAACCTTTGTCACGCAGCATCGGACTTGCCCATATCGTCCGTCATGATGACGGCACCTCGAGCGGTGTCTGGGGCATTTATACCCTGCAAAGCGCTTTTCAGCCGATATTTGCCTTTAATGAGGGCAAGCTTTCGGTTGCCGCCTTCGAAGGGCTGATCCGCCCGTTTCGCGACGGCGAGCCGCAATCGCCGATGAGCTTTTTTTCGACCTGTCCGGCGGTCGACCGTCTGCATGTGGAGGCGCTGACCAGGACGCTGCATCTGCTCAATGCCGGCGTCTGCCTGCCGCAAGAGGCGTCGATCTTCATCAATTTCGACCCGTCGGTATTCACCGAGCGCGCTGTCGCCGACAGTGCCTTGCGTGACATGCGGCTGGTGCTGCACGAAGCCGGCATCGATCCGGGCCGCGTCGTTTGCGAGGTGACGGAGCAGAGATCGGCATCGCAGGAGACCCTGCACGGCTTCGTCGCCGCGCTCAGGGCCAACGGCTTCCGGATCGCCGTCGACGACTATGGCGCCGACGATTCCGACATCACTCGCGTCAAGGAATTGCGCCCCGACATCGTCAAGTTCGATGCTCACTGGATCACGCAACTGATGGAATCGGGCGCCGGTTTCGCGCTGCTGACATCCATGGTGAGGAGCTTCGAGGACCAGGGCATCCGCACCGTGTTCGAAGGCATCGAGGAAGGCTGGCAACTGGAGCTGGCCGAACGATCCGGCGCCTCGATGGTCCAGGGCTATGTGCTGGCCCGCCCAGAACTGGTGCCGACGAGTTTCCGCGTTTTCGGCCAGGGCAGTCCCGAGCCGGCTCCTCCCTCGAGCCATGCGTCCGCTCCCGCCGCCGTCGCGCCGCGAACCGGGCGGCGCGCAAAAGCCTTCGGGCGCAAGGTGGCGCCATGAGCCGCGAGCGGCGGCGCACCGTCGGCGATGCGATCTTCATCGACGAGATCGGCATCGAATGTGGGATCCATGGCGACTTCCGCCTGCGCAGCGCCTACCAGCCGATCTACGCCCCGCGCGGCGGCAGCTTGCATCCGGTGGCCGTAGAGGGCCTGATCGAACCGCACCGTGCCGGCCGGCCAGTGTCGCCGCGGATGTTCTTCGACAGCATCGCGGCTCCGGAGCGGCTGTACGTCGAAACAATGTGCCGGGTGCTGCATCTGAGAAATTTCCATAATATCGGGGTCGACGGGCTCGACCTGTTCTTCAACTACAATCCTCTGGTCAACGACCATGCTGGACGGGCGCTGGCCGAGATCCGGCTGATGAGCCGGCACCTCGACGAACTCGGCCTGGCGCCAGCCATGCTGGTGTGTGAAATCACCGAGCAGGCGGCGGACGATGCGCTGCTGGCCCGGCTGGTGCGTGAAATGCGGCGCGACGGCATCCGCATCGCCATTGACGATTTCGGCACCGGCCATTCGACCGTGGAGCGGGTGAGCCTGCTTCAGCCCGACATCGTCAAGATCGATGGCGGCTGGTTCGCGGAATTCTGCCGCCACGCCGCCGCCGAACGCTTCTTCCGCCCGCTGGTGTCCAGCCTCCACGATCGCAGTGCCAAGGTGCTGGTCGAGGGCATCGAGCAGCCCACCCATTTGCGTGTCGCGCTCGAAGGCGGGGTCGATTTGCTGCAGGGCTTTCTGCTCGGGCGTCCGGCGCTGGCCGGCACCATCTTCAACGAAGAGCCGCTTGCCGTCGATGCGCTGCTGGGCTTCGACAACAAGGTCGTACCATTGCATAAGCGGCGTTGATGGTCGCGCCAAAACAAATCATTGGTTGAGGATGGTGCCGCTGCGATAATCGGCTCGCAGAAGCAGCGCTCCGGGGAACCATGATGATACTTTACAGCATGATCGATAGCGGCAATTGCTACAAGCCGCGTTTGCTGATGGCCAAGCTCGGCCTTGCCTTCACCACTGTCGAGGTGAGTTCGCATACCGGCGATACGCGCAAGGCCGATTTCGTCGCCAAGAACCCGAACGCCATGGTGCCATTGCTGGAACTGGACGACGGCCGGCGGCTGGCAGAATCCAACGCCATCCTGCTCTATCTCGCCGAAGGCACACGCTTGCTGCCCGCGGACAAATATGAGCGCGGGCTCGCTTATCAGTGGCTGTTCTTCGAACAATACAGCCACGAGCCCTATATCGCCGTGCGCAAGGCGCTGCTGACCTTTCCGGAACGCGCCGCGGATGCCACGCCGGAGCGGCTGGCGGCGACGCTGGAGCGCGGCAACAAGGCGCTCGGCGTCATGAACACATATCTCGAAAACAACGACTTCTTCGCCGGCCGCACATTCAGCATCGCCGACATCGCGCTCTATGCCTATACCCACACGGCGGAGCAGGGCGGCTTCCAGCTCGACGCCTATCCGTCGGTGGTCGCCTGGCTGGGCCGCGTGGAGGCGGACCCGCGGCATGTGCCGATCGAGTGGGTGGGGTAGGCAAGGCAGGCCATTGGCGAAAGCGGCAACACAGCTCTGAGCCCCAGACAAATAAAAAGGCGGGATAAATCCCGCCTTCCCATTTCGGTAGCCTGATTGGGAGCATCCGGTCCGGGCCGGCAGCTATCTGCTGTTCCAGCTTGTCGGGTCTTTCCGCTCCGGCGCGCTTCTCGCGCGACCGTCAGTACATCCGTGACTTGCCGCGCGCCCCGAACTCTCGTCCGGCGCGCGCCATTTTCAAAATCAGGCTGCCTTGCTCAGAGAACCAGCGGACGACTTGCCAGTGCGGCGGTCCTGCTCGATCTCGAAGTTGATCTTCTGGCCTTCGACCAGGGTCGACAGTCCAGCGCGCTCGACAGCCGAGATGTGGACGAAAACGTCCGCGCCGCCGCTGTCAGGCTGGATGAAGCCGAAACCCTTGGTGGCGTTGAACCACTTGACCGTTCCAGTTGCCATAAAAATAGTCCTTCACATTTGCTTTGGTATGACCGGACCGAAGTCCAGCCGGTGTGCATCGAGATTTTGGAGATAGACGTCAGCAAACGCGAAGATCGCGAGGCCCGGATCGATCGGCCGAAATATCAATGGGGCTGATATAGGCTGCTTTCGCACAAAAAACAAGACTGCGTGAAAACGTCGTGATCTGGGGTCGCCCAACGGCCGCCCCAATCTGGTGAAACCGTGGCGCAAGATCGTGCCGTCCCGGGCGGCGGATCGAGGGGAGAGGACCATGAAAACCATCGTGCTTGCCACCTGCCTCACGCTGGTGGCCGCCCAGGCGCAGGCGATCTCGCGCTACGACCCGACACGTTTGAGCTGCGGCAAGGTCCAGTCGACGATCGCGCGCCAAGGTGCGGTTATCCTTCGCAATCAGTCGAAGCGGGTGCCGGGGCTGCCGCTCTATGACCGCTATGTGCAGAGCCAGCAGTTCTGCACCATGGGCGAGGTGCGGACGCGCGCCTATGTGCCGAGCGCCGACACCAAGTCCTGCCCGGTGTACAACTGCAAGCGGCCGGACAATGAGCATTTCAGGCATCGATTCATCCGGCGCCATTAGCCCCCGGGAGCGGCTTACTGCTCTCAAAACCCGAAAGACACCTGCGCCGGCGGCGGCGGGCCGACATGCACGCCTTCCATGGCCAGCATCTTTTCCTTGGTGACGGAGCCGCCGGGCGCCGAGAAGCCGCCGATCTTGCCACCGGCGGCAAGAATGCGGTGGCACGGGATGACCAAGGGCACTGGATTGGCGCCAAGGGCCGCCCCTGTTTCGCGCGGCAGGCCGGCATGGCCGGCACGCTTGGCGAGTTCGCCATAGGTGGTGGTTTCGCCATAGCTGAGCTTTCGTGCCGCGTTGTAGATGGCGAGGCGGAAATCGTCGATGCCATCGAGATCGACGGGAAAGCCGGTGAAATCGACGTCCCCGCCAGCAGCGTAAGCCTTGATCGAGGCGATCAGTTCGACCACCCATGACGGCTGGGCCGTGGAGGCGGAAATGCCGGCATGGCGCATCAACCGCCGCTCCACCGCTTCGCGGCTGCGTTCCGGCAGGCAAAGACGGATCAGGCCCTTTTCGCTCCAAGCGAAGCCCATGAAACCGATCACTGTTTCTAACACTGCGTGGCCGGCCGTGATCGAAGATGTCGTTTGCATGCTGAGCTCCTTTCCGCAAAGCGGCAAAATCCGGGATTCCCGCAGGTACATATCAGGAACGATATGGCATCACGGCCTGCATCCCGCCACCCGAAAACCACCAGATGGCCCCGATTGCTACCCAGGAATCGCTGGTGTAAGGAAAACTTAACACCCGACAAACCGGACACCGAACGCGGCTTGCCAGCAAAACAAACCCTTATCGCCATCGGCGTGATCGTGGCGGCTGCCGGCATCAGCGGCTGCACCTCGACCTCACGGATGAAGGCCGAGCCGTCCCTGACCGAAACCGCGACGGTTGCCGGCAGCGATGCCGGCTTCACTATCCCCTTGCCGGAAACGGTTTCGGTGTTGCCGCAATCCTCCGGAATCAAGCCTGTTCAGGCGGCTGAATTGACTCCCAGCCCGGCCACGCCCGCGCTTGATGCCGTCGCCCAGCCGACCGCGGCGCCCGCCGCCTTTGCCGGGGCGACCCCAACGGCGCCGGCGATACCCGCCGTGATGACCGCCAATGCCTGGCAGGCGCCGGCCCCGGCGAAAGCCGGCCGGCCGATCCAGTCGGCGGCGACCTACAGGACCGCCGGGCTCATCATGCCAGCGGTTGCCAAGGGCGGCCAGAAACTGCCTGGCGTGCAGCAGGTGGCCTATGTCGTGCCGCAGAACCCGGCCGCGCTGGTGCAGTTCCCGTTGGCGCCGGTCGAGCCGGAACAGCATGCGACCGGCATGCGCGGCGATGTCGACCGGCTGATCGTCAAATACGCCGCCTTCTACCAGGTGCCGGTGGATCTGGTGCGCCATGTCGTCAATCGCGAGAGCACCTACAATCCCAAGGCGTACAATAACGGCCATTGGGGGCTGATGCAGATCAAGCACGCGACGGCGCGCGGCATGGGCTATGACGGTCCGGCCAAAGGCCTGTTCGACGCCGAGACCAACCTCAAATACGCGGTCAAATATCTGCGCGGCGCCTGGCTGGTGTCCAACGGCAACGCCAAGAAGGCCGACTGGCTCTACCAGACCGGCTATTATTTCGACGCCAAGCGCAAGGGCCTGCTCGAGGCGACCGGCCTCGGCGCCGACCGCAAGCGCGGGCGTCTTCAGCCCGACGCCTGAGCGCGATGCCCGAACCGCGCCCGCCGGCTCCAAACGACATCCGGCTGCGCAAGATCCTCGACGAGACGCTCGTTCCACCGCATTGGCCGGACGGCTTCCTCATGCGCTCGTTCGAGCGCGGCGACGCGCCGCCCCTGCATGCGTTGCTGGGCGAAGTGTTCGACGACGGCACCGACGGCCCCTTCGACGAATGGTGGCCGCGCATATCCGAAGACCCCGAATTCGACCCGGCGCTGTGTTTCCTCGTCATCGACGCCAAGGGCAGGCTGGCGGCGGCTGCACTGTGCTGGAGCTCGGCGTTCGTCAAGGATCTGGCCGTTCATCCCGAGGCGCGCGGCAAGGGTGTCGGCGAAGCGCTGATGTGGCACGCCTTCGCCATTTTTCGCGACCGGGGCGCCGCCCATGTCGATCTCAAGACCAATACGCTCGAGAACCCCGCTGCCGTGCGGCTCTATGAGCGGCTGGGCATGAGGCCCGTCGCCTGGGAAGGCTAACCGACGACGTTGATCCGTCCCCTTCACCGGCGATGGCTGTTCGGGAACCCAAGGCGCTGCTCCGCATTCAATGAACGGTGGGGCCTGACCGGCTGCCGGTGCCGTGCGCCGCCGGCTGCCAAGGGAGATCCACCGCGATGAAGCTTTTCCACGCATGGCTGGCGTTGAGCGTCGCTGTCGTGCTCGCGGCGGGTCCGGCGCGATCGGTAGAGCTGTCGATCGTGTCGGGCGACACCGGCAACGGCCTCAAGGTGCTGCGCGAGATCCTCGACCGCTATGAGAAGGAGAGCGGCGACACGGTCACCATCGTCGCCATGCCGTCGTCGGGGACCGACCAGTTCGGCCAGTACAGGCTGTGGCTCGCTGCCGGCAACAGCGACGTCGACGTCTACCAGACCGATGTCATCTGGGCACCGCAGCTCGCCAGCCAGTTCGTCGACCTGACCCAGGCGACCAGGGATGTCGTGGCCAAGCATTTCCCGTCGATTATCCAGTCGCAGACCGTCGACGGCAGGCTGGTGGCGCTGCCGATCTTCACCGATGCGCCGGCGCTCTACTACCGCAAGGATCTGCTCGACAAATACGGCGCCAAGGTGCCGGCCACCTGGAAGGAACTGGGCGACACCGCCAGGCTGGTGATGGATAAGGAGCGGGCCTCGGGCAACAGGGATATCTGGGGTTTCGTCTTCCAGGGCAATGCCTATGAAGGGCTGACTTGCGACGCGTTCGAATGGGTGGTGTCGAATGGCGGCGGTCATATCGTCGAGCCGGATGGCGCGATTTCCATCAACAACCCCCAGGCGGCGGCCGCGCTCGACATGGCCAAGGCCTGGATCGGCACCATCGCACCGCCGGGCGTGCTCGCCTACCAGGAAGAGGAGGCGCGCGGCGTGTGGCAGACCGGCAATGCGGTCTTCATGCGCAACTGGCCCTATGCCTATGCGCTGGGCAACAGCCAGGGGTCGCCGATCAAGGGCAAGTTCGATGTCGCGCCGCTGCCGGCTGGCACGGGCGAGGGCGCGCGGCCGGCAGCGACGCTCGGCGGCTGGAACCTCGCGGTCTCGAAATATTCCAAGCACCCGGATGCCGCGATCGACCTGGTCAAGTACATCGCCTCGCCGGCAATGCAGAAATACCGCACGCTCAAGACCGCCAACCTGCCGACCATCCAGGCGCTCTATGACGACCCCGACATCGCCCGGCAACAGCCGATCATTCCACACTGGAAGGAGGTCTTCCTCAGTGCCGGGCCACGGCCCTCGGCGGTGACGAGGAACAAGTACAATGAGGCGTCCAGCCAGTTCTGGAACGCCGTCCACAAGACCTTGTCCGGCGAAGGCAGCGCCGCCGACAATCTGGCCGACCTCGAAGCGACGCTGACCCGGCTGAAGGGCAAGGGCTGGTGAGCGCGCACCCGGCCGATGCGCGCTCTGGTTCGAGGCTGATGAGCCAGCGTGTGCGCTCGGCATGGCTGTTCCTGGCGCCGATGCTTGCGGTGCTCGCCGCCGCTGCCGGCTGGCCGCTGGCGCGCACGGTCTATTTCAGCTTCACCGATGCCTCGCTGTCAGACCTGGACGCCCGCCAATGGGCCGGCTTGGCCAATTATGTCTCGGTCCTGCGCATGCCGAGCGGGCGGGTCATCTACGACGGGCTGCTTCTCGACCCGGTCTGGTGGGGCGCTGTGTGGAACACCGTGCGGTTCGCGGTGGTTTCGGTGACCTGCGAGACGATCCTCGGCATGGTCGTCGCCCTGGTGCTCAACGCCGAATTCCTCGGCCGCGGCATCGTCAGGGCGGCGATCCTTATTCCCTGGGCGATCCCGACCATCGTCTCGGCGAAGATGTGGCAGTGGATGCTGAACGACCAGTTCGGCATCATCAATGTCGTGCTCATCAACCTAGGGCTGATCGACCACAAGATCGCCTGGACCGCCAGCGCCGATACGGCAATGGCGGCGGTGCTGATCGTCGACATCTGGAAGACGACGCCCTTCATGGCGCTGCTGATCCTTGCGGCGCTGCAGATGCTGCCGCGCGAAATCATCGAGGTCGCCAGGCTGGACGGCGCCAATCCCTGGCAGATCTTCTGGCGCGTGACCTTGCCGCTGATCCGCCCGGCGGTGATGGTGGCGGTGATCTTCCGGGTGCTCGATGCGCTGCGAATCTTCGACCTGATCTATGTGCTGACGCCCAACAATGCGCACACCAAGTCGATGTCGGTGTTCGCCCGCGAGAACCTGTTCGAGTTCGACAAGTTCGCCTATGGCTCGGCCGCCTCGACCCTGCTCTTCCTCATCCTCGCTCTGCTCACCATCCTCACCATCCGCATTGGCCGGATAAGCCTGGACGGAGGCCGCTGAGATGTGGCTCCTGAAGCGCATGGCCTTTTATCTGCTGGTCGGAGCAATCGTGCTCATCGCGGTGTTCCCGTTCTATTACGCCATCGTCACCAGCCTCAAATCGGGGACCGAGCTGTTCCAGGCCGACCTATGGCCGAAGGCGCCCAGCCTCGGCAATTACCGCAACGTGCTGGCCGAAGGCGCCTTCCTGCGCAACCTCCTGAACTCGCTGGCGGTTTCGGGCGCGGTGGTGGCTCTGTCGCTGTTCTTCGGCGTCACCGCGGCCTACGCGCTGGCGCGTATCCGCTTTCGCGGCCGCTCGGCATTGCTGTTCGCCATCCTGTCGGTCTCGATGTTCCCGCAGGTGGCGGTGCTGGCCGGGCTGTTCGAGCTGGTGCGGCTGTTCGGCCTCTACAATTCGCTTTTCGCGCTGATCTTCTCCTACATGATCTTCACGCTGCCGTTTACCGTCTGGGTGCTCACCGCTTTCGTGCGCGACCTGCCGGTGGAGGTCGAGGAAGCGGCGATCCTCGACGGCGCGACGCCGTGGATCATCATCACGCGCATCTTCCTGCCGCTGATGTGGCCGGCGCTGGCGACCACCGGGCTGCTGGCCTTCATCGGCGCCTGGAACGAGTTCCTGTTTGCCCTGACCTTCACCTCCAACGACGCGCGGCGGACCGTGCCGGTGGCGATCGCGCTGCTCTCGGGCAATTCGCAGTTCGAAATCCCCTGGGGCAACATCATGGCCGCCTCGGTGATCGTCACGGTGCCGCTGGTGGTGCTGGTGCTGATCTTCCAGCGCAAGATCGTCTCCGGCCTCACCGCCGGCGGGGTCAAGGGGTGAGGAGGCGGTCGGCGTTCAGATATCGGGCGCGTTGCCGATCTTCTGCTTGATCTCCAGCGCCCAGGCGCGGCCCTCGTCGCCACCCCACAAGAGCCAGGCTATGGTGCCAGCCGAAGGGTTTTCCTCATTGCCGTAATTCTTGCCGCGCTTGTCGACCTCGTGGCGGGCGAAGTAGCTGACCATGCGGCGGATGGTGGAAGGCGCCAGCTTCTCGCGGTTCTTCAGCTCCGTCGCCCGCGCCACGCCGATCTCGGTGCCGCCACGGCCGAACTGCTTGCGCAGACGCAGGCCCTTGGCGGCATTGTCGGCCACCACTTGCGGGCAGCGCAGGTCGATCTCGTCGGCTTCGTGCATTCTTCTCTCCACTCCGCAGCTGTAGCCGATAACGGGGATGTGGCAAGGCCGGGCCTGTCCCGATGCGAAATGTCGGGACCGGTCGCGGCCAAACGTCCTTGGGTCGCAGAGCAACCGCGCCGGGACGCCGGCGCGCGGAACCAAGGAGCCGATCATGATCACCTTTCCCAACGAATCAGCCAGATACCGCACCGCACGCGAAAAGCTGCTGAAGAAGGAAATCGAGCTGCGCCGCGCCATGGAAGCCGTGGCCGAGGCGCGCCGCGCGCTGCCGCCGGGCGGGCTGGTGCCGCAGGATTATGCATTCGACGGGCTCGATGCCGCCGGCAAGCCCGCCAGGATAAAACTTTCGGAGCTGTTCGCGCCCGGCAAGAACACGCTGATCCTCTACAACATGATGTTCCCGCGCCATCCGCGGGAGACGCGCGACGTCGCGACCAGCGGCGGTACGGCGAAGCTCGCCCGGCCCGACCAGCCATGCCCGTCCTGCACCGCCCTGCTCGACCAGTTCGACGGCGCGGTCGGCCATCTCGAAGCGGCCGGCTTCAACTTCGCCGTGGTGGCCAAGACGGCGCTGGAAAACCTCGTCACGCTCGGCCGCGATCGCGGCTGGCGCGACATGCGGCTGGTGTCGTCGGCCAACAACAGCTTTAAGCGCGACTACAATGCCGAGGACGCCGACGGCGCGCAGATCCCGCTGCTGTCGGTGTTCCACCGCGATGCTGACGGCATCAGGCATTTCTGGTCGTCGGAACTCGGCTTCGCGCCGACCGAGCCCGGTCAGGACCCGCGCGCCATCGGCACCTGCGAGATCCTGTGGAACCTGATGGATTTCACGCCGGAGGGCCGGCCGAATTTCGGCGAGCAACTGCAATATGGCGAGGCGTGCTGCCACTGAAGTCGCTCAGTCCGCCCTTTTCAGTTCCGAGTGGCTCTTCAGCACATGGTCGCCGTCGGCCTGTTCGACGAGATAGGCGGGCTCGTCGGGCGATGCCTTGCGTTTGACCTCGGTGCCCTTGATCTGGCGGGACACGTCGCGGGTAAAACTTTCCGCCACCTTGCCCTCGCCGGTATGAGCGCCCCAGGCCCAGGTGACGCGTGTTCCCTTGCGCAGCTTCCGCATCCGAAGGTCCTCCGGGTCAGGAATGTCCCGCGCCGCCCGCGGTTCCTGAGAACCAAAGCCGGGGTGGGACGTTGGCCTAGCCAATACAACCAACAGGAGCCCGCCGTGACCGACAGAAACCTTGCCGAAATTGCCGAGAAGATGCGCGATATCGATGTCGCCATGCTGTCCACCCACACGCAAGGCGGTGCCATTGCCGGCCGACCGATGAGCAACAACCAGGACGTCGACTATGACGGCTCCTCCTTCTACTTTACCTGGGACAAGTCGCAGGTGGTGGAGGATATCGAACGCGACGCCAATGTGTCGCTTGCCTTCAAGGGCGACGATGGTTTCTGGGTCGCGGTTGAGGGCAAGGCCGAGATCATCCGCGACAAGGTTGCCTTCGAGGAACACTGGACCGACGATATCGACGAGTGGTTCGAACAGGGCACCGATACGCCCGGGCTGGCCATGATCAAGATCGAAGCCGTTCGCGCCCATTACTGGGATGGTGAGGACGAGGGCGAGGTGACCCTGTCGTCTTGACGCGCCGGCAGGCAACCTCGCCGCATCCTGCTGGCTTCAGTGTCCTTGATCCGCGCTTCACGTGGCTGCTGAAGCCGCTCAAGTCGGCCGGAACATCGGACGATCCGCTGCATTGATAGGAGACGGTTTGCGACCCGCTTCACGGATTGGACGTGCGCCCTGTAATTAAAGACGTATGGGACTTGGTGCGAGAAAGCGTGGTTGGCTTTGTCAACGACAATGCCCTTAGTCATGGGGCGGCAATGGCGTTTTATGCCGCCACGTCGCTGGCCCCGGTTCTGATAATCGTCGTCGCGATAGCCGGCATCGCTTTTGGTCATGACGCGGCACAGTTGGCCTTGTCCGCCCAGATATCGGGGCTGATGGGCTCGGAAAGCGCGGCGCTCCTTCAGACGGCGCTCGAAGGGGCATCCAGCAAATCATCGGGGACCCTGGCGGCGCTCATCGGCGTGGCCACGCTACTCGTCACCGCCTCCGCGGTGTTCGGCGAGATGCAGCAGGCCCTGAATGCAATATGGAAGGTTGAAGCGAAAGGGGATTCGCTGTCGCGTCTGTTGCGCGCACGCGCGGCAAGTCTCGGCCTGGTCGCCGCCCTTGGCTTCATGTTGCTGGTATCCTTGGCGGCGAGCGCTGCGATCTCGGCTCTGGGTAACGTGATCAGCGCTCATCTGCCGTTCGGCGAATTTTTTCTGAGCGCCATCAACACCCTTATTTCCTTTTCCCTGATCTCCGTGATGTTTGCCGCGATCTACAAAGTCCTGCCGGACCGTGCCTTGCAATGGCGCGATGTCGGGATCGGCGCCGTGGTGACCGCCGCTCTGTTCACGTTGGGAAAGTCGCTTATCGGTTGGTATATCGGCACAAGTGCGGTCGCATCGTCCTATGGTGCGGCCGGAGGGCTGCTCGTCATACTGCTCTGGGTCTACTATTCATCGGAAATCTTTCTGCTCGGTGCGGAGTTGACGCGCGCCTATTCCGTTCGACGGGGGAGCAGGTCCGACCTGGACGGTTTGGTTCAAAATGCTCCGGCTTCAGAAAGCCCTGTTCCAATGCGCCGAACGCCCGGCTCTTCGGGCTTCGTCCCCTTGTTGGCGGTGGCGTGCGTGAGCGCAACGATGACGGCCTTTCTGCTGGGGCCTCGCCGCCCGTAGGGAGAGATCATGCTGTGGTCGTAAGGCTGCTTTCCCTCCTTCCCGTGACCAGAAGAGACCCGGCTGGCAACCTCGCGGCGTCCGCGGCGTTGGACTCCTTGAGGGAACCATTCCGATCGGAGACGCCAGATGAAAATGCTCCTGACCATGGCCGCCGTCGCGCTGACAGCCGTCGCGCCCGCCGCCCTTGCCCAGACGAACGGCACCAATTCGAACGCCGTCGCGCCCATGTTGCCCGACAGCAAGGTCGACACCCCGACCTTCGTCGGCGCCGTGCCCAGTGCCAATGAATTCGAGATCCAGTCGAGCCAGCTCGCCGAACAGAAATCCGCCTCGGCCGACGTCAAGGCCTTCGCCGGCCAGATGATCAAGGACCACACCAAGGCTGGCGAGGACTTCAAGCAGGCGCTGAGCAAGGGGCAGACCACCGCCTCGATCAAGCCCGCCGGCCCCGCGCTGCAACCCAAGGAGCAGCAGATGCTGGACCAGCTGAAAGCCGCCAACGGCAAGGCATTCGACCAGAAATACGTCATGATGCAGACCGAGGCCCACAAGCAGGCGGTCGCGCTGTTCAGCACCTATGCAAGATCGGGCGACGACCCCGCGCTGAAGGAATTCGCCAAAAAGACGCTGCCGACACTGAAGATGCATGAGAAGCACGTGAAGGAGCTCGGCGCGGCGCATTAGGGGCTGGGCGAGTTGCTTCATTTCGTCATCCACGGGCGGAGCAAGGAGCGTAGCGACGCGGCGCAGAGCCGAGGATCCATGTCGGGACTTCAAAGCGTCGCTACAGTTCGTAATTCTGTTCCGCTGCGTCCCATCGATGTCGCGGCATGGATCCTAGGGTCTCCGCGACGCCGCTCCGCGGCTGCTTCGCCCTAGGATGACGAAGTTGAGGTGTCAGGCGCTCTACCCCTGGTAAACCAGCAGCCGAAAGAGGCCCCTGTGCCTCCACCCGCCATGCGCTACACTACCCGGCCTCACCTCGGGAGCATCCCATGCCCAAGATCGACCTCGCATCCGTGCCCGTGCGCAAGGGCTCGGGCTACCCCGTTCCCTTCGACGCCCCGTGTGCCGACCGCACGCGCCGGCGCCTTGGCGATGCCGGCGGGCTCACCGATTTCGGCGTCAACCTGATGACGCTGCCGCCGGGCGGCTGGTCGAGCCAGCGTCACTGGCATAGCCATGAGGACGAACTCGTCTATGTGCTGGAAGGCGAGCTGACGCTGGTCGAGGATGGCGGCGAGACGCTGCTCAAGGCCGGCGATAGTGCTGCCTTCGCCAAGAACAGCGGCAACGGCCATCACATGATCAACCGCGCGTCGGTTACCGCACGCTACCTGGAAGTCGGCTCGCGCAACCCCGACGATGTGATTACCTGCTCGGACATCGACATGATAAGTCCGAGTTCGGACGGGCGCTTCCTGCACAAGGACGGCACGCCCTATCCGGGGCAGGGGTGAGGGCTGGACCATGCGTCGGCGCTGGCGTTCCGCCGGTGCCGGGATAAGTTGCCTATTACCGCAGGAGTCGGAGCCAGCCCCTCATCCGGCCGCTTCGCGTCCACCTTCTCCCCAGCTGGGGAGAAGAGCCGGCGCCGGCGCTCGTGATCTCCTCTCCCCTCGGGGAGAGGTCAGCCGAGCGAAGCGGAGGCTGGGGGAGTGGCGCCAGCCCTGCCAACCCGGGGGAGGACACCCATGAAGAAAGAAGTCATCGAAGTGCCCGTCATGTCGGACAAGGTGCGCTCACTCGGCCTGCCCTGTTCGACGGCGGTGAGGGCCAACGGTTTCGTGTTTATCTCGGCCACGCCGCCGGTGGACATGGTGACCGGCGAGATGGTGCGCGGCGACATCGAAACGCAGACAGACGCCTCGCTGAAGGCGCTGAAACATTGCCTGGAAGCGGCCGGCACCTCGCTGGAAAACGTGGTGATGGTGCGCATCTACGCCGTCAACTCCGGCTTCTACAACGCGATAAACAGGGTGTATGCCCGGTATTTCAGCGTCAACCCGCCGGCGCGGAGTTTTGTGCCGGTAGCCTGGACTAGGACGCCCATCGCAATATCGGGCATGTATTCTTCTCCGCTCCGTCGACATCGGGCCGATACTGCCCGTCGCTACGCGTGTTTGCAATGACGGGTAAACTCCATTCCGGGCTTCATCAACTTGGTGCTTCCACACTCGCGCAGGACATGATTCAAATGGGTAGGAGGATCTGCCCAATGCCCGATCACTACTGGCTTGCCGAAGCCCAACTTGAGCGCATCAAACCATTCTTGCCGCGTTCTCATGGCACACCGCGTGTGGATGATCGGCGCGTGATCAGCGGAATCGTGCACGTCATTCGTAATGGCCTGAGATGGCGCGACGTGCCAGAGGTCTATGGGCCGCACAAGACGCTCTACAACCGCTTCATCCGATGGAGCCGGCGCGGCGTGTTCAACCATATATTTGCAGGCCTGGCGGCCACGGGCGGCAAGCCTGACCAATTGATGATCGACGCGACCCACTTGAAGGCACATCGGACGGCTGCAAGCCTGCTCAAAAAGGGGATATTCCACGACGTATCGGACGCACCAAAGGGGGCTTGAACTCAAAGCCCACGCAGTTTGCGACGGCATGGGTCGGCCCCTCATCATGCTGCTAAGCGAAGGGCAGATGAGTGATTATAAAGGCGCTGCGCTCATGATCGACGCCTTTCCCAAGGCCAAAGCCCTGCTTGCCGACCAAGGCTATGATGCCGACCGGTTTCGCAATGCCTTGGCCGAACGCAACATCTCCGCCTGTATTCCAGCAAAAGCCAATCGAAGGGCGCAGATTCCACATGACGCAACGCTTTATTGCAGGCGGCACAAGATCGAGAATATGTTCGGCAGGCTCAAGGACTGGCGACGTATCCACACCCGCTATGACCGTTGTGCCCACACTTTTATGTCCGCCATCTGCATCGCAGCCACTGTCATTTTCTGGCTCTGATCAATGAGTCCTGACCCTAGTGTAATTTTTACTTGTCTTTCAAGTAAACTCCCTCTCAACTCCCGTCGGGGATAGGGAGGGTGAGTCATTGAACAAATTATCGAAAAAATTTATCGAGCGAGTTGCGTCGAATCTCAAGAAGTATCAGCGGATTACGCGATGTTGGCCGTCTTTGCCGCGTTGCCTGGACTGGCAGCCGCCAATTTGAGGTGCGAGCGCTGCCCCTCATCCGCCTGCCGGCACCTTTCTCCCCGTTGAACGGGGAGAAGAGAGCCAATCACCTCAGGCAAAATACTCCTGCAGCGGCCTGACTTCCAAACTCCCCGCCTTCAACGCCGCAATCGCTTCCGCCACGGCCGCGGCACCCGACAACGTCGTGTAATACGGCACTTTCTGCATCAGCGTCGCCCTGCGCAGCGATTTGGAGTCCGACACCGCCTTCTGGCCATCCGTTGTGTTGAACACGATCTGGACCTGGCGGTTGCGGATGGCGTCTTCGATGTGGGGGCGGCCTTCCAGGACCTTGTTGATCTTCTGCGCGTCGACGCCGTTTTCGGCGAGGAAGCGCTGCGTGCCTGACGTCGCCAGCACCTTGAAGCCGAGGCCGGCGAGGCGCTTGACCGCCGGCAATATGCCTTTCTTGTCCTCGTCGCGCACCGAGACGAACAGCGTGCCGGAGCGGGGCAGGTCGACGCCGGCGCCGAGCTGGCTCTTGGCGAAGGCCAGCGCGAAATCGCGGTCGAGGCCCATGACCTCGCCTGTGGAGCGCATTTCCGGGCCGAGCAGGATGTCGACGCCGGGGAAGCGGGCGAAGGGGAAGACGGCTTCCTTGACGGCGATGTGGCCGGGATTGCGCGGATCGGGCATGGCGCCGTAATGGGCGAAGGCATCTTCCAGCGTCTCGCCGGCCATGATGCGGGCGGCGATTTTCGCGATCGGACGGCCGATGGTCTTGGCGACGAAGGGCACGGTGCGCGACGCGCGCGGGTTGACCTCCAGCACATAGACCGTGCCGTCCTTGATGGCGTATTGCACGTTCATCAGCCCGCCGACATTGAGCGCGCGGGCAAGGGCCGCCGTCTGGCGTTCCAGCTCGTCGACCAATTCCGAGGGCAGCGAGTGAACCGGCAGCGAGCAGGCACTGTCGCCCGAATGGATGCCGGCTTCCTCGATGTGTTCGAGAATGCCCGACACGAAGGTCGCCTTGCCGTCGCAGAGGCAGTCGACATCGACCTCGATGGCGCCGGAGAGATAGGTGTCGAACAGAAGCGGGTTCTTGCCCAGCAGCGTGTTGATCTGGCCGGTCTTGTCGTTGGGGTATTTCTGCTTGATGTCCTCCGGCACCAGGCCGGGCACGGTGTCGAGCAGGTAGGATTGCAGCATGCCCTCGTCATGGATGATCTGCATGGCGCGGCCGCCGAGCACATAGGAGGGGCGCACCACCAGCGGGAAGCCGAGCTCGCCGGCGACGAGGCGGGCCTGCTCGACCGAATAGGCGATGCCGTTCTTCGGCTGGCTGAGGTTGAGCTTGTGCAGCAGCTTCTGGAAACGGTCGCGGTCCTCGGCGAGATCGATCATGTCGGGCGAGGTGCCAAGGATCGGAATGCCTGCCTTCTCCAGCGCGTCCGCCAGCTTCAGCGGCGTCTGGCCGCCGAACTGGACGATGACGCCGACCAGCTCGCCCGAGGCCTGCTCGGCGCGCAGTATCTCCAGCACGTCCTCCGCCGTCAGCGGCTCGAAATAGAGCCGGTCCGAGGTGTCGTAGTCGGTCGAAACGGTCTCGGGGTTGCAGTTGATCATGATCGCTTCATAGCCGGCATCGCGCAGCGCGAACGCGGCGTGGCAGCAGCAATAGTCGAACTCGATGCCCTGGCCGATGCGGTTCGGGCCGCCGCCGAGGATGACGACCTTTTTGCGCGCCGAGACCTGCGCCTCGTTGGCGAGCGCGCCGGCGAAGGGCACTTCATAGGTCGAGTACATGTAGGCGGTGGGCGAGGCGAATTCGGCGGCACAGGTGTCGATGCGCTTATAAACCGGATGAACGTCGAGCTTTTCACGAATCCTTTGAATCACTTCGGCGTCGGTCTTCGTCAGCGAGGCGAGGCGCGCGTCGGAGAAGCCCATCGCCTTCAGCATGCGCAGATTGACGGCGTCGCCCGGAATGCCGTGCTCGCGGATGCGGGCTTCCATGGCGACGATACCGGCGATCTGTTCGAGGAACCACGGGTCGATCTTGCACATGGCGTGCACGTCTTCCAGCGAGGTGCCCACGCGGATCGCCTGCGCCACCATGCGCAGCCGGTCGGGCGTCGGCGTGCCCAGGGCGGCACGGATGGCGTTGCGGTCGTCCGGGTTGTTGCCCAGGGCATGGCCAAGGCCGGGGATCTCGATCTCGTCGAGGCCGGTGAGGCCGGTTTCGAGACCGCGCAGCGCCTTCTGCAAAGATTCCTGGAAGGTGCGGCCGATGGCCATGACTTCGCCGACCGACTTCATGGCCGTGGTCAGCACCGGCTCGGCGCCGGGGAACTTTTCAAACGCGAAGCGTGGGATCTTGGTCACGACATAGTCGATGCTCGGTTCGAACGAGGCGGGCGTGGCGCCGCCGGTGATGTCGTTCTCCAGTTCGTCCAACGTGTAGCCGACGGCTAGCTTGGCGGCGATCTTGGCGATCGGGAAGCCGGTCGCCTTGGAGGCGAGCGCGGACGAGCGCGAGACGCGCGGGTTCATCTCGATGACGACGAGACGGCCATCGGCCGGGTTGACGGCGAACTGCACGTTGGAACCGCCGGTCTCGACGCCGATCTCGCGCAGCACCGCGATCGAGGCGTTGCGCATCATCTGGTATTCCTTGTCGGTCAAGGTCAGTGCCGGGGCGACGGTGATCGAGTCGCCCGTGTGCACGCCCATCGGGTCGATGTTCTCGATCGAGCAGACGATGATGCAATTGTCCGCTTTGTCGCGGACGACCTCCATCTCATACTCCTTCCAGCCCAGCACGCTCTCCTCGATCAGCACTTCGGTGGTCGGCGAGGCGTCGAGGCCGGACTGGACGATGTCGTAGAATTCGGCCCTGTTGTAGGCGATGCCGCCGCCGGTGCCGCCCATGGTGAAGGACGGGCGGATGATGGCCGGCAGGCCGACATGGTCGAGCGCCTGGGCCGCGATCGCCATGCCATGGCTGATGTAGCGCTGCTTGCGGTCGCCTTCGCCGAGGTTCCAGCGGGTTTCCAGCGCATCGAGTTCGGCGTCGAGATTGTCCGGCTTCTCGGCCTTCAGCGCGGCGCGCTCGGCCTCATGCGTCTTGCGGTCGGCGTTCTTGACGTCGGTGGCGTTGGCCAGCATCGACTTCGGCGTTTCCAACCCGATCGTCTTCATCGCCTCGCGAAACAGCGCGCGGTCCTCGGCCTTGTCGATGGCATGCGCGTCGGCGCCGATCATCTCGACATTGTAGCGCTCGAGCACGCCCATGCGACGCAGCGACAAAGCGGTGTTGAGCGCGGTCTGGCCGCCCATCGTCGGCAGCAGCGCGTCGGGCCGCTCCTTGGCGATGATCTTGGCGACGACTTCGGGGGTGATCGGTTCGATATAGGTGGCGTCGGCCAGTTCCGGGTCGGTCATGATGGTGGCCGGGTTGGAATTGACCAGGATGACGCGAAAACCCTCTTCCTTCAGCGCCTTGCAGGCCTGGGTGCCGGAATAGTCGAATTCGCAGGCCTGGCCGATGACGATGGGGCCGGCCCCGATGATCAGGATCGACTTGATGTCGGTGCGTCTGGGCATGTCTATGAATTCCGTTCGGCAGCGGGCTTGCACAAAAAACCGGGACGGGAAGACCCGGCCGGTTGTGCTCGCGATTCTGGTGTCAGGCTAGGAGGGCCTTATAGGGAAGAGTTTTGCCCGATGTAACCCCGAAAATGCGGGTACGCGTGCTAAGCAAACACGCGCCTCATTCCCTCGCGTCGACCCTGGAGCGTGCCTAATTCCCCAGCACCACCGTGTCCGTGATCTCGAACCGCTCCGACACGCCGATGCGGATCATGTTGAGTTTGCCTTCCCGGGTGAAGCGGAAGTCGCTGCCGGCGTCCGAGCTTGCCGGCAGGCCGGCAGTGAAGGAGATGACGCGGCTGCCGCCATCGGGCCAGGTCACGGTCACGTCGGCCTTGTCAGTGCCCTTGTGTGTCACGCTCGCCGCGCAAGGCGCCATCGGCTGTCCAACGTAGCGGGCGCAGGGAATTTGCAGGGCGCCATCGGCGGCTGCCGTGGCCCCCGTTGGCTCTTCGGCCGCGGGCGCGTTTTGAGTTGCAGCCAGCGCCAGGCCGTAGGCATCCTGCATGGCGATCTCCGCCGCGGATTTCGGCATGGTTTCGGGGCTGGCCGGTTGGTTGGCGTCGCCCAGCCGTGCGGTCAGGTCGGGTGCATTGGGCATCGCGGCGGCTTCGGGGGCCATGCCGGGCGTATCCGCCGCCTCGTCGGGCACGGTCGCGGGATTGAGAGGAACGAGGTAGCGCGCGGGAGCCCAGCCGGTGGCTTTGGGATTGTCAGACTCGACCTTGCACCAGGGATGGCCGTCAATGTCGTTGCAGCCGAGATTTCTCACGCTCGCACCGGCGGCCAGACGGGCCTCGGTCTTGCCGATCGCCGACGGCTTGGCGCGCACATTGAGCAGGTCGTCGGGGGCGAGCCCGGTGATGACGGAGATGAACGGCGCCTCTTCGGCATGGGCCGGGACGACAGCCGGCCATGCCGCCATCAGCAGCGGAGCGGCAACCAGCGCATGCAAACCTGTTCGGAGCGTAACTGTGCGCCTCATCATTTGGCCGTGCGCCGATACCACCATGCCGCGGCGGTCTCGCCGCATGTCCGGCGAATTCTATAAGGGACGATGTGCCGCCATGTAAGCTGGAAATTGAGGCTAGTCATTGCGGCGGACCGGTGCTGGCGGTGCAAGTCTAGGGATCAGGATCACGGCCGCGCCGCTTCCAGCATGAAGCCGGTGCGCAGGCCGTGCGCCCATTCCGGGCGTCCCGTGTGTTCAGCCTGCCGTGCCGCCGCCTCGTGGTCGTACTCGACGGCGATCATCTCGAAGCGATCCGGCTGGCCGGCGCCGCCCAGGGTGACGATGCCGTAGCGGGCGTGCGGCGAACCCTGTTCGGAGACATGGGCCGGCGGCGTGTCGTCGTCATAGGCGGGGCAGCCGATGCTGCCCGGGTTGAAGATGACGGGACCGTCAGGGATACGGATCAGTTCGGGTCGATGGCTGTGGCCGCACAGCGCGATGCGGCAGGCCGGGTCGAGCGCCTTCAGCCGGCGCCGGATCGCCGCCAGCGGCGCGCGCACCAGCTGACGATCGACGATCGCGTCGAGCAGGTATTTCTCGTCGTGATCGGGGCGGGCGTGGAAGGCGATGACGCCGGGCGCGATCTCAAGGATCAAGGGTTGGGCGAACAGTGTATCGCGCTGCGCTGGCGTCAGTCGCTGCCGCGCATAGATGTCGGACGCCCACATGGTCTCGTCGGCCGGATCGACGGCGACGCGGCGGTCATGGTTGCCACGCACCGTCGGCAGGCTGAGCGCCTCCAGCCTCTCCATTGTTTCACGCGGCCACAGCGGCCCCGAAACGCTGTCGCCGAGATTGACGGTGAGGTCGGCGCCGCCGCGCCGCGCCATGTCTTCGAGCACGGCGTCGAGCGCGAGAACATTGCCGTGGATATCGGCCAGGACGGCTAAGCGCATTTTCGAGGGAGCTCCACAGGCTGGCGAGCGACTGGTCGAAAGGGCGATCCTGACAGGGACATGGTTTCCTACCGCTTCGCGAGAGAAAGGAAACGTGTCAGGCCAACGCTTCGATGTCGTGGCCGCCGACGGCCGGCAGAGCGGCGTCGTCCGCGGCCGCGGCGATGACACTGTCGAGCAGGCCGGGGAAGCGGGCGTCGAGATCGGCGCGGCGCAGCGTGATCATGCGGTTGGTGCCGACCACTTCGGCGCGGGTGACACCGGCCTCACGCAGTTTGGCGAGGTGGTAGCTGAGGTTGGTCTTGGAGCCGAGATCGAGGAACCGGCTGCAGTTCAGCGGCACGCCTTCCTTGCTGGCGAGATAGCGCACGATCGCAAGCCGCGTCGGGTCGCCGAGCACGCCGAGCACAATGGGCAGGCTGATCTGGTCCGTATTGGGGTGTGGCAAGGTCATGGCTGGAACCTAAGCACAGTTCGGGCCGATTTCAACGCGTCGATCCTGCCCGGTCCATACACGGTGTTTCTCCACTTCATGGGCCGTCCTGACACAGGGCTGTCAGCATGGTTGTGCTATTTTTACCTGGCTTCATTGACATGATGCCCTTTTATGTCCAATTGTTCAATAACTTTTGAACTAAGGACGCTTTCCCATGGACAAGAGAATCTTCTGGCTTGCGCTCGGATCGTTTGCAATCTCGACCGAAGGCTTCGTCATCTCCAGCCTTCTGCCCGATATCGCCAGGGATGCCGGCATCTCGGTGCCGCTCGCCGGCTCGCTGATCACCGCCTTCGCGCTCGCCTATGCCCTGGGCACGCCGATCCTGGCGACGCTGACCGGCGAATGGGACCGGCGCCGCGTCATCCTGTGGACGCTGGTATTCTTCGTCGTCGGCAATGTCGTCGCCGCCCTGAGCTCATCCTTCGAAGTGCTGCTCGTCGCACGCATCATCATGGCGCTGTCGTCGGGCCTGTTCGCGGCGACCGCGCAAGGCACGGCGGTGGCGCTGGTGGATGATCATCACCGAGCCCGCGCCATCGCCGTCGTCGTCGGCGGCACCACCGTGGCCGTCGCTGTCGGTGCACCGCTTGGCGCGCTGGTCGCTGCCATCGCCGGTTGGCGCGGCACCTTCTACGCCATTGCCGGCCTTGGCGCGCTGTCCGGCGCCATCCTGTGGTACCGCCTGCCTCGCGGCATCATCGGCACCAGGCTGCCGCTGAAGCGCCGGCTGGCGGCCGCCATGCGTCCCGGCGTGATGCCGATCCTGGTGACGACATTGCTGGCGCTGGTCGGTGCCTTCACCGTCTTTGCCTATGTCGCGCCGCTTGCCATCGAGAGCGGCGGGCTGAGCGAGATCGCGCTGCCCGGCATGCTGCTCGCCTTCGGCGTCGGCGCTGTGGTTGGCAACATTGCCGGCGGCCAGGCGGCCGACCGTTTCGGCGCCACCCGCACCGTCGGCTGGTCGCTGGCGTTGAGTGCGGCCATGCTGGTCATGCTGTCGGTCATCCCGACCTTCCTGCCGCAGCACATCGCCGGACCGGCGCTGATGGCGATGATGGTGCCTTGGGGCATCGTCGGCTGGGCGTTCCCGCCGGCGCAGGCCAGCCGCATCATCAAGCTGGCGCCGGACGCCGCACCGATCGTGCTGTCGCTCAACGGCTCGGCGCTCTATCTCGGCGTGGCGGTGGGCGCGGTGGTCGGTGGTGGCGTGCTGCGCTACGGCGCGCCCGCCGATCTCGGCCTGGTCGCGGCGGTGTTCCCGATCATCGGACTGGGCATCGTGCTGGCGGGACGGGTGTTTGCCCGGGCCGTCACCATGCCGGCGGAATAAGGCCGGCTCCGAGGCATGCATCGTCGTTTTTCGCGGCCGCTTCTTCAGCTGGGCGGCCGCTTCTTCAGCTGGAAGGAGTGACCGCGGGCAGTTCCAGCTTCAACGCAGCCACTTCATCGAGTGTGGCCCGCAGTTTCGCGGCCTGCTGCGCGCCGATCATGGCCTCGAATTGCCGCTGGGCGACGCTCCATAGCTTGATCGCCTCGTCGAGCTTGGCCTGTCCTGATGGCGTCAGCCGTACGCGCTTGACGCGGCGATCGTCCTTGTCGGGGAAGGTTTCGACATAGCCGTCGCGGACCAGGGGCTTCAGCGTATGGCCGAGCGCCGAGAGGTCCATGATCAGCGCCTCGGCAATGGCTCCCATCGCCGGGTCGGCGCCGACACTGATCTGGAAAAGCAGGCCGAACTGCGTACCCTTCAGGCCGGAAGGCGCCAGCGCGTCGTCGTAGAACCGGCCAAGCCTGCGCGCGGTGCGCCGCAAGGTGGCATTGTTGCAACGGCTAAATCCATCAGCTTCACTCATGACCGCTCCTTGCTGGAACATCTCCGGCGAAACGCATCGCCTCCAATGCTCTGTCTTGTTGCGCAATTCGGGGCGCTAAACCGCTGAGCACTTGCTGGAATCGCCCCGGCAGGTGCGCCAGCCCGCCGCAAAAATAGTTTTCACCGCCGCCGTTGACAAGATGCTGGCATATACCTACTTCGCGGAAAGTGGCATATGCCACTAATTCGAACAGCAGCCTTGCCGGCCGATATATATATCCACCCCGGCGGAAGACAGCGAACACAAGGAACGCGATAATGAGCAAGAATGACAACAAGGGCACGGCGGTCGTCACCGGCGCCTCATCGGGGATCGGCGCCGTCTATGCGGACCGTCTGGCGGGGCAGGGCTATGACCTGGTGCTGGTGGCGCGCCGTGCAGATCGACTACAGGCGCTGGCCGAGAAGCTGCGCCATGCCCACGGTCGCAACGTCAGCGTGCTCAGCGCCGATCTATCCGACGACGACGATTTGCGCCGTGTCGAGCAGTCGATATCAGCCGACGAAACCGTGACGCTGCTGGTCAACAATGCCGGCCTTGGCGGTCAGGCAGTGGTGGCAACCGCCGACGCCGACGCGGCCGAGCGCATGATCAAGGTCAATGTCGTGGCTCTGACCCGGCTGACGCGTGCCGTGCTGCCTGGGCTCTTGGCGCGCAACCGGGGCGGGATCGTCAACATCGCCTCGGTCCTGGCCTTCGATACCTCGTTCGGCGGCATCTACAGCGGGACCAAGGCCTATGTCGTCAACTTCACCGAAGCCCTGCATCGCGAGGTCGCGGGCACTGGAGTGACGGTGCAGGTGGTGCTGCCGGGCGCGACCCGGACCGATTTCTGGGAGCTTTCCGGCGGTGATATCGACCAGTTGCCGAAGGAGATCGTCATGACCGCCGACGATATGGTGGACGCTGCCCTTGTCGGCCTGGCCAGGGGCGAGGCCGTCACCGTGCCGGCGCTTGCCGACACCGGGAAGCTGGACACATTCCTAGGCGCCCGCCAGGCCTTCTATGGCAGCCTGCATGCCGACAAGCCGGCCCCGCGCTACGCGGCTTAGGCCGACGTGGCGGCCGGCCGTCAGACCGTCCGCCACATCGGGATGATCGACGCGGCGAGCACCAGCGCCAGCACGATGTTGAGCGCGCGCCATTGCCACTCGGCCTTGAGCAGTCGCGCCAGCACCATGCCCGCCACGCACCAGACGGACAGCGAGATAGCGGCGGTGAGGCCGAAGGTCGAGCCGAGCAGCAAAGCGAGTTGTCCCGGTCCGTCGGTCAGCGCGGCGAAGGACGCCGCCGCGCCCAGGCCCATCGCCCAGCCCTTGGGGTTCATCCACTGGATGCCGGCGCCGCCCAGGAAACTGTTGGGTTTGGCCATGGTGACATCGAGATTGGGCGGGCCGGCGCGGCCGATCTTGATTGCCAGCCAGACGAGGTAGAGCGAGCCGGCGATCTTCATGGCAAGCTGCAGCGAGGGCATGGCAAGCAGCAGCCCGGCAAGCCCGGCAGCGGCCGCCCCCGTCACGGTCGCGAGGCCGGCGGCACTGCCGATCATCAAGGGAACCGAGCGGCGAAAGCCGAATTGCGCACCCGAAGCGGTCGATAATGTCGTGGCGATGCCCGGCGTCGCGGTGGCCACGAAGGCAAACAGGATGAGCGGCAGGATAGGCTGGAGCATGGAGCATCCCTTGTCGGAGGCTTCATGTTAGACTGAGAGTTGGATCAGTAAATGCAATGTTTGCGATGATCGTCATTAGCAATTATAATGCCGATCATGATCCGCAATCTCGATACCAGTCTCATGCGCACCTTCGTCACCGTCGCCGACAAGGCCAGCATGACAGCGGCGGCCAACGCGCTGCACCTGACGCAGGGCGCGGTCAGCCAGCAGGTCAAGCGGCTGGAAGAAACGCTCGGCTGCGGGCTGTTCGAGCGCGACCGGCGCGGTCTGCGGCTGACCCATTCCGGCGAGCGGCTGTTCGACAAGGCAAGGCGCCTGCTCAGCCTCAATGACGAGATCTGGACCGAGATGGTGGGGAGCGTTGTCGCCGGACAGGTGCGGCTCGGCGTTCCCTACGACCTTGTCGGCACCTTGCTGGCCCCCGTACTGAAGGCCTATGCCGAGGCCTATCCGCAGGTCGAGATATCGCTGGTCTGCGCCTCCTCGCCGGAACTGGCGGCGGCACTGGCGGCGGGCACCATCGACCTCGCGGTAATCGAGGAGCGGGTCGGTCCAACCTCGGGCGAATGCCTGGCCATCGACCGGCTGGTCTGGGTCGGCGCAAGGGGTGGGGTGGCTCGCGCCAAGCGGCCATTGCCCGTCTCGATCGTTGCCGACACCTGCGCCTTCCGGCCGGTGGTGCTGGCGGCACTCAAGGAGCATGGGTTGGAATGGCGCAGCGTGTTCGAGAACGGCAACATCGACGCGACGACGGCGACGGTTCGTTCCGACCTCGCCGTCACCACATGGCTCGCCTCCACCGTGCCAGCCGATCTCGACATATTGCCGTTCGACACCGGCCTGCCGCCGCTGCCGAATTTTGCCATCAACCTGCACCTGCCGCGGCATGGCGTGAGCACGGCGGCGCAGGAATTCGCCCGGCATATAAGGGACGGGCTGGCGCGGCGTTTACAGGCTGCTTGATGACCGAATTTACTTCCAGTTCTTGCGCCGCTCGAGTTCGGCGTCGGATGGCTCGCCAGTGACAAAGGAGCCGACCTTGATCTCGCCCGCGCGCTCATAGGTCGCGATAATGACGCCGGTGGTCGAAGTCCGCGATTTGACCAGCTTGAAAGCGGCCGGCATCGCTGCATCGCCGAACAGCCGCTTGCCCTTGCCCAGCAACAGCGGGAAGATCATCAGCCGGATCTCGTCGATCAGCCCGTTGGCGAGCAAGGTCTGGATGAGATCGCCAGACCCCTGGATGAGCAGGTCAGGTCCATCTTCCTGCTTGAGGCGGCGCAAGGCCGTGATGATATCGGGCCCAAGCGCGTGCGTGTTCTGCCAGGTGAGGGTGTCAGGCCGATGCGTCGCCACGTACTTGGTTGCGGGGTTGAACGCATCCGCGATCGGATCTTTCTGGTAGGGCCAGTACGCGGCGAAGATGTCGTAGGTTCTGCGGCCGAGCAGCAGGGCGAAGGGTCTGGAGAACAATTCCTCCATTGCCGCGCCTCCCACCTCGTCAAAATAGTGGAACGTCCAGCCGCCGAATTCGAAGCCGCCGACCGGATCCTCTTCCGGCCCTCCCGGCGCCTGCATGACGCCATCGAGGCTGACGAAGGTCGCGGCGATGATCTTTCTCATTGTGCTCTCCCTTTGCTTGCGTCCACGCCATCGCGGCCGGACTTCAACCCAAGGACGGAGCAACCGCGCCCGTCCCGACAAAGGCCGCGAGATTTGGTCCGCCCGCGATAGGTCAGCCGCGGACGCTCACGGCTTTCGACGAGAACCAGACATGCTCGAAGATCGCCGTGGCGGTGCGGTCCGGTTGCCTGTCCTCGACCAGCCAGATCGAGCGGCTGCGCGTGGCCTGCTCGCGTGTCGGGATCTTCGCCGCAAGATCCGCGAGCGAGGCGCCGAAGCATGGGATGAACCAGGCACGCATGAACGGATCGCAGGCAAAGCCCTTTTCGGTGCGGGTCACCAGCATCGCCAGCGGGACGCGCTCGGCGGGACGCCAGGGAAAGATCATGCGGCCGCCGGGGCGCAACGCTTTCAGCCATCCGGCGGGAGGGGCGACGACACCGGCATTGACATAAATGATGTCGGATGGCGACAGCGGCGACGTCACGGCGTCGCCATGGAAAACGGTCGCATTGCCGTAGGTTTCCAGATTCTTGCGCGCTAACCCAGCCAAGTTTTCGTCGATCTCGAAGGCGGTGACGGTGCCGCCTGGCGAAACCAGTTTGGCCAGCAAAGCCGTGTAATAACCGCTGCCCGCGCCGATATGCGTGATGGCCTCACCAGGCTTTGGTGCGACTTTTCCGATCCACATGGCGTGCAGGAACGGCTCGCCATTGTTGATGCCCTTGTCGGCATCGAGCGCTACCAGAACGTTCTGGCAGATGTGGGCCGGATCGGCGCTTGGCGTGGTGACCGTGCCGTTGCCGGTGATGACCGTCCATGGGCCGGGGCCGAGGAACGCCTCGCGCGGTACGCTGGCGAACACTTCTTCCAGGCGCGGGTCCGATGAGGCGGCATTGGCCGCCATCAGCCGCGCGTAGAATGTCCTGATGTCTTCGAGGTCGCTCATGGCATCGGGAAGATAGCGCGATCCGGCGGCTTGTCCCGTGATTAAACGGAACGTCAACCAACCCCGAACATTGTGTCGTAGAGCAGCTTGAAATTGAGCACCAGGATGATGGCCGCGACCACCCAGGCCAGTGCGGCGACGCCGCGCGGAATGGCGAGATTGCCCATCTTCTTCTTGTCGGACACGAACTGCACCAGCGGGACGACCGCGAAAGGCAGTTGCATGGACAACACCACCTGGCTGAAGACCAGCAGCTGGCCGGTGCCCTTCTCGCCATAGAGCGCGGTGACGACCACCACCGGAATGATGGCGAGGCCGCGCGTCAGCAGGCGCCGAGCCCAGTTGGGGATGCGCAGGCGCAGAAAACCTTCCATGATGATCTGGCCGGCGAGCGTTGCCGTCACCGTCGAATTCAGGCCTGACGCCAGCAGTGCCACGGCAAACAGGATCGAGGCGATGCCGAGGCCAAGCAGCGGCGACAGCAGCTTGAAAGCCTGGTCGATCTCGGCGACATCCTGGTGGCCGGTTTCGTGGAAGGCGACCGCCGCGACGATCAGGATGGCGGCATTGACGAACAGCGCCAGCATCAGGGCGATGGTGGAGTCCGTCGTCGCCCATTTGATGGCATCGCGTTTTCCGGCCTCCGTGCGCTCATAGGCGCGGGTCTGCACGATCGAGGAATGCAGGTAGAGATTGTGCGGCATGACCGTTGCGCCGATGATGCCGATGGCGATGTAGAGCATCGCCGGATTGGTGACGATTTCCGAGGACGGCACGAACATCGAATGCAGGATCGTGCCGGCCGGCGGGGCGGCAACGAAGATCTGGATGGCAAAGCAGCTGAAGATGACGATCAAAAGCGCGACGACGAAGGCTTCGAGATAGCGAAAACCCTTGTTCATCAGGAGCAGGACCAGGAAAGCGTCTAGCGCGGTGACCATGGCGCCGCCGATCAGCGGGATGCCGAACAAAAGCTGCAGCGCGATCGCGGTGCCGATCACCTCGGCGAGGTCGCAGGCGATGATGGCGAGTTCGCAGGCGATCCACAGCACGAGGTTGACCGGGCGCGGATAGTAGGCGCGGCAGGCCTGGGCGAGGTCGCGGCCGGTGGCGATGCCAAGACGCGCGGCCAACGCCTGCAGCAGGATCGCCATCAGGTTGGACAGCATGATGATGAACAAAAGCGTGTAGCCGAACTGGGCGCCACCGGCGAGGTCGGTCGCCCAGTTGCCCGGGTCCATATATCCGACCGAGACCATGTAGCCGGGGCCCATGAAGGCGAACAGGCGGCGGAACCAGACGCCTGATGTCGGCACCGCGATGGAGGCGTTGACCTCGCGCAGACTGGGCTGATCGTCTTCATCCCGACTGGCGAAGCGCCATGCGGACCGGGAAGTTGTGACGTCTGCTTCTGACATGAAAAGGCTTTCCGCGACTTCCGGAGGATGCCCTCAAGGTATGCCACGGCTCAACATTATGCAATATGCTATATTTCATTGTTGGTGCTTTTTATCTCGCCGCGTTGTGCGTGCGAAGGGGCGCCTGGGAGAGGCCGGTTGCGCCTCTCTCGGAATGCAAATAAACGGCCTGAAGAATCACAGCCCGTGCTATAAAAGCAGGGACGGTAAACTCCCGAGGAGGAGCGCGCATTGGCGCTTAAGAACAGACCGGTCCCGCGTGAGCCGTTGCTCGATGCAGGTGTCCATTCGGAAGGGTTCCGGCAGACGCGCGAAGCGCGCCGCAGCGCGCTGGTCGAGGATTATGTCGAACTGATCGCCGACCTGATCGAGGACGGCAACGAGGCGCGCCAGGTCGACATCGCCGCGCGTCTTGGCGTCGCCCAGCCGACAGTGGCCAAGATGCTGACGCGGCTCTGCGCCGACGGGCTCGTGTCGCGAAAGCCCTATCGCGGCGTGTTCCTGACCGAAGCCGGCCGCAAGGTCGCCGAGGAAAGCCGCATCCGCCACCAGACAGTCGAGGCCTTCCTGCGTTCGCTCGGCGTCAGCGCCGAGACGGCGCGCATCGATGCCGAGGGGATCGAGCACCATGTCAGCGCCGAGACGCTGGAAGCTTTCCGCAAGGCGATGACGGCGCGTTGAAGCGCTTCATTGCCGCGTTTTCGACCATGTTAGCCGCTGGAACCGCCGGCGCTTATACGCGTTCCCCTCTCATTGCGCGCCTGTTGCGCGCCAGGGAGGAAGCAATGGGCATCGAGCAGGCACCGACCGCAAAAGGCAAGCAGGCAGCCACAGGATTGGAACAGGCGGCCGCCAGGGACGAGCGCAAGACCGAGGCCGAAACGGGAAATCCGCTGAAGAAGGGCGCCGATCGTTTCGAGGAACGCTCGAAAAGCTCCGACGGCAAGAGCGCCGGCGCCAAGCAGAAAGACTAGGCGGCGGCAGTTCTGGATCGATGCGGATGACCATCGAGTGGCGCCCGCCCGAACGCTTCGTCTTTCAGGGACATTCGATCGCTTGGGGCATGATGGGGGAAGGACCGCCCGCCGTCGTTCTCCATGGCACGCCATTCTCCTCGGTCGAGTGGCGCCGCATCGCGCCATGGCTAGCGAAGCAGCGACGCATCCACTATTTCGACATGCTTGGCTATGGCTGGTCGGACAAGCCGGACGGCGATGTGTCGCGCGGCATCCAGAACGAGCTGTTCGCGGCCCTCTATGCCCACTGGAAGCTGGAACGGCCCGACGTGGTCGCGCATGATTTCGGCGGATCAACCGCTCTGCGCGGTCATCTGCTCAACGGTTTGGAGTTCCGCTCGCTGGTGCTGATCGATCCGGTGGCGATCAGCCCGCAAGGTTCGCCGCTGGTCCAGGCAGCCAAGCAGAGCGAGAAGGTTTTTGCTGGGCTGCCCGCGTATGTTCACGAAGCGATCTTGCGGGCCTACATCGATGGCGCGACGGACAATCGGTTACGCGCAGACGAGATGCAGGCCTATCTTCGTCCATGGCTTGGCGACGAGGGCCAGAGGGCGTTCTGGAGGCAAGTCGCGCAGATGGACGATAAGTACACGGAGGAGGTGGAGTGGCGATATGGCGAGATTCGTTGTTCGGTCGCCATCCTGTGGGGCGAAAATGACGACTGGATTCCGGTAAAGGACGGCCGGGAACTGGCGCGGCGCATCCCTGGCGCGACGTTTCAGACAGTCCCCGACGCCAAGCATCTCGTCCAGGAAGATGCGCCGGAGGCGATCGCCGCCACGGTCCTCCAGTTCTGGCGGAGCCTGGAAGCCGGCTAGGCGGTTCGGCGTTTGATAGAACCGCCGGACCGGTCTAATTCCTTCCGGGCCTGCCGCCCTCGGTCTGCTTCACTCGCTGACATCTTGCTTCCAGCTGCGCGGATGGCAAATAGGGCGGGATGCAGGTCCCTTCGCCAGGCTTGGCCTCGGGTAGATCATCGTAGCCTTCGGTGCAGATATAATCCTCGCGGCAGGAATGGGCCTTGTCGCAAGCGCGCGGGCCGGCGGTCTTGGAGAATTCCTTGGTGCAGAATTTGTGTCCTTGCCGGACGCGATGCAATCGTTGAAGCCGGTCTTGGCCAGCCGGTCTTGGCCAGCCGGCCGCGGCTCGCCTCGTTGGGGAGCCTGTCGCAGCTCGCCTTGCGCAGCATGCCGCCGGGAAAGCCGCCTGTCTTCTGTTCGAGGCACGGCAACGCCACCAGCAGCGACAGGAAACCCCTGATCGTCCTCAAGCCTGGAACCCCTCCCAATGCCGGCGATGCTACAGGCCTTGGGCGCACACGCCAGTGCGGTGAAGCGGCCATGCCTGACCACAAAAATGCTGTGACTTGGAGCAACCATTGCGATACTTGTTTGTTGGGTTGAGCCGGCCCTGCCGGAGCAATGGGGAAGTTCGCAGCACGAGGAGTTGCCATGCTCTGGAGAGGCCGTCGTCAGAGTGACAATATCGAGGACGACCGTAGCGATGGCGGCGGCGGGATCGGTGGTGGTGGCGGTCAGTTCCGCATCCCGATCGGTGGCCGCGCCGGTGGCGGCGGCAGCATATTTCTCGTCATCCTGGTGGTGCTGGCCGGATGGTATTTCGGCTTTGACCCCTCAACGATCCTGGGCGGTGGCGACGGCGGCCTGCTGCCGGGCGGCGGTGGCCAGATATCAGACAACAGCGGTGGCCAGGACAGCGGCGCAACACCGGCCAATGACGAGATGAAGCAGTTCGTGGCGACCGTGCTCGCCGAGACGGAAGACACCTGGACCGGCATCTTCAAGTCGCAAGGCCTGACCTACGAGGACCCGAAGCTGGTGCTGTTTTCCGGCCAGGTCCGCTCCGCCTGCGGCTTCGCCTCGGCGGCGGCCGGACCGTTCTATTGTCCGGGCGACCACAAGGTCTATCTCGACATGACCTTCTTCCAGCAACTCGACCAGCAGTTCGGCGCTTCCGGCGAGTTCGCCCGCGCCTATGTCATCGCGCATGAGGTCGGCCACCACGTGCAGAACCTCACCGGCATCATGGGGAAGTTCAACCAGATGCGGCAAGGCATGGGCGAAGCCGATGCCAACCAGCTGTCAGTGCGCATCGAGCTGCAAGCCGACTGCTTCGCTGGCGTGTGGGCGCATTATACCGGGCAGAAGGGCATATTGGAGCAGGGCGACTTCGAAAGCGCGCTGAACGCGGCCAAGCAGATCGGCGACGATACGCTGCAGAAGAAGATGCAGGGCTATGTCGTGCCGGAAAGCTTCAACCACGGCACCTCGCAGCAGCGGCAGACCTGGCTGACGCGCGGTTACAAGAGCGGCAAGCTTTCCGATTGCAACACGATGAGCGGCCCGCTCTAAGCAGTCATTTTCGGACATGGAGCTGGCGGCCAAGACGCCGTCAGGGAGTGTCAGGATCAAAGCATCCTGCCTGTTCTCGCATTGTTCCTTTCCGCAGGCTCGCCTATAAGGTGCGTCCGCCCGCGCCCAAGGGCGGCCAGAGGAGCTTGACCCAGCATGATCGACCCCAAAACCGCCAAGCGGGGCCTTGCGCTGGTTTTCACCACGCTGCTGCTCGATATCATCGGTTTCGGCATGATCATGCCGGTGCTGCCTGCCTTTCTCAGGGAACTGACCGGCGTCGGCATTAGCGAAGCGGCGATCGAAGGCGGCTGGCTGTTCTTCGTCTATGCGGCCATGCAGTTCTTCTTCGCGCCCATCATGGGCGGCCTGAGCGACCGGTTCGGGCGGCGGCCGATCCTGCTCGCCTCGGTGCTGACTTTCTCCATCGACAATTTGATCTGCGCCATCGCCTGGTCCTATCCGATGCTCTTCATCGGTCGCGTCCTAGCCGGCATTTCGGGCGCCAGCTATTCGACGACGTCGGCCTTCATCGCCGATATTTCGAACGACGAGAACCGGGCGAAGAATTTCGGCCTGCTCGGCATCGCCTTCGGCGTCGGCTTCGTCATCGGGCCGGTGCTGGGCGGATTGCTCGGCACGTTCGGACCGCGCGTGCCGTTCTTTTTCGCCGCCGGGCTCGCCTTCGTGAACTTCCTCATCGCAATGTTCGTCCTGCCGGAAACGCTCGATGAAAAGCACCGCCGCCGCTTCGAGTGGAAACGCGCCAACCCGGTCGGCACGCTTCTGCAGATGCGCCAATATCAGGGCATCGGCTGGATTGGGCTGGTCTTCTTCCTGATGACGCTCGGCCACATGATGTATCCGGCGGTGTGGTCGTTCGTCTCCAACTACCGCTACGGCTGGAGCGAGCAGCAGATAGGCTTCTCGCTCGGCGCTTTCGGCCTGTGCGGCGCCATCATCATGGGCACGGTGCTGCCGCGCGTCATCCCAAGGCTCGGCGAGTGGAGGACTGCGGTCATCGGCCTGACGTTCACCGCGGCCAGCGCCTTCGGCTATGCCTTCGCCTCGCAAGGCTGGATGGTCTACGCGGTGATCGTCGCCGGCTGCCTGGAAGCGCTGGCCGATCCGCCGCTGAGAAGCCTCGCCGCAGCCAAGGTTCCCCCTTCGGCACAAGGCGAATTGCAAGGCGCGATGACCTCGATCTTTTCGATCACATCGATCATCACGCCGCTGCTCTATACCGCCATCTTTTCCTGGTTCACCGGCCCCAGCGCGCCCGTCACCTTCGGTGGCGCGCCCTATCTGGTCGGTGCATGCTTCCTGGTGCTGGCGGTCATCGTCTTCGTCACCAAGGTGGCTAGGCCGGCGACGGTCATGACTGTCACGAACGATGTCGTGGAAGATGGAGCCCAGCTATGAGCCGGAGGCAAGTGAGGGGCGGCGCGACGCCTCTCAAGCCCTTTCCACCAGCAATTCCTCGCCGCGCTTTTGCCGGATGAGGTTGACGAAGCGACGGAACAGATAGTGCGAATCCTGCGGGCCGGGGGAGGCCTCGGGGTGATGCTGGACCGAGAACACCGGGCGGCCGGTGAGCGCGATGCCGCAATTCGAGCCGTCGAACAGCGAGACATGGGTTTCCTCGACACCCGCGGGCAGGGAGTCGGCATCGACGGCAAAGCCGTGGTTCATCGAGACGATCTCGACCTTGCCGGTGGTGTGATCCTTAACCGGATGGTTGGCGCCGTGATGGCCCTGATGCATCTTGGCGGTCTTGCCGCCCAGCGCCAGCGCCAGCATCTGGTGGCCGAGGCAGATGCCGAACACCGGAATGTCGGTCTTGAGCAGGTCCTGGATGACAGGCACGGCATAGTCGCCGGTGGCTTCCGGGTCGCCGGGGCCGTTGGAGAGGAAAATGCCGTCGGGCCGCATGGCGAGGATTTCTTCGGCACCAGTCTTGGCCGGAACCACGGTCACCTTGGCGCCGAGACCGGCCAGCAGCCGCAATATGTTGCGCTTGACGCCGTAGTCGATGGCGACGACGTGCAGCGACGGATCGGCCTGTTCGCCAAAGCCTTCGTTCCACACCCAAGGCGTCTCGCGCCAGACAGAAGACTGCCCCGATGTGACCTCCTTGGCGAGATCGAGCCCGATCAGGCCCGACCAAGCGGCGGCACGCCGCTTCAAATCGTCGAGGTCGAAGACGCCGTCGGGCGCGTGCGCGATGACGGCATTGGGCATGCCCTTTTCGCGGATCAGCGCGGTGAGCGCGCGGGTGTCGATGCCCGAGAGCGCGACGATGCCGCGTCTCTTCAGCCACTGGTCGAGATGGCCGGCGGCGCGATAGTTGGACGGGTTGGTGACATCGGCCTTGAACACGGCGCCGACGGCGCCGGCGCGGGCGGCTGGGTTGAGGTCTTCGATGTCCTCGCCATTGGTGCCGATATTGCCGATATGCGGGAAGGTGAAGGTGACGATCTGGCCGGCATAGGAGGGGTCGGTGAGGATTTCCTGGTACCCGGTAAGTGCCGTGTTGAAGCAGACCTCGGCGACCGCCGAGCCGGTGGCGCCGAGGCCGCGACCCTCGATGACGGTGCCGTCAGCCAGCACCAGAAGGGCGGTCGGCTTTTCGGTGGCCCAAGGTGGGGTCAGCGCGGGCGTCATCTCGGCCATGGCGGCACTCCTATCAAGCCGCGCGCTTCCATAGCCCGGCGGGCGTTGGCGCGGCAAACGGCGCGAAGCGGCGAATTCGCGGCCTCCACGCACCCAAGCTTCAGTTCATGCAAGGCCCAGTACATAGGGGAAGGGGACAGGGCGGTCAATGATCATGCGAAATGCGGCCGCGATTTATTTCATCAAGCAATATCAGAGGCTTGATCCACAATATCTGGTTTGCGTTGGCCTGTCCCCGGCGCTATTGTCCGCGCCGACCGAAGGAGAGAGAGCAATGCGCGCGAAAATCGTCGAATCCCTGAAGACCGCGATGAAGGCGCAGGACAAGCACCGGCTGCCGACACTGCGGCTGATCCAGGCCGCCATCCACGACCGCGACATCGCCAATCGCGGTGCCGGCAAGGAACCCGCCAGCGACGAGGAAATCCTGCAGATCCTGGCCAAGATGGTGAAGCAGCGCGAGGAATCGGCCAAGGCGTTCGAGGACGGCAAACGCCCGGAACTGGCGGCGCAGGAACGCGGCGAGATGGAGATCATCCGCGGCTTCCTGCCGACGCAGCTTGACCATGCGGCGGTCACGGCGGCGGCGCGCGAGGCGATAGCGGCGACCGGTGCGGCCAGCCAGAAGGACATGGGCAAGGTGATCGCGGCGCTGAAGCAGAAATATGCCGGCCAGATGGATTTCGGCAAGGCCAGCGGCATCGTCAAGGGGTTGTTGCAGTAGGGCTTTTACCCTCGCGTCGTCGGCTTCCAACACGGCCCACTCGACGCCAAGCGGAGGCTTGCTGTTAGACCGGAGGCTCCAACGCGCGGCGCAATGCCGGTGCTTCCTGCTGGATATGGTCCCACAAGCGATTGGCGATCGGCCCGTGCGGCCGGTCGCGGCGGCGCGCCACCACCAATTCGTCGGTGCGGCCCGGCAGATGACTGCCGGCTATGGATAATAGGCGGCCGTCGCGCAGCTCTTCCGCGATCAGGAAGTGAGGCAGGTGGCCCCAGCCGAGCCCTTGCAGGATGATTTCCTTCTTCATGGCCTGATCGGGGACCAGGCATTGCGGCGCCTCCTCGACCACGAAGTAGTCCTGTCGCGGCGAATGCGTCGCGGTGTCGCGCATCACGCACTGGGTGAATGCCTGCATCTTCTCCAGCGTGACCGGTTGTTCGACGCGCTCCGGCAGAAAGCCCGGCGCAACGACGGGAATGAACGACACCTTGCTGAGATCGATCCATTCAACCCGTACGTCGCCCTTGTCGATCCAGTGCAGGATGAGATCGGCTTTGTCGTCAAAAAGGCGCTCCCACGGGCCGCCGACGGCTTCGAAATGGAGATGCAGCCGCGTGCCGGGGTACTGGGAGAAGAACCGTCCGAGCATGCCTAGCATTTGCGGACGGGGGCAGAGGTCGCCGATCACGACGTGGATATCGCTTTCCTCGCCCATCGACAGCTGGGCGGCGTGGACGTGCAGGGCTTCCATTTCGCGCAGCAGCGATTGCGCCCGTCGATGGAACGACAGGCCCGCTTCGGTCGCCCGCACGCGATAGCCACCGCGATCCAGGAGGACGAGATCAAGCTGTCGTTCGAGCCTGGCGACGGCGGCGAACACCGCCGGATGCGAGCGATGGAGTAGGGCCGCAGCCGGCTGAAAGCCGCCGCTGCGGATCACCGCATCGAAGCACTGGAGGTCGTGCAGGGTGAATTCGGCCATGTCAGCTTTGGTTACAGAGATTGTTCTATCTTTGTAATATCACCAAATCCCGGCCACAGCTACGCTTTGCCTCATTCAACGTTCCAAAAGGATCTTACCATGAATGAGCTGAATTACGTGACCGTCGGCGACGGCACGCGCATCGCCTACCGCCTCGATGGTGACGCCGGGCAACCGGTGCTGGTGCTTTCGAACTCCATCGCCACCACGCTGCACATGTGGGATGGCCAGGTCGGCGAACTGTCCAGGCATTTCCGCGTTCTGCGCTACGACTTTCGCGGCCATGGCGGATCGAGCGTGCCAGTCGGCGCCTATTCGCTGGACCGGCTTGGCCGCGACGTGATCGAACTCAT
Organism: Mesorhizobium sp. LNHC209A00; assembly: GCF_000502915.1. Taxonomy (NCBI): domain Bacteria; kingdom Pseudomonadati; phylum Pseudomonadota; class Alphaproteobacteria; order Hyphomicrobiales; family Phyllobacteriaceae; genus Mesorhizobium; species Mesorhizobium sp. LNHC209A00. Next base: position 644,499 of record NZ_AYWT01000003.1, read on the forward strand.
CGATGCGCTCGGCCTTGGCCGGGTGCATTTCCTCGGTCTGTCGCTGGGCGGTTTCGTTGGGCAGTGGCTCGGCATCCACGCGCCCGAACGGGTCGACCGGCTGATCCTGAGCAACACTTCATCTCACCTCTCCCCGGCAAGCTATTTCGACGAGCGGATCGCCGTCGTCCGGCAGGCGCCGGACATGTCGGAAACCGCCGAAGTGTTCCTCAACAACTGGTTCCCGGCCGACATGGTGGCGGCCAACGAACCCGTCATCGAGAAATTCCGCGCCATGTTGCTTGCGATCGACCGGCAAGGCCTCGCCGGCCTGTTCGCGGCGGTTCGCGATGCCGACCTTCGGCGCACCGTCGCGTTGATCCCGAGGCCGACGCTGGTGATCGCCGGCCAGCACGACACCGTGACGGCGGCGAGCCATAGTGAGTTGATCGCGACCGCGGTGCCCGGCGCGAAGCTTGTCGTGCTTCCCGCGGTTCACCTGTCGAACGTGGAATACCCCACCGAGTTCATGCAGGCCGTGCTCGATTTCCTGCACTGAGCCGGAGCAGGGTGCCGTGGGTCCATCTCACGGCTCCTTGCACATCGGCAGCGGCTGCGGCGGCGCCGCCGGATGGTCCTTCTTGTACTGGTCAATGACCGGCTCGAGGGTTGTTCGCGGCCAGAATTTCGGCGTGCCGATTTCCTTCAGGCAGGATGCGTTCCAGTAGGTGCCTGAACGGGAACGGCCGTTTGCCACGGCGGCGATGTCGCGCGATTCCGGATAGATATAGAGCGTGGTCGGGTTGTCCTTCACCATCGAGATGAGCTGCCTTGCATCGGCCGGCGACCAGCTGGTGCACCCATTGCTGCGGCCGCCGGCATAATCCACCAGCTTGCCGAACGGCACGAAGCCGTCATGGTCGGCATAGGAACTGCTCGGGCTCTTGCGCAGGCACATGCCCCGCAGCACCTGCGCCGCGTGGCCGCCGATCACGCGCTGCCTTGCATTGGCGGCTTCGCCTTCGCCGTCGAACTGGATGAAGGTGCGCTGGAAAGCCACGTCCTGTTTGGCGCCGATGCGATAATAGCCCTTGAACGAGGTTTTCGCCTCGCGGGTCATGTAGGGACCGCCGGCGGTCAGTTCCGAATCCATGGCATTGCCGAAATTCCTGGCGCAGCGCCTGCCATTAGAGAAGTCCACCGTGCCTTTCAGGTTGCGGCCGCCGCCGTGGCCAGACGAAATCGCGCGAAACGACTGGCTGGCTTCGCATATGACATAGTAGCGGCGCCCGAGCACGCCATTGCCCAAATCGCCGGGACGGGTGGCGTCCATGGCGAAGTAGCACGGGTTCCGGACGACGCCCTGCGCGACCTTTTTCAGGTAAAGCGCGCGCGCCCGCTCCAGCACCACTTGTGAGATCTGGCCATCGCCATCGCCGACATGGGGGTCCAGCCAGGCCGGAATGGCCGATGGCGCGGCAAAGGACCGGGCCGATGCCATCAAGGCCATGACGGCGACGAGGAGACCGAGGAACGTAACGACACCCAACGGGACAGATCTCAACCGCACCGGACCCATTCTCCTGTCGAAGCCGTTTTGTGATCCCCGCGGAATCACCCGAGGGCGATCATAAAACGCGGCGCGCCATCAGGCGAAACACATCTTGTTTAGCGCACCGGCAAGTAGGCGCGAAAAGACCAGGCCAACGCGCAACCATCCATAAGCGGCCATGCCGGGTCAAGGCTTGCGGCGGGAGCCTCCATATCTACGAACGCCCGATTTTCGAGCCGGCGCGATTGGGCTATGATCTGATTCTGGCGCGGCCCACGCCTCCTCCCTCCGCCGGGAAAGCATCGTTCATGCGGGGCCATCCAATCACCGCACCGACTGTTCGAGCACCAGGCATAAGGAGGGGTTGCAAAGACTGCTCGCACCAGGAGGTTTTGCGATGAGGCTGTCTTGGCCCGTCTATCATCTGAAGCGTCAAGCCAGGCTGTTGTCCCGCGCGGTGAAAATCCCGCTCCACCAGGCGCTCGATCGTATTGCGGCACAAGAAGGTTTTGCGAGCTGGAGCCTGCTTGCGGCGAAGGTCGCGAAAACCGGACCCGCCGCCAGCTTGTTTGCACAACTTGCGCCCGGCGACCTCTTGCTGGTCGGCGCTCGGCCGGGCCAGGGCAAGACACTGATGAGCCTGGAACTGGCGGTCGAAGCCATGAGGCGCGGCCGGCGCAGCGTGTTCTTCACGCTGGAATATACGCAGGCGGACATTCTCGACCGCTTCCGCGCAATCGGGGTCGAGCCACGGCAATTCGAGGGTCGGTTCGAATTCGACAATTCCGATGCCATCTCGGCCGACTACATGGTGGCGCGGCTAGCCCAGGCCGGGGCCGGCACGCTGGTGGTGATCGACTACCTGCAATTGCTCGACCAGAAGCGGGAAAATCCGGATCTGATGATCCAGATACGCAGGCTACGATCATTCGCGCGCGACAGGGGGCTTATCCTGGTCTTCATCGCGCAGGTCGACCGTTCGTACGAATTGTCGAAAAAACCGGTCCCCGATATCGGCGATATCAGGCTGCCCAATCCGCTCGACCTGTCGCTGTTCAGCAAGACCTGCTTCCTGAACAAGGGGGAGATCCATTTCCAGGCGGCTTGAGGACCCTGCTGTCCAAGGCTATGCCTGCCGCGTTTTTCAGGAGGCATCGATCATGGTCGAGATCGTCAAACCGGCGCTTGAACATCTGCCGAGCTACAAGGCGGCGCTCGAACGCGGCTGGTCGCCGGACAATGTGCGGCTCCTGGAAGCGACGCGCGAGCAGCTTGCGGCAATAGAGGAAGACCCGGTGGCGTTCCTGGCCAGCCTCGATGATCCCGAGGCCAAGGGGCCGCCCATCGCCTTGCCCAACGGGACAAAGGTGCCACGTTTGCCGGGTTTCCGCCGCTGGATATGGGACGGCGAGGCGGCGGGCTCGATAGGCTTTCGCTGGCAGAAGGGCACGCCGGAACTGCCTTCGCACGTGCTTGGGCATATCGGCTACGCCGTCGTGCCCTGGAAGCGGCAGCGCGGCTACGCCACCGAAGCGTTGCGGCTGATGCTGGACGAGGCGAGGGCGGTCGGCCTGCCCCATGTCGAGATCACCGCCAAGCCCGGCAATCCGGCTTCGCACAAGGTGATCCTGGCCAATGGCGGCAAACTCGTCGAGCGCTTCTTCGAGGACGCCGCCTATGGCGGGGTGGAGAGCCTGCGGTTCCGGATCGATTTGTAAGAGGCCGTTTGGAAACTCCACGCCGGCGGCCATCTGATGGCGTTTTCCGCGCCTATCGCCTTTCGGGCTGGTCGCGCAGCCAGTCGGCCCGACGGTCTTGCCGAAGCCGGTGATGATATGGCTCGCAGCCGTCACCTTGCTGCGGAAGAGGTTTCCGCCATGCGGCAGGATCGCGGTCACGCCGGTGTTGATGTCGCCGTCGCGCAACGTGCAGTGACCGACGCGCACGCCAGGCACATCGGTGATCGCGTGTTGCGTGCCCGCCGGCAAGGTGCCGCAGGTCAGGCCGAAATCGGCGATTGTCGTTGCCATGTTATCCGGCGGCCGCCGGTACCGGCGGGCTGATGTCGCTGCGCCGTTCCCAGAAATGGGAGATGACAGCCACAATGACAGCGACGACCATCGCAAAGGCGCCAACAAGCGATAGGCTGCGATAGCCGTAGCCGGCATTGAGCATGGCGGCGCCCAGCGACGCGGCCAGCGCGATGCCGATATTGAAGCCGGACGGGATGAGCGAGGCGGCGAGGTTTGAGGCGTCGGCCGTCCAGGCCAGGATGCGGGTCTGGATCGGTGTGCCGATGGCGAAGTTGAGGCCGCCCCAGACGATGATCGCGACGACCATCGGCACGGGATAGGGGCTGACGGCATAGATGATGGCCAGCGTCACCGCCTGCAGGGCAAGCATGGTGATCAGCGACGGCATCAGTTTCCAGTCGGACAGTTTGCCGCCCAGGAAGACGCCAAGCGTGGCGCCGACGCCGTTGAGCAGCAGCACCCAGGGCACCAGGTTTTCATCGAGCCCGGTGACCTCCAGCAGCGTCGGGGTGATGTAGGTGAACAGGCAGAACTGGCCGAGCATCAGCATCAGCATCAGGATCAAGGAAGTCCAGACCTGCTGGCGCGCCAGGACGCGGACTTCGCTGGCAAGGCTCGCCGCCCTGGCATGATATCCGGTGGTGCGCGGCAGCAAGGCCGCGATGGCGAGCGTTGCCGCCACGCCCAGCGCGCACATCACCCAGAAGGTCGCGCGCCAGCCCCAGATGTTGCCGATGGCGGTGCCGGCCGGCACGCCGATGACGTTGGAGACGGTGAGACCCGACAGGATGACGGCGACCGCCATGCCGCGCTGATCCTCGCGCACAAGGCCGACGGCGACCACCATGGCGACGCCGAAATAGGCGCCATGCGCGACAGCCACGGCAATGCGCAGCAACAGCATCGAGGTGAAGTCGGGTGCCAGCGCGCAGGCCGCCTGGCCGAGGGTGAAGATGACGGCCAGGCCAAGCAGCAAGGTCTTGCGCGACAGGCTCTTGGTGGCGAGCGCCAGCAGCGGCCCGCCGATGGCGATGCCGCAGGCATAGCCGGAGACGAGGTAGCCGGCGGAAGGAACAGAAACGCCTAGCCCCTGCGCCACCTGCGGCAGCACGCCGGCGATGACGAATTCGGTGGTGCCGAAAGCGAAGGCGGCGATGAACAGGGCGATGAGCGGCAGCGACATGAAAAGGAACCCCCGAATGCAGGGCTCAAACCATGGATGGCCGTAGCAGGCAATCCAGAAATTTTTGTCGCCGGTTTAGGTTTTCTTGACGGGACCGATCGATCGCAAGCCCATCAGGTCACGGACTTGCGTCCGTAACGGATCTTCAGCCATGCACGCTCATGAAAATAATAGAGCAGCGACTTGGTGAAGACCTCCGTCACCCCGATCGCGGCCGCAAGCTTGATGCTTCCGGTCACCACCAGCGAGATGATCATCGTATCGATAGTGCCGGTCACGCGCCAGGAAAGCGCCTTGGCGAAACTGCGCGAATGGGTATCCATCGATTTCCTCCCGGTGGAAACGGATGCTTAGCCGACGGATGGCTGGATAAGCAAAGGCTAAGTTTGGCGCTCTTTCCCGAATGATGGAAGCGTGTTCCAAATCGGTGCGATTGCGGGAAACTTCCGCCGGTCAGCTCGCCTTCAGCCGTGATCCCGTGAGCAGGCCGCGCTCTTCCAGAACCGGGTACGCCATCGAGGCCAGCAGCGAGTTGATCTGCTTCAGGTCGCGGATGGTGTCGAGGTGGATCGAGCTGGTTTCGACGCTTTTGGCGGTGCCTTCGCGCAGCCGCATAAAATGGCTGGCGCTGGTTTCCTTCTCGCGGTCGCGCAGCCGGTCTTTTTCCAGCACGAGTTGGCGCGCGGTCTCGGGATCGCGCGAGACCAGGACGTTGAAGGCGAGCCGAGCATTGGCCAACACCGAGCCATGGAAGGCGCACAATTCGCTCCAGCCTTCGTCGGTGAATTCCAGCCCGCGGTCGAATTTCTTCTTCACATGCACCAGCATGTTGCGCACGATTATGTCGCCGACCTGCTCGAGCTTGACGCAGGCGCCGATCAGCTCCTGGCAACGCAGCGCCTCGTCTTCGGTCATCGGATTCCTGGTGACCTTGGCGAGGTAGAGCTTTATGGCCGCGTGCCTGCGGTCGACACGGTCGTCCAGGGCCGCCAGCGCCTTGATCTTGTCGGAGTCAGCGCTCTCATAGAGCTCGATGATGCGTTTCAGCATGATCTCGACGGTCTCGCAGACGCGCACCACCTCGCGTGTGGCGTTGGCAAGGGCCTGGCTCGGCACATCGAGCGCGCTTTCGTTGAGCGCGGAAAGCTCGACGACGTCGAGCGCAGCGGCCGGCGCCGCCTTGGTACCGAGCGCCACGATTTTCTCGGAGGCACGATAGACGAAACCGGCCAGCGGCAGGCCGGCGAGCAGGATGATCACGTTGAACAGGATGTGGGCGTTGACGATCTGGCTCGCCGCCGTGGCGCCGAGGAAGCCCACATGCGGCCGGAAGATCATGAACAGGATCAGCATGACCAGCGAGCCCAGCCCGCGCATCAGGAGATTGCCGATCGGCACGACGCGAACTTCGGGGCCAGCCGAGCGGGTCAGCATCGGCGCGATGATGGACGAGCCGAGATTAACGCCCAGGATAAGAACGACGCCCAGTTCCGGGCTGATCAGGCCGCGGCCGGCAAGCGTCGCCATCAAGAGAACCGCCGCGATGCTGGACTGGAACAGCCAGGTGATCAGCGCCGCCAGCAGATAGGCGGTGATGGAATCGCTGGAGAAGTAGTTGATGATGACCGGCATGAGCTGGCTGTTGCGCAGCGGCTCCGAGGCCTGGCCGATCATCTCCAGCGACAGGATCAGGAGACCGATCCCGACCAGGATGCGGCCGGTCTGGCGCCAGTCGCGCCGCTCGGTGGCCATGAACATCACCGTGCCGGTGATCAGGCAGAGCGGCACCAGCAAGGTCAGGTCGAAGGTGAGCAGCTTGACCACCAGGGCCGAGCCGATCTCGGCGCCGCGCACGGCCAATTGGCCGGCGGCGCCCGAAACAATGCCGGAACCAGCGAAGGAGCCGACCAGCAAGGTGACCGCGGTGGAGCTCTGCAGTGCGATGGCGAGGCCGGTGCCGGCCAGCACCGCCATGATCGGATTGCGCATGGTGGCGCGCAGGCGATGACGCAGCACGTCGCCATAGGCTCGCTCGACGCCGGTCTTGACCATGCGGGTGGCAAACAGCATCAGCGCCACGGCGCCGGCCAGATGCAGAAGGACGACCGAGCCGCTCACCGCGGCGCCTGCATGCCGGCATGGCGCGCGCGGCGGGCAGCATGGCGACCGGTGGCTAAGGCGAGGGTACGAATCATGGTCATGGCAGCCTTGGAATATAGCCGGAATATTTTAGCCGGATAATAAAAATTTGTCGATTTCAAGGGGTCGCCGCGAGGCGACAGCCACTGTCGGAAAATGGACGGGCCCGCAAATGGTTGCACGAGCTTGAGCCGTGGATCGGCCGGACCTGCGAGGGCGTTGGCGCCGCTCCTTGCGATGATGTTCAGATCTTCGGACTAAGCAGCTGGATTCATTACGTGATTGTAATGCCGGCGTTCAGTTTCGGTTCATCCCCTGGCCGCTATTCCTCTGGCATCGACAACCAAGGAGACTTCCAATGAAACGCATTGTTCTTTCCGCTCTGGCTTTCTCGATGCTGGCCGCCACCTCGCTCACCGGCCAGGCAGCGCCGATGAACGCTCCGGTCGCGCCGCGGTCGAACTACACCAAGGTCGACTGGCAGAAGCCCGGCGGCCACCGGGATATGAAAATGCGTGTCTTCAAGAAGAAGGTCGTGGTGAAGCGGAACAACTGGCGCAATGGCCAGAAATATTCCGGCTGGAGGCAGCACCGGCCGATCCGCGACTATGGCCGCTATGGCCTGCGCCGTCCCGGCCGCGGCCAGGAGTGGATCCGCGTCGGCAACGACTATGTGCTGGTCGGCATCCTCTCCGGCGTCATCTTCGGCGCGTTGGCCGCGCAGTAAGTTCCGACTGGTGTCGGACTGAAAAGAAAGGCGGTCCGCAATGGCCGCCTTTCTATCTGGCCTGTGGAAACCGGGCATGGTCCGCATTAGGGGTCGTCTGAAATCGCGCGCATGATTATATGGTGGGGAAACGAGTTCCCTCAATGCGCTTTCCGCCCGCCTTTCTCGACGAGATCCGCGACCGCGTGCCGATTTCATCGGTTATCGGCCAGCGCGTCGCGTGGGATCGCAAGAAGACCAATGCCTCGCGTGGCGATTATTGGGCGTGCTGCCCGTTTCATGGCGAAAAGAGCCCGTCTTTCCACTGCGAGGACAAGAAGGGGCGTTACCACTGTTTCGGCTGCTCGGTCTCGGGCGACCATTTCAAGTTCCTCACCGAACTCGAGGGATTGAGCTTTCCCGAGGCGGTCGAGAAGATCGCCGACATGGCCGGCGTGCCGATGCCGGTTAGCGATGCGCAGGAAGAGCGGCGCGAGAAGGAACGCGCCAGCCTGACCGATGTCATGGAAATGGCGACCGTCTTCTTCCAGGAGCGCCTGCAAGGGCCTGAAGGCGCCAAAGCCCGTGCCTATCTGCGCGACCGTGGGCTGACACCGGCGACACAGCAGTCGTTCCGCCTCGGCTTCGCGCCCGACAGCCGCAACGCGCTGAAGGAGCATCTGGCGGCCAAGGGCGTGCCGAAGGCCGATATCGAGGCCTGTGGGCTGGTGCGCCATGGCGACGATATCCCGGTCTCCTATGACTGGTTCCGCGATCGCATCATATTTCCAATCCCGGATTCGCGCGGCAAGATCATCGCCTTCGGGGGCCGCGCGCTGGCGCCCGATGCGCTCGCCAAATACATGAATTCGCCCGACACCGAGCTCTTCCACAAGGGCAATGTGCTCTACAATTTCGCCCGCGCCCGCAAAGCATTGGCGAAAGGCGGTACTGTCATCGCCGTCGAGGGCTACATGGACGTGATTGCGCTGGCGCAGGCCGGCTTCGAGAATGTCGTGGCGCCGCTCGGTACCGCGCTTACCGAAAACCAGCTCGAATTGTTGTGGCGCATGGCGCCGGAGCCGATGCTGTGCTTCGACGGCGACAAGGCCGGGCTGAAGGCGGCATGGCGGGCCGCCGACATGGCGCTTCCGTCAGTACAGGCCGGACGCTCGGCGCGCTTCGCGCTGCTGCCGGAAGGCAAGGATCCCGATGACCTGGTCAAGGCCGAGGGGCCGGACGCCTTCCGCGCCGTGCTGGCCGATGCGCGGCCGCTGGTCGACCTGTTGTGGATGCGCGAGACGGCGGGCGGCGTCTTCGACACGCCGGAGCGGCGGGCGGAATTGGGACAGACGCTGCGGGAACTCAGCAGCCGCATCCGCGACGAAAGCACGCGCTACCACTACCAGCAGGAAATGCGCGAGCGGGTGCTGAGCTTCTTCGGCTCCCAGCGCAATGCGCGCCAAGGCCGCCAGGACTGGAAACCGGGGCAGGGCAAGGCAGCCGCACCCGGTGGCCAATTCGCCAAGCCTGGCGGCGGCCGCATGGCGATCACCGAAAGCCTCGGCCAGTCGGCGCTGGTCAAGCGCGGCAGCGAAGGGATGTCGGTGCGCGAGGCGACGATCATCGTCGCATTGATCAACCATCCGGCGCTGGTCGACGAGAACTTCGCTCATGTCGAGTTCCTCGATCTCGCCAATTCCGATCTGACTCGGCTGCATGCCGCCATCCTCGACGCGATGGCGCATGACATGGCCAACGACCGCCACGCCGTGGTGGCGACGATCGAGCGCGCCGGCTGCGCCGAGATCTGGGAGCGCGCCGTCGGACTGATCAAGCGGGCGCGGCAATGGCCGGCGCTGGAGACGGCGGCGCTCGAGGACGCCCGCGACGCCCTGAACCAGGCGTTGCACTTGCAGCGCAGCGCGCGCACCTTACATAAGGAGCTGAAACAGGCGGAAGCGGCGCTCGAGGCGGATCCTTCGGACGAAAATTTCCGCCATCTGATCGAAATTCAGGCGCAGTTTCAGGATGTACAAGCGACAGAAGCGCTGATCGAAGGATTTGGCGTTTCCTCGGGCAGGGCTGGGCGAGCCTAAGTGCAGCTGAGTGCAGGAATGAAGGCGCGGCCGCGCTTCCCTTGGGGGCGCGGTGCGCTAAGTCGGGTAATTGATTCGCTTTTTTCATGCGAATCATGCCAGAGGCGCTTGACCTTCGGACAGAATGACGGAATCAGGACGATTCGAAACGTTAACCCGCACCCGCGTCGACGGGAAACAAGCGATGCAAGGTAACTTGGTCACTGGACAGGCGGCCCGCCTGCCACAGATATCAGGGTTAATCTGGACTTAATGTATGCCGCCCAAGAGTGAAACCCGGTTTTGGGGAACGGCATGCACCAAACAAAAGAGTGGATGCAGTTTGTGGGCCGGGTAAGGCGCGTTTAGAAAACGGGCGTATCCGATTTGACTGGTCCGACAGCTTACGCGGCCCCGATGGCCGGCCGCTAGGAGAAGAAAAAGACTATGGCGACAAAGGAAAAGGAAGAGGTCGAGACCGAACGCGAAGGCGCCACCGATGGGCCTCTGCTCGACCTTTCCGACGATGCTGTCAAGAAGATGATCAAGGCCGCCAAGAAGCGCGGCTATGTCACCATGGACGAGCTGAATTCGGTGCTGCCTTCCGAGGAAGTGACCTCCGAGCAGATCGAGGACACAATGGCGATGCTGTCCGACATGGGCATCAACGTCGTCGAGGATGACGAACAGGGCGAAGAGGCCGAGGCTGGCGACACCGCCGCCGATGCCGAGGAAGACGCCAACGAGCTGGCCGAGCAGACCGGCACCGCGGTCGCCGCCACCACCACCAAGAAAGAGCCGACCGACCGCACCGACGATCCGGTGCGCATGTATTTGCGCGAGATGGGCTCGGTCGAGCTTCTGTCGCGCGAAGGCGAAATCGCCATTGCCAAGCGCATCGAGGCCGGGCGTGAGACGATGATCGCGGGCCTGTGTGAAAGCCCGCTGACCTTCCAGGCCATCATCATCTGGCGCGACGAGCTCAACGAATCCAAGATCCTGCTGCGCGAGATAATCGACCTCGAAGCCACCTATGCCGGCCCCGAAGCCAAGCAGGCGCCGGTGGTCGAACGCGTCGAGGAAGCACCCAAGGTCGACGAAAAGTCGCGTCGCGGACGCGACGACGAAGACGACATCACCAATGTCGGCGCCGACACGCGCGGCATCGGCGATGACGACGAGGAAGACGAGGACGAGGCGAGCCTGTCGCTGGCGGCGATGGAAGCGGAACTCCGCCCGCAGGTGATGGAGACGCTCGACGTCATCGCCGACACCTACAAGAAGCTCAGGAAGCTGCAGGACCAGCAGGTCGAGAACCGTCTGGCCGCCGCCGGCACGCTGTCGCCCAGCCAGGACCGCCGGCTGAAGGAGCTGAAGGACCAACTGATCAAGGCGGTGAAGTCGCTGTCGCTCAACACCGCGCGCATCGAGGCGCTGGTCGAGCAGCTCTACGACATCAACAAGCGCCTGGTCCAGAACGAGGGCAAGCTGTTGCGCCTGGCCGAAAGCTATGGCGTGCGCCGCGAGGAATTCCTCAAGGAATATCAGGGCTCCGAACTCGACCCCAACTGGACGCGCTCGATCGCCAACCTGACCTCGCGCGGCTGGAAGGAATTCACCAAGAACGAGAAGGACGCGATCAAGGAGCTGCGCGCCGAGATCCAGCACCTGGCCACCGAAACGGCGATCTCGATCCTGGAATTCAGGAAAATCGTCAACCAGGTGCAGAAGGGCGAGCGCGAAGCCGCGATCGCCAAGAAGGAAATGGTCGAGGCCAATCTGCGCCTCGTCATCTCGATCGCCAAGAAATACACCAATCGCGGCCTGCAGTTCCTCGACCTGATCCAGGAAGGCAATATCGGCCTGATGAAGGCGGTCGACAAATTCGAATACCGCCGCGGCTACAAGTTCTCGACCTACGCGACATGGTGGATCCGGCAAGCGATCACGCGTTCGATCGCCGACCAGGCGCGCACCATCCGCATCCCGGTGCACATGATCGAGACGATCAACAAGATCGTGCGCACCTCGCGCCAGATGCTGCACGAGATCGGCCGCGAGCCGACGCCGGAGGAACTGGCCGAAAAGCTCGCCATGCCGCTCGAAAAAGTGCGCAAGGTCTTGAAGATCGCCAAGGAGCCGATCTCGCTCGAAACCCCTGTGGGCGACGAGGAGGATTCGCATCTGGGCGATTTCATCGAGGACAAGATGGCGATTCTGCCGATCGATGCGGCGATCCAGGCCAATCTGCGCGAGACCACCACGCGCGTCCTGGCCTCGCTGACCCCGCGCGAGGAGCGCGTATTGCGCATGCGCTTCGGCATCGGCATGAACACCGACCACACGCTGGAAGAGGTCGGCCAGCAGTTCTCGGTCACCCGCGAGCGTATCCGCCAGATCGAAGCCAAGGCGCTGCGCAAACTCAAGCACCCGAGCCGGAGCCGCAAGCTGCGCAGCTTCCTCGATAGCTGAGACCCGCCATTCCTGTTGAAGATCAAGGGCGCTACTGGCGCCCTTTTTCGTGGCGGTATTCGCCCTTGCGGCCCCCGCCGTTAGGGAGGATAATTTCGCGTCGGATGCATTTCTGGGCGACAACCCCGGAAGCCCGCCCCGGTCGAGGCCATGTCGACAAGTCCATGGCTTGAGCGCCGTGCTCCGTGGGCCCCGGAGAGAGGCCTACCATGACGACCTATATCATGCTGATGAACTGGACCGAGCACGGCGCCAAGAATGTGCGCGACTCGCCCAAGCGCCTCGATGCCGCCAAGAAGCAATTGGGCGAGATGGGAGGATCGTTCAAGTCCTTCTATCTGACCATGGGCGAATTCGACATGGTGGCGGTGGTCGAGGCGCCGGACGATGCGGTGCTGGCGCGTTTCGCCCTGATGCTGGCCGCGGGCGGAAGCCTCAAGTCACGGACACTGAAGGCTTTCCCGGAGTTCGCTTACCGCGAGATCGTCTCGTCGCTTGTATGAAGAAAGGCGGCCGGGTTTCTGGAAATCGACTATCAGGTTGCGGCGGGACGCCTTGGAGCAAGACAGGGCGGTTCGCCGTGATAGATTGCGGCCACTCCTGGGAGATCGCGATGAAGAAAGTCTCGATATTGGCCGCCAGCCTTGCCTTGGTCTCGTTGATGCCGATCGACGCCGGTGCCGCCGCGCGAAAATCGGTCGGCATTGCCAACCCCGCCTCGGCCCATTGCGGCGCGATCGGTGGCCGCTTCGCGGTCAGGAAAGACAGGGCCGGTAACGAATACGGGTTTTGCCGGCTGCCCAACGGTCGCCTTTGCGAGGAGTGGGCACTGTTTCGCGACAACAAATGCGTCGGGCCGAAGGCGGCCATGCACGCCAAGTGACTGATGGCAGAACCACGCCGTGCTGACCGTCTGGTACAACACGCGCTGCCCCGTCTGCGATGCCGGCACCGGTCGGCAGAAGCGGCGGCTGATCGAGGCGGTCAAGGCCGGTCGGATCGAATTCCGCGACATCAACCTGGAGCCGGATGCGCTGTCGTCGCATGGCGTCTCGCTGGAGGCAATCCGCCGCCGGTTGCATGCCACCGATGCGGATGGCCGACTGCTGGTCGGTGCGGACGTGGCGATCGCGGTCTGGCTGATAACGCCTGGCGAGGGATGGCTGGCGCGCCTGTTCGGCAATCGGCTCATGCTGCCGCCGACCCGCGCTGCCTACGATCGCTTCGCCGATCTGCTCTACGGCTGGAATCGGCGCAAGGGCCGCTGGTAGTCCATTCACACACCACCCATTCCTGCCGCGCCTGATGGCTCGACGCAACCGATTGGATAAAGATAGATCGTAAGATATATCTTGACTCATCGCTTCGGTGCGCCTAGTTAAGATATATCGTGAGATAGAACTCAAGGAGCAATCAATGCACAAGCACAATTTTGGGCACAATCATTCCGACCGTCATCATTTCGGCGAGCGCATGTTCATGCACATGGCCGGCAAGTTCGGTGGCAGAGGGGGCGGCGGCTTCGGCCCGTTCGGGGGCAGGGGTGGCAGCGGTCGCGGTGGACCTGGCGACTTCTTTCGCGCCGGGCGCATGCTGGCCGATGGCGACCTCAAGCTGATCACGCTGTCGCTGCTGGCCGAGGCGCCGCGCCACGGCTATGACATCATCAAGGCGCTGGAAGAGCGCACCAGCGGCATCTACAGCCCGAGCCCGGGCGTGGTCTACCCGACGCTGACCTTCCTGGAAGAGGCCGGCTATGCCGTGTCGTCAAGCGAAGGCAACAAGAAGGTGTTCTCGATCACCGAGGCCGGGCAGGCGCATCTGGCCGACAATCGCGAGATGATCGACGGCGTGCTCGATCATCTCGAGCGCTTCGGCCGCAAGATGGCCAAGGCGCGCGACTGGTTCGGCTGGAACGACGACGGCGAGGATCGTCGCGGCGGCCGGGGTGGCCGTGGCGAGCGCTCCGAAACGCGCGACGAATTCCGCGCCATCCGCCACCGGCTACGCGCGGCACTCGGCGAGATCGTCGATGCCCCGGCCGAAAAGCAGGCCGAGGCGATTGCCATTCTGAAAGCCGCCGCCGAAGCGTTGGAAGCGCTGTCGCACCGCTGATCCCGTCGGATGAAACGTACAAAAAAGCCCGGTCTCCCGGGCTTTTTTCGTCAGCAACGCCGCGATGCATCATTCCTTGCCGACATATTCGCTGATCAGCTTCTCGTTGCGGGCCTTCTCGATCTTGGCGGTGGTCTCGGCGGAAATGCGTTCGTCGGTGCGGTACTTGACCAGGTTCACCAAGCTGCCGGTCAAGAGCAGGATGCCCATGGCCCAGTAGCCTTTGGTCGACAGGTCGACCGGTGCCAGCCACAGCGACAGCCCGAGCATGAACTAGGCTGCGCCGACCGAAATAGTGTTGAACATGATGTAGGTCTGATTGGCGTTCATTCAATTTCTCCGTTGCTTCGATGATATTGGATTTGATGGAAGTCAGGTCCGCGAAGGCTGGTTTTCAGTTGATGGTCTTCAGGCGCTCGAGCACGTCCCTGGTGCGCACCTTCACCGCCGGTCCGTGGCCGGCGTCGGCGAGGCGGTCGCGGATCGCATCATGACGAAGCTCGCCGTCGATCTCGTCGAGAATGCCGGCCTCCTCGAAGGGATCGCTGGCTCCCTTATGCGGGCCAGAAGCTCCTCGGCGTCGTTGAGGCTCGACGAATGGCCGATCGACCTGACCAGGCGTGACTGCGCCTTGCGCTCGGCATCGATGGCCCTGGCCGAGATCATGCCCTGGTTGAGGTCGATGATGCGGCGGTGCGCCCGCTCCACTGAAACGCGCATCCGCAAGGTCTTTTCGCCAAGGCTTTGCACCGTGGCGCGGCGGACCTCGCGTTCATTCTCCAGTTCGGCGATGGCCGCGGCACCGGTTTCTGCCAGGCCATTGATGCCTGCGGCCAGTGCGCTGACCGTGCGGATCTCCAGGTCGGCGTGGCGGCGGTCGAGATGGTCGAGGCCAGCCTGTTCGGCACGCTGGCGCACGATCAGGGATGCAAGCGTCTGCTTGGCAGCGGCAAGACCCGCCTCCGCGTCGCGGATGCGCTGCGCCAAAAGGTCGATGGCGAAGCGATCCCTCAGGCCGTCCTCGGCCCGTGCGCTGGCGCCGTCGAGCAGTGTTCTGATCAGGGCAAGCATGGTTCTTCTCCCTTAGACGTTGGGTGAACGATGTTCACTAAGTCAATATAGCACGAAATGAACATTGTTCAAGATCGTTTTTGAACGCTGTTCACGATATCCCGGATATGGTAAACGAGCGGGATCGGGTCGGGAAATGGCGGGTCATTTGCAAGGCGCGCTCATCAGAAGGAAAAGCATGGCACTCGACAAGGAAGAGACGGGCGAGCGGGTGCTGGCTATTGCCGAAGCGCTGCTCAACGAAGGCGGCATGGACAATCTGAAGGCCAGGACCATTGCCGAACAGGCGGGCATCTCGGTCGGCTCGGTCTACAACCTGTTTTCCGATCTGGACGGGGTGCACCGCGCCGTCAACATGCGCCTGCTCGACCGATTGGGGGGCGCGGGCGCCGTGGCGATGGCCGAACTTGCCAGGCGCGGCATCACCGACGTGCGCCAACGGTTGATGGCACTGGCCGGCGCTTATGTTCGTTTCGTCGAGGCGCACCCCGGCAGTTGGCCGGCGCTGCTTGCCTTCAACAGACGGCGTCCGGTGCTGACCGAGCCCGATGTCTACGAGGCGCGGCTCGACCAGTTGTTCGAGATCATCGCCAGCGTGCTTGCCGATGGCGGCTTCGATCTCGACGAGGACACGCGCCGGATCGCCGCGCGAACCCTCTGGTCAAGCGTGCATGGCATCGTCACCAGCGGCTATGCGGCGAGGTCCGACCGCCGCCAGGCCGATGAGATCAGCCAGCAGATCGAACTCCTGGTCTCCGTCTTCATCAGGGGACTGGAACGCGGCGGCACATTCGCGCATGCTGGAGGGATAACGTCGTGAATCGCGCGCGAACCGCGATCGCTGGCGACAAGGAGATTTGGGCTATGTCTTTTCTGAAACGTCTTTTCGGCGGCGGCGGTGGGGGCGAAGCGGCCGAGCCTGGAAATGCCGCGCCCGCCAAGCAGGTCGAGCACAAGGGTTTCACGATCAGCGCCACGCCCTACAAGGCTGATGGCCAGTACCAGACCTGCGGCGTCGTCTCCAAGGAGATCGACGGCGTTGTGAAGGAGCACAGGTTCATCCGCGCCGACCGTTTCGCCGGGCTGGACGACGCCGTCGACATCTCGATCAAGAAAGGCATCCAACTCGTCGACGAACAGGGCGAGCGGATCTTCGGCTAGGACAGGCGGTCCCAGCAGCGAGCCTGGGGCGCGCGTAAGAGGACCGAAACCCTCGAGCACCGCGGTCGAAGCGCTCGAGGTCCTTACGTCAGCCGGTTTGCATCCAGACGGGTATTATCCACGCTTCTGGATGACGCCGTAAAGCACGTTGCGGTTCTCGCCGAAGTAGACCTGCGCATCGACGGCGTTGCGGTCGACGCTGGCGTTGATGATGTTCCACATATCGACCTCCGATCGCAGCAGCAGCACCCAGTCCATGAACGTCTCCCGGTAGCCGGCGTCAGGAGTGCCCTCGGCGTAGTTGGCAAACAGGAAGGTCCCGTTCGGCTTCAGCATCTGCAGGCAGGTCTTGGTGAGTTTCACTGCGACGTTGTGCTGGAGGTAGTCGTAAAGGCCGGAGGCATAGATGAGGTCGAACTTGCCGAGCTTGTGGCCTCTGGTGAGCACGGTGCGCACCGAGCCGTCGATGGCCTCGACCGCGGTGCCCTGGAAGTCGCGCGCGATCAGTCCGACGCTCTGGGGATCCTGGTCGAGCGCGACCCAGCGCTTGAGACCGCCCTCGGCCAAAGCGGCCGAACGGTTCGCCTCGCGCAGATGGCCGGCAGCGATCGCCAGGACTTCGGTTTCGGGTCCGTTCCTGGCCGCGGTCTCATCGACATAGCGGGTCAGCAGATCGCGGCGCTCGCGTGCCGCGACGCATGACGGAACGTTCTGGGTATGGCTGTAAAGCGCCTTGCCGACCTCCGAAGCGCTTGCGACGCTCTCGGCAACATGCGGGTCGCAATAGATGTAGTCGAGCAACTGCGCGTCGCCGGAATACCCCCTGGGCTTGGTGAAGGACCAATGCGTCAGCGGATCCTCCAGAAAGTACTTCTGGATCGGGTGGTTCTGCGCCACCGGTATCAAGGCCTGCCACACGTCGGGATGGACCTTGGCGCGCAGCGCATTGAGAAGCGAGAGCAGTCGGCGGACGATCTCGGCGGGAAATTTCTGCTGCTCGACCTGTTGCTGTGTAGCGTGGAGGATCAGCGCCAGCTCCGCGCGAGCGGTTTCGAACGCTTCGCCATGATGCTCGGGCTTTCCTCGACGGAGACCACCGGCGATCGCCTCGGCAGTGATAAGGCTCTTGCCATCAAACACGGTTTGCACACCAGGACTCCTTGGTTAACAGTCAGTTAACTTATTGCGTAGAATACTCCATTTGCCAACGGCGGGTCCGGTGCCTTTTACCGATATGATTAATTTCCTGCTAACCATGCCAATTCATTGGAGTTTTTAAGGACGGGATTCCGGGTTCGAGTTAACGGAAACTTGTCCTGCGTCATTGCATTTGATCGCGCGGCAAACGTGTCGCGCCCAAGGAGTCGGTCTGCGTTGGGGGCAGAAGCTGGAAAAGAGTTCGGAACGCGAAATGCCCTTCAACCGGGATTTGTCGTGAACGAACGCGCGTCATCCACAGTGGCCGATGCGGTGACTGCGGAACCGCACGATCCGCGCCAGGAGCTGGGGGCGGCCGAACTTCGAACGCTCTACCGCACGGAAGCCCAGGCGAAGCGAAGGAAGGAAGCCAGGCCAGGCCTCTGGATCGCCGTCGCCATCTACGTCTTGTTTTCGGTATCGGATCTGCTGCTGATACCCGATGTGGCCGCCCTTACGATCACGGCCCGCTTCGCTGTCGGACTGACCGCACTGTTGGTGCTGGAAGCACAGCTTCGCAGGGGAGCCGCCACCGACTGGCTTGACGTAACTTGCGCCGCGGCCATCATCTTTGGCTATATCGGCTGGCTTTACCCCGCTTCCATGGGCGCGAACAAGGAAAGCGTCGCCTATTATATGGTCTTCGGCACCATTTTCATGATGAGTGCCAATCTCTTTTTTACATTCCGCTTCAAGGTCTCAATCATAACGTCGACGATAATTTTGTGCATCTTGTATGTGGTGAATTACTTTTTACCCGCTACGCTGATATACAAAATGGTATTCGGCACCTTCTACGTTTCGTGCTTCACATTCACGTCCTATGTGAACTGGAAGCTGAACGAAGAGCGCTACAACGTCTTCCTGAACGCGCTGGAAGCCAAGATCCAGCACAAGGAGGCGACCGAGCGCGGCAAGGCCCTGCTCAGGCTGTCGCGCACGGATCCGCTGACAGGGCTGGAGAACCGGCGCGCGATCGACGAAAAACTGCGCGACTATTGGAATGACTGGCAAAAGCTTGGTCACGGTTTCGCGGCGATCCTCATCGACGTCGACTTCTTCAAGAAGTTCAACGATTGCTATGGCCATCAGGAAGGCGACCGTTGCCTGATCCAGGTCGCCGATGCGCTCAGCGACCTGATCAAGCAACATGATGGCTCCATCGGCCGCTACGGCGGCGAGGAATTCATCGTCCTGGCCCGCATGGACAAGAAGGGCGAGGTCTCGGATCTGGCGGAAGCCATTTGCCGCACGATCGAGAACCTGGCGATCGCGCACGAGTTGCGCCGGGATGGCATCTCGATCGTGACGGCGAGCGTCGGCGCGGCGTTCACCAGGAAGCAGACCGCCGCCAAGTTGGAGAAGATCATCCACGAGGCCGATCGAGCGCTCTATCTTGCAAAGGCCAGCGGCCGAAACTGTGCCCGGCTGTTCGATCCGACCGATCCCCAGAGCAGCGACGAGAGCGAGAACCTGGCGGCCTTGCTGAAGATCGCCATTGGCCAGGACCTGGTTTCGCTCGTCTACCAACCGATACAGAATGTCGCGTCGGGTGGGGTCGAGGCCGTGGAGGCGCTGATGCGCCTCAAGATGCTCGACGGCACCCTGGTTCCGCCGAGCCTGTTCATTCCCGTCGCGGAGCGAACCGGCGCCATCCTCGAGCTCGGGCGCTGGGCAATAAGGACGGTGTGCGCCGAACTCCTGGCGCAGGATCACGTGCGCGTCGTCAGCGTCAACGTCTCGCCGATCCAGCTCAAGACGCCGGGCTTCGCGACGTCGGTCGCGACCATTCTGGGCGAGACCGGCGTAACCGGAAACAGGCTGGCCTTCGAGATCACCGAGGGGCTGGAGATGGAGATGCACTCCGACATCCTGCGCTGCATCAGCGACCTGAAACTGCTCGGGATCAAGATCTGGCTCGATGATTTCGGGACGGGCTTCGCCGGCCTTTCATGGCTTCGTCTCATCGAGTTCGATACGGTCAAGATAGACCGCTCCTTCCTTCACGACTGCGGCACTCCCAAGGGCATGGCAATGCTGCAGGACATCATTGCGCTGGTCAGAAATCGCGGCCACAAGATCCTGGTCGAAGGGGTGGAGACCGAAGAGCAGATGGTCCTCATGCGCCAATTCGGCATAGACCAGGTCCAGGGCTTTCACGTCGGCCGTCCCGCTCCGGCCGCGAATTTCCAGACCAAGCGGGCCGTTCAAAAGCGGCCATTCACGGTTCTCAAGTCTGCCTAAAGGCGCTGGCTTGACCGGCCATTGGCCCGTCAAGCTCGTCTGCCCTCTGGCGATTGCAGCGCGGCGATGCCTATGCCGTCCGCAACGCCCTGCGTGGCAGCGGCGGGAAGGCGATCGCTATCCCCGCGGCACCCAGGCCGATAAGCGCCGACCCGATGAACAGCCAATGGTAGCTGGCATAGGCGTCGAAGATCATGCCGCCGGCAAGCGGCCCCAGCGCCATGCCGAGGCTGGAGAGCATGGTGGCGGCGCCGAATACGGTGCCGAGGATGCGCTGGCCGAAATATTCGCGCGCCAGCACCGCGTAGAGCGGCATGACGCCGCCATAGGTGGCGCCGAAGATGACGGCCAGCATATAGAACTGGTCGAGCTGGCTGATGGAGAGATAGGCGGCAATGACCATCGCCTGGATAGCCAGCCCGGCGATCAGCACCGGCTTGACACCGAGCCGGTCGGCCAGCACGCCGTAGAGCAGCCTGCCGCCCAGGCCGGCCAGACCCTCGACACTGTAGATCGAGACTGCCGCCATCGGGGCGACGCCACACAGCATAGCGTAGCTGACCATGTGGAAGATCGGGCCGGAATGAGCCGCGCAGCAGGCGAAGAAGGTCAGCCCCAGCACGATGAATTGCGGTGAGCGCAGCGCCTGGCCGACTGTGAGGCCTGCGCCTTCGGCGGCTCGAGATTCGGCCGCATCGGAGGCGACAGGCTTTGGCGGCTGGCGCACCAGAAGCACGGCGGGCAGCAGAAGCACCCAGGCCAGGATGCCGATGTCGAACATGGCGCTACGCCATTCGTAGGCGGAGATCAGCCAGCGGGCGAGCGGCGAGATTGTCATCGGTGCCACGCCCATGCCGGCCGAGACCAGCGATACGGCCAGCCCGCGATTGGTGTCGAACCAGCCTGACGTCAGAGCGATCATCGGCGCGAAGAAGGCGCTGGCCGCGAGTCCGACGAGCACGCCATAGGTGATCTGGAAGGTGAGAAGCGAACCGGCGCGGCTTGCCAGCACCAGCGCCAGCCCGAGCAGCACGGCGCCGATCGTGACGACGATGCGGGCGCCGAACCGGTCGGACAGGGCACCCCAGGCGAAGCCGCCAAGGCCCATCACCAGGAAGTTGAGCGTCATGGCGCTCGAAATGCCCGCGCGCGACCAGTTGGTATCGAGCGCCATGGGTTCGAGAAAGATCGCCAGCGAAAACATCGTGCCGATGGCGACGCAGGACATCAGCGCGCCAGCCGCGACGATGGCCCAACGGTAGGAATGGTTCATGTTTCTTCTCCCAGCCGGGAGCAGGATCGATCTTTCGACGCCCCCCGGCAATTCCGGTTGCGTCCGAAGGACGTCCGAGCAGCGCTCAAATCGACATTTTCAGATCGATTTTTTTTAGGGCCTGCGATCCATACAGCCAAATCTAGAGATGCTGGCGGATGAAGGCACCGACCATGTCGATGGCCTGGCGTGCCGCCTGCAACTGCGCAAGGTTAGAGGGGAAGACGTGCGTCATGCCTTCCCAGATATGCAGCGCCGCCTCGCCGCCGGCGCTCGACGCCGCCTCGACCGCGCGGCGTGAATCGTCGAGCAGGATCTCGTCGTCTCCGACATGGACCAGTAGCGGCGGCAGTCCGCCCAGGGGCTGATAGAGCGGTGAGGCGCGGGGATCGGTTGGATCGGTGCCTTTGAGATAGAGATCGGCTGCCTTTTTCAGTTCGTCGCGTTTCACCAGCGGATCGGTTTCCGCTCTCGTCAGCATCGAGCCGCCTGCCAGCGCAAGATCGATCCATGGCGACATCAGCACCGCGCAACGCGGCATGACGCCGGCGCCCTTTCTGGCCCTGGCCGCCACCAGCGCCAGCAACGACAGCGCAAGGCCGCCGCCGGCCGAGTCGCCGGCAATCGCGGTCGCGTCATAGCCCATGTCGCAAAGACCGGTGAATACGCTGAGCGCGTCGTCTATGGCGGCCGGAAAACCGTGCTCCGGCGCCAGCCGGTAGTCGGGAATGAAGGCCGGCGCGCCGGCGCGTTGCACGATCTGGCTGACGAAGTTGCGGTGACCGATGGCGGAGCCGAGCACGTAGGCGCCGCCATGGAGGTAGAGGATCGCGGCGCGCGCGGCACCGGCCATTGGCCGGCACCAGACGCCCGATACCGCGCCGACGGTCCCTGTCTCGAAACTGATGCCGTCGGCGACAGGCGTGTGCTGCATCAGATCTTCGAAGACCGGCCGTGACGCCGGCGCGAACTCCAGCGCCGGCAGCGTCGCCAGCATGTCGCGCATCGCCAGCATGACGGCGCGGTCGCGCTCGTCCTCGGGGTGGATTTCGAAGCTCATGACGGCCTGTCAGGATTATGGCTTCAGAAGCTCGGTGCGGAATTGCGGCGCGAGCGCTGCTGCCTTGCCGAGGAAGGCGCCGAATTCCGCCGGGCTGAGTTTCGGTGCCGGAGCGGTGCGGCTCCCGACCGGTGTACCAACGCTGGCAAAGAACTCTTCCTGTCCCGCCGGCGCGCACATACACAGCATGCGGACGTCCGCGCCCGAGACATTCTTGAACGAATGCGGGGCGTTGGCCGGGATGTTCACCGTCATGCCTGCCTTGGCCACGCTTTTCTGGCCACGAAAGGTGAACTCGATCTCGCCTTCCAGAAGATGAAACGTCTCCTCGAAATCATGCCGGTGGGGACCGGGGCCGCCGCCATCGGGAACCTTCATGTCGATGAGGCAGAAGCGCCCGGCGGTCTGCGTGCCGGACAGCAGGATGGTGTAGGTGTCGCCCACTATGGCCAGATGCTGGAGCGACGGATCGTCGGGATCAACAATCGACATCTGGCGGTTGGGATCGTCGGCGGGGATGGTGAACTCAAGCATGTCTGATCTCCAGGGTCGGCGAGGTTTCCAGCCCTTGTCAGTGGTAGCTGCTGGCAGGCGCCAAAGCACCAAAAAGCTCGTTCGACCGGCTGGACTCACTGTCCCACGGATGGAACAGTCGCCCCCATGATCGATCTCAACGATTTGCGCGTCTTCGAAAGAGTGGCGGCGACCAGCAGCTTTTCGGCGGCTGGCCGCGTACTCGGCCTGCCAAAGTCGACAGTCAGCCGAAACATTGCCCGGCTGGAGCAGCAGCTGGGCGCACGGCTGTTCCAGCGCACCACCCGCGCGGTGATCCTGACCGCGGCCGGAGACGCGTTGCGGACGCGTTGCGTCGAGCTGATGTCGCGGATCGACGAGACGGTGACCTATGTCGAGAGCCTCGCGGGCGAGCCACGCGGTCTGCTGCGGGTCAGCGCCGGCATCGGTTTCGGCATCAATGTCTTGTCCCGGCATCTGCCGGCGTTCCTCGCCCGGTTTCCCCATGTCGACGTCGCGCTCGATCTGACCAGCCGCGACCTCGATCTTGTCGCCGAGCGGGTCGATGTGGCGATCCGTATGGGCCCGCTGCCGGATTCCGCACTGGTGGCGACGCGCCTGGGCAGTGTGCGGCGCTGCCTCGCTGCCGCGCCCGGCTATCTCAGCCGGCATGGCACGCCGCTCACGCCGGCCGATCTGTCCACCCATGAATGCATCGAAATGCCCCGAGGCGACGGCCGCACGCGGACCTGGCATTTCTACCGGGGCGGTGAGATGGCCACGGTTGATGTGCACAACCGGGTCAGCGTCAACGATGCGCTGACCATCCACCAACTGGTTCGCAACGGCGCGGGCCTGGGCGTGCTTTCCACCTATCTCTGTGCGGACGACTTCGCCGAAGGGCGTCTCGTTCCGCTGCTCACCGATTGGGACATCGCTCCGGTCGAGGTCAATCTGCTGTTTCCGAGCAAGCGCGAGCTGTCGCAGACCGTGCGCAGCTTCGTGGATTTCATGCGCGAGGTTTCCGTCCCTAACGAGCATTGGCAAGGCGGCATCGTGGCGACGGGTTGATGCCGCCTCGGCGCGGGATTTTCGAGGATCAGATCGGCAGTTCCGACGTATATTTGATCGTCTGGCTCGGTACGTCGGTCTTGACGTTCTGCACGCCCTTGATGCGGCTCAGATGCTCTGACTGGAAGCGCCGGTAGTCATCGATGCCGGCGGCCACCACACGCACCATGGCGTCGCAGTCGCCGAGCATGAGATAGCACTCCATCACTTGCGGCAGCTTGGCGACCTCGGTGGCGAAATGTTCGATCGTGTCCTCGTCCTGTGCCTTCAGCCAGATGCGGGTGAAAAAGGTGAGGCCCTTGCCGATGCTGGCCGGATTGATCACGGCGACGTAGCGGTCGATGATACCGGCTTCCTCCAGGAGCTTGACGCGCCGCAGGCAAGGCGAGGGCGATAGGCCGACCTCCTTGGCCAGATCATTATTGGCCATGCGGCCGTCTCGCTGCAACGCCCGCAGGATGCGTTTGTCGATGTCGTCGAGCTTCATGGCGTCGAATTCCATTTTCCTGTGGCTTCGTAACAGTGAATGCCAAAATCTGACGAAAGACAACAATCTTCGCAACCCAATTGCGTCGAGGTGTAGGTATGTTTTGCCCCTGACATCACGAGATTTTCAAACGCAAGCAGGCGGCTGTGAGGCCGCCCAATGGCAGGACATGAGCATTTCACAGGCAGTCGAGTCGGTGGGCAACGGTTCGAGATCGGAGTTTCGCCGTGGCGTGGCGTCCTGCGCGCCGGTGCTGCTCGGCACCATCCCCTATGCGCTGGTGCTTGGCGCCCAGGCCGTGCAGAAAGGGCTGAGCACGGTCGAGTTGTCCACGATGACTGGGCTGAACTTCGCCGGCGGCTCGGAATTCGCGGCGATCCAGTTGTGGACGTCGCCGCCGCACATCCTGCTCATCGTCGCCATCACCTTCCTGGTCAACAGCCGCCATCTGCTGATGGGAGCGGCGCTCGCGCCGTTCCTGCGCGATCTGCCGCGGCGCAAAGTGTTTCCGGCGCTGTTCTTCCTATGCGACGAAAGCTGGGCGCTGGGCCTTGCCGACGCCAAACAGCGCGCCGAGGCCGGCATCGCGCCGGCCTTCAGCCCGCGCTATTACATGGGCGCGGCGCTGGCCATGTATCTGACCTGGGTGGCCTTCACCACGCTCGGCGCTTTGCTCGGCCCGATGCTGGGCGATGTAGAGACCTATGGTTTCGACATGGCGTTTCCTGCCGTCTTCCTGGTGCTGATGCGCGGCATGTGGAAGGGCGTCGCGGCGGCGCGGCCCTGGCTTGTAAGCCTTGTCGTCGCCGCGCTCGTATATCTCCTCGTTCCCGGCGCTTGGTATGTCGCGGCAGGTGCCGTGTCGGGGCTGGTCGCGGCCTGGCTGATGGCAGGTGACGCATGATCGACATGGCGACCCTTTTCACGATCGTGCTGATGGCCGGGGTCACCTATCTGACGCGGATCGGCGGCTATGTCGTGCTGCGCAACCGCGTGCTCAGTCCCCGCGCCACGGCGGTGATGGAGGCAGCGCCCGGCTGCGTGCTGATCTCTGTCATCGCGCCGGCCTTCGTGTCGCGCAATCCCGCTGATCTCGCGGCATTGGCCATCACCTTGGTCGCCGCGACACGGCTTTCCATGCTGCCAACCGTGCTGATCGGGGTGGGCGCCGCGGGCCTGCTCAGGCATTTCATTGGGTAGCGTCCAACAAAGCCGATGGGCGTCCGAGTTTACTGGACCATGGACGTCGACCCATGGCGTTGAACAGATGGAGCTGGAGCAGGTCCGGTGCCAGAAAAACATGCTGACCCGGCGCTAACGAATCCGCTCGCCGCCGCTGTCCGAGTTCCAGGCGGACGCTAGGACACTCGATAAAAAAGAAAGGCAGGCGCGGGGCGCCTGCCTTCGATGCGGGATGACGCCGTGCCCTACGCGGCCGCGGCGACGTCGCGCGTCCTGGCCACAACGGCATCTACCTTGGCGGTCGCCTTGGCGAGTGCTTCGGTGACCGCGTCAGGTCCCTTGGCGACGCCCTCGATGCGGATGACGTCGACGTCGGTCATGCCGATAAAACCAAGCACGCTGCGCAGGTAGGGGACGGCGTGATCGAACTGCACGGCCGCACCTTCGGAATAGATGCCGCCGGAAGCCAGCACGATGTAGACCTTCTTGCCGGTCACGAGACCCTTGGGGCCGTTCTCGCCATAGGCAAAGCTCTTGCCGGAGCGGGCGACGTGATCGACCCAGGACTTCAGCGTCGAGGAGATGTTGAAGTTGATGAAGCCGGTGGCCAAGATCACCGTGTCGGCGGCAAACAACTCGTCGAGCACGACATCGGAAACGCCCACCACTTCAGCCTGGCGCGGGGTGCGGGCATCGGCCGGCGTGTAGATGCCGGTCGCATAGTCGGCATCGATGTGCGGCAGCGGGTTGGCGACGAGGTCACGCACGACAAGCGTGTTCGACGGGTCGGCGGCGAGAAGCTTCTGGGCGAACTCGGTGGCGATGCGGGTCGAGTGCGAGGCAGCGCCGCGGGGGCTTGAGGTAACGAGAAGAATGGACATAGCGGGTCTCTCCAGTGGAATGAATTGTCCCGCCATATATGGGGCATCGACCTACCAGATAAACTGGTATATTTTCGATATGATCCATCCATAAAGTAGATACAATGATGCAGCCCAACCCGACCCTCGACCAGCTCCAGATCCTTGTCGCCGTTGCCGACACCGGCAGTTTCTCGGCAGCCGGCCGCAAGCTCAACCGCGCGCAATCGGTCATCAGCTACGGAATCGCCAATCTCGAGGCGCAGCTCGGGCTGAAGCTTTTCGAACGCGAGGGCACGCGCGAGCCGCAGCTGACCGAGATCGGCCGGGCTATGCTGGAAGACGCGCGGCGAATGGTGGGCGTGCTGCAGCGGATGCGCTCGCGCGTCGACGGGCACCACCACGGGCTGGAGGCCGAGGTGGCGCTGGCGGTGGACGTATCATTGCCTTCCCCCGTGCTGGTGCGGGTGCTCAAGGCATTCGAGGCGCGGTTTCCGACCGTGATGCTGCGCCTGCATATCGGCACGCTCGGCCTCATCCCCGATCTTGTCGTCAGCGGGCAGGTCGATCTCGGCATTGGCGGCCTGCTGGGCGATGTCGACGTGCATCTCGTGCGCATCGGCTTCATGTCGCTGGTGCCGGCCGCCTCTCCCAACCATCCGCTTGCCCTGCTGCCGAAGCCGGTGGCGCTCGAGGATGTGCGCGAGCATACGCAGCTTGTCGTGACCGACCAGTCCGAGCGCACCAAGGGACGCGATTACGGCGTCTTCGCCTACCGCACCTGGCGACTGACCGACATGCGAACCAAGCACATATTGATGCGCGAGGGACTCGGCTGGGGCGGGCTGCCGCGCTGGCTGATCGCCGACGACCTGGCCACGGGTCGCCTGGTGGAACTTGATCTCGAGCCCTACAAGGAAGTGAGTTCGCCCCTGTTTGCCATGCACCGCAACGATCGCAGCCCAAAGCCGGCGGCGGCCTGGCTGATCAACCGGTTCAAGCGCGGGCTCGGCTGCTTCAACGAGTTCGAGCCGGGCGAGGTGCCCGAAGAGGAGCCGGAGACCGACGGCGATGCGAACGCCGGCGGCTGAATCCTGGAACTCAGCCGAAAATCATTCGATCAGCGTCACCCCGGAAACCACGATCTGCGCCGTACGAGCGGTCAATTTTCCGCGCTTGTGCAGCGTCGGTTTCTCATAGGTCTTTTTCATGTGTCCAACCCGAATGCGAGCCCGCAAGTGAGTGAGCAGCCATAACGGGACTGGACGGTTCCGGTTGCCTCGCCATTGCATTTCTCTGCCACGGAAGGTGAGTGATTCAAGTTAGATTGCATTCAAACTCTACCCTCGCTATAGATGTCATTCAAATTCTAACTGGAAGAATGACATGCGGGTCAGCCGTGCGCAGGCACAAGCAAATCGCGAAGCGGTGATCAACGCGGCAAGCCGCCTATTTCGAGAGCACGGCTTTCACGGTATCGGGCTGAAGGATCTGATGAAGGGTGCCGGGCTGACCCAAGGTGCCTTCTACAAGCAGTTCGAATCCAAGGAAGACTTGGCAGCCCAGGCATCGAGGCGAGCGATGGAGCACGCGACCCGCAGATGGTCGGCTGTTGCTACCGGGAGCCCTGATCCCCTAGAAGCCGTTATCGAACTCTACCTTTCCCTCGGGCATCGCGAAGAGAAGAGCGACGGTTGTCCGATCGTGGCGCTTGGTTCCGATGCGGCGCGTCAAAGCGAGGAAGTGAGGATCCCCTTCCAGGATGGGATCGCAGCTCACCTTGAAGTCCTCGAGGAATTGGTGCCAGCCGCGGAAGGCCCGAGAAACCAGCGCAAGACCATGGCGATGCTGTCGCTGATGGTGGGGGCGGTGACGATCTCCCGCATCTTCAGAGATGAAGAGATATCGCAGCGTTTTCTCGATGCCGCCGCCAGCGAAGTCAGGCGAATTGCGGCCGCGCAAGGATAGAGGCGGTGGTCGCCATCGAGCGTCCCCGCGGCGCCGTCGGGCGAACCTATCAAACAGAAGCTGGAGTAGACATGCGTCGTATCGTTGTTACAGGCATGGGAGCAGTCAGCCCCCTTGGGGCCAATGCGGCGACTTCCTGGTCCCGGCTCCTGGCTGGCCGCTCGGGCATTCGGAGCCTTCCGGACGAAATGGTGGGAGACCTGCCGGCGAAGATCGGCGGCATCGTTCCTTCCCTCGAACAGGATCCCGAAGGTGGCTTCGATCCAAACACCGTCCTGGCCGCCAAGGAACAGCGCAAGGCCGATCGCTTCATTGTGTTCGCGCTTGCGGCCGCGGAAGAGGCGCTTGCGGAGGCCAGGTGGAATCCGGTTTCGGACGATAACAGGGCCCGCACCGCGACGATCATCGCCTCGGGCGTCGGAGGATTTCCCGCGATAACCGAGGCTGTGCGAACCGTCGATCAGCGCGGTGTCCGGCGTCTCTCACCGTTCACGGTGCCGTCGTTCCTGGTGAACATGGCGGCGGGACAGATTTCGATCCGATATGGGTTCAAGGGTCCGCTCGGCGCTCCGGTGACGGCTTGCGCGGCCGGCATCCAGGCGATCGGCGATGCGGCGCGTCTTATCCGCGCCAATGAGGCCGACATCGCGGTCTGCGGCGGAACGGAAGCCTGCATCAATACGGTCAGCCTCGGCGGCTTTGCCGCGGCACGCTCTCTTTCGACCTCCTTCAATCACCGTCCCGATCAGGCGTCCCGTCCGTTCGACATGCTGCGTGACGGTTTCGTCATGGGCGAAGGCGCCGGAATCCTGGTCATCGAGGCATTGAGCCATGCGCTTGCGCGCGGCGCCAAACCGCTGGCCGAGCTCGTCGGCTACGGCACGACGGCGGACGCTTATCACATCACCTCCGGTCCGGAGGATGGCGACGGTGCGCGCCGGGCGATGGAAATGGCGATCAAACAAGCCGGTATTTCGGCACGGGAGGTCCGCCACCTCAACGCGCACGCGACCTCCACGCCGGTCGGCGATGCGGGGGAAATAGAGGCGATCAAAAGCGTCTTTGGCGTGGATTTCGGCATAGCCGTCAGTGCAACGAAATCGGCGACCGGACACCTGCTCGGCGCCGCCGGGGGGCTTGGGGCGATCTTCACGGTCCTGGCGCTCAGGGACCAGGTCGCACCGCCAACCCTCAATTTGAGCGCCCCCGATCCGGCAAGCGACGGGATCGACCTCGTCGCAAACCACGCCCGGCCGATGGAGATGGACTACGCGATTTCCAATGGCTTCGGCTTTGGCGGCGTGAACGCCAGCGCATTGTTCCGGCGCTGGACGGACTAGCCGCTGCTCGCGGCAATCGCGATGTCCTGGTCAGGCGGTGGCATGCCCGCGAATGTGCAGTCATTGCCCGGGTGCGGGGCGACGATGTCGCCATGTACTTCAGGCGGGCGACAGTCCCTCTATCAGCGCCGTCAGGACGGCACGGTAGTCTTCGCCCGACGCGCCGGCCTCGATGGCCAGCGCCGCGCGGTCGAAGGCGGCGGCAAGCAGGGCGGTCAGCGCTTCGGGCGGCAATCTTTTCATCGACTGCGTCCGCATCGCCGCGACAAGGCCCTCGCGCAGCGAGCGGTTGCCGTGGCGGTTGTCGATGGCATCCATTTCAGCGCGGCCGAGCACGGCGGGGCCGTCGAGCAGCAAGAGCCGCGTGCGGCCGGGCACGCGCATGGCTGTGAGATAGGCATCGGAACCGGCAATCAGCGCATCGCGGGCGCTGAGCGAAGGCGGGGAGGCGCGGTCAATCTCCCGCGCTACCGCCGCGGCTTCCTGTTCGACCACGGCGGCGAAAAGCGCCTGCTTGTCGGCGAAATGGTGGTACAGCGCGCCGCGTGTCACGCCCGCGGCGGCAACGATCTCCGGCGTGCCGGTCTCGGCATAGGATTTCTCCGTGAACAGTTCGCGCGCCGCCGAGATCAGCTCGGCGCGCGTCGTCTCGGTACGATCGCGGTTCGAACGACGCGCGGATCCCTGTTGCATACATGCAGCCTGTATGTTATTCCAATTTACATGCAGACTGTATGTTAATTGACGGGAGAAGGAAAGATGAAGACGACGAGCTACTATCCGGTGCTGATGACCGGCGATGTCGCCGGCACGGCGGCCTTCTATATCAGGCATTTCGGTTTCCAGCCGCTGTTTGAGAGCGACTGGTACGTGCATCTGCGGTCGGTGGACAACAAACGCGTCAATCTCGGCATCGTCCAGGGCGACCACGAGACGATCCCCGAGGAGGGGCGGGGGCGGACCTCCGGGCTGCTGATCAATTTCGAGGTCCGCGATCCCGATGCGGTCCATGACCGGATCCTTGCTGCCGGCCTGCCTATCCTGCGAACGCTGCGCGACGAGCCTTTCGGCCAGCGCCACTTCATCACCAGGGATCCCAACGGCGTGCTTATCGACGTCATCAAGCCGATCCCGCCCAGCGAAGAGTTCCTGGCGCGGTATGCGGAAGGCGCGGCGGGGGCTTGAATGGCAGGCTCAGCCCGCCCGTGCCACCGGGGTCACCGCCATCTGGCTGACGCCGGTGCGGCGCACCACGGTGCACAGCGTCTCGCGGCCGATACGCTCGGCGTCCAGCATGCGCACGAGGTCGTCGACGCCGGTCACCGGGCGCCCGTCTATTGCCGAGATGATGTCGCCTTCCCTGAGACCCGCCCTGGCTGCTGGGCCGTCCTTCTCGACGCTGCGCAGCCGTACCGCCGTACTGGTCGAGACCTGCGACAAGAGTGCCGCGCGCCGCGGCAGGTTTACCGTGTCGGCGGAGACGCCAATGAAGGCGCGGCGCACGCGGCCGAAGCGAATGATCTCCGAAATGACAAAGTTCGCGGTGTTGGACGCGACGGCGAAGGCAATGCCCTGCGCGCCATGGATCATGGCGGTGTTGACGCCGATCACCTCGCCGGCCGACGAGACCAGCGGACCACCGGAATTGCCGGGGTTGAGCGCGGCGTCGGTCTGGATGACGTCGTCGATTAGCCTGCCGGTCGAAGCCCGCATCGAACGGCCGAGCGCCGAGACCACGCCCGAGGTGACCGTCCATTCGAAGCCCAGCGGATTGCCGATGGCAATCGCGATCTGGCCGCGCCGCAGCCGCTTGGAATCGCCAAGCGGCGCCACGTCGGCGAAGCTGCCGTCAGCGCGCACCAGGGCGATGTCGGTGTCGGGGTCGCGGCCGAGCACGCGGCCCTCGCTGGAGGCGCCGTCCGGCATCGAGACGCGTACCGTCCGGGCATCACCGACGACATGGAAATTGGTGACGACCAGCCCGTCAGGCGCGATGACGAAGCCCGAGCCATGGCCGCCCGGCCCCCCGATGCGCTCAATGCGGCAGACGGCCGGTCCGATGCGGTCGACCGCGTCGGCAACCGTCGTCGAATAGGCGTCGAGCAATGTCTCGTCCGGTTGGAATTTTGGCGCGGCGAGGGCCATTGGGGGGCTCCGTGTTTTCAGGCTTGATCGTGACTATATGTGCGGAGCGGCCGGAACCGCCGCGACCTGACCAGATGGCCAGTCGAACCCGCAACTAGCCGTCAGGCGAGTACCTCCTGGCGTACCGCCGAGCGATATCTGGGGCAGGAGAAAACCCAGGAGATCATCATGAGCGACTTCAATCTGAATGCATTTTCCGATGCCATCGCCGATATCGCCGCCAAGGCGACGCCGACAACGGCAAGCTTCGCCACGCATCATCACCGCACGGCGAGCGCCTTCCACTGGGGCGACGGCTATTTCGTCACCGCCGAGGAAGCCGTCGAGGCCGGCGAGGAGATCGAATTGACGCTGGCCTCCGGCGAGACGGCGAAGGCCGAACTGGTCGGCCGCGATCCTTCGACGGGCGTCGCCCTGCTGAAGCCCGCGGATGCGGCCACCGCGCCTGTCCTCGATAGAGCCAGCCCCGTTCGGCCAGGCAATATCGCCATAGCCATCGGCAGCAGCCAGGGCTCGGTGCTGGCCGTGTCGGGCTCGGTCGGTGAAGTCGGCCCGGCCTGGCGCTCGATGCGCGGCGGCACCATCGACCGGCGCATCAACCTGGCTGTCGGCGCCGGCGGCCGCTTCGAGGGTGGCCCGGTGCTGGACGCCAAGGGCGCACTGATCGGCATGCTTCTGTTCGGCCCGCGTGGCCGCGCGCTGGTCATGCCGCATGAGACGATCGAACGCGCGGTGGCGACGCTGCGCGAAAAAGGCCATGTCGCCCGCGGTTACCTCGGCGCCGGCCTGCATCCGGTGCGCGACCGCGACGCGCGTGGCGCAATGGTGATGAGCCTCGACGACAATGGTCCGGCCAAAGCCGCTGGCCTCACGCTCGGCGACATCATCGTGGCATGGAACGGCGAGGCCGTGCATGGTCCGCGAGACCTGATCCGTCGGCTCGGGCCCGACAGCGCCGGTGTTTCGGTGAAGCTGGGTGTCGTGCGCGGCGGCGAACAGCGCGACGTCGTGCTGACCATCGGTGAAAAGCCGCTGAGCTGAGAGGACGGATGGAAAGCGACACGCTGACAAGGCCTGACGTGGCGCGCGGCGAACGCCAGCTCGTGGTGCTGATCGCACTGCGCGATGCCGCGCGCGCCGAGCGCTTGTCGGCTTCGCTTGCCATGACGGACGATCTGCTGCCGGTCGTGGCCGCCGGCGGGGTCGCCGATGTCGCCATCATCGATGATGCCGTCGCCAACAGCGCGGCCTTGGTCGATCGAGCCAGCGTCGGCAGCATCACGACCCCAAAGGTACTGCTTTCGGACCGCGCGGGCCGGCCGCAAGGCCAGGTGTTTGCGGTGCTGCCGTCGGCCGCGGACGCAGCTTTGATCGCCGCTGCCGTCAGGCTGGCCGCCGCCGGCTACCGGGTGTCCGGCGAAGGGCGTTCGGTGCCGGATAGGCATGCCGATTTCGACCGCGGCGATGCGGCCAATGGGGATGAAAGCCATAGCGGGTTGTTCGGTGAGGAAACGGTCGACGATGGCGCCGCCGCCCGGCCGGCGCTGTCGCCGCGCGAGGCGGAAGTGCTGGCGCTGCTGGCCGAAGGGGCGCCCAACAAGGTGATCGCGCGGCGGCTCAACATCTCCGTCCACACGGCGAAGTTCCATGTCGCCGCGATCCTGATCAAGCTCGGTGCCGCCAATCGTACGGACGCCATCGCCATCGCGATGCGGCAGGGGCTGGTTCTGGTCTGACATTGATCAGATCGCGGCTTCAGTGTCGGTCAGCCGAAAGTCTTCGCCCGTGAAGAGCAGCGGCACGGCTTCGAGCCGTGCCGTGGCGTAGGCGATGCAGTCGCCGAAGGTCAGCGCCGCGGGTGCCGCCCCTTGCCGTAACGCGGAAAGGCTTGCCGGGCGACAGCTGCATGGTCGCGCCGGTGAAGTCGATTGTCTCGAACAAGGCGGTTCACAGGAAGCGTTCAAGGCGATCCAGGACTTCATCCTACCGGCTGCCCGCGAGCACCATGGTGGTTTCAAGAAGGGTTGGCGCAAAAACCGGGGCTGCCAATCCAATAGGTTTTGCGCTCCCAACCTGGCCAGCCTCCGCTGCGTCACCATGGCTTCCTGTCGCGGGCTCTTGTATCCCGCTGCAGCGCGGGCAAGGATCGCGACGACGAAAAGATTGCAGGGAGCCGGAAGATGTCGCTGAACGGAAAGACGCTGTTTATCTCCGGCGGGTCTCGTGGCATCGGGCTGGCGATAGCGTTACGCGCCGCGCGCGACGGGGCCAATGTGACGATCGCGGCCAAGACGGCGGAGCCGCATCCGAAGCTGCCGGGAACGATCTACAGCGCCGCTGAAGAGATCGAGCAGGCCGGCGGCAAGGCACTGCCGGTGCTATGCGACATCCGCGAGGAAGCGCAGGTTGCCGAGGCGGTCGGCAGAACCGTCGAGAAATTCGGCGGCATCGATATCTGCGTCAACAATGCCAGCGCCATCCAGCTCACCGGCACGCTGGAAACCGACATGAAGCGCTACGATCTGATGCATCAGATCAACACGCGCGGCACCTTCCTCGTGTCCAAAATGTGCATTCCACACCTGAAGTTGGCGAAAAACCCTCACATCCTGAATCTGGCGCCGCCGCTCGACATGAAGGCCAAATGGTTCAAGAACCATGTCGCCTACACGATGGCCAAATTCGGCATGTCGATGTGCACGCTGGGCATGAGCGCGGAATTCGCCAGGGATGGCATCGCGGTCAATTCGCTGTGGCCGATCTCGACCATCGACACGGCCGCGGTGCGCAACCTTCTGGGCGGAGCCACGGTGGCGGCGATGAGCCGGTCGCCCGACATCATGGCCGATGCCGCGCATGCGATCTTCATGCGGCCGTCGCGCGTGGCATCAGGCAATTTCTATATCGACGAAGAGGTGCTGCGCGCCGAGGGCCTCAGCGATTTCTCGGTCTATGCGCCTGACGCAACCGGACCGCTGGCCGGAGACTTTTTTGTGCCGGATGAGGTGTTTGCCAGGACGGACAGCAAGATCAAGAACATCTACTGAAGGGAATCCTGCTGCCGCCGCTCGCTTTCAAAAAACGACTCGAGCTCCGGTTCACCTGACTGGTCGCGCTCATCGATTGCCCGACGAAGCTGCTCAAGCTTCTGATCGCCGTTTTCTTCCGTAGGCATCAAGTCGCCTCGTCCTTCGTTGAGCACGTATTTCGGCCAGCAGGGCACGGTTTGCACGGTGGATCTGAAAGCAAAAAACCCCGCCGGAGAGGGCCGGCGGGGCTCAATGCGTCCCGCTGGAGTCGGGACGGGGCAGGGAACGCCCAGTCAGGAATCTGGGGTGCGAACCCCGGTGATTCAATCCCATCCCGGTTGACCGGGATGGGACGTTGTTGCCGATCTGATTCCAGGAATCACTACAAGTGGCTGGAAACGCAGGTCAGTTGTTGCTCGCCACCGGCGCCACAAGCGAGGTGATGCGGCGGATGGCGACGCGCCGGTTCTCACGGTTGGGCGCCGAGGTATCGACCTTCAGATACTCCTCGCCATAGCCCTGTGTCGTCAGGTTCTCGGGCGGGATGCCGAAGGCGTTGGTCAGCGCTTCGGCGACGGCTTCGGCGCGACGGTCCGACAGAGCAAGGTTTGCCTCGGGCGTGCCGACGGCGTCGGTGTGCCCCTCGATCAGGAAGGTCTCGGCCGGGTTCTTTTTCAACAGCTTCTCCATGGCGTCGGCGACACCCTGGAGCTTCTGCACCTCGGTGTCGGAGATCGAGGACGAGCCGAATTCGAAGTTCAGCGTGTCGAGATCGATGCGCCGTGCAATGTCACGCACGCGAGCCGAACGCTTGACCTCGTTGATCGAGTAGAGACGCTGCACTTTCTCCACCGGCGGCTGTTCGAGGAAGGTGTAGTAGTCGTCGGGGCTTTCGACATCCTCGGAATCTAGGATGTAGTCCCGGCGCGGGATGGTCAGCCGCATCGGCGGCAGATCATCGCCGGGATCGCGCCAGTCCTCTTCGTCCTGATAGCTGCGCTCGTCGACATAGCTCAGCACATATTCCCGACCGTCGGGTGCGATGCGCGACCGCTGCAGGATGTCGCCGTAGCGGTTGCGTATGGTGACGATCCGGAAGCCATTGTCGCGCTCGACCGTCTCGCGCGTGCGGCCTTGCGGCAGGTCCTCGTAGTAGACATCCTTGGCGCCGCGGGTCAGGCGCGGGCGATCGTTGCTCTGGACGAACGTCTGGTCGTTGAACTGGACGATCACCCGGTCGCCGATCTCCTTGAGGACGTCGACGCCCTTGGGCCTGCGGCGGTCACGGATGTTCTCGTCAGGCGCGCGCTCGAGCCGCTTGCCCTTCTCCTGCGTCACCGGGACGATTTTTTCCGTCTTGATCGCCTCCTGGGCTGCCCTGTCGTCGGTTGGAGGCGGACCCTGATCCACCGGCGCCACTACCGGCTTCCGGCCCTGGTCACCGCCCTGCTGGGCGTTTTGCCCACCATTTTGCTGTCCACCGTTCTGCTCTTCGCCATTCTGGTTGGCGGGCTGGTTGGCGGGCTGGTTGGCTGGGTTCCGGCCGTTCTCGCCACGACCCTTGCGCCTGGCATCCTTCTGGCTATCGAGGATGGGGGCGGCATTCTTGTCGGCGGGTGCTTCGCCCTGAACCGGGTTTTCGCCCTGGACAGGCGCGGCCTTCCCATCGGTAGCGGACCCACCGGTAGCGGGCTGCTCTCCCGTCGCCGGCTGTTGGCCGGTCGCGGGCTGCTCGCCATTCGCCGGCTGTTCGCCAGCCGGTTTCCTGCCGTGCTTCTTCGTCTTGTCCTGAGGTTGCTCGCCCTGGGCGGGAGCCTGCTCGCCGGCGGGAGCGGATTCAACCTTCGGCGTCGCTTCGCCGGCAGGAGCCTGCTTCGGTGTCGGAGCGGTCTCCGGCATGGCGGCCGGCGCCTCTTTCTGCTGGTCCAGCTTGTGTTTCCTGCCAGGCTTGGTCGGCTGGTTGTCGTTGGCAGGGGCTGCCTCGCCGGCGGGGGCCTGCTCTGTCTGCTGCTGCTGGTCGCGCTTCTTCCTGCGTGGCTGCTGCTCGTCGGTTGCGGGTGCCGCCTCGCCGGCGGGGGCCTGCTCGGCCTGCTGCTGCTGGTCGCGCTTCTTCCTGCGTGGCTGCTGCTCGTCGGTGGCGGGTGCCGCCTCTCCGGCGGGGGCCTGCTCGGTCTGCTGCTGCTGGTCGCGCTTCTTCCTGCGGGGCTGCTGCTCGTCGGTTGCGGGTGCCGCCTCTCCGGCGGGGGCCTGCTCGGTCTGCTGCTGCTGGTCGCGCTTCTTCCTGCGGGGCTGCTGCTCCTCGGCCGCAGGCGCGGGCTGCTCGGCGGCGGGCGCCTGTTGGGTCTGCTGTTGCTGCTCGCGCTTCTTCTTGCGAGGCAGTTCTTGGTCGCTCTGGTCAGTGGGCGTGTCCTGCGCCAGGACGATCTGCGGTGTCCCCCCGGGTTGCATGGGGCCGAACGCGGCTGTCCCCTGAAGCGGGGACGCGCCTAACGGCGCGGACGCCATCAACAGGCCAAGTGCTGTGCCTGCCAGAATCCGTGGTTGGCGTTTCATCGAAATTCTCCTTGTGGGGTCCCATCCTTGCCGAAACCGCTTTTAACGAAATTGGTTCCAGCTGCCCATCGTTAGGGGCCGTACAGGGCTATTGGCCGACTTTTTGAAGGCAACTTCATGTCATTCGGCCCGCTAGCAGCCTCATTGCGGCTGTTGCCGCGCTTGACCTTGGCCGCGGCTGGGGCCACATGCCGGGAATGGAAACCCCGTTCTGGAAGACCAAGACGCTGGAAGAGATGAGCCCCACCGAGTGGGAATCGCTCTGCGACGGCTGCGGCAAGTGCTGCCTGTCCAAGCTCGAGGACGAGGACACCGGTGAAATCTACTGGACCAGCGTCGGCTGCCGGCTGTTCGACGCCGAGAGCTGCCGCTGTGCGGACTATGCCAACCGGCTGGCGCGCGTTCCCGATTGCGTCGGCCTGACGCCGCAGAATGTGCGCGCCATCAGCTGGCTGCCCAGCACCTGCGCCTACCGGCTGGTGGCCGAGGGCCGCGACCTCTACTGGTGGCATCGGTTGGTCTCGGGCAATGCCGAGNCCTGCGCCTACCGGCTGGTGGCCGAGGGCCGCGACCTCTACTGGTGGCATCGGTTGGTCTCGGGCAATGCCGAGACCGTGCATGAGGCCGGCATTTCCATGCGCGGCCGGGTCAAGGCGAGCGAGACCGACCTGGCCGAGCCGGAAGACTATTTTGACTATATGCTCGACGACGAGCCCTGACGCGCGACAGTAAACCGTCAGGAGTTTGCCTGTCGGGAACCGTGCGAGGGCAAGACGCTTGGCGCGATAATTGTGAATGCCGGCAAGGGATTGGCCGGCAAGGGATTGGCCGGCAAGGGATTTGGCCGGCGAGGGATTTGGCCGGCGAGAGATTTGCAAATTCGGCCGCTTTGCCCGTGCGGCGCCACATGAACCGCAGATGAACGGGCAGTTCGTAAATAGTTCAGACAGGCCGGTGCATTCTCCCGCCATCGGTTTCACGAGGAGGGCGCAAGCCCGCAACAAGGAGAGACAACCATGTACACCACCATCAAGACGGCGGCGCTTTCGGCTCTGGTCGGCCTCGGCACGCTGGCGGCCATGCCCGCCCATGCCGACAGCCTCTATCTTGGCTTCGGCAACAACCAGGATCCGCGCTTCGGCGTCTATGCCGGCGACGACGGCTATCGCCACCGCCGGGACGAGCGCCGCGACGACTGGCGCCGTGGCTGCTCGCCGGACCGCGCTCTCGACAAGGCCGAGCGCATGGGGCTGCACCGTGCCCGCATCGTCGATGTCAACCGCCGCGTGGTCAAGGTGATGGGCCGTCAGTACGGCGACCGCGTCGTCATCGTGTTCGCCAACGAGCGCGGTTGCCCGGTCATCAATCGCTGAAGTTTTTCGGCCTGAAACCATGAAGATGGAGCCCCTTTCTCGGAAACAAGTGGCCCCAAACCCCGCGGGAGCGATTCCGCGGGGTTTTTGAATGTCCGCTGTGGTCTCTCATTAGCAGGTCCGTGGCCAAGCAATGCTCGGCCACGGCGTCCAGCGCCGCCTACTTCAGTTCGAAGGTAACGGTAACCTGGACATTGTAGGCATTCTCGCCGGCCTGTACCGGCGCCGCGCCGGCCGCGGCGTCGAATGCCTTGGCGTTGATAGGCATCGGCGCCGGCCTGATGTTCTGATCGGTGATCTCGAGCACCCGGCCCAGGCTGACCCCGGCCGCCTCGGCCAGCGTCTTGGCCTTGGCCATGGCGTCGGCGACAGCCTTCTTTCGGGCCTCGGTGACGGTGGCCGCCGGATTGTCGTTGGTGAAGGCGATGCCGCCGCCCTGGTTGACGCCGAGCGACACCGCCTTGTCGAGGATCTCGCCTGTCTTGTCGACGTCGCGCACGCGCACCGACAGCGTGTTGGTCACCTGATAGGCGACGAGTTCGGCCTCCTGGCCGCCGTCCGGCTTGTTGGTGTAATTGTAGCGGGGGTTGATCTGGATGCCCGCGGTCTGCAGGTCGCGATCCTTGATGCCGGCGGCCTTCATCGCGGCGATCACGGCGGCCATGGCATCATTGTTGGCGTCGAGCGCGGCGCGCGCCGTCTTGGCTTCGCGCATGACGCTGAGCGTCAGCACCGCCAGATCTGGGGCCACGGTTGCTTCCCCCTCGCCGGACACAATGATGCGGGGCGGCGTCGGCAGATCGGTGGCTCCAGCCATCGCCGGAAAAGCGATTGCAGCGGCGAGCGCGAGGGGCAACAGATGTCTGGTCATGAAAATCTCCTTGGTCTGCGATCAAGTCGCAGGGTCGCGTAGAGCGCGATTATGGGTTGATTTGGGCGATCTGCGAAAGCCCGCCGGGAAAGCCTTGTGCCGGGATGCGAAAAACATTAATCCAGCCCGCGTGGGGCCTGTAGCTCAATGGTTAGAGCCGGCGGCTCATAACCGCTTGGTTGGGGGTTCGAGTCCCTCCGGGCCCACCATTGGCTTTCGCTTCCGTTGCTTTAATTGGGTTTTTTGTACTTTTTTGTCCCACTCTCTTCCACCCTCCAAAAGTGGGACATTTCGTTCTCGTTTCGATCGAATACCAGAAGCGTCCGGGCAGACTGCGCCACTATCCGGCGGCGTGCCTTGCGGATGTAGTGATCGGGCTGCTGATACGTGGTCCAGCCGTAAATCGCCTTCAGCTGTTCATGCGTGGCACCGTTTTCGGCGGCAACGGTGGCGCCTGCCTTGCGGACCCCGTGGGCGCTGCAGCCCGGGAGCCCCGCTTCGTCGCACCGTTGGCGCAACTTGCTACCAAGGCCGTTTTCCGAGAAAGGCCGACCATACTCGGTGACGAGAATGTCAGGTTGCCGGCCGGGGCGAAGGAAAGCCCATCCTCGAGTTCCGGGAGCAGAGGCAGTTCGACGACAATCGCTTCCTTGCGCACCTTGCTCTTGTCTGTCTTGCCAGGCTTGTTGCGCCTTGGGGTCCTAGGGTTTTCCCTCAGTGGATTATGCGATGGGCTTGCCTCGCATGGGGCACAGGCACTCCTCGCGAGGGCTGGGCAGGGCCTGTCAGTTGCCCTCATCATGACGGGTTTCAACGCTTTGGCGATCAAAGACTACGACAAGCCGACGTCGAACTGGTTGCTCTCTTACCTGAATATGGCAACCAGCTCCTACGGCCTGATCCTGGCGGCCTTGGCCGCCAGGATAGCAACCACCAACGCGAATGCTGTCTACGCGCTTTTTGGCGTGCCGGCTGTCATCTCCCTTTCTTTATGCTGGTGCGCAAGGGCGCCAAGCAAAAGGCCACGCCGTCAGCCCAAGTCCAAATTTTGACAGAAGCCAAGCGTGGCCTTAGGGCGATTCCTCTGTTGGCCATCGTTGCAGGCCATATGGCTGTCCATATTCTCCTCTATTTTGAACTGTCTCACGTCAGTATGCGCCTGCTGGGTTCCCGATCGGCAGCGGGCAAGGGACAGCCATTTATGTGTTTGGGCATGTCATGGGTGCCGTTGGTTTTCGTCCAGCCCGTGCCCGCATCGGGAACCCGGAAAAACACATGGCAATTGCGCTGACAATGTCCTTGTTGAGTGTTGCTGGTTTAACTGCCTCAGGTGGAACGTCGATGTCGCTGCTGTTTTTTGTTCTGGCCGGCATGTCACTGAGCCACGTTCTCCCTCTGGTGTTCGCTTTGGTGCGAGACACGGTTGGAATCCGCGAACAAGGACGCCTAATCGCAGATGCAGTGGCTGCAGGCTTCTGGGGCAGTTTTCGGCGCCTTTTGTGCTGTCTATCCTGAGGTTGTGGGTTGATCCCGTGCTGTCGCAAGCCGGGGCGGCCATTGCGGTCTCTGCGCTCCTTCTATACCCGTTGGCCGTATCCTTGTGACCGATCAGGGCATCGAGACTCGGCTAAGCTAGCATTGCAGAATTGGACCAGTGCTCATGATCACCTTTGTAACATTTTTCGCCCAGGACATCGAACGCACCGCCAAAGTCTATCGTCTGCTCGGTCTCGATTTCCTTTCCGAACAGCACGGGACTGGCCCACTGCACTTGGCCTGCGCCAGCGAGAGTCTGGTTCTGGAAATCTATCCGGGCGAAGATGTCGCCTCTCCGGGAGTCATGGTTGGACTGCACGTTGCCGATCTTGACCATGTTCGTGCGAAGGTATTGGAAGCCGGAGTTCCGCTGTCGCGGGACATTGATCCCGTCGCCGGTATGCGTCGTATGATCGTGAACGACCCTGAAGGCCGCAAGATATTCGTCCGTGAACATAAGGAATGACAGGCTTAGCGCTGCAACTGGCATTCAGACTGCGAGGGTTGTGGTCTGCTTTGGTCGAAAGCTGATATCGAGCGCTTTGTTGTGACCGCGACGGAGGTATACCCTTGGTCTGATCGGATCGCCGCAGAGATTCTTCTGCATCGATGGCGTCGTTCCCAAGCTCCTCCGCGCCGATTCAAGGCCCGCCTGCGAGCGAACCGTCACCAGGAGCCGCGCGCCCGCCGACAATCACTATTTCTTGGTATCGTTCCATGCGTACTCTCCTGGCGACGTCAGGGGCGTCTGGGTTAATTTTGAACTTTTTTGTGTGATAGTTAGGCGCCGAGACCACAGTCCAAGAGGATTCTGAACTATTTAGTACAAAATTTTGTTAGGGTCCTGCGGGCGCAAAGGGGCTGGGTTAGACAAGTCGACGCCGGAGACCTTGACCACGGCCTGCCACGTAGCTTCCTGGCTGGCGCGATCGTAGAGGGCTGGCGCTGCACCTTCATCGGGCCTGAGAACTTCCCTTGAGCCGAGGCGAAGAATTGCCCCGAGACGTCGGTTCCGAACTCCGACGCCTGGAGATATCGACGGGCCGCGGTCTCCGGCGTCTGATTCATGCCGGGAATGAGGTTCACTATTGGAATCATCAGGTACTTCAATAAGGGGCCAGCGTTTCGCGCCACCTTGGTGTCGTTCGACGCGCCGGGCGAGACAGCATACACGGCCATGTCGGAGGGTAGCCTGCGTGCCAGCGCGGCCACCCACCAAGCGATGATGAGCTTCGCGTCGGCATACGCATTGTTGGGCGCGTACTTCAGGTTCGGGCCGTTGCGGATCAGGGCTTCAACAGCGGCGGTTCGGTTACCCTGGTAACTCTTGGCCGCGAAGTCTCGCAGGTCGGTGTACTTGAACATGGGTACGCCGCCGCGGGCAGGCTCCGCACTGGTGATAACAATCCGCGCGTCGGGGCTAAGAAGGTCGGCGCGAAGCAACCCGACAGTCAGTTGATGATGGCCGATCAGCGGGGCCTCAGAAGCCTCAACGCCCGCCGCGGTGACCACGCGCTTCGTGGTTGGGACCAATCCGGCATTGAGTAGCAGGAAATCGACCGCCTGACCTTGTTTGACCAGCTCGGCGAGCGCGGACCGGACGCCGGCCCGGGCACTAAGTCGGCCGCTTCCTCGGCGTCTTTCAGAAGCGCGTCTTGCGCGGCATGCGCGCGACATCAAACTTCCAACGCCGCGTTTCCGCGCCGCGGCAACAGCACGTTTCATGCCATTGAAGACTCTTAGGCTACGTTGCGCCCAAGCGGCTTGCAATCAGCCGCAGCGAACACCGAACTGGCTTCGCTGACGATTGAAACATGATCCCTGGCAGCCTTACCGGCCGCGGCGCCATCACCGCGCAGAATCGCCGTGACAATCTCATCATGCTCTTGCCAGGACTTCGTCAGCCGTCCGGCCAGCCTGAACTGCGCGCGCCGGAACGGCGCCAGCCGGCCGCGCGTGGTTACCGTGAGTTCGTGGATGTGCGTACTGTGGGCGCCGCGGTAGAGCCGCGAATGGAACTCGGTGTTGAAGTGCTCGTAGTCTTCTTCGGCACTCAAGCGCACCAGTCGCGCCGACGCCTGATGCTCTGCCTCAAGCGCGCGCCGTTCGCCGGCGGTCATGCGCTCGGCGGAAAAGCGGGCGCAGATCCCTTCCAGTTCGGCCATGCTTTCGAACATCGACGCCAGGTGGTCCTGCGTGACCACGGCGACGATGGCGCCGCGGTTCGGCCGCCTTTCAACCAACCCCATCGCACTGAGATGGCCTAGCGCCTCGCGCACCGGCGTGCGTGACACCTCGAAGCGGGCGGCGAGCGATGCCTCGTCCAGCTTCTCGCCGGGGCGCAGCACGCCCGTGACTATGCGGTCGCCGATCGCCCTCACCATCTGATCGACGGTCGTTCCCGACCTGATCAAGCTGCGCTTTCCCGACACGCTCTCTCCCACACAGTTCTTTTGCCTTGCCGAACCGCAGGGTCCGTAGGCCCAAGGTCAATTCGACTCACTGATTATTCCTTTATGCCTATATTTTAATCCGCATGTCAAATAGACTACTATTTAGGCAAGAACTGTATGCAATTGCCAAGTCTTTGTGCAGCGCACGAAACTGCATTTCGCTGAATCTATTACATAATCTGGAATTTTCAGGCTGGCATGGAGATTGCATACACTTTCTTAGCGAGGTGTAAATCGGCTCCCTTAGGGGCCTCATGAGAGGGAACATTCAGATGACCGACAGATTCATGCTGACGCGCCGCGACTTGCTCAAGACCACCACCACGGGTGTGGCAGCCCTTGGTCTCTCCAACGCATTGCCGATGAGCCGGGCCTTTGCCGCCGCGGCCACGGTCGGCTTCATCTATGTCGGACCGAAGGACGATTACGGATACAACCAGGCGCATGCCGAAGGGGCGGCGGCGCTGAAGGGCATCGAGGGCATCACAGTCGTTGAGGAAGAGAACGTCCCCGAGACGGTCGACGTCCAGAAGACGATGGAATCGATGATCAATCTCGACGGTGCCTCGCTGATCTTCCCGACCTCGTTCGGCTATTTCGACCCCCACATGCTGGCCATGTGCGCGAAATTCCCCGATGTCCAGTTCCGCCACTGCGGCGGCATGTGGGACAAGGCCAAACACCCGATGAATGCCGGTTCGTATTTCGGCTATATCGGCATGGGCCAATATCTCAACGGCGTTGTCGCCGGCCACACCACCAAGTCGAAGAAGCTCGGCTTCGTCGCCGCCAAGCCGATCCCCCAGGTGCTGCTCAACATCAACTCCTTCCTGCTCGGCGCCCGCTCGGTCGACCCCACCATCACCTGCCAGGTCATCTTCACCGGCGAATGGTCGCTGGCGGTGAAGGAGGCGGAGGCCACCAATGCGCTGGTCGACCAGGGTATCGACGTCGTGACCTGCCATGTCGATAGCCCGAAAGTAGTGGTCGAGACGGCCGCTGGCCGTGGCGCCTTTGTCTGCGGCTACCACGCCAACCAGAGCCCGCTGGCCCCGGAAAAATACCTCACCGGCGCCGAGTGGAACTGGGCCAAGGTCTACAAGACGTTCGTCGACGATCTCGTCGCCGGCAAGCCGCTGCCCAACTTCACACGCGGTGGCCTCGCCGACGGCTTCGTCAAGATGAGCCCGCTCGGCCCCGCGGTCGGCGAGCCGGCGCGCAAGCAGTTCGATGCCACGC
Organism: Mesorhizobium sp. LNHC209A00; assembly: GCF_000502915.1. Lineage (NCBI taxonomy): Bacteria > Pseudomonadati > Pseudomonadota > Alphaproteobacteria > Hyphomicrobiales > Phyllobacteriaceae > Mesorhizobium > Mesorhizobium sp. LNHC209A00. The sequence continues at coordinate 689,382 of NZ_AYWT01000003.1, forward strand.
TGGCCGAAATGATGAAGGGTGGCTTCGCCGTCATCAAGGGACCGCTGAAGAGCAACAAGGGCACGGTCGTTGCCACCGAAGGCCAGGCCTTCCCAGAGACGGCCATCGAACTCGAAAGCATGGATTATCTGGTCGACGGGGTCGTCGGCTCGACCGCTTGAGCCGGGAGGACGGAGACGGGGCCATGGCAGAGACGGTCAGCAATGCGGACGTGCCGATGTTCGGCGTCAAGGATTATCCGGCGGCGCTCGAATGGGTCGCCCGCCGCGCCGAGGCCTTCGTCATTCCGGTCGCGGCACTCATCGTTGGCATGGCGATCTTCAGCCTGTTCATCCTGGCCGTCGGCAAGTCGCCGGTGCAGCTCTATGAAATGATGTGGCGCGGCGGCTTCGGCTCCTGGTTTTCGATCCAGAACTCGCTGTCGCGCGCCGCCCCCTTGCTGCTCACCGCGCTCTGCGTGGCGCTGCCGGCGCGGCTCGGCCTCGTCGTCATCGGCGGCGAGGGGGCGATCGTGCTCGGTGGCCTAGCTGCCGCGGCAGCCGGCGCGGCGCTCAATGGCGCGCCGTCCTTTATCGTCATTCTCGTCATGGGCGTGGCGGGCATGGCCGCCGGCGGCATCTGGATCGGTACCGTCGGCGCGCTCCGCCATTACCGCGCCGTCAACGAGACCATCTCCAGCCTGCTGATGGCCTATATCGCCATCGCGCTGATGAACCAGCTGGTCGAGGGACCGTTGCGCGACCCGGCCTCACTCAACAAGCCGTCGACGAAGCCACTGGCCGAGGCCTACCGCATCGGCAACATTTCGGGCATGGAGGTGCATTGGGGCCTCGTCATCGGCATCGTCGCCTGCGTGCTGTCCTGGGTGCTGATCGAGAAAACTCGTTGGGGGTTCGCCGCCCGTATAGCCGGCGGCAACGTCAAGGCAGCGCAGGTGCAGGGACTTGCCGTCGGGCCGCTGATCGTCGGCTTCACGGCACTTGCCGGCGGCTTCGCCGGGCTCGCCGGCATGCTTGAAGTCGCGGCCGTACAGGGCAGCGCCAACGCCTCGCTGGCCGCCGGTTACGGCTATACCGGCATTCTCGTGGCCTTCCTCGCCCGCCACAATCCGCTCGCCATCATCCCGGTCGCTTTCCTGCTCGGCGGCATCGATGCCTCCGGCGGCCTGATCCAGCGGCGCATGGACCTGCCCGACGCCACAGTGCTGGTGCTGCAAGGCATGCTGTTCATCGTCATCCTGTTCAGCGAGACCTTGTACGGCCGCTTCAAGGCCTTCAATCCCGATCTCTGGAAGCGAGTGGCCTGATGGACCCGACCGACATCGGCCTCTGGGGCGTGCCGCTCGCCATCCTCGGCGGCGCCATCCGCGTTTCGACGCCCTTCATCTTCGTTTCGCTGGGTGAAGTCATCACCGAGCGCTCGGGTCGGATCAACCTCGGCCTCGAGGGAACGCTGGTATTCGGCGCCATGACCGCCTATGCGTTCGCCGTGATATCAGGATCGCCATGGCTCGGCTTGATTGCCGCGGCCGTTGCCGGTACCTGCTTCGGCCTGTTCCACGGCTGGATCTGCAAATTTCCCAAGGTCAACGACATCGCCATCGGCATCGCCCTGATGCTGTTCGGCTCGGGCCTCGCCTTTTTCTTCGGCAAGCCTTTCATCCAGCCCAAAGCGCCCAATTTGCCGGCGATCCCCTTCGGTGGCTGGTCCGATATTCCGCAGGTGCAGGCCGCACTTGACGTCAATGTTTTGTTTCTGATCGGGGCGGTGTTGGCGGTATTCCTTTGGTGGGCCTTCAAGAACACGCGCGCCGGTTTGATCGTGCGGGTGGTCGGCGACAGCTCCGACGCGGCGCGTGCCATGGGTCTCAACCCGAACACCGTGCGGCTGCTCGCCACCGGCGTCGGCGGCGCGTTCGCAGGCGTCGGCGGCGCTTACCTCTCCCTTTACTATCCCGGCAGCTGGACCGAGGGCATCTCGTCCGGACAAGGCCTGATGGCGGTGGCGCTGGTCATCTTCGCGCGCTGGAACCCGCTCGGCTGCTTTGCCGCCGCATTGCTGTTCGGCGGCGCCGGCGCGCTCGGGCCGGCCCTGCAGTCGGTCGGCGTCACGCAAGGCTACTATCTGTTCTACGCCGCCCCCTACATCCTCACCCTTGTCATCATGATCGCCACCTCCTCGCCCGACCGCTCGCTGGCCGGCGCGCCCGGCGAACTGTCGATCACCAAATGAGGCTGGCACCAAATGAGGCTGGCACCAAATGAGGCTGGCACCAAATGAGACTTGGCAGCAAATGACTGGAGTTTCCGCATGAATGCCAGAGCCGAATTCACCCAGCACTACATCGACGCCGATCCCTATCCGTGGCCGTACAATGGCGACCTTCGCCCAGACAACACGGCGCTGATCATCATCGATATGCAGACGGATTTCTGCGGGCCTGGCGGCTATGTCGACCATATGGGCTACGACCTGTCGCTGGTGCGAGCACCGATCGAGCCGATCAAGTCGGTGCTGTTGGCGATGCGAGCCAAGGGCTACGCCATCATCCACACGCGCGAAGGCCACCGCCCCGATCTCGCCGACCTGCCGGCCAACAAACGCTGGCGCTCGCGCCGCATCAATGCCGGCATCGGCGACCCCGGTCCGTGCGGGCGTATCCTGGTGCGCGGCGAGCCCGGCTGGGACATCATTCCCGACCTTTATCCCATCGAAGGCGAGCCGATCATCGACAAGCCGGGGAAGGGCTCGTTCTGCGCCACCGACCTGGAACTGATCCTCAACCAGCGCGGCATCGAAAACATCGTGCTCACCGGCATCACCACCGATGTCTGCGTGCACACGACGATGCGCGAAGCCAATGACCGTGGCTTCGAATGCGTCATGCTGGAGGATTGCTGCGGCGCCACCGACCACGGCAACCATCTGGCCGCGATCAAGATGATCAAGATGCAGGGCGGCGTGTTCGGCGCGGTGTCGAATTCGAAAGCCTTCGTCGCGCAACTGCCATGATGGAGCTCGGCCATGAGTGAGAGCGACAAGAAAGCGGTCGGCGTCGAGACCGTCGGCATGACCATGCGCTTCGGCGGCTTCACTGCACTCGACACCGTGTCGATCAAGGTGCCGGCGGGGTCGTTCCATGCGCTGCTCGGCGAGAATGGCGCCGGCAAGTCGACTCTGGTCAAATGCATGATGGGTTTTTATCACCCGACGTCAGGCGACATCCTTGTCGACGGGCGTGAGGTCAGCATCGCCAGCCCGCGCGACGCATCGGCGCTCGGCCTCGGCATGGTCTACCAGCATTTCACGCTGGTGCCTTCGCTGACCGGCGCGGAAAACCTGGTCATCTCGCGCGAGAAAGTGCCAGGGATTATCGACTGGCGGCAGGAGCGTGCCGACCTTGCCGATTTCATGCAGCGCATGCCGTTCAAGCTGCCGCTCGACGTGAAAGTGGCCGAGCTTGCCGCCGGCGAGAAGCAGAAGCTGGAAATCATCAAACAGCTCTATCTCGGACGCAGTTTCCTAGTGCTGGACGAGCCGACTTCGGTGCTGACGCCGGGCGAAGCACAGGAAGTGCTTGGCCTGCTGCGCGGCATGGCCAAGGCCGGCGACCTGACCGTGCTGATGATCTCGCACAAATTCCACGAGGTGACAGCGTTCGCCGACGATGTCAGCGTGCTGCGCAAGGGCAAGCTGACTGGCACCGGCCGGGTCGCCGATCTCGACCACAAGGCGATGGCGGCGATGATGATCGGCGATCAGCCGATCACCGCGCTCGACAGCCGCGCGATGACAAAACCGGACGCGGACATCGTGCTCAAGGTGACGTCGCTGAAGGCGCCGGACCGCACCGGACTGAAGTCGATCCGCATCGACGATCTCGGCGTCCGTTCCGGCGAGATCGTCGGCATCGCCGGCATCTCCGGCAATGGTCAGAAGGAGTTCCTCGAAGTGCTCGCCGGTCAGCGGGCACGCGACGGCGGCGCGGTACTGGTCAAGGGCTCGCCCTATGCATCGAGCCGCACCGAGGCGCGAACGCTGAACGTGCGGCTCATTCCGGAGGAGCCGTTGAAGAACGCCTGCGCGCCGAAGATGACGGTGGCCGAGAACATCGCCTTTCGCAGCTTCGACATCGACGGCAACGGCAAGCTGGTGAACTGGATCAACACCAGCGGCATCAAGAGCTTCGCAGCAAATCTGGTCGAGCAATTCAAGGTCAAGACGGCGTCGCTGGCTTCACCGATCTCGTCGCTGTCCGGCGGCAATGTGCAACGCGCGGTGCTGGCCCGCGAACTGACCGGCGAGGTCGACCTGCTCATCGTCTCCAACCCTTGCTTCGGCCTCGACTTTTCCGCCGTGGCCGAAATCCGCGCCCGCATCATGCGCGCGCGCAATTCCGGCGCCGCGGTGTTGCTGCTGTCGGAGGACCTCGACGAACTGCTCGAACTCTCCGACCGCATCTTCGTCATGTCGGACGGCGCGCTGGTCTACGAAACCCCGATCGCGCAAGCCAGTGTCCAGACGATCGGCGAGCATATGGCGGGACATCACTGATGGCGGAAATCGACGCGCTTCCCTTCGCCTTCGCTTTCAAGCCTGGGACCATGGCGCTCGTGGTCATCGACATGCAGCGCGATTTCGCCGAACCTGGCGGCTTCGGTGCCAGCCTCGGCAACGATGTCAGCCGGATCACGGCAATCGTGCCGACGGTGAAGAAACTGATCGAGGGGTTCCGCGCCGCCCGCCTGCCGGTGATCCACACGATGGAGTGCCACAGGTCCGATCTCTCGGACCTGCCACCGGCCAAGCGCAATCGCGGCAATCCGTCGATCCGTATCGGCGACATAGGCCCGATGGGGCGGGTGCTTATCTCCGGCGAGCCGGGTACCGCGATCCTTGATGAACTGGCCCCGCTTCCCGGCGAGATCGTCATCGAGAAGCCCGGCAAGGGCGCTTTCCATGCGACCAGCTTTGGCGAGGATCTCAAGCGGCTCGGCGTGGAACAGTTGGTCTTCGCCGGCGTCACCACCGAGGTCTGCGTGCAGACGACCATGCGTGAAGCCAACGACAGGGGCTATGAATGCCTGCTGGCCGAGGATGCGACCGAGAGCTACTTCGCCGAATTCAAGATGGCGGCGCTTGCGATGATCCGGGCGCAAGGCGCCATTGTCGGCTGGACGGCGACAACCGACCAGGTGCTCGAGGGAATTGCCAATGCCCAATCTTAGTTTTGCCGGCCTCCTCGACGGGGGCTGGCGCCAGCTGGCGTTCGAGCATTTTCGCGACGGCATCACGGTGCACTGGCTGCTGAGAGGGGGGCCGGTCGAGCCCTCCGTCGCAATCCTGAACTACCAGCCCGGCGCCGGGGTGCCGCGCCACCGCCATGTCGGGCTGGAGACTATCGTCGTCATCGAGGGCATACAGAGCGACGAGAATGGCGAGTATGCCGCCGGCAGCGTCATACTGAACCCGGTCGGTACCGAGCATTCTGTCTGGACGGAAAAAGGCTGCGTCGTGCTGATCCAATGGGATCTGCCGGTGATCATTCTGGGGGAAGAAAAATGAGCGACATTCGCTTTGATTTCGGCAATCTCCACGCCGCCTATGCAGCGAGTCTGCCGGCGTCGGCCATGGTCGAGACGGTATTCGAGCGCATTGCCGCAGCCGCTGACCCCGGCATCTTCATCCACCTTGCCGACAAGGCCGAGTTGCTTGCGCAAGCAGAGGCTCTTGGACCCTTTGATCCCGCGGCGAAGCCGCTGTGGGGCATACCTTTCGCGGTCAAGGACAATATCGACGTTGCCGGCATGCCGACCACGGCGGCCTGCGCCGAATATGCCTATACGCCGCAAAAGGACGCCACGGTGGTTGCCCGGCTGAAGGCGGCCGGAGCATTGGTGATTGGCAAGACCAATCTCGACCAGTTCGCAACGGGTCTCGTCGGCGTGCGCTCGCCCTATCCTATTCCGAAGAACGCCATCGACCCGAAACTGGTGCCTGGCGGCTCATCGTCCGGTTCGGCGGTGGCCACGGCGCGCGGCATTGTCTCCTTCGCGCTCGGCACCGACACGGCCGGCTCCGGGCGCATACCGGCCGGCCTCAACAGCATCATCGGCCTGAAGCCGACGGTCGGCGCACTGTCGGCCGCCGGCGTGGTGCCGGCCTGCCGCACACTGGATTGCATCTCGGTCTTCGCGCTGACCGTCGACGACGCCTACGCGGTGTTCAAGGTGGCTGCCGCGAAGGACGAGGCCGATGCCTACTCGCGCACCATTGCCGCGCCGCCGCCCGCCGCCCGTCCGCCTGTGCTGACCGTCGGCGTTCCCGCTGAGAGCGACCTCGAATTCTTTGGCGACGATGCCATGCAAGCCGGTTTCGCCGCTGCACTCTCTATGTTGAAAGAGCTCGGCTGCAAGCTGGTCGAAATCCCCTTCGGCGATTTCTACGCCACCGCCAACCTGCTCTATGAAGGCGCCTGGGTGGCGGAGCGCTACGCGGCGATCCGCGGCTTCATGGACACCGACGAAGCGGCGATGCATCCGGTGACGCGGCAGATCATCGCCGGCGCGCGCCGGCTTTCGGCGTCAGACGCCTTCAACGGCCTCTATGCCTTGCAGGCCTTGAAGGCCAGGCTCGCCCCGGTCATCGCCTCCGTCGATCTGTTCTGCGTGCCGACGGCGCCGACGCACTACAGCGTCGATGCCGTGCTGGCCGATCCAATCGTCACCAACAGCCGGCTCGGCACCTACACCAACTTCGTCAATCTGCTCGACATGTGCGGCATTGCCGTGCCGACCGGCACGCGCGGCGATAGCTTACCGATGAGCGTCACCTTGCTCTCGGCGGCCGGGAAGGACGCGCTGACGGCTGCGCTGGCGCGCGATCTTCATGTCGCAAGTGGTCTCACCCTCGGCGCGACCGGCTGGCAGCAACCGAATGCCCAGCCCAAAGCTGGACCGACTGAAGATGGCACGATCGAACTGGTGGTAGTCGGTGCGCACCTATCGGGGATGCCGCTCAATGGCCAGCTCAAATTGGCCGGTGCATCTTTCTCAAGAGCCACGATGACGTCGCCTGTCTACAGGCTGTATGAACTTGCTGACCAAATCCCGCCTAAGCCGGGGTTGCTGCGGGTCGGTAGCGGCGGCGCGGCCATCGAAGTCGAGGTCTGGCGTCTTTCTGCCGACGCCTTCGGCCGTTTCGTTGCCGCCACCCCGCCGCCGCTCGGCATTGGCACCATCGAGCTCGCCGACGGCACAACGGCAAAGGGTTTTCTGGCAGAGACCGCGGGGCTGTCGGCGGCTAAAGATATCTCTGCATATGGCGGTTGGCGCCGCTTTGTTGGTGCGGCAAGTTCCAAGCCGGCATTTTTAACCTCTGAAATCCTCGCTACAGAGTAGGGGAGCGGCCTGTCCGCTTCTGATGCGGTGGACGGCTCTCCTCCCGCCCTGCGGTATGATCGTTGGGCCAGAAGCTGGAGGAGATCTATGATGGGCAACGTTACGACGATTGGTCTGGATATTGCGAACTCAGTGTTTCAAATCCACGGGGTGGATGCGGCGAGTGAGGTTGTCGTTCGCAGGAAGCTGACGCGTGGGCGCGTGNGGGCCAGAAGCTGGAGGAGATCTATGATGGGCAACGTTACGACGATTGGTCTGGATATTGCGAAGTCAGTGTTTCAAATCCACGGGGTGGATGCGGCGAGTGAGGCCCCAAGGCTGCCTGTCTGAAAAGCGCCTATTTCAGTCGTGGAGTTCCGTTTTTCGGTTGCCTGCAAGCAGACATTTCAGCAAAGCGCTTGGGAGGGTAGCTGGACTCACGCGGTTCTAGACCAGGCTAAGTTTATCTCGAGCGATCTGCCAAGCCGATTCGACATGGCGCCGTGCCGCCGCTTCCGCCTCCTGGGGTTTGCGCGCCCTTATCGCATCCATGATCTCAGTCATTTCGGTGATGGCTGGCTCGCGGCGGTTCTCCGAAAGAATGGTCATCGAACGGAGCTGATTGATGCGGACATTCAGGCCGCTGACGATTTCCCAAGCGACGCGCTTGTCGGCAGCCTCGAATAGCGCTTCGTAGAATTTCGTCGTTGCCCGCATCACTGCTGGCGGTGTCCCCGATGCCCACGCATCGAACAGATCCGCCAGCGCGCGTTCGAGCGTAGCCAGCTGCTCGCTGGTCGCCGACAGGGCGCAGGCGCGCGCCGCGATGCCTTCAAGCAGCGCCCTGAGCTCGTAAATCTCGTCGGTGCGGCCAAGATCCGGCCTCGCCACCGCCGGCCCATGCCCTGGGATCATCTGCACGAGCCCCTCCGCCTCGAGCTGACGCAGAACCTCGCGCACGACGGAACGGCTGACGCCAAGCTGGTCGCATAGCGGCCGCTCGACCAGCCTTTCGCCGGGCTGGAAATGGAAATCCATAATCGCTTCGCGCATGCGCTCCAGCGCCAACGTCCTCAACGTCTTGGCGCTGCGGTCGATGCGGAGCGTGTCGTCTGGCATGTGTTGCCTCCTGCGCCGCCATGAAAACAGATTCCATGCCCGGTTGACAAGGTACTTGGCGCTCCATAGCATGGTATACCATAAGATGGTACAGGGATCGATGGATCCCCCATGGCATCACGGACCCGAGGATTGCAATGCAGCCTGCCATTCGCAAGATCGTGACCTATACCGAGAACACGTTGATCGAAGGCGGCAAGGCCGCGCCCCGGCCACTACGCCTGATCGGCGTCGCCGCGGTGCTGGCCAATCCCTGGGCCGGTCGCGGCTTCACCGACGATCTGTCGCCCGAAATCCGCGCGTGCGCGCCGATGCTGGGAGAGATCCTGACCAGTGAGATCATTGCCATCGCCGGTTCCGGCGAGGCGATCGAGGGCTATGGCAAGGCGGCCGTTTGCGGCACGTCAGGCGAGATCGAGCATGCCTCGGCGCTGATCCATACACTGCATTTCGGCAATCATTACCGGCGCGCCGTCGGCGCCAAGACCTATCTTGCCTTCACCAATCTGCGCGGCGGGCCGAACACGCCGATCATGATCCCGCTGATGGATAAGAATGACGAAGGACGGCGCTCGCACTACCTGACCGTGCATTTCCAGATTGGCGATGCGCCAGCGCCGGACGAGCTGGTGGTGGCGCTTGGTGCTTCGATCGGCGGCCGCCCGCATCATCGCATAGGTGACCGCTACCAGGACCTCAAGGAACTCGGGGACGTGCATGGCTGACGCTTCCGCGTGGGCTCGACAGGGCACGGCGCCCGACGGCACTGGCTTCATCCGTGCCGGCGCGGGCGCACCGGTGCTGTTAATCCACGGCGTCGGCATGAACGCAGCGATCTGGCAGCCGCAGATCGACCGCATGGCCGAGAGCTTCGACGTCATCGCCATCGACATGCTCGGCCATGGCCGGTCCCCGCTGCCGCCGCCGAACCCGGAACTCGCCGACTACGCGGATCAGGCCATTCGCCTGCTCGATCATCTCGGCCTCGATCGGGTGTCCGTCGTCGGCCACTCGATGGGTGCGCTGGTTGCCCAGGAACTCGCGCTCAACGCACCGGAGCGCGTCCGCCGCATCGTCTCGCTGAATGCCGTGTTCCGGCGGCCACCTGAACTGGCCGAAGCCGTTCGTCAGCGCGCGGTGGCGCTCACCGGCCATAGTGACGCGGCCGGCACGGCACTGACCATTGCCCGCTGGTTCGGAGATCCGGTGCCAGCTGAGCTGAAGGCTGCAGCGCAGAAGACGGCATCCGCACTGGGCGCGGTCGACCCGGAAGGCTATGCCCGCACCTACCGCCTGTTCGCTCGTGCCGACGGCGACCACGCTGATCGCCTGCCGACGCTTGCCGTACCGGCCCTGTTCATGACCGGTTCCGAGGACAGGAATTCTTCGCCGGCAATGTCGGCGGCGATGGCGCGCCTGGCGCCGCTTGGCCGCTGCACGGTGCTGCCGGACGAGAAGCACATGATGGCGGTCGCGGCACCCGATCTGACAGCGCGGCATATCGTCGATTTCCTCGGAGAGGACGAAGCGATCGAGCAAAGAAGTGCCGCGGAAATGGGCGCCGCTTTCGACAACGGCGAGTTCCGCCGGGCACTGGGTTCCTTCTTGACCGGCGTCACCATCGTGACCACGATCGGCCCGGAAGGCGAGCCGCGCGGCTTCACCGCGAACTCCTTCACTTCCGTCTCGCTCGATCCGCCGCTGGTGCTGGTCTGCATCGCCCACAAGGCGCTTGGCCATCCCGTCTTCGCCACCGCCAAGAGCTTTGCCATCAACGTGCTCAACGAGGATCAGAAGGCCGCCTCCGGCATCTTCGCCTCGAAGGCGGCGGACAAATTCGCCTCCGTCGGCTGGCAGCCGGGCCGGACCGGCAGCCCGGTGCTCGACGGCTCGGTCGCATCCTTCGACTGCGACATGGAACGGCTGGTCGAGGCAGGCGATCATTCGATCCTCATCGGCCGAGTCCGCGATTTCGAGCACAATTCCGCGCAGCCGCTCGGTTATTGCCGCGGCGCCTATGTCGCCCCCGGCCTCAGCCAGGACGCGCTGGCCGCCACCCAGCCCGGCACCGATGTCGGTGCCATCCTCGAAAATGGTGGCAGGATCCTGTTCCTGGAGACGGCGGATGGTTTCGAACTGCCGCGCGGCCGAGGATTGGGCTCGGCTGGCGATGACAAAAGCCTCCGAGGGCTGCTTGCGGCGAAGGCCATCGAGGCCCAGCTCGGCTTCCTGTTCGCGGTCTGGGACGACGCCGGACCTGTTTCGCGCACGCATGTCTACTATCGCGGCACGTTCGACGTGCCCGCTTCCAGCGATCGCGGCATCCGGCTGATCGAGATCGACGCGATCGAACGGTTGAAGATCGCCGATCCGGCGATCCGCTCGATGCTCTCGCGCTATGTCAGGGAATGCTCGGTGGATGCATTCGGTGTCTATGTCGGCAACAATGTCGAAGGCGAGGTCCGGCCGCTCGCCAGACCCAGCGCTTCCACCGTCAATACAGGTGACCACGGATGAAATTCTCGCTCTTCGCGCACATGGAACGCTCGGACCTGACCAAGCCGCATTCCGAGCTTGTGACCGAGCTCGAGGAGTTGGTCCTGCTGGCCGAACAGGCTGGCTTCGAGACCGCCTGGATCGGCGAGCATCACGGCATGGAATTCACCATCTCGCCGAACCCTTTCATCAACATTGCCTATCTCGCCGCCAAAACCAGCCGCATCCGCCTCGGCACCGGAACCGTGATCGCGCCCTTCTGGCACCCGATCAAGCTTGCCGGCGAAGCGGCGATGGCCGACGTCATCAGCGGCGGACGGCTCGACATCGGCATCGCGCGCGGCGCCTACAGCTATGAATATCAGCGCATCTTTCCCGGCCTTGACGCATGGGGCGCCGGCCAGCGCATGCGCGAGATCATACCGGCGATCCGCCGCCTCTGGGACGGCGACTTCGAACTCTCCGGTGAGTTCTGGCAATTCCCCGCCACCACCTCCTCGCCCAAGCCACTGCAGAAACCCTACCCGCCGATCTGGGTGGCGGCTCGCGACCCGAACTCGCACGATTTCGCAGTCGCCAACGGATGCAAGGTCCAAGTGACGCCGCTGGCTTCCGGCGATGACGAGGTGACGAGCCTGATGCAGCGCTTCAACGCCGCCTGCGCCGCGCATCCCGAGATCGAACGACCAGAAATCATGCTTTTGATGCACACTTTCGTCGCCGTGGACGCGGCCGACGCCGATCGTCTCACCCAGGACCTGTCAACCTTTTACTGCCAGTTCGGCGCCTGGTTCCAGAACAAGAAGCCGGTGCACCAAGGCATGTTGGAGCCGCTGACGGCGGACGAGATCGCGGCCATGCCGCAGTATGCGCCGGACAAGATCAGGCGGAACCTGGTCATCGGCGAAGCCGATGAGGTCATCGCCAGGCTGAAGACCTATGAGGCGCTCGGCTACGACCAGTACTCGATCTGGATCGACAGCGGCCTTTCGCACCAGCGCAAAATGCAATCACTGCAACTGTTCATCGACCGGGTGATGCCGGCCTTCCTCCGATCGTGAGCCCATGACCGACGCTGTTTTCAGGAACTTCATCGATGGCCGCTTCGACGAGCCGTTCGCCACTTTCGACAGCGTTGACCCGTCGACTGGCGCGGCCTGGGCCAGGATGCCGGCGGCGAGCGAAGCGGATGTCGACCGCGCCATCGAAGCGGCGCACCGCGCGCTGCGCTCGGGCCCGTGGCGGACGATGACGGCGACAGCGCGTGGAAAACTGCTGGTCAAGCTCGGTGACCTCGTCGCCGCCAACGCCGGACGCTTGGCCGAACTCGAGACGCGCGACACCGGCAAGATCATCCGCGAGACCCGCGCCCAGATTGCCTATGTCGGCGACTACTATCGCTACTATGCCGGGCTCGCCGACAAGCACGAAGGCACACATGTCCCTGTTGACAAGTCGGATCTCGACGTCACCATCCGCCGCGAGCCGATCGGCGTCGTCGCCGCGGTGGTGCCGTGGAACTCGCAGCTCTTCCTTTCGGCCGTCAAGCTCGGTCCGGCGCTTGCCGCCGGCTGCACCATCGTGCTCAAGGCCTCCGAGGACGGCCCGGCGCCGCTGCTCGCCTTTGCCGAACTTGTCCAGGAGGCCGGCTTCCCCCCAGGCGTCGTCAACATCCTCACCGGCTTTGGCCATGATTGCGGCCGGCGCCTGACCAGCCATCCGCTGGTTTCGCGCGTCGCCTTCACCGGCGGTCCGTCGACGGCGCGCGCCATCGTCAGGAACACAGCAGAGAACCTCGCCTACACCACGCTCGAACTCGGCGGCAAAAGCCCGGTTGTCGTCTTTGCCGACGCCGATCTCGACAGCGCGGCCAATGCGGTTGTCGCCGGCATTTTCGCCGCGACCGGACAGAGCTGCGTCGCTGGCTCGCGGCTGCTGGTTGAACGTTCGGTGAAGGATGAATTCCTCGCCCGCCTCAAGCGCAAGGCCGAAGCCATCCGCATCGGCGATCCGCAGGATCCGACGACCGAAATGGGTCCGCTCGCCACGCTGCGCCAACGCGACTGGATCGAGAAGGTTGTCGCGGAAAGCCTCGCCAGTGACGGCACGCTCATCACTGGTGGAACACGGCCAGCCGGCAACGGCTTCTATTACGCACCGACCATCATCGATGCCGGCGGCAGCGACCTGCCCTGTGTGCGCGAGGAATTGTTCGGGCCGGTGCTCAGCGTGCTTGCCTTCGACACCGAGGCGCAGGCGCTAGCACTCGCCAACGACACGCCCTTCGGCCTGGCTTCCGGCGTGTTCACCAGCAATCTCGGCAAGGCCCACCGCATGGCGCGCGACATTCATGCCGGCGTCGTCTGGGTTAACACCTATCGCGCCGTATCGCCGCTCGTTCCATTCGGCGGCTACGGCCAGTCAGGCCTCGGCCGCGAAGGCGGGCTCGAGGCCATCAGAGATTACACACGCTCGAAATCCGTCTGGATCAACACCTCGGACGAGCCGATCCCCGATCCCTTCGTCATGCGCTGAGAACCGTACGGCGACGGAGCACTGTGAAGAACAAAAAACAGAACAAACCAACCAGAGGAGAATGACATGAAACTGATCCTGACCGGCCTGCTGGCCGGGCTGCTCACGACAACCGTCGCCAAGGCCGATGAAATGGCGTTCACCAGCTGGGGCGGCACCACGCAGGAAGCGCAGACCAAATCCTGGGCGGCACCCTTCGAAGCCAGCTCCGCCATCAAGGTGTTGCAAGATGGGCCGACCGACTACGGCAAGCTCAAGGCCATGGTCGACGCCGGCAATGTCACCTGGGATGTCGTCGACGTGGAGATGGATTTCGCCATCAAGGCTGCCAAGGATGGGCTTTTGGAGCCGATCGACTATGCGGTCGTGCCCAAGGCCGATCTCGACCCGCGCTTCAGCAATGAGCATGCCGTTGGCAGCTTCTATTATTCCTTCGTGCTCGCCTGGAACAAGAGCACAGTCACGGGCGAACCGACCGGCTGGGCGGACATGTTCGACACCAAGAAGTTTCCCGGCAAGCGGACCTTCTACAAATGGTCGGCGCCGGGCGTCATCGAAATCGCTTTGCTGGCCGACGGCGTGCCGGCGGACAAGCTTTATCCGCTTGATCTCGACCGTGCCTTCAAGAAACTCGACACCATCAAATCCGATATTGTCTGGTGGAGCGGCGGCGCTGAATCACAGCAGCTGATTGCTTCCGGCGAGGTTTCGTTCGGTCAGTTGTGGAACGGGCGTGTCTTCGCCCTCCAGCAGGATGGCACCGATGTCGGCGTCGCCTGGAAGCAGAACCTCACCGCCGCCGACGTGCTCGTCGTGCCGAAGGGCGCCAAGAACAAGGACAGCGCGATGAAGTTCCTCGCCGCCGCCACCAGCCCGGCCGGCCAGGCGAAATTCGCCGAGGCCAGCGGGTATGCGCCCATCAACACCAAGGCCAAGGCGGAGATGCCCGCCGACGCGGTCAAGGCCCTGCCCGATGCCCATATCGATGGCCAGATCAACCTCGACATGAACTACTGGGCCGAGCATCGCGACGAGATCGCCACGCGCTGGTATGCCTGGCAGACCAAGTAACACCGTTGCAGACCGACGGGGCGCGGCTTGCGCGCCCCGTTTCGAGACAGGGCCGCTCGATGCAGGGAAGTTCTTTCGGACGTAGCTCGGTTGCCGGCCTGCCAGCTGGCAGCGGCAGCGCCTTGCCGGCCCTGCTTCTGGTTGGCCTGTTCTTCATCGTGCCGGTGGTTGCCCTGCTGCTGCGCAGCGTCACCGATCCCGAACCGGGCTTACAGAACTACGCGGAGCTGTTCGGCAGCGGCACCTATGTGCGAGTGTTCCTCAATACCTTCCTGGTCGCATCGGTCGTCACCGCCGTCACCATCCTGGTGGCTTTCCCCGTTGCCTGGATGCTGGCGATCATGCCGCCGGCCAAGGGCTCGATCGTCTTCGGCATCATCATCCTGTCGATGTGGACGAACCTTCTCACCCGCACCTATGCGTGGATGGTGCTGTTGCAGCGCACCGGCGTCATCAACAGGGCACTGATGGGTTTGGGCATCATCCATGAGCCGCTGCCGCTCATCAACAATCTGGCCGGCGTCACCATCGGCATGGTCTACATCATGCTGCCCTTCATGATCCTGCCACTGGTTGGCACACTGAGGGCGATAGACCCGATGACGCTGCGCGCCGCGGCCCTTTGCGGCGCAAGCCCGTTCGAGGCCTTCCGCCGCATCCTCTTGCCGCTGTCGCTTCCCGGCGTCGCCGCTGGCGGCCTGATGGTCTTCGTCATGTCGCTCGGCTATTTCGTCACGCCGGCCTTGCTCGGCGGCACATCGAACATGATGCTGGCCGAAATGATCGCCCAGACGGTGCAGTCGCTGCTCAACTGGGGTCTCGGAAGTGCGGCCGCCTTCGTCCTGCTTGTCGTCACCATGGCGCTCTACGCGATCCAGCTTCGCCTGGTCGGGGCCAAGCGCGCCGGCGGAGGGATCTGAGTATGCTGCTCGACTATGACCGGCTCGGATGGCTGCGCGTGGCGCTTGTCGGCTTCACCGCGGCAGTCGCGGCTTTCCTGTTGCTGCCGGTGGTCTTCATCGTGCTCCTGTCATTCGGCTCATCGCGCTGGCTGGCCTTCCCGCCACCCGGCTGGACGCTGAAATGGTACCAGCAATTGCTGGCCGACCCGACCTGGATCGATGCCGCGCTGACGAGCGCCCGGATTGCCGCCATGGCCGCCATCCTCGCCGTCATCATCGGCCTGTTCGCCTCCTTCAGCCTGGTCAGGGGTGAGTTTCGCGGACGACAGGTCCTGCGCGGATTGCTGTTAACGCCGATGGTGCTGCCAGTCGTCGTTTTCGCCATCGCCATCTACGCCTTCTTCCTGCGCATCGGCCTTGCCGGCACCACGGTCGGCTTCGTCATCGCCCACACCGTCCTGGCGCTGCCTTTCGCACTCATCCCGATCACCACGGCGCTTGAGGGTTTTGACAAATCCATCGAGGACGCGGCCATCGTCTGCGGCGCCAGCCCGTTGCAGGCGCGGCTGAGGATCACCTTGCCGTCGATTAGGATCGGCATCTTCTCGGCTGCGATCTTCTCTTTCCTGGCCTCATGGGACGAGGTCGTGGTGGCGATCTTCATGGCAAGCCCGACCTTGCAGACCTTGCCGGTGAAGATCTGGGGCAGCCTGCGCGCCGACCTCAGCCCGGTCGTCGCCGCCGCCTCCAGCCTGCTCGTCGGCCTGACTCTCTGCCTGATGATCGTGACCGCACTCCTTCGCAGAAAATTGTCCAGATGACCCGACCCTTCCTGTCGATACGCGCGGTGAGAAAGACGTTCGGCGCCTTCGTCGCCGTCCATGACGTCACCATCGATGTACCCAAGGGGGAGTTCCTGACGTTCCTCGGCCCGTCGGGCTCCGGCAAGTCGACCACGCTCTACGCCATCGCCGGTTTCCAGGATCCGAGCTCGGGCGATGTGCTGCTGGAGGACAGGTCGCTGCTTTCGGTGCCGTCGCACAAGCGCAACATCGGCATGGTCTTCCAGCGCTACACGCTGTTTCCGCATCTGAGCGTCGCCGAGAATGTCTCCTTTCCGCTGCGCGTGCGCCGCCGGCCCGACGGCGAGATCAGGCGCAAGGTCGCCGACATGCTGGCGCTGGTGCGCCTCGAAAACTTCGCCGACCGCCATCCGGGCGCGCTGTCTGGAGGCCAGCAGCAACGCGTGGCGCTTGCCCGCGCGCTCGCCTACGACCCGCCGATCCTGTTGATGGACGAACCGCTGTCGGCGCTCGACAAGAAACTGCGCCAGGAGATCCAGGCCGAGATCCGCCGCATCCATCGCGAGACCGGCGTCACCATCCTCTATGTCACGCACGACCAGGAAGAGGCGCTGCATCTTTCGGATCGCATCGCCCTGTTCAGGGAAGGCCGTATCGAACAGATCGGCACCGGCGAGGATCTTTACCTCCGGCCGGCGAGCGAGTTCGTCGCCGGCTTCATCGGCAACTCGAATTTCCTGCCGGCAGAGCATTTGGAAAGCACGGGAGGTGCGTCAACGATCCGCCTCGCCGACGGCTCGATCGTCACCGGCGTCAAGACGACAACGCTCTTCGGCCATGGCCAGAAGGTCCGGCTGATGGTGCGCCCGGAGGCCTTCCGCCTCACCCCTGGGCCGGCGAGCGTGGCACTTGCCGTAGAGATCGTCGATACCGCCTTCTTCGGCGACCGCCGGCGCGTCGTGGCCCGCATCGCCAGCGGGCATGAAATCGATGTTAGGCCGACCTCCGATGCAGAGGGCGCGATCAGCGCCATCGCGCCGGGTCAACGTATCTTTTTCGATCCCGCTACCGCATTCCTGTTCCCGGCCTGATGGCGCGGATGATTCAAAACATTTCGATGTCCTATTGAGATCCGAAGGAGCGCTTCCAAGCATCGGCTTGCGGGTCACGAGCCGCACGACGCGATCCATACCCTGAACCGCCAGACGAACCCGCGATGCCTCGCGTGAATAGAGTTCCGCGCGATCGATGTCGTCATGGCCCAGCACATCCATGAGCTGTCTGGTCGAGGCCTCTGCCGCGGCGAGATAGACGCCGAGTGACTTCCTCAACCCGTGCACCGTCAGCCCATTTGTAAGCCCTGCAAGCTTGCACCAGTGCGCCATGGTCCCAGTCAGGGATTTGGAGGAGAGGGGCTGGCCACAGGCGGTTACCAGGACGGTTTCGCCGCGCTTGTCCGTAGCCTCAAGGATTTCGGCAAGCATGGGTGTGATCGGTACGAAAAGCCACTTGCCGCCGGCCATCGGCGCAGCATGTAGTTGATGGCCTTGGCGAGATCGCGGTTGCGTGAGAGCTGGGCAAGGTGGGCGATCCGCCAGGGCGTGAAGGTCCTCCCAGCAGTGGAGCGCTACGCTCCTGGCCGGGCGCAAGCACGCGCTTCAGCGCTCAATCCGTCGATCTCGCGCTCCATAGTGCATCCAGGCGCTGCACGGCCTCCAATGCGATCGGGTAGATCGCCCGGGAGGGTATCGCTTTCTCGCCGAGGGCTCGTTGGCCGTTACTACACGATGGCGCACAGAGGCGAAATCGGGCAGGAATGCGCTGATGTCAGTTCCCAGCCGTAACCTTGTCCGACTAACGTCCGCCTCCCTGCTGATAGGGTTTACGGCGCTGATGGCTATCGTGGTCACAAACTTCTGGCTTGGCCAGAGGGCGCAATCCACAAGAGAACTTCGCAAGACACGCGACGAGGTCAATGCTCTCAATACCAGGCGAGCATCGCCTTATCGTCGCCGGTCTTCGGGTATGCCATGGGGCAGTTTGCGGCCGATTGGCTCGACGGCAAAAGCATCCCGCAGGCAATGGATATCCTGCCTATTGCACTGACAAGCGCCAACCTTGAGCAGTACGATGCCGACTTGCTGGATCCAGCTTCGGTTTATGCCGATCCGGCACGCCGTAACGACTACCTGAGATGTACGGAAATACCTGTTACGACAGCCGCAACGAGTATGTGAATTTTCCTTGGTCGTCAGAGCTGAAGTGATCCCTTGGCTTGAGGGTCGGCGTGTCGCAAGGAATTCGCAGCAGAAACGGTGCCTCAAAAGCGCATCCCAGGGTTGTGTGCGTCAAGTTCTGCACCTGCGCCGCAGGGAAAGCTTCGCCGGGAAGATCTCTACATTTCGCGTCCGGGAGTATCGTCGTTGTCCATCGCGGGATTGAGCGGAGACGCAGAATTCACTCGCATGGTGCAGACCAGTCCCGATTTGTAGAACTTCAGAGTGACGCGTCCTGAGGTGCCGGACGAAAACACGCGCTCGAGGAGCTGCGTGCCGAAGCCCTTTCGCTCGACCGGTTCAACAGGCGGACCTCCCCGTTCGCGCCATTCCAGATCGAGCCAGCGATGCTGTTTTTGACCGGCAAGCTTGCACCGAATGGACACCGTGCCGGTTTCGTTCGACAGTGCTCCATATTTTAGCGCGTTCGTCGTAAGCTCATGAAAAGCCATGGCGGCCGAAAGAGCGACGTTCGGTGGTAGCCAGACCGACTCGCCGCTAATCTTGAAGCGGTCGATCGGTGCGTGTGAGCTGACCGATGTGGCAATCAGATCCTTGACGTCGGCGCCACTCCAGTTCTGCTGGATAAGCAGGTCGTTGGCCTTGGCCAGCGAGACGAGACGGCTGGAGAGCGTGCGTCCTGCTTCAGGCAGGCTTGTGGCGTTGCGCAGTGTTTGGGAGGCAATGGACTGAACCACGGCAAGGATATTCTTCACGCGGTGGTTCAGCTCATTGGTCAGCAATTTGAGCTGCTCCTCGCCGCGTTTGCGTTCCGTGATGTCGAGACTGATTTGCACGGCGCCGATAATGCCGCCGCCTGGATTGCGAATTGGGCGTGCGCTGGAAAGTAGGAAGCGCTCGACACCCGACGGCAGCGTGTAGGCGAACTCTTCATGATCCGTCAGCTGCCCGCG
Organism: Mesorhizobium sp. LNHC209A00; assembly: GCF_000502915.1. NCBI lineage: Bacteria > Pseudomonadati > Pseudomonadota > Alphaproteobacteria > Hyphomicrobiales > Phyllobacteriaceae > Mesorhizobium > Mesorhizobium sp. LNHC209A00. The sequence continues at coordinate 708,877 of NZ_AYWT01000003.1, forward strand.
CATGGCGCGGCTAAGAGGGCGGTCTTCGCGGCTTACTATGTGCCCGTCCTGGACGGCGACGGTGTCGATGACGAGTTCGGGCCTGCCGAACGATTTGTGCGCGTCCGTCGGCAGGCCCATAAGTTCGGCCGCGAAGCGGTTGCGGATAACCTGAAGAGCCTTCGGATCATAGGTAAACCAGACTGCCGCCGGCGCTGTCTCCAACACCGCCTCCAACTCGTAGCGCCGTTGGGCGATCGCCCGCTCTGCATCCACCATTGCCTGGGCGATGGCAGCGAACTCCCTAACCGAAGTCGACAGGGGTTCGACGCTGCGGCCATGACCCAGCGCTTCGGCCCGTCTCGCCAGTTCAGAGGTGGCCTGCGTAAATCTCTTGCCGACGAAATATCCCAGGGCAACGGAAACAAGAAGCGACAGGAGACCTATCCCGCAAATCGCGGCAAGCGAGCGCCAAAGCGGCGCCTGCACTGCTGAAAGCGGCACGTTCGCGGTGTAGAACCAATCAGATCGCGGAGACCTGTAATAGCCTGCCAGCAACGTCTCTCCTTCGAAGTTCCGGGACGTGAATGAGCCCGAGCGCCCGACTATCTTTTCCACGTATTCGGGCAATCCGCGCTTTCCCGTCCATTCTTCGTGCAACTTGGATCGGGCTACGTAATTTCCGTCGCGATCTCCCACGCCCACAGTCCATCCTTCCGGGACGGCCGGCATCAAAACATCGCGGATCCGGGCAGTCGGTACAGAAAGCGAAAGAAGCAGGTCTTCCCCCTTCGGGGCGGGCACCCGAATGGCAACAGCCACGCGGTATTCGCCTGAGTCCTTGCCGGTGAAGACACCGCTGACGAAAACACCGGAACGGTTGAGTGTCTCGACGTCGACAGCTTTTATCGCGGTGACCGGCGGCAAGGCGGCACCGTAGCCGATTTCGGTGTTCATCAACTGATTGCGGCCAAGATCGCGCAGGACGATCATCCGGTTCGTCCCATGGACAAGATCGAGCGCCTCGCGGTGGAAGGCTTGCAGATCGCCGTTGGCGAGCGCGGCGGATTTGGAAAGGCCGTCGAGGATGGTGTGGAGATTTGCCAGCTCGCCCTCTACGACGAGCGACACTTGCCGAGCCGTTTGCACGGCGTCCTGCTCAAAACGATATCGTTCATGCAGTGCATATTGGCCTAGCAGATAGCCGGCAAAGAGCCACACCGGGACAACCGAGGCGGCAGTCAAAGCAAGCAGGTGCGATCGAACTGATCGACGAGGCAAGTCCGTATCCAGTGCCGGCGCAGGAACACTCAACCATAATCAGCGGACCAGGAACAGCAAGCATTAGTTCAAGTGAATGTAGTGCCGTTGGGCTGGCCGTCCCGGAACCGCGCAACTGGTGCAAGCATCACGTGGTGTGGCACGGCGTAGCGCTGCGTGGTTCCAGCCACAGCCGTCCCGTTCGCGGCCGGTGTGGCGTAAACTCAGTACGCGGTGGCGCACGCCATATCGTGCTATCGCCGCCGGTTACCTGCCGCGGGCTACTCTTGCGTCACGCCTTCCCGGGGTCGGTCAAGGTGTTGCTAATATACACCACTCGACAGCATCTCTAACCGCATCCCGCGCGGAACCGCTTCCATCGGCCACCCCGTTAGCGTCAAAATGACAGCGAACAATGCGAGTGGAGGCGGTGAGATGGACAAGCGGCAAGATACAAAAACCATCGAGCTGTGCTGTCTGCTAGCCGTGCCGGTATCACTGCTCCTCACTGTGGTATTCGCCGGGATGGTCCTTGGCTGACTAACGCGCCCTGGGCGTCACTCGCCGCACAACATCAAGCGCGACCGTCACCACCGGGCCACCCAGGCTGACGGTCACGGCGTCCTTCTCGACCCGTGTGACGCTGCCGATCAGTTCCATGGTCTGGCCTTTGACGACCTTCGTGGTGCTATCCCGAACGGAATGCGGAAATCCGTAGGTCGGTATCGACACGCTGATCCTGTCGTCGGTGACGCGTCGAATTATGGTGGCGTCGATCGCCACCTCATCCCCGATGTTGAGGCCGCTAGCCATGCATTGGACTCTGGTGCGGCCGGCGCGAGCGTCAAGTGGCGAAACCTGGGCTTGAGCTTATCGCGACATGAAGTACGCGGGGGATAACTTCCTCCGCGGTCGGAACTTTCAACAACGTCCCGGAAACGTCGGAGCTGACGTCGTTTCGATCCACGAACTCACACGAGGTATTTTCGGACGCTAAAGCGCTCGGGATCAAACGTGAGGAAGTCGATGAAGAGGTCGACAGCCTGTATCGGACATCCTCTAGTGGATCGTGCACTTCGATCCCGGTCTGCCCGAGCTAAGTCGCTCGCGTAGACTCGTTCCTAAAGCGTTCCAGAAAAACAGACCTTCACACAGGCACTGAATCGCGCGATCAACACGAAGCTTCCTTGAACGGTGCATCGTCATGAACGTCATCGCAGTCAGTCTCGTATCGCTCATTCTGGCGATCGCGTGTGTTCTAGTCCACTATGAGGCCTTCAAAATGGTCGCAAGCTCTGCCCGTTCAGCCGAGGTCGGCGGGTTCCCGAGCCGAGGACGACTGTTGATCGTAATCTTCGGAGCACTTGCCGCGCATACCGTGGAGATTACGTTTTACGGTTTCGTCTTCTGGGGCCTCCATAGCTACGGGCTCTTAGGCGAAATCGTCGGAGAAATTTCCGGCGGCTGGATCGACTTCCTGTATTTCTCCGTCACCAATTACACCACGCTGGGAGTGGGCGACATCAGAGCCGAGGGTCCGCTCCGACTGATTGCTTCGTCGGAGGCGCTCACCGGCCTGGTGCTGTTGAGCTGGACCGCCTCGTTCACCTACCTCTCCATGGAGAATTTTTGGAAGAGGAGGTAGAGCCAGCCAGATCATTGGTCCGTCTTGGACGTGAGGTCCACGGAAGCGAATTCCCAGGCGTTCGCAGAAGGCATGTTGCCAATCCTTCGTACCGTTGGAATGGCCGTTTTAAATGCCTTTTGCCCGGGCGATGCTTGATTGCGAGGCGTGGATAGGGCCTTAGCTGATGGCGCAATTCGCGAGGCGCTCGACAGCTTGCGCCATCTGGGATTCGAAGCGCTCTCTCATTCCGAGAGCCAGGTTAGCGTTCCGCGTGGACTGAAGCGCCTCGCCACGCGCTTGCTCATCGTTGAGCAGCCGATCGATGGCCGCGGCGAATTCAAAAGCATCGGATGTCGGCGTCGGCGCAGGGGGCTGGAAATCCGGAGGAAGCCCACGAAAGGCAAGTGGCGACGCGACAATTGGACGACCGGCGGCGAGAGCTTCCAGCGCCTTGATTGCAATTCCCGCGCCGGCAATGATTGGCATGGCGACAAGACGCGCCGACTTATAATGAGGCGCTAGGTTCTTTACGACGCCAAGGTATTGGACCTGGTCGTGCAGCAGGCGCTCCTGCTGCGCCACCTTTTGTATGCTCCCGACCACTTTGACCGATCGCGTCGGATCCAGTTTGGGCAATACATGATGCACAAACCACGAGAGGCTGCTCACATTTGACTGGTTGTCGCTCGCCACGATGAGCACGTCACACTCAGGAGCGACCTCGTCACACGGATGCAGGTAGATCGAGGGTTGGCAAAGCAATACTCTTGATCCTTCCGAGCCGAGGTGAGCGCGGAAAAAGGCCTCTTCATCAACGTTGATGGCACCGATGACATCGGCGCGGCGTAGATACGACATCTCGTCAGCGACGAGGTCTTCGAATGCGTCTTCGATACCGGTCGAGCGATTGATTTCCCGTCTCAGGATTATCTGTCGAGCCTGCAAATCATGCGTCTCCAGCCACACAGGAGAGCGATGCTTGAGGGGCTTGATGAATGGCAGATGGAAATAGTGATTCACCAGAATGAAGGAGAAGCCTCGATCAAGGCCGATCTCTCTCACAATGGACGGGAGGGGGGAGAGCCTGGACTGCTCCGCCAGATAAACGGCTTGGCTTCGCCGTTCCGTGTCAATATGCAAAAGCCTGCGTTGCAATGACCCGACCACGCCTGATCGCCGAGCGGACACACAAGTGAGCACAGCCGAGCTGGAGTCGCGGTCGGTCAGGGCGGCCCGCCAGGACATGCGTTGCGCCTTGCGATCGCGATCGGAAACGACGATTACCTCTATGACCGGCAGTCCCCTGTCGGCCAGGTACCGCAGATGCTGATCGAACACCGTGGCGCTGCCAGTCGCGAACCAGGACGGTCGCACATACAAGACTGGCTTAGGCAAAACGATCGGCTGTGATGGGGTGCAAAGCCAGGTCGCAGCCTCGGACCAGCGGTTCCAGGTGCCCCCTGAGATCCGCTCGCGCGCCCGGTGGGCCAGAGTATCGGGAGAAGACGAATCGAGCAGCTTGACGGCCTCGTCTGGCCAGGCACACCAGTTCGAAATGAATCGAGACGACGACGGCGCCGGATCGGTTTCCGCCGCGATTCCTTGAGAGGCCAGCACCGGCCGCCCTGCAAGAGCAGCCTCGATGAATACACGGCTGACGCGGCAGCGATACGCCTCGGCATCATATGGAAGCAGAACGACGTCCGACAGGTATACGAGCTGGAGATAGGCAGAGGCCGAGAGTGGTCTCTCGATGACGATCACATCCTTCCGGCTCTTCAGCGCCAGACATTCTGAACGCAAGCTGTTCGGCCAGCGAGCTGCCTGGATGACGAGATCGAAATCGCTCGATGAGCCGTCAACTGCGCAAACTATAGAGCGAAGCTGAGTGCCGCCCTTGTCCGGACGCAACGCCCCTAGGCAAACGGCCAGGCGCCTGCCGGACTTTTTGCGCTGCGACAGTTCTGTGAAGAGTAGAGCCTCTTTGGCAGACAGCTCGTCCGCCTCCACATGCTGTCCCGCCGCGATCATGCCCAGAGATGCCACTTCGTCTTCGTCGAAGACATCTCCAAAATCGCACACCGGCGCGTCCAGCAGCTTGGACATCTCCATAGCGAGCAGCGGGTTGGTTGCGTAAAAGCGTATACCGGCTTTCCAGCCGGAGCCACGGAGGCGGTGTGCCAGGCAATCGAGGTCCAGAGGACGATACCAATTTGCATAAAGGCGCGGATCTTCATGAAAGACGCACGCCATTTTGGGCAGCGGTCGCGCCAACAGCACAGGCAAGGCAAGTAGCTCGGCCAGCATGGCCGGGGTCGCCGTCGGTACCAGCAAGCTCAATTCGCCCGATGTGTTGTCGATCTGGCGGGCTACGCTGCGCACGAAAGGCGAACAGGTGTCGCGCGTGGATGACCGGCCCAGGGCCGCGCTCGTCGTCCGCCATAATGCATAAGGAAGCAGAAGGACGAGAATTGCGGGCACGGCCATGATCGCCAATGCGGCCCTACCAGCCATCAGGACAAACCGGTCCGGGCCATTGACGGGATCGTTAACCAGCCGCTTCAAAGCCTTCAGAACGGGTCGCAACCCTCGCTCAAGCGCGCGCGATAAGCCGGTCCGGCGGTCTTTTCGTTCATAGTAACTCCGCGGGAAGGTCGGCCGGATTTCGGCGCCGTTGATCGTCTTCGGGCCGGAATAGGCGCGATGCGCAAGGACGAGGCTCCCCCACCCCAAACCAGCGCAAGTGGCGACCACCGCGCGTACATACCGAAAAGGATGACCGGCCTCGTCATCCAGGTGTGGCTCGACAATCAGGATCATGCGGTTCGTCACCGGCAAGAGCTGCTTCGAATGAACCTGTCCATGATGAGTCAGTCCCGCTGTTGATGGCCCGGGCGGGCACCTCGTAGTCGGTCGCGCGATCGCATCCGAACTACTTCCTGTGTCCCACGGAAGGTCTCTTCAGTTCAAGGCCACCGCAATCCGACACAAGAAACGACCGTTCCGCGCCAGGCAGCGCTCACAATGGCCATACTCCCGGAGGCGTGCTCAGTGGATGCGGTGTCGGTGTTCAGTTGCTCGTTCCGGTGGCAAAGACGAAATTGAACATCAAAGGTCCTGAGCAGCCAAGCTGCAGCATACGCGACTACGGTACCGGATGGCGCGGCGGGTCTCGCCAGCTGTATCATGCGGCGCCTGCGTGTTCAGTTCCTGCCGTTCGAGCCCGAGTGAAGCGATTGCCGCCGAAGGTGATTGCGTCACATATCAACGCGACGAAATCGCCAGACGATGTGGGATTGGCGATCGTTGATTTTTCCGCCTGGATGGACGGGCGCCAAGTGCGAATGCCAAGCGAGGCAGGCATTTATAGAACGAATCTCCCGTTCGTTCGAATGATGGCAACCGAGGAACCAGCAGTTAGGTTCCTACTGATGCTTTGGCGCGCGCGGTGGTGTTTCGCTGCTTCGCGCTTTTGCTCGGCTGCACCAGATGTTCGACAGGTGGAGATGCAATGCGGTGAGGGCCGCGGTCTTGAGGTTCAGCGATGGGTCATGTGCAGAGCACCAGGGCAAATTTTTGCCTCGCTGCGTTCAGCTCGATTGGACGATGGACTTCGATTTTGCCGCACGAGACGCGCGGAGGAAGGGCCGGGGCGATTTTCGCCCTCTTTCCGTTATGCCTTGTTTTGCTGTTCGCATCTCCGGCTCACTGTCAGCGGGCGCCTGACGCGTCAGCGGCTCTCCCAGCTAGCGACAGCACGTCGGACGCATTTGCAGAGCACGTCGATGTCGGCAAAGAGCCCGACAAGGCACCGACAAGGGCATTCGGATCCCCCGCACCTAGAGAGCTGGTGCCAAGCGAAGCGCAGGCACTCGACGCAGAGGCGCAAATGCCGCCTGGCGAAAATCAGGAGATGTTGCGACGCGAATTGGATGCCGCACGAGCGGAGATAGCCAAGCAAGCACAAGCTCTGAAAGAGCAGCAGCGAAAGGACGAAGCCCTTTCGCTCGATCTGCAGACGGCGCAGCGCGCCATCGAAAGCTTCAGGGCCGAAGCCACTCTCTGGGGCGGTGAGAAGCCCGCCGCCGCAGCAACCCAGCCCTCCAAGGACGTCCCCGAGACTGCTGTGACGCAAGCTCTTAACGACGAACGGCACAAGGTTCAGCTCTTGTCCCAAGAGCTCACAACGGCTCACCGAACCATCGAGGCTCTCAAGACAGCCTCAAATGCGGTCGCCGTCGAGCTGGCCAACGCCAATAAGAACCGTGAGGCGGCCGAAGCAGGTCTACGGCAAGCCGGAGAAGCGCTCAAACTGGAACGCAAACGAGCTGATTCAGCTGCCCGTGACCTCGACCTCGTTCGCAAGGAGCGCGACGCTTCAAACCGGACCTCGGTCGGGTTAAGCGCGGCGCTGGAAGAAGAACGTGAACGGGCGACCGGTCTGGCCCTGAGCCTGAGTGCCGCGCGCGAGGCAATCGACGACGTCGCAACCAGGAACCGGGCTGCGGCTGCAGCGCGTTCGCGAATGATCCATAAGCCGGCAGGTGTGGTTGCAAGTGCACCACCCAGATCAGGTGTTGAACCGAGGCGCAAACCGGGCTCGCGAGAAAAACAGAAACAGGCTGCTGTCTTGGCCCCGATCTCTCTTCCCCTCGCGTTGCTGCCGACCCGACCACCGAAAGGGCTCGACCCGCGCCAGTGAACAGACCGTGGAGCCCGAATCCATGCCGAAGGTCAACCTAGCAATGAAACAGTACGTCGCAGCCGCCCTGATGATCGGGATTGGAGTCGGACCTGCCTGCGCTCTCGACAAAGGGGTAGGTGCCAGCGTCGGCGGAATCGGAGTCGGCGCCGGAGTAAACGCGGGTTCGCAAGGCGCATCGGTCGGGGTGGGAGCGAGCGTCGGCGATGCAGGGCGATCACATGTCGGAGCTTCGGTTGGCACGGGCAAGGGATCAGTCGGCGTTGGCGTTGGTGCCAGCGGCAATGTCGGCAACGCAAGCGGAGGCGTTTCGACCAGTATTGGTACGGGCGATGATCCGGCGGCCGACGACGGGTCGCCTACCGCTAGCGGCAGTCCAGCCGCCACACCCAAAGGAACGGCTGGGCCTACGGCCGCTGCGTCCGCGAGGGGCGGCAATCAATCGATCGCCTTGCCATCGATTCTCAAGCCTTCCATATCTGGTGACGGCGGCTTCACCGACGGCTATCCTTTCAAGCTTCAGAGACCCCTGAGAGCGAAGCCCGGTATACCGGCTGCTGTTGTGCAAGCCTGCCGCTCCGCGATCACATCCGCCGCCACACCGCTTGGCGCTGTCCGCGTCCGGGCGTTGAGCGCAGGGTTGTTGCATCGGCGTGGGGGTACACTCACAGCACCAATCAAGGTGCAAATAGACTATAGGAGGCAAGGGGGCGTCGAGGTTCGGCAGGCCGAGGTCGATTGTCAACTGGACAGGGCGGGCAGGGTCACGGCGATAAAATGAGAACTGGTTGGCCACGTTCGAACGGCGCGCTCCGCGACCGGAGGTGACACCCGCCGGGGGGCTTATGGTTCGTCGCAGGAAACGCCCGAGATCGACGAGACTCACCTTCGATGGTGGTCAAGGTGTCGACCATAACTGACCACGCCGACGATGCTCAGTCTGCCCGGTAGGTTGCACATGTTAGCTGCGTCATAGCCAATTGTGCCTCGCCTCGAGTAAACATTCCCAAGAACCGATCGCGTGGCTTTACTCCAGCAACCAGTCCGGTTCGAAACATCACATTGGAAACCTTGTAGGAAGTCGGGCGTTATCGCTGATCTCTGTCAAGTGAGCAAAGAGTGCCTGACAACTTCAAATCAACGTCAGCCCTGCATGGCGACGCGCCGGCGGCAGCAGCCACCACCGCATGGGCGGATCGCAAGGAGTTGGCATCGGCGGCGTTCGAGCGCACGCGCATGCCCATCGTCATCACGGATGCTCGGCAGCCTGACAATCCCATCGTGCTCGCCAACAAGGCCTTCCTGGATCTGACCGGCTATACATCCGATGAAGTCCTGGGTCGAAATTGCCGCTTCCTACAAGGGGAGGGAACATCGCCCGCGGCCGTTGCGGAAATTCGAGCGGCGATAGAGCGTGAACGCGAGACGAATGTAGAGATACTGAACTTCCGCAAGGACGGATCGCCGTTCTGGAACCAGCTCCATCTGAGCCCCATCAAGGACGATGAAGGCGGGCTCCTCTACTACTTCGCGTCGCAGATCGACGTTACCAAACATCGCATGATCCAGACCCTGGAAGCGGCGGAGCACCGCCTCCTGATGGAGGTCGATCATCGCGCAAAGAACGTTCTGGCGGTTGTCGATGGTATTGTTCGGCTGAGCAAGACAGACAGTGCACCGCTCTATGCCGCGGCCGTTCAACGCCGGGTCCAGGCTTTGGCGGTCGCACACGCCCTGTTGGCCGAGCGCGGCTGGCGCGATGTGCCGCTGGACGAAATCGTCTCCAGGCAGGTCGCCCATTTCGCGTCTGGGAGGACAGCAATGACCGGTCCTGAAGTTCTGATCCCAGCGGTGGTCGTTCAACCACTGGCTCTCGTCGCCCATGAATTGATCGTTAACGCCGCCACCCATGGAGCTCTCGCCCAGGATACGGGGCGGTTGCAGGTCAGCTGGCAGCCGACCGGCGATCATGGCGGCTTTAACCTGCGGTGGGAAGAAAGCGGCAGACGTAAAGCTGGATCTCCGCCAGGGGCGCCCGGCTTCGGAACGACCATGGTCAATGCAATTGTCCAGAAGCAGCTTCAGGGTGAGATCCTGCGGGATTGGACATCGGACGGTTTGAAAATCAACATAAGCATCCCGGGCACGGCTGCCCTTTCGACAGCCAAGGGCGCCTGAGACGCTCATTGTTCTCAGTCCCATTTCGCATAGCGACACGGCAGGCCGGCCCCCATAGACGAACATTTTTCAGCAAGTCTAGCCCCGAACTAATTCATCAAGCCGGCAGCGCGAAGGGCGCTTTCGATAACCTGACCAGGCCCAGCGGTCGGACCGCTGCTCGGTCCGACGGGCGGGTGCGCGACCACCAAAGGGGAGTGTCCGACCGATGTTGCCGGTAAACACGCATCTGGCGATGGGCCCGCAGAGCCCGCATCTTCAAGCCCCCAGAATCTGGAGATAAGCGAGGTGGACGATATGCCGGTGTCGATCACAAAGGATCCGCCCTGACTCAAGCCGTCCGCGGAGTCCACGGGTGTCCCGTGCGCCATGCCCGGGATCAGGTACTGCTCGATGACTTCCTCATTCGCAGCGTTCTTCCAGACGTCGCGGCGGTAGCCCTGATGCACCTGTGTCTCGCATTGCACTCCACTTTGCCCGAACAATGTGAGCCACTGCCCGACGAGCTGATCGGAGTTGACCGGACTGACTGTTGTGTCGGCGCTTCCATGCCAGACGGAGAGTTTCGGCCATGGTCCGCAGTGACCGGAAGCTTGCTGGACGGTCGTCGCCAATCGCCTCCCGGTGGGGCCGCCGTGCCCTCGCATGCGGTCGAAAGCCTGTGGCAGGCTATTGGCGCTGCCATAGGGTAGACCAGCTATTATGGCCCCGCCGGCGAAGACTTCCGGATAAATCGCGAGCATGGCGGCGGCCATTGCCCCGCCGGCGGAAAGTCCGGTGATAAAAATCCTGGTGCGGTCGATGTCGTGAGCGGTGACCACGGCCTCTATCATTTGGCGGATGGAAAGCGCCTCACCGGAGCCCCGTCGGGTGTCGACCGGGACGAACCAGTTGAAACAAAGATTGGCATTGTTGCTCCGCTGCTGTTCTGGAAACAGGACGGCAAAGCCCATGCGATCCGCCGTCCTCGACCAGCCGGCGCCGCGGTCATAGGATGCCGCCGACTGCGTACAGCCATGGAGGACAACGACCAGAGGGGCATGGGGTGCAAGATCCTTGGGCCGGTATGTCCAGCCTCGCAACTTTCCGGGATTTGACCCGAACGCCTGAAGTTCGGAAAAGCGCTCGTTTTGGTCGTGACCATCCAAGACGCCGTCGATCTGCTTTCGCCGAGCAGCCAAGCGTGCAACGGTATCGGCGAGACTTCTCATGTCGGTATCCTTTCGCGTCGATCCAGAGCGGGGCCAACAAGCGGAACGCCGTATTTTCAGGTTGGTTGCTGCAGTGCAGCATAAATTGCCTGCAACAAATCGATCCGCATGGGGTTTGCTTTGGATCGCCTGTGCGGAGAGCCCTCCGATCGAGCAGCAATGCGTGGAAAACGGACTGGCCGCCCCGCGACGCCTCGCCACAATTAGTTCCGCGCCGTCAGTATTGTCCTGCCTCAGCACGTCAGAAGCTGCCTGGTGGAGGGCCTCTGCCTCTGCGAATAAACGCCCAACGCCTTTCTCAAGCCGTGCGGCGTTAGGCCTTCCACAATTCCGGACAACTTGCCTCAACGGGCCAGCCTCGGGTTAGGCGTTGCGCCGAGAAAGGCTCGCCGTCCGACGGTCACCAACACGGTTTCGCCGCGCCGGCAATGATTCCGGCTTCGGCCGAAGCAAGTCGAAAAGGGTTGACACGGAGCATGCCGTCTCGGCGTCGACGACGTCCAGAAAGTGCCACGCGGGAGCGGAACATGAGAGCTTGCTAACGGTTCTACGTTGGTGGCTTTTCTAATTGAGAGAACGATCGTGTCAGCCTTTGAATTCGTCTACTTTTCTGGTCTGACGGGGAGTGATCTCCTGGGCGGTGTCGTCTCGTTGTTGGCGTGCTGTGTTCTCTACAACGTTATCGCGGAGGATCGCCCGCACCGGTGAGCGCGGGACCCAACAGGTGGTCCTAGATCGGCCGCTCTCCACATTCGAGGCGTCGCATGCGGATGATTTCTGTTTCCTATGGTGGGCCCTACACCGCCAGCTATCGTTGGCCCGTCGGCTAGAATGTCCCAGAGAGGAGGGCGACCGATGGCCGATTGGCTGCGGGGCTGGCAGCAGAGTTTCGTCGGCTCGGCGCCCAGAGGAGAGTTGCCTGAAGACGCCGAGCCTAGCCAGCGAGATCGGCAGGGGGCCGCGTCCTCTCGCCGGCTAAGAGGTTATGCACTCTCTTAGGCACTCGTGAAGCATTCGAATGCACTAAGAGGCCGAGACGGTTTCTGCCTGAGATCCGATTTGCTGGGACCATGTCCTTTCGCGAGGAACCAATTGGGTTGTCGACAAGGATCTGACCTTTCAGTGCGCGCACTGCAACGCCACTGTCTCGGAAGGGCTCCTGGGCCAAGGTCGTCACGACGTCCAGCTGCAAACGCTGCAATCAAAGGTGCGGTTCTCTCACTAGAGAGAAGCTTGCGATGCTCCCATATTCGTAAGATCATCCCTCCGATGCTGACACCCGTTCATGCGCACCGTTTGATCGGTTCGGCCGCGTGTGCCCTGAGACGCGAGAAAGATCCCGCCGCCGAAGCCGATGCGGGCACTGGAAGAAGTGTGGAAGTGATCGCCGCCCAGCTTGCAGCTTCAGTTGCCGGTCTGGCGGTGCGGCGGCCGATTCATATCAGCCTGCCGGAGGCGAAGTGGGCGCGGGTGCGTTGCCGCCTTGGTTCTGCTCGGGGGCAACCTTAAGCGGCGTTGCTTGCCGCGACGCGTTTGATAAGGGCGCAAATATAAAAAAGGCGAGAAGGCCTAGAAAAACGAGCGCGATCACGACCACCGCCCAGCTCGCGATCCGAGCTGTACCTCGCCGTTCCTGATTGCGTGAGAGATCGTTGGTCATCTGACATCCTTTCGGGATCCATGATCCCAATCGGCTCCCGAACGTCAATTAGGCGCTGATGTTCCCTCCATTCGGAAACACCAAAGCTGTTTTCAGGGCTCATTGGAAAGAAACACTTTGCCAAAAGAGAGCAGCAGGCTGCGCACCAGGCAAGAGATCGACCAGCGCGTTCACACCTCAGATGAAGTGTGCGCTATCCGCTTACTTGGAAAGCGGGACGGAATTGACGCCGCGCTAGAACTTTATGGACGTGTTGCAATCGGCCTGGTGTCGAGGCAGTAGTCGCCGCTCACGGCTGGACCCCGTCAAGAACTGCGACGCCGTCGGCCACAGCGTGGAGAATGCTCCAAGTCATTGGATCGCCAAAAGCGACGGCACTGCCGCCGCCGCGAACTTCGGCCATCGAACTCCGCCTCATCCTGAATCGAGAACATGCCTGAATTGCGCCGGGTTGCCCGGGGTTCTTTCGGCGATTTGGATCGGCGCATCAGTCCACTGCCAAGCGGTCGTGGCTGGTGTGCGAAAGAACTGGATGTGGCCACGGGTGCCGGCAACTTCTATGTGCGGCCATGACTCTGCGATGCTGTTCCGATCAGTGCCGAAGGACCGTATTGCCTGAGCAAGTACGACGATCGTGTCGTACCCTTCCAAAGCGACGAAGGAGGGCGCCTCGCCCAACTTCTCCCACAGGGCCCTTTCGACACGTGAGCCTAACGGGTTGAGGTGTCCGGGTCGGTAGCGCAGGAAGGGGATCGCAGCGCTATCTTCGCCTAGCAATGTGGCCCATTCAGCGAATTCTGGTTGCCCAGCTGGAGCGCCGATCTTGAGCGTGGACAGGCGGCCGTCATTGCGAACCGACTTGACGATTGAGATTGCTGGCTCTGGCTGGCCTACGAGAAGAAGAAGGACTGTTGCGCGACGGTCGATGAGTTGGTCGCACAACATTGACGGGTCCAGCGAGCTCATGCTGATGTCCGATAAGGTCGCGCCGTTTGCTTTAAGGCGATCTCGCAGAATGTGAACGCCAGATGCCCAGTAGATACTCTGCTGCGATGCAACCGCGATCCGATCGTGGCCAGCTCGCGAGAGAAAGTCGGCATATATTTGCCAGCCGCGGGACTGCGGCGGTGCAAGGCGGGCGACCCATTTCGTTGGTTGTTCCGTTAGCCTGTCGAGTACGGCCGACGAGCAGAGAAACGGCAGGCCGAGCTCGTCGGCCCTGATGGCCGCCGCGCGAGCAACGACACTGTGATACTCCCCCGCTATCGCCACCACGCCCAAGCGAGCCAGGTCATCCACGGCCGCGACGGCCTTCTGCGGATCGGCTGCAGTGTCTCGGACGAGCAGCTCAAGCGCTTTGCCGCCGACCCCACCAGCGCCGTTGATTTCGCTTACAGCAAGCTGAAGGCCCGCGAGCAAATGTCTGCCTGCCTCAACCCAGCCGGGGCGGGTCAAAGGGACGAGTGCCCCGATTTTGGTCGCTTCTTCGGAGCCCGATCCAGTCGATTCCATTCAATATCTCCTGGTTACGCAAAGCTCGCCGCATGCCCAGCTACAGCGGACATGGCGAGACCGATAGAGACAGTCGGACCTACCTCCAACAATCTGTATCATCGCGACTACCGACACAGTCCCCCTAGATGTCCGATGCGGCGGTCTTGCGCGGACTGGCTGTCGGCCGAGCCTTTCCATTGTGCGCTACTTCCGATGCGCCAGGCGGAAGCGGGCCGCCTTGGCGCGGTTGCCGCAACCGTCCATCGAGCACCAGCGCCTTGGTTTGGAGCGGCTGTCGTCGACGAAAAAACTCTAAGCACCAGCCCGAGCGGTCTGTCTTCTGCCCGCCCACTTCTGTCCTCGCGTGCAGGCCTCGTGATCCGGCTGGGATGGGAGCCGTCGCGGTTGCCAAGCCCTTCCAGATATTACTGCCCAATCCCGGAACTTTTGGCAGGCCGAGACCTTCTGCATATCCGAAACCATAGGAGGAACGAGTGGCCAATCTAGGAAAACTTGCGATCGCTATGCTGGGGGTTCTGGCTTATCAAAACCGCGACAAGATCGCGGAGGTAATCCGCGGAGCGGGAGAGCGCGATCCCCGCAACCCCCAGGGTGGGATACTGGACCAGGTGTCGAAGGGCGTTTCCGGCACCGCGCTGGGCGAAATTCTCGACCGCTTTAGAACTGCAGGTGCCGGCTCGAAGGTGGACTCCTGGGTTGGCACTGGGGCGAACCAGCCGATAGAGCCGCACGAGGTGGAAACGGCGATCGACGCGCAGACGCTGGAGGCACTTTCTCGCCAGACCGGCCTCTCGCGCGAGGAGCTGATTGCAAGGATAACCAGGGATCTGCCGGATGCTGTCAACCAGATGACTCCGGATGGCACCCTCCCAGCAGACCAGCCAACAAATGCCGCCCCAGACCAGCGCAACCTGCTCGACGGCGTGCCTTCCCGGCCGACGCAACGCTAGTTCCGGTTGACGCAAGCGGACTGCAAACGGTCAGTGCGAAACCAAGGAGATTGGATCGAGCGAGCAAGGCCAGCCAGGAAGGTATGAACAACCGAAAGACCTTTTGCAGATCGCCAGACTGCGAAGGGACATCTTGTCAGAGCTGCTGGATTCGCGCTGGCGCATCCTGGGAACGCCAATCCGGTTTGGAATGGATGCCCTGGTGGGCCCAGTGCCTGTCCTGGGCATGTGGGCCGGATACGGTGCCATTGCCGCCGACTTGAAATGCATTCATCCAGCCGAACTCTCGGAACTTGCAGCGGGGGTCTGCGCCAGCTCGTTGGGAATGGGTGCTTTCGGCCAATGGATGAAGATCGACCTTTGTTGCGCACCGGGCAAATCCGCGCGGCGATCAGTGACTGGTAAGGCCAGATTGCGACAAAGACAGCCAGGGCTTTGCTGGGATGATTGGAGCTATGCCGCTTTTGCGTCCGATGCCCAGGAACCATGAACCGAGCTGCTGGTTGGGACAGCACGCCGGCTGGTCGGCTTGGCAATCATCAAAGGAGGAACCCAATGACACGTTCTGTCACAACTGCAGTATTGGCTGCCGCGTTCGCTATGCTCGCCTCGTCAGCGTTTGCTCAATCCGCGGATGCTCCCAAGCCTGTCTCACCAGCCCAGGATCGGCCCGCGGGTGAAGCCGGACAGAACCAGCAAGCAATGCGTCAAATGATGCGCGAGATGATGGATGAGATGCTGCAGGAGAGAACAGCAAAGGACCGAGACCCCGAGGCGGATTGGCGACAGAGGGGCCCGAAGCTTCCGGACGAAGAAATGGGCGAGCGTGACCCGGGACATATGAGGCATGGCCGCAGGGCGGGCGCCGATATGATGCAGAGTGCCAAAATGAGAATCATGTTCGCTATCATGGACACCGACGGTGATGGTACGCTGTCGCGGACGGAGGTTCAGGATTTCATCGGGCGGATCTTTAACGCTGTCGACGAGGACGGCGATGAAAGCGTCGACATGCAGGAACTCCAATCGTTTTTCCGACCCGGAGGAGACCAGGACCGACGTTAGAGCCGACGGGTTGTCTGTCCGAATCTAGAGGCCACAGGAGATGGGTGGAGCGCGGTGTTTGGCTCCTCGCCGTCCCATGCTCCGCTGATCCTCGCTTGGATCAACGGGGTAGGACTTGCGCAGGCTCGCACGAGGCTGTGCGCCAGATCCGTCGACACGACGACCATAGAGGCTGCAGATGATCTGGTGGAGCTCACGCCGCGCACCGCCATTGAGGAAGTAGCGGGGCGACCTGAGGAAATCAGACTGTTCAGCTGGCTCAGCGCAATTATGGCGCGACATCGGAAGTGAGAGCGCCGGGGCCGCCGACCCGCTCCCAACCTGCAGGCACGTCAAACAGCCCTTCCGCCCTCAATGCACTCAGAAGGCGCCACGTCTTGCTCGCCCAGGCAGTTGGGGGACGCTCGTCGCGGTGTTCCTTCCAAGAGTGCCGCTCTTCAGACCCCGATGCCGGCTTCATGACCTCCTTGCGAGCGCGCCATCCAATGCTGAAATTGCTCGGCATGATGGAAAAGCAAATTTAAGTACTTTCTACTAGGGTCGGCCGAGGGTTTGTCCCGGGAAAGGTATTTGGGTCAATTGGCCAGCATCGCATCCAGTCTCAGTCAGTTGAGACGCTCGGTTTTGTCTTCAGCGAACCTGCCGGCGGCGATCGCTTTTGCGGTGCTTGTGATCTGCGCCGTTTTGGCGGACCGTGAAAACAGGATCGTTTCGGACCAACTGGCGCGCGCCGACGTCTTGGCCAAGGTGAACATCATTAGGGCCAAGCTGGAAGGCAACATCAACGGCAATCTCCAGCTTACGCGCGGCCTCGTTTCGGCGATCGTGACCGAGCCCTATATGGGGCAACAGAGGTTTGCGGCCCTGGCCAGCAACCTGTTTGAGCAGGAATCTCAGCTGCGCAACATCGCCGGCGCGCCGGACCTCGTTATCTCGCTAATGTATCCAATGCCCGGCAACGAAAAGGCCATCGGCCTCGATTATCGCAAGAACGATGCCCAACGCACCGCCGCCCTCAGGGCGCGCGACCTGCGGGCGCCCGTGCTGGCCGGTCCGGTCGACCTGGCGCAGGGCGGCCAAGGTTTCATCGGCCGCTTTCCGGTCTTCGTGAAGACGGCGGGCGGCGGCGATCGCTTCTGGGGCATCGTCTCGGTCGTCGTTGACGTCGAGCGCCTCTATAAGGCAAGCGGTCTTTTCGACGGCAATCTCGACATCGAGATCGCGCTGACCGGCAAGGACGGCCTTGGCGGGACGGGTGATCGCTTCTTCGGTGGCGCGAGTGTCACGCGTGCCAACCCGGTGACCGAGACGGTGCATCTGCCGTCCGGTTCCTGGCAGATCGCCGCGATCCCCAGAGGTGGCTGGGCCGCATCGGCGAAGAATGCCTGGGCCTTGCGGGCCATCATGGCATTGGCCGGTGCGCTTGTGGTGCTGCCCATTCTGGTTGCGGGGCGACTGTTCGGCGAGAGGCAAAAAAACTTCGCCGAGCTCAGGCGATTGTCCGGTCGCCTGGAACTCGCGCTGGATGCATCGGGGATCGGTGTCTGGGAGCACAATATTGCCACCAACGAGCTGGTGTGGGACGACCGTGTCAACGAAATCTACGGCAGGCCGGCTGATGGGAAGCCGCGCGGCTATGATGACTGGGCGTCAGCGATTCATCCGCAGGACATCGAACGGGCGCAGCGGGATTTCGATGCGGCGGCGGCGGTAAAGGGCCCTTATTCCTCGCAATACCGGATCGTCCATCCGGATGGCGAGATCCGGCATGTGCGCACCCGCGCGACCTATTTCCAGGAGCGCAACAACACGCCCAGGATGATCGGCGCCGAATGGGACGTGACAAGCGATGTCGTGCTCAACGAAAATCTTGTGCGAGAAAGGCAGTTATCGGAACTGCGGAACGCCGAGCTTGAAGTGGCCAAGGGGCGCATCGAACATGTGGCGCTGCACGATTCGCTCACCGGCCTGCCGAACCGCCGCTATCTCGACGAAATGCTGGCGAAGACCGCCTGTCAGGGTGAACGAACCGCACTCCTGCATATGGATCTCGACCGCTTCAAGCAGATCAACGACACGCTCGGGCACGCGGCCGGCGACGCCATGTTGATGCATGCCTCGAAGGTGATCACGGCCAATGCGGGACGAGCCGACTTCGTCGCGCGCATTGGCGGCGACGAGTTCGTGGTCATTTGTGCCGGGCGCGACGACGCCGAACTCGCCGCACTGGCCGACCGCATCATCGATGAGATGCGGCAACCCGTCGATTTCCGTGGCCACCAGTGCCGGTTCGGCGTTAGCATTGGAATTGCGGCGAATACGGGTGAGGGGCTCGACGCACGGCAACTCCTGGTCAACGCTGATCTCGCCCTTTACCGGGCGAAGAGCCGGGGCCGAAACCGCTACGAGTTCTTCAACGACGAGCTGCAAAGTGAAATCGTGCAGACCAAGCGGACCGCCGACGAGATCCTTGGCGGCCTCGAGCGCAACGAATTCATCGTTTTCTACCAGCCGCAGTTTGACGCCGGAACCTTGGAGATTGTCGGCGTGGAGGCCCTGGCACGCTGGCGGCACCCGACGCGCGGAATCCTGGGCCCCGACGTCTTTCTCAGGGTTGCGGAGGAACTGAACGTCGTCGCGCTGATCGACCGAACGGTCCTCAAAAGGACGTTGATCGACTTTGAGCGCTGGCAGCTTCAGCACCTCGATATTCCACACGTTTCCGTCAACGTCTCGGCACGCCGGCTTGAGGACAAGGACCTCATCGATGGCCTGCGCAAGCTCAACATCCGCGAAGGCACGGTCTCGTTCGAACTTGTCGAGTCCATCTTCCTCGATGAGAATGACGACCTCGTCGCCTGGAACATCGAGCACATCAAGGACCTCGGTATCGACATTGAGATTGACGATTTTGGCACCGGCTACGCCTCGATCGTCAGTCTGCTCAAGCTCCAGCCGCGCCGACTGAAGATTGATCGCCAGCTGATCACACCCGTCACCAGCTCGCTGCCGCAACGGCGTTTGGTGTCATCCATCATCGAGATCGGGAAATCGCTCGGAATCGAAGTGGTGGCCGAGGGCGTCGAGACGATGGAGCATGCGCGCATCTTGAAGGAGCTCGGCTGCGACCTGCTGCAGGGCTACGCGCTCGGGAGACCGATGGACGCCAAGGCCTTGGAACGCTTCGCCCAATCTCGCAAATGGCCGGCCACGGGATAGTCGTCTGGCTCTCACGGAGTTGGCTTGGCGTTGATCTTGCAAGAATGGAAGGTTGTGCGGCTTCCTCGGCTATCCGCCCTAGTCATCTGGAACTCAAGTCCGTTGGATTGTCAGCTGTTCGGCTAGTCGAAGAAGACCGGAGCGATGGCGAACGCAGGCCGGCCGACGGCGTCTCTGGAGACCGGCATATCGCAGCCTGTCGGAGCAAGATTGTTCCGAAAGGGAGGCGGATCAGGACCCGCGCCGCTGCTCAATACAATGGGCCGCCGACCAGCAAAGGATTGCCCAAGCTGATCCGACGCACCATCCTGCAAGTACATCCGTGGGGTAGTGAACGCCGAGATAAATCCGGCTCGTTCCGACCATGATGGTCAGGAACACCGCCAGGGCAACGAAATACCCTTTCACCCGGCGATCAGGACTTGCCTTGGCCAGCAAAGCTCCAAGCGTAAGGAAAGTGACAGCGGACAACATCGCGTGGCCGCTCGGAAAGCTGGCGGTAAAGACCCTGGTGGTGTGGAAAACGTCGGGTCTCTGCCGATCAAAGGCGACCTTCAAAACCGTGCTCAGGGCCTCTCCACCAGCCACCGCGGCGGTGACCAACCACGCGTATCTCCGCTTCTGAGTTATCAGCAGGTAACCTATGGCCGCCAGCGATACAAAACCCAGGAATGCGACGCTGCCCAAGGCCGTGACGTCGCGGCCCATTTCCTCCAGCCACGGCGGCCCGATCAGATTCGTTGGATCATCGGCGCTCCGAAACGCCATGAGCACGGCCCGGTCGAATCCGCTCGTGTCACCCTCGGTAACTTCCTCGGCCAGGAGGCTGAATCCGAGGACAAGGCCGCCAGCCACAAGCAATGAAGCGATCAGCCACATAGAATCGCTGCGAAAGGCTTGCAGAAGGCCGTTTGACGAAGAGGGCGGGTTGAATTCCATCCATTCAAGCTAGGGGGCGACTAAGTCTCGTCAATCATTTCTTCCGCCGAACGCTGCTGAAGCGCCATCAAGTCGCGTTCGATATTATCGAAAGGGTGAAGCGACCGCTCGACGACCACCTTCGACCAATAGTTTTTCTAGGTTCCCGAATGTGGTTCTCACGCCGCAACACTCCAACCGATCCGCGTGGCCTGCAATCGGGAAATTGGGGGGATGTCGATGTTGCTGCCGATTACACCGACTTGTTCCCTAGGCAACGGAGAGTGTCTTCCGTACTGGACCCTCAAAAGCGCTCGATCGAAAATGGCGAGGCAAGGAGGGGCCGCTCCTGTGAGATTGGTGGCGCTCTCTTTGCGTCGGTGCGGGAGTGGCTGAAGAAAAGTACGCCGGCGCTTCGACCGCTTCTTTAGAAGCTATCTAAAAAACGAATCCGGGTTCCTCGTTATAGTGGCCAAGTTTGGCCGACAGGAGGGGCTCGCCACCATCCATGATGACGGGGATGTCTAGAAAATCTCTGCCGCGCTCGCTTATCGTCGTGCCAGGTTTTCAGGCGGCCCTGGGTCACGCCTCGTCCAGCACCCAGCCATCTGGACCCAAACCGAACGAATACTTCGCCGAAGTGGAGAATTGTCTCGCCTGCGGCTGCCAAGCACGACATTCAACGCGTATCCGTGGACGTTCGACGCGGATTATGTTGAACGAGTTCGCTGCGTCGCGACGGCGCGTTGAGACCGCCGTGCCTGCCTGAATGAGCAACGCTGCATATCGCGCTTTCGCGTAACGAACTGTACTGAGATTGGCTTGCTGGAGGTGATGATGCCCCGACAAGATGATGTCGACGCGGCTTTGCGAGAACGCCTCCATAGCCATTTTGGCTCGTCCGACGACTCCGGTCGCATGGCCGAATGTTCGCCCTTCGAACGGGTGATGGGTGACGACTATCTTGGTGGTTTCGTCAGCCAGGCCCGCAAATCGAGCAGTCATGGCAGCAAGCTGGCCGGCATTGATCCTTCCGTCCTTGATTGTAAAGGACCGCGCAGTGTTGATACCGACCACTGCGAGTTCGTCATTGGCATAAAACGGGTCCGTGTCTGCCTGGATAAAGTGCTTGTAGCGAGCAAGAGGCGTGAGCGTTCGCGCGAAGATGTTGAAGAGCGGCACGTCGTGATTGCCGGGCACCACAATTTGTGGGGTCGGAAGCGCATCTAGGAATTCTCGTGCTTGGCAGAATTCTGCCCGGCGAGCTCGTTGGGTCAGATCACCCGATATAACCACCAAATCTGGTTTGCATGCCCGGACCTCGGCGCCGATCGCATCAACTATGCGAGTGTCCGTCGTGCCAAAATGGAGGTCGGACAGGTGCACAAGTGTTTGCAAGAAAATCTCCGCCTTCGGGTTACTTCGTATCCGGCTCCGGGACCGAGAGGACCTTTAGTGCCGCTGGTCGAATTTGAAAGTGCAGCGGCATCTTCATCGTTGTGGCCTCGCCGTCCACCGAAACAAGGGTCTCTCTTCTGTTCGAGATGATCTCGAGTCTTGACGGCCGAAGCAGTTCCAAGTCGCGATGGCGATCGACCAGGCCAAGCGCGATCTTGAACGGCAGCAATGCCAGCCCAAACCACGTTCGCCGCCTGACGACATAGACGCACAGTTCTCGTGAAGACAGGCTTTCGCGGTGCCCAAAATCGCCGACGTCGTAGAAATTGTTGCCGACGAACACGCACGGTGTCAGCACCTGGTCCTCACCCTTGTCGGCGGTGATACGCACAAACTGCCAAGATACCGCCCTCAATGTCCGAACAAGAGCGGGACCGATTGCTGCTAGTTTCCCCGCTCCTCGTCGCTTCTGTTCCGCAGAGCGTTCCGCGACAAAGAAGGGATAGAGACCGATCGACGAGTTGTTCAAGAAAACGCGACCGTTCACCTCCGCGACGTCGACGAGCACCGGACGTCTCGCCGCGATTACATCCATCGCCGCGTCAAGTTCCAGTGGCACGCAGAGGTCCTTCGCAAAGTGATTGAGGGTGCCAAGCGGAAGAACACCCAGGGCCACCTCAGTCCCGGCGAGAACGGCCGCGGCAGAGCTAAGCGTGCCATCCCCGCCGCCGACGACCAGAATGTTTTCACCCGACGTTGTCTTTTGGCCGACGAATTGCGATGCGGCTTCGCTGATCTCGTTGCCCGCGACCAGTCTCACCTCTGCTTCGATTCCCCGCTTCAGCAAGCCGCCATGTACCGTCGTGGCAATGTCGTCGAGTGCGGCGACCGCACCAGCTCCATCGTTGATGAGGACTAGAACTGCCACCTCTGGCACCCCCAAAACACTGCTCCAGTGATCCGCCTCCACCATGCACTTGCATGTTGGCCCGGCTCCTTCCTTGACGGCAGGAGCCGGGTCGGCAGGTGGTTAGTCGTTGTCGCCGCCGTCCTGCTGAATGACCACGGGACGGTTTTGGTGATGACGTTGGACGGAACTCGTCACGGTGACGGCGTCGCGGCGGTTATGGCGGTGGCGCCAGGCATGATCGCCGTTGTCGTAGAACGCCATTTGGCCGTGATGCCGGTGATGAAGGCGACCACCCTCATCATTGTATATGCCGGTGTGGTGCCGCCGGTGGTCGGAACTCGTCAGGATAACGGTGTCGGGGCGGTGGTGGCGGTGGCGCCAGGCATGATCACCGTTGTCGTAGAACGCTATTTGGCGATGATATCGGTGATGAAGACGGCCTCCTTCATCATTGTACAAGACGGCGTTCTCGTGATGCCGGTGATGGGTGGAGATCACCACGTCAGCCTCGGCGGCCGAAGAGATGGTCGGGACTGCCAGACAAAGCGCCAAGGTTCCCAGGATCAAAGCTTTCATGTCGATATTCCTGTCTGCCGAAACGTCATCCCTTCCAGCAAGGAATGATGAACGCTTGCCTTTGTTCCGAAGCGGCGGAAGCAGGCCGTCTCCGGTCCAAAGGCGGCCACACGGGCAGGTCTCCACGCCCGGCCTCATCTCCTTGGTTCGAATTCGAGGTGAAGAGATGTTGCTGTCTCAACTGTGGTGGCTCACGGATGTGGTGCACCCACCGAGCCTCGCGTGATGATCGCGGTCCGCAGGACCAGCCTTTCCGCTGGTTGGATATCGCCTTTCAGCCGGCGGATGAGCAGGTCCGCGACGCTATGGCCAAGTGCATAGACGGGCTGGTCGACAACGGTGATCGGCGGAGTTGT
This sequence comes from Mesorhizobium sp. LNHC209A00, assembly GCF_000502915.1. Lineage (NCBI taxonomy): Bacteria > Pseudomonadati > Pseudomonadota > Alphaproteobacteria > Hyphomicrobiales > Phyllobacteriaceae > Mesorhizobium > Mesorhizobium sp. LNHC209A00. The sequence continues at coordinate 732,401 of NZ_AYWT01000003.1, forward strand.
GACACCGGTCCAGTCCGCATCGTGAAAGGTGATCAGCGAAATTTCCTCGGGAATCCTCATACCGCGTTGGCGAATGGTCCGCAGGATTTCCAGTGCAATGACGCTGTCAGAGGCAAGGATCGCGGTGGGTCGGTCTGGCTGGGACAGCAGTTGGTCAGTGATCCTGCGTGTGGCCTCGGCGCTTGTAGCGCCGAGCCGGACGTGGCGCTCGGGTCGATCGACTCCGGCGCCCCCGCACGTGGTGAGAAAGCCATCGATGCGCTCGCGGACCGACGACGTGTAGATTTGCCGGAGGTCAAAGTATTCGTCGCCCTTGGCTTCCACCGCGGTGACATAGGCGATATTGCGATGACCGGCGTCTATGAGCACTCGCGTCGCCTGCATGGCGGCCTCACGGTCGTCAACCGTGACAGTATCGACATCCAGGTCGGGCAGGGCTCGGTCAAGCAGGGCAAGCGGCCGACCGGAACGATGGATGTCGCGCAGATGGCTGATGTCGCGTGACTCCGAGGGTGTCACGATGAGCCCGTCGACACGCTTGCCGATCAATAGCCGTACAGCTGCCTTTTCGGCTTCGATCTTCTCGCCGGAATTCGCCAGAATGACGTTGAAGCCGGCCCCTTTCGCCGCATCGCTGATGCCTCGCACGGCCAGACTGAAGAACGGATTCTCGATGTCGCCGACGACCACCCCAATGATGCCCGATCTTCCGGTCGTCATGCTGCGGGCGAGTTCGTTCGGCCGATAGTCGAGGGCCTTGGCGGCTGCCGTGACGCTCGCACGGACCGGGTCGCTGACCACACCATACCCGCCCAGCACGCGCGCGGCGGTAGCTTTCGAGACGTTTGCCGCTCGCGCAACGTCAGCGACCGTTTTGGGGCGGGCTCTGAATGGGACTTTCGTCATCGTAGAACGACTACAAGAAATGTTGACGGGAGGTCAATCGGGCGGTAGCCTGACTGATGAGACCGGTCTCATTCTGTAGAAACCGGTCTCTTTTGTAGGGCGATGAGCCGCTAAGACCCGCCTGTTGAAGGCGGCTGGAGGGCGGCCGCGAGCGAATGCCAAGAAAACAGACCTTCAGAGTGGAGAGAAGACGTGAACAAGTTTGGAATTCTTAGATGGTTGACGGCGCCGGCCCGGGCTGGCCGAGTGGCGCTTGCAATTGCGTGTGTCGGAGCTGCTTTTGTTTCGCAGGCCACCGCGGCGCAAGACAATCCCTATGGGCTTATCGATGCCAAGGTCATCAGCGTCGGCACGATGGGCGACGCTAAGCCCTACGCCTTCACCCAGGCCGATGGCACTTTCACGGGTTTCGACATCGAACTGTTCCGGAATGTCGCCAGCCGGCTAGGCTTCAAGCCCGATCAGGTGATCTTCACCGGTCAGGAGTTTTCGGCCCTGATGCCTTCGGTCGCCAATGGGCGTTTCGACATCGCGGTCGCTGCGATCGGCACGACCGAAGCGCGCAAGAAGACGGTCGATTTTTCGGACGGCTATCTCGCCGGCTACCTATCCGTTCTCACCGCCGACAAGACGATCACCTCGGCTGACGGACTCAAGGGCAAGCGTCTTGGGGTCGTGCAGGGCACGCTGCAGGAAATCTATGCCGCAAAAAATTTCGCGGGAACCGATCTGGTCAAATTCCCCGACAACAACTCGGCCGTCTCGGCGCTCAACAACGGCACCGTCGATGCTCATTTTCTCGATTACGAGGCGGCCAAGGACTATGGCCAGCGCTACCCGGAGCTGAAGATTGCAGTCAATATCCCATCGTTCGACGCGCCAGCGGGCTTCGTCATTCGCAAGGGCAACGACAAGCTGCGTACTGCGCTGAACACCGCCCTGCATGCAGCCATGCAGGACGGCACGTGGAAGACGCTTTATGAAAAGTGGTTCCCCGGTTCGCCGATGCCCGATCAATACCTTCCCAAGAAGTGACCACCGCAGCCGTCGGCCAGGGTCGGCGGCTGGAAACCTCTCTGACCGCATGATGAGTTCGCACCCGCGCCATGAGAAGGGGCCCGAATGAACTGGCTTGAAAACCTGCGTCGCAGTTTTCTCGACTGGCAAGCCATGGCCGACGTGCTACCCAGCATGATCACCATCGGACTGAAAAACACCTTGGTCCTTGCGGCCGCTTCGACGGTGCTCGGGGTCGCAATAGGCATGGTCCTGGCAATCATGGGCATTTCGCAATCACGTTGGCTGCGCATTCCCGCCCGGATCTATACGGATGTCTTCCGCGGACTTCCGGCGATCGTCACGATCCTGCTGATCGGCCAGGGCTTCGCCCGCATGGGCCGTGAAATCTTCGGCCCTTCGCCTTATCCGCTCGGCATCCTTGCACTGAGCCTGATCGCCGGCGCCTATATCGGAGAGATCTTTCGCTCGGGCATACAGAGCGTCGAACGCGGCCAGATGGAGGCCTGCAGGGCGCTCAGCATGAGTTACGGCCAAGGCATGCGCCTGATCGTGGTTCCGCAAGGCATCCGCCGCGTCCTGCCGGCCCTGGTCAACCAGTTCATAGGCAATGTCAAGGATTCGAGCCTGGTCTATTTCCTCGGCCTGCTCGCATCGGAGCGCGAGATTTTCCGTGTCGGCCAGGATCAGGCGGTGGTCACGGGAAATCTGTCGCCATTGCTCCTGGCTGGCGTTTTCTATCTCGTCATCACCGTACCCTTGACCCATGTGGTCAATCACATCGACAACCGGCTGCGGACTGGAAAGCAAAAAGCTGGCATGGTCACAAGCGGCCTGGCCGAGGTGAGTGAACTGGAAGGCGCCACCAGCAGCGCATCGTCGGAGGCAGGTTTCGGATCCTCGTCGGAGCGTCCCCTGTTCAAGGGCGGCAGTCTCGCCGTCAGCAGGCTGGATATGGCTTATGGCGAGCTCGACGTCCTCAAGAGCGTCAGCCTGACGGTCAAGGCAGGTACGGTCACTTGCATCATCGGTCCCTCGGGTTCGGGTAAGTCGACGCTGTTGCGTTGCCTCAATCGTCTGGTCGAACCCAAGGGCGGCGACGTGTTGCTCGACGGAGCGAGCATCCTGGCGATGAAACCCGAGAAGCTGCGACGGCGGGTCGGGATGGTATTTCAGCACTTCAATCTCTTTCCGGATCATACCGCCCTCGAAAACGTCATGCTGTCTTTGACCAAGGTCAAGGGCATCCCGGCGCATGAAGCTTCGCGCATCGCCGAGGCACGTCTTGCAGATGTCGGCCTTGCCGCACGCAAACACCATCGCCCCGGCAGTCTTTCGGGTGGTCAGCAGCAGCGTGTGGCAATCGCCCGCGCGCTCGCCATGGATCCGGAGGTTATCCTGTTTGACGAAGTGACCAGCGCGCTTGATCCAGAACTGGTCAAGGGGGTCCTCAATCTGATGGCGGACCTTGGCCAGCGCGGCATGACGATGGTCGTCGTGACCCATGAAATGGGGTTTGCCCGCAAGGTTGCGGACCAGGTCGTTTTCATGGACGAAGGCCGCGTCATTGAGGCCGGCACACCCGCAGCGATTTTCGACACACCCAAGAGCACACGCCTAAAGCACTTCCTGGCCGAAGTGCTTTGATCCGAAGCCGAAGAACCAGGACGACACGGTCCACTCGCACGATTCATTCTCCACAGCGAAAGAACATTCCATGCCTACACACCCGGTCTCAAAAGTCGTCGTTGTCGGGGGCGGTATTTTTGGTGTCTCGTCCGCCGTTCATCTGTCGCGGCTCGGCATCGAAACCATCCTCATCAATGATGGACCGCTGGCCAGTGGAGCGTCCGGCCGGTCGCTCGCGTGGCTCAACTCCGCACGCATGCGATCGGCTGAATATCATCAGCTGCGCATGATCGGCATCGACCGGTACCGCACCTTGTCGGCAAAATACCCGGATGCTGCCTGGCTGCGTTTCGACGGTGGTTTGACCTGGGATGCGGACGACGCCTCGAATGAGATCATGGAAGCCTTGGCACATGAAAAGAGCCTCGGATATGACGCGCGCCATTTGCTCGCAGGCGACATTCCTTCGGCTACGCCGGGCATCGCGACAAGCGCGGTCACGCGCCAGGGCGCGATCTTCAATCCGGGTGAAGGCTGGGTCGATCTTCCGTCGTTGATCAAATTGCTGGTTGCGGAATTCGTGGAGCGGGGCGGTCAGCTCGTCACTGACGCGGGGCGCGCAACGGTGACACTTGCCACGGGGCGCACCACTGGCGTCGCGACGGAGAGGGGCGCCACGTTTGCTGCCGATGCGGTCCTCTTGGCAACGGGCAGCGAGGTCCCGCGCACGGTGGCGCAAACCGGGCAGTATATCCCGGACGGAACGCCGATCGCATTACTGGTCAGGACCAAGCCTGTCGCCTTTCCACTTCGGGCGGTGCTCAACACGCCGCGGGTCGCTGTTCGCCCGACGCCGGACGGAGCTCTCGTACTCGATTCCGCATGGTCCGAAGAAGAGGTAATCGTCAATCCCGACGGCACGTATGGCGTGAAGGCTTCGACCCTCCAGGGGCTTCTCGACGAAGCCTCGAAGGTGCTTGAGGGCAATCCGGAGCTGGAGTTGGAGAGCTACGGCGTCGGTCCCAAGCCGATCCCGGGCGATGGCGAGCCGGTATTTGGTCGGCTGAAGGGCACTGAGGGATATTACGTTGCCTTCAGTCACAGCGGCGCGACGCTCGGACTGATCGCTGGCGAACTGCTTGCAGGCGAGATGGCCACGGGAAACGAACATCCCTTGTTGGCCAAATTCCGCCCAACCCGGTTCGGTTGAGGAAGCGTCGAATATGCTAGTCGACTGTCAACTCTTGAGGGCCGGCAACGATCTTGTCTGTTAATCCTGCGTGAAAAACTCTTGCCGGCGATCGCTGGGCCGCGACCCTGATGATGGCGCGGTCGTGCATCTGGTGTTGGCGAACCTGTTGGCTCTGCGCGGACAGAGCCGTCAGAACAAGCGCGCTGTCTAGGTGTGAGCGAAGCCTCCATTTTTTGCTGCCCCTCCGGCCTTATAGTCGAGGCAGCTTCCGGCCGCTTTGACTATCGACGCTGAGCGCGACCCTTTGCGCCGCTTGCGAGAAAGGAAAGCGCACAGCGTCCTGGTTGTTCAGACCACAGGCGCGTCGAGTGACGGAAATCCTTGCCGAGGAACTCATTCGCGGCAATTCGAAATGGCCTAGGATCGATGGATCGTTTGCACGTTTGTACGGGCGCACGAGGGTGAAGGTGAGAAAGCAAAATCAGAGCTGGTGTAGGCTAGTCCCGGGGCTGCAGCTCCACCACCGAGCGTAAGACCTGGAACCCCACCGGGGGTTCCGAGGTCGCAACCCGGGAACAAGCTGGACCGTCCTGCGTTGGACAGCCAATGGAACAGCTTGGATCAGATTTGGCGGCGATGGCGCAACCTGGCTACTGGTTGGCTATGGTGTTTTTGTTCATCCCTTACGCAATCGGCGTGTTGTTGCTGATCAGGTCGTGCCACTGCCTTTGACTTGATCCGCCGGCCTTGAGTTCCAGAGCGCCAGCTGCGCGACTGACCGAGTTTGCGATCTTATGTCGGAATCAGCCAGGTCGCGTGACGCGCGGTCCGAGGTCTTCTTGAAGAGCTATCCGCACTCATCCGAAGACCCCAATTCCACATTGTTGGGGACTTGTGTCAGGCCGTGAGAATTGATCGAGTACCTGCGTCTATTGGCACTATGCCGCCTGCGCAGGCTCATCGAGGTCGAACTCGACAATCTGTCCTCGATCGATCGCAGCTCTGGCGATGAGCGTTGCCAATTCACGATCAGAAGCGAGGCATTCCCGGAAAACCGTTCGTATCGCCACCACGGCAGCCGATACTGACAGCGGCCAAGGTTTGCCTCTCCTGCACTCAATATAGTGCTGAACAAGATAGTCGAGATCGCGGCGCTTCTGGCTCATCGCTGCCTCCGTTCCTGGGGAATTTACAGGAGTGAGGCTCGCCCGCACTTAGATTTGTTAAAAGGACCCAATTTGTTTTGCTCGGGAACAATTCAGCCTAGGTGCTTGGCCAAGGAGAAGGTCGATCGTCTGATGGAAGCTCACGCCCCGGCGGCATTGTCCGGCACGTTGCCGCTTCGTATCACCGTCTGCTAACACTGGTAAGGATTTCTGGTGGCCCTGTATTCCGATTCCCAAGGCAGCATCTCGAAGTCAGGCTGATATCCGGACGCTCTGTAGTCGTCCTGCGATAGGTAACTGCACCGAGTTCCCTCTCTCACGCAGACAAAGGCGGGAACGCCCGGGCACCGGTAAAGGCCAACTATGTGCAAAACGGAACTCCTCATTGTCGTAGGCTTTTCATAGCCTGCGACAATCGTCTCCATCTATTTTGATGAAACCGTCGTTCGCATGCGTTGAACCGCATCGAAGAACCGGACGACCTCAGTGCGCGCCCGGTCTGTGTCATGGCCGCGTTCAATCGCGACTGACAACAGATGCTTAGCCGTTTCGTCCCAAAGCACGGCCGCTTCGTCATTCGGAAGCCGAGCTATTGCGTCGGCGACGATCCTAACTGAGGAAAGCTCTCGGCTTACGGGAAAGGCAGACACTGACATGGGTTGAACCGTTCGAGCCTGACACACCCGCGCGGGTTTCAGTCGGCGGGACCAGGCTAAAACAACAGTCTCCGCCAGAACACCTCTGCTCGACGACTTTCCACCGATTTCGTCAACCAATTGCAGCTTCGAGGCCTGCTCGTGCTCAGGAACACGCACGCCGGGCCGCCACCAAAAGGCATACAGCGGTCGCCAGCGAAATTGAGCCGGGATCATCGGCAGGGCGAAGCCCTTTCGCGGTGAGGAGGATTTGCGGCGCACTTCGCTTTTCAGAGAAGATCACATGAATGACCTCACCATGCGGGCGAGGGAGAGACTTACGATTTCACGCAACCAAGTCAGTTTGTCGGCATTGATACCTGGACGCGCCGGAGGACGCCCATGCTACATTGTAGCGTGCCCCGCGAATTTGAGATCGGTGACGAGGTCGCGTTGACGGGCACCGTTACCTCGATACTGCCGAGCGGACGCGCCCAAGTAAGCATTTCGTCGTATGGTCAACCCTATTCGGTTGACCCGCCACCCAAAACGCGCGCTGGAGATGAGGTGGTTCTCGTCGGGGATATCATCCGCATCGATCGCCAAGCCGACAAATTGACAGTGCGGATTGACTGCGGGGGCATAATCACTGTCGGACACTCTGCGATTGCCAGATTGAGAAGGCACCGTCGGCCCGCGTCGCGCTGACACTCACGCGAAGCTTGCGGGACGTCGCATGGCCTCGTTAGAGGCCTGCGGCGGTTCGCAGGTGGCCACAGTCCGCAAGCGCTAACTTTGTTCGTTGGGCTCACCAGTTTGTGCGGTACCCGCCTCCGGAAAGGAGCGGCGTCGGGGTTGGCCTGTTGGCGAGAGACGGCCCTGCTCACGGCCTATTTGTTTGCCAAATTTGTACGCCAGGCAAAGGGCACTGAATTGAACGAGTAAGCGTATCATGGAGGTCCTCCTTTCTCGTCATCAAACCAGCCCTGTGCGTTTAGGTTCCAGTTCAGTTTGGCCGAACGTCTGCCGCCGGCAGACAACATTCTCGTCAACGACCCGGCTCCAATCATACGCCAGCGCCGGCGACGTTTGATGGTACGGGTTCCTGCCATCCCGATCAAAGGCGGCCGGTGTTCAAACTCCACCCGGAAGGCCGGCTATTCCAAATGCAATCGCTGCTTTATTCGGCCGGTCTCTCTCGGTGGAAACAGTGCGGCTCAAAGCTCGTGCTATGGGAGCGCCTATCCCGGTCTGGGACATCGCCGATGACGAAAGGGTTTGAGTGCTGACCGTAGTCGCCCAAAGCGGCGTCCGCGTCTTGGGCGGCTAAGGCGCCGAGATGGCGCCGGCCCTCGACACGAACGAATGCGATTGCAGATCAGGCCGATATTGCACAGGTCCGCACGGCGGTCACTTCTGCATGATCGACAGCGGCGCCAAAAGTTATTTGCGCAATAGCCTTGTCGAACGCTCGTCCGCGCCCTCCCGAGGTAAAGCGTGGAGAGAGATTCAGCACAAGTGCGATGCTGCGAAAGCCACCTCCGCCGTCCGGCGAAGGTGGCTTGATGCGTGCTTGCTTCAGGCTGGGCCGTATTCTTACAGAGATTGCAGCCGCGCGATATCCTGAGCTGTTGCAGCCCTCTCCACGATCGTGCGCCCTGCCGCGTCCTTCACTTCGAGACGGCCATTTTCGATCTCTTCCTTGGTGCCGTCGGGATGAGTGACTTCAGTTTTGTCATCCGAGACTTCAACCTTGTCGCCGGCGGCGTCGACATGCTCCTGCCCATGATGACCCTTGTCGTGACCGCCGTCGTCGTCCCCTGCGCCACCGTCGTGGCCACCGGACGCGGAGCCGCCGCCAGACCCTGAGTTGCCGCCGTGGTCTCCATCGCCGCCAGAACCGGAGTTGCCGCCATGGCCCTCACCACCTCCGCCGCTGCCGCCTTCGCTCTCGGCATAGGCGGCGGCTGGCCGCAGCTTCCCCGAGCCGACAAAGCTGACCTGATAGGGCGCAACAACCAGAACCAATGCGGCTGACGCCCGCAGAGCCAGCGGCGCTATGCCGGTGAAGGTCAATTTCTGCATGATAGATCTCCTCCTCTTGTACATAGAGGGAACGCGGAGGGGGCGCAGATATTCCCGCTCGAGCCGCGGAAAGGCGCGTGCAGGACCGTTGCGGCGATGTTACCGGCCTACTGGCTTGCACACCCCAGACTTAAGTCTGGCAGCAGATTACCGCACGCCCGTCCGCTTTCGTGGTTTGCCTGCCATTCCCAATGCCAATTTCGAATTGGCAAAACCTGAGGTCCCAGGCGAGATTGCCAGCGCCTCTCATCGTGGGGTGTCGCCGAAGTCAATTCGAAGCAACGGCTGGAATTGGCTTATCGTAGCGATCATGGCGCCGCCTTCGGGTTCACACGGCCAATCTTACGATTTGCGCAAGGGTCGGGGTGGAGCTGCCGGCCCGAGACCGTTCAGCGGCCAGGTCCGCAGGGTGAGTTGCGCAGCCCATCGTTCGGCAAAGCCATGGCTAGGATTTCGAGGTGATGCTTGCTCCCGCTGCATGACAGGCAGACGGGCTCATGACAAAGTGCGCACTTGCTCGATGGCTTGGCGCAGACGTCGGATTCCCGCTTCGCTATCGGCCTTGTTGCAGGCGGCATAGCCAAGCACTAGGCCATTTCCGGAGGATGACCAGTAATATTTCGAAAGCGGCGATGCGTTGACACCGAGTTTGTCGGCGCATTGCACGACCGCCCGATCGTCGCAACTTTCGTGAAGCCAAGCAACGACCTGGATTCCGGCTTCCGCCGCCGAAAGGGTCATGTGATCGGCCAATTCGGTCTGGCACAATTCGTAGAAAAGCTTGCGGCGCTCGGCGTAGATGCGGCGCATGCGCTTGAGGTGGCGGGTCATGTGCCCTTCATCGATGAAATCGGCCAGCGCCGCCTGCAGCAGGAGTGGTGCGAACTGCCCAGTGGTGCTCAGCGCATGCGGAATGCCCTCGCACAAGGCGGCGGGCAAGACCATGAAGCCCAGCCTGAGCGCCGGAAACAGCAGCTTGGCAAAGGTGCCGACATAGATGACCCGGTCGGCGTAATCCATGCTCTGTATGGCGGGGACCGGCCTTCCCTGAAATCTGTACTCACCGTCGAAATCATCTTCGATGATCCACGAATTGTTGCGCTCGGCGATCTCGAACAGCCGCAGCCGCTGGTCCATGCGCATCGTGATCCCCAAGGGATGCTGGCAGGCGGGCGTCACATAGATCAGGCGCGGTGAAACCTCGGGCTGGTTCATCTGCCAGCCGTCGCGGTCGACCACAAGCGGCACAATATTGGCGCCAGCGACGGTGAAGGTCGCCCTGGCCGCGTAGTAGCCCGGTTCCTCCAGCCAGACCGTGTCGCCGGGATCGAGCAGCAGACGCGCCAGCAAATCGAACGCCGCCTGCGCCCCCGTCGTTATGACGATCTGTTCGGGAGAACACCGCACCCCCCTGGCCGAGATCAGGTAGCCGGCAATCGCCTCCTTGAGCGCCGGCAGGCCGGTCACATGATAGGTGCCGAACAACATGTCGGCGCCAAACGTTGCCCGGCGTGCAAGCAGCCTGCCCCAGACGCCAAACGGAAAGTTCTGCGGGTCCGGCATGCCCGGATGAAAGGCAAAGCGCCCCGGCGCTCCATGATGGAAGGGTTGCCGCATGAGGCTCTCGCCGCGCCTCGAAAGCGGACGGTGGATTGCCATGGCCGTGGGTTTGCCGCCTTGATCGGTCGAGTTCACGGGCAGGTCGATGACCACCGGTCGCGCGCCCTGCCGGCTCGCAAGATAACCTTCCGTAGCGAGTTGGTCATACGCGGCGACGATGGTGTTACGGGCGAGACCCAAATCCTCAGCCAGCGCGCGCGACGAGGGCAATTCCGATCCGGGCGCCAGACGACGCTCACGGATCATCGCGCCAATCTGACGATAGAGCTGGCGATGGATCGGTTCATCAATTGCCCGATCGATGATCAGCGCGTCCATCGGAAAGCCTTGGCGCTTGCGCCTCGATATCTGCATCGGAAAATGCCTCGCGGTATGAGAGCGGATCGAGCTTAGACGAGCGCCGCGGCGAGTGAAACTGGCACCTTCACTTCTCACCGAACTGGCTCTCGCGATGGAGACAGATCGGCGCTTAAATGAAAACAAGAGGGAATGACGGGCCCAGACAGACCGCAAGACGCCTCACCGACCTGATTGGTTTCGACGAGGCACCGCCAGCAAATGCCCCCGGCCTGTCCGATGAGGAACGATGATGGCTGTCCGCATAGGCATAAATCCGATCACATGGAGCAATGACGATGTGCCCGCGCTGGGCGGGGATACGCCACTCGAGGTGTGCCTTTCCGAAACGGCCGAAGCCGGCTACGCGGGAACGGAACTCGGCGGCAAGTTCCCGCGTGCCAGCAAGGACCTGGACGCGGTTCTCGCGACCTACGGCCTTAAGCTGGTCTCGGGCTGGTACGATGGCCGGATCTGCGAAAAGGAGGTCGAGGAGGAATTCGACGCCATCCTCCCGCATCTGACGCTGCTGCGCGACCTCGGCGCCAAGCACGTCGTCTACGCCGATACGTCGCGCGGCCGCCATGGCGCCATTCACGATCCAATCTCGCAGCGTCCCAAGCTTGCTGAAGACGAGTGGGAGTCCTACGGCAAAAAGATAACGCGACTGGCTGAACGGTTCGCCGATTTTGGCGTTAGCATGGCCTTTCACCACCACATGGGGACCATCGTCGAGACGGATCACGAGATCGGCAGGCTGATGGCCGGTTCGGGGCAAGCCGTCGGCCTGCTCTATGACACCGGCCATTGCGTGTTCTCCGGCGGCGATCCCGAGACGTTGCTGCGGCATCACCTCGGCCGCGTCGTTCACGTGCATTGCAAGGATGTGCGGCCCGATGTGCTGAAGCGCGCTCGCGCCCTGGATATGAGCTTCATGGGCGCGGTGATGGAAGGCATCTTCACAGTGCCCGGCGATGGGTCCATCGACTATTCGACGCTTTTGGGCATGCTTGCCGACAATGGCTATAGCGGCTGGCTGGTGGTCGAGGCCGAACAGGATCCGAGTAAGGCCCATCCCCTTACCTATGCGAAGATGGGCTATCGCAACCTGCGCGACCTGGCCCTCGGAGCCGGTTTCGAGGTCGACGAACGGGAGAATTGATACGCTTGGGGCGCGCTGGGGAGCGGCAATGAGTTCTGTCCTGTACCAAAATGTGGTCAAGAACTACGGCGCGCTGAACGTCTTGCGCTCGCTTGACCTTGCCGTTCCCGACCACATGTTCCTGGCCCTGCTCGGTCCTTCGGGTTGCGGCAAGACGACGGCGTTGCGCATCCTTGCCGGTCTCGACATGCCGAGCGCGGGCAAGCTCTTCATCGGCGAGCGTGAGGTGACCCGGCTGCAGCCGCGCGACCGCGACATCGCCATGGTCTTCCAGAGCTATGCGCTCTATCCGCAGATGACTGTCGGTGAGAATATCGGCTATCCCTTATGGATTCGCGGCATGCCGGATGCCTCGCGCCGAGCCAAGATCGACGAGGTCGCCGCGGTCCTCGAGATCGGCCACCTGCTCGATCGCCGGCCGCGCCAGCTCTCGGGCGGGCAGAGGCAGCGCGTGGCGCTTGCGCGCGCCATTGTTCGCGATCCGGCCGCTTTCCTGATGGACGAGCCGCTGTCGAATCTTGACGCACGCCTGCGCCTGACCATGCGCGGCGAGATCAAACGGCTTTGCCAGCGGCTTGGCGCAACCACCCTCTATGTCACGCACGATCAGGTAGAGGCCTTGACCATGGCCGACTTCGTAGCGGTCATGCACGCCGGTGAACTGCAGCAGATGGCGCCGCCGGGCGATATCTACGACCGCCCAGCCAACCGTTTCGTCGCCACCTTCGTCGGCAACCCGCCGATGAACATTCTGCCGGTCGCGCTTGCCGAACAATGCATCGAGGTCGGCGGAGCATTGGTTCCGATAGAGGCGCCGCGGCTGGCGGCATGCCGCGCCGCCGGGGCGGTCGAGATCGGACTGCGGCCGGAAGACATGAGTGTTGCGGCACCCGGCACCCGGGCCGCGCTGCCCGGCGAGATCTATGTCGTCGAACCGATGGGCAACGAGACCTTGGTCAATGTCCGCATCGGCAGCGGCAATGTTTCGGTCCGTGCAGGCCGCGACTTCAGGGGCACGGTGGGCGCCAACATCGGGCTCACTTTCGATGTGTCGAATGCATGCTTCTTCAATTCCGCCGGCCTGACGGCCGTCCATAGGGTCAACAGTGATGGAGAGTGAAATGACGCAGTCCAGCATTAGCAGACTTACTCGCCGTTCCGTGCTCAAGGGGGGAATTGGCCTCGCACTTGCCTCGACGGCCCTTACGGCATTGGGCCTGCCTGTCGCGGCGAGCACCGCTGGCAAGAAGGTGATCATCGGCGCCTTCGCCGACGGCGGCCTGACCCCGTTCAAACAGAAGATCATCCCTCTGGCCAAGGATGCCGGGTTCGACATCGAGTTCCTCGAGGATGAATATGGCGTAACCCTGGAGAAGTGGTTCGCCGACGCCAAGAACAGCGCCGGCCAATACGACCTCTATCTTCTCGACGATCCTTGGGTGCCGCAGTTCGGCGCCGCCAATGTGCTGGAGGATCTTGGAGCGGCCGGCATCGATGGCGGCGACAAGGACTGGATCGGCTCGATGATCGACATGGGCTACTGGCCGCCCCAGAAAGGCCCGCGCGTGAAGGGTTTTGAAACTGCCGCGCCAGCGCTCATCTGCGTGCCGTTCGTCGGCGATCTGCAGACGCTGACTTACCGCAACGATGTCTACACAAGCGGCGCGCCGAAAACCTGGGACGAGGTCATCGCCAAGGGCAAGGAAGGCGTGGCGGCGGGCAAGATCAAATATCCGGTCGTCTTCCGGGGCGTTTCCGGCAATCCGATCGTGACCAGCTGGTACCCGGTCTTCCTGTCGTTTGGTGGCTCCTTCTTCGACGACAAGTGGAACCCGGTCTTCAATTCCGCCGCAGGCAAAGCCTCGGCCGAATTCTTCGTCGGCACCATGAAGCAAAACGCGCCGAGCGGCGTCGTCGAGTTCGACTCGGACCAGGAAGGCGCGGCGATCCTCGGCGGCGAAGCAGGTGCTATCATCCAATATTCCGGCAATGCGCTGAAGGCCGACGATCCGACGCAGACAAAGGTGGCTGGCAAGCTCGATTTCGGCGCCGTGCCGAAACAGACTGCGGCGATCGCCCAGATGGGCATCTTCATTGCCGGCATTCCGAAATCGGCGCCCAACAAGGCCAACTCGGTCGAGTTCCTGAAATGGTATGTCAGCGCCGACGTCCAGGCCAAGCTGTCGGAAGCGGGCTCCATCCCGGTCAAGCGGAGCGCCTTCGGCGTCGCCAAGCCCGGCAACCGGCTGATCCCCGTCGCCTTGCAGCAGCTCGACGCTGGAGCGCTGCCGAGGCCGCGCACGCCAGATTGGGCCAAGGTCGAGGAACTGCTCGGCATCGAGCTCAACAAGGCGCTGCAGGCTGGCTCGGGTGGCGGGGCCGCGTTGGACACGGCCGCCAAGCAGGTCAAGGAGTACCTGTCTTCTGTCGGTTATTATTGATGCCAAATGGCGGGACGCAGAGCCGCAAATACCGTCTGCAGGGGGCGGGGCTCGACCTCGCCCTCCCTTATCTCATGCTGGCGCCAGGCTTGCTGATCGTGCTGGGCGTGCTCGTCTATCCCTTGTGGGACGGCCTGCGCGCCAGCACCAAGGCCTATCGTTATGGCTCGGTAGTCGCCGATGTCGGCATGGGCAACTACATCAAGCTGTGGAGCGATCCACAGTTTTTGAATTCGCTGTTGGTGACGGTCAAATTCGTCGCCCTGTCGGTCACCTTCGAGGCAATTCTGGGCTTTGCCCTGGCGCTGTTTTGCTTGCGCGAATTTCGCGGCATCCGCCTGCTGAGGACCATCCTGATTATTCCGATGGTGATAACACCGGTCGTGGTCGCCATCGTCTTCCGGCTGATCTATGCCAGCGACGCGGGCATGCTGACGGCAGTCTCCGAGTGGATGGGCGGCGGCCAGGTGCAAATTCTCGGAAATCCCATCAAGGCCTTCATCGGCCTTGTCGTGCTCGACGTCTGGGAATGGACGCCGCTGATGTTCCTGATCCTTCTGGCCGGCCTGCAGTCGCTGCCGCATGAACCCTTCGAGGCCGCTCGCGTCGATGGCGCCGGCACCTGGCGGGTGTTTGCCGATCTTACCTTTCCTATGATGCGGCCCGTGCTGGCGATCGCCATCGTGCTGCGAACGATCGACGCCTTCGGCACGTTCGACCAGGTGTTCGTGCTCACCCGGGGCGGACCGGGCGAGGCGACGCGGCTGGTCTCGATCTATGGCTACGACACCGCCTTTAAATTCCAGCAGACGGGCTATGCGGCGGCGCTGTTCGTCACGATCGGGCTGGTCGTGCTTGCGCTGGCCCTTAGCGCCGTGCGGCTTCTGCGCAGGGTAGATGCATCATGAACAATCGTCTGGCGCGGATCGGGCTGATGAGCGCCGTACTGGCCATCGTGCTCTTGCCCGTCTACTGGCTTGTCTCGACATCGCTTAAGTCCAATCGCGAGATCACCCAGGAAGGCACGCTCTATCCACATGGTCCTACGCTGGACAATTATATCAGGTTGTTCACGGAAAAGCAGTTCGGCGCCTATCTGACCAACTCGCTGGTGGTGACGTTCTTCTCGGTGACGATCGCCTTGTTCTGCGGCGCCCTGGGCGCCTATGCGATCGCCCGCTTTCGCCTGCCTTTCATGATGGAGCGCAAGGTCGGTCTGTTCCTGCTGACGCTGCGCATCGTGCCGCCGGTCGTGATCCTGATCCCGGTCTATCTGCTGATGCTCAAGCTCGGCCTGCTCGACAGCTGGTTGGGTTTGATCGCCACCTACACCGCCTTCAACATCACCTTCTGCGTCTGGATGATGGAGAGCTTCTTTCGGGAAATCCCAGTGGATCTCGAGGAAGCCGCCATGGTCGATGGCGATTCCCGCTTCGGCGCGTTCCGGCGCATCACGCTGCCGCTGGCAGCTCCCGGCCTCGCGGCGACCGCCATCTTTGCCGTGCTTGTCACTTTCAACGAATTCCTCTTCGCTCTGGCGCTGACGGCCACGCCCCGCGCGATGACGATGCCACGCGGCACCGCCACGCTGATCGGCCGCATCGACACCGACTGGGCCTCGATGTCGGCCGCTGGCGTTATCGGCGCGTTGCCGATCGTCGTCTTCGCGCTGTTGGTGCAGCGCCATCTTGTTCGCGGACTGACCATGGGAGCCGTCAAATGACGACCCGGCTGGGCAGTCACTCACGTCAATCAAGTCGCCGTCGCGGCCACGCTCATGGCCGACACCATGCCGCCTTTTAGGGAACGAAAGATATGCTCGATGTCTGTCTGTTCGGAGCGGGCCTTATCGGCCAGGTGCATGCGGCCAACCTGGCGCGCCACCCCCGGGTGCGCCTGCGCTATATCGTCGATCCGAATCGCGAGGCTGCATCGAAGGTCTCGGCCCTGACAGGGGCCGAGATCGCCGACACCCAGACCGTGATGAATGACCGATCGATCCGCATGGTGTTCATCGCTTCGGCAACGAGAACGCATGCCGACCTGGCCATGGCCGCGGCCGCCAGTGGCAAGGCGATCTTCTGTGAAAAGCCGATCGACCTCGATCTCAAGCGCACCGATCAATGTCTGGCGGCTGTCGAGAAGGCAGCTGTACCCTTTCAGATCGGATTCAACCGTCGGTTCGACCCGAGCTTTCGGGCGCTGAAGGCGCGCCTTGCGCAAGGCGAGATCGGTGCCGTTGAACAGGTCATCATCACCAGCCGGGATCCGGAACCGGAAACCGAGGAAGCGCTGGCGGGAGGAGGGGGGGTCTTCCGGGAGATGACCATTCACGACTTCGACATGGCACGGAACCTGTTGGGAGAGGAGCCGGTCGAGCTCTTCGCGACCGGGTCGTCGCTTGTCGCGCCGCACTATGCCAAGCTGGGGGACTATGATACCGCGATGTTCGTGCTGCGCACGTCGTCGGGCCGGCAATGTCACATCAACAACAGCGTCAGGGCCGCCTACGGCTACGACCAGCGCATCGAGGTGCATGGTGCGGACGGGATGCTGCGGGCCGGCAACAGGATGCCGACATCGGTTGAAATGTCAGGCGCAAAGGCGATATCGCGCGACAAGCCCTATTACTTCTTCGTTGAGCGCTATGCCGAGTCCTACGCGGCCGAGATCGATCATTTCATTACCTGCGTCGAAACGGGGCGACGGCCCGAGGTCACGGCAAGCGACGGCCGCAAGGCGATGATCCTGTGCGAGGCAGCGCTTGCCTCCGCCAAGTCGGGCAGGTTCGAGACGGTCAGATTTTAGGGCAATCGAAACGAGGAGCTTCCAGATGAAGATCGGGATGATTACAGACAGCCTCGGCGACCTCCCATTCGACGAGATGTTAGCCGCCTCGGCCGAGCTTGGGCTTCAGACATTGGAATTCGCGTGCGGCAATTGGTCGTCAGCGCCCCACATCGACCTGCAGGCCATGCTCGCGAGCGCTGCCACGCGCAAGGAGTTCGTCGCCAAGATCCGGGATCACGGGCTGACGATTGCAGCGCTCAATTGCTCGGGCAATCCGCTGCACCCGGGCCCGCAGGGGCAGGTCCACCATGGTGTGACACAGGACACCATTCGCCTGGCCGGCCTGATGGAGATCGACCGTGTCGTCATGATGTCAGGCCTGCCGGGCGGACCGGGTGACGCCAACCCGAACTGGATCATCACCGATTGGCCGCCGGAATGCCTCAAGATCCAGCGCTATCAGTGGGAGGAGCGGATCATTCCCTACTGGCGCGACCTCGTGGCGTTTTCAAACAATCTCGGCATTTACAAACTATGCCTGGAACTGCATGGCCATCAAGCCGTGTACAATGTCCAGACATTGTTCAAGCTGCGTGATGCTGTCGGAGAGACGGTCGGCGCCAACTATGATCCCAGTCACCCGCTGTGGATGGGGGCGGATCCGATTGCCGGCATTCGCACGCTCGGCTCGGCCATCTATTATGTCCACGCCAAGGATACCCGGATCGAGCCCATCGCCGCGGCCATCGACGGCACGCTCGATCCGCGCCCACCAAACCTCTATGCCGAACGAGCCTGGAATTACATCACACTCGGTTACGGTCACGGTGAGACCTGGTGGCGGCAGTTCTGTACCGCGCTCAAGCAGGTTGGCTACGACGATGTCTTGTCCATCGAGCACGAGGACATGATGCTGACGCCGATGGAAGGTATGCGAAAATCCGTTGCGCTGTTGCGCAACGTCGCAATTAACCTTTCTTGATCGGCGACTTGCCGAGGGTGGGCTGCAAGAGCATCGCGCGCCATCTAAACCTCGATTGTGAGCTTGCGATCCGCCACCAGGCTTGCAGGCGTGCGGATCGGATCAACGACAAGTGCCGCGTTGAGCCGCTCGGCAGGTATTCGGCATACCTGCGACCTCATGCGTAACCGAAGCGGCACGACTTTACCGGGCTGGTAACCCGTCCACCTATTCGGAAGACCCCTTCCGCTTCCAGTGCTGGATGGCAATTTAGGCATGTCTGGCTTCAAGAACCGTGATCGTACTGCTGTTGACCAACGGCGGGTCGCCGCCGGAACAATGTGCCTCCGCTTATGTTCGGGTAGAAAATTAGCGGAGACTAATTTGAAATTCTTGCCAGTTCAGGAACCAAGCGAAATGTGGGCGGTATTCGACACGAGCACCGACGAACCGGCCGAGTTTGCAGGTCAGTGCCTCATTGGTCTTACGAAGCCTGCCGCTATTTGGCTCGCTGCGAGAGGCAATGAGGACGAAAGAAGAAACCGTTGCTGGTGCGAATCGGATGTCAACGCAGGGGACACCCTCGGGTCGGTTCTGCGGCAATGGCGTGTCCAGTCGTGGGGACGATGACTGACGAGGCCATGGCTGCCGTACTGGCCTCGCGCGATGACGAAGTGCGGGTTCTCGGCGTGTTTGACGCGGCGAACAAGAAAGAAGCTGCCATTGAACTTCGCCGTCTGGGCGATGCGGTTCACTTTATCGCGAACGCGTCGGTTTTGGGCTACGATGTTCGCTCTGCGATGATCTTCTATGGGAACGCGGGAGTACCAAGTTTGAGAGCGCAGCACTGCGAGCAACTTTGGGCGAAATATAGCACGCTTCTCGTGGAGCCGGACTGCAGTTCTTGACGGGGGGCTGGGTTTCAGCACAGGCTGACCGACCGGACCTTGGCGGCGCGCTGGTTGCGACGAGGTGCTCTCGCCCTCCGTGGACATGACGTTGGTTACAAGGCTGGCGCCGGTCCTGCCGCCGCCACGACGCATCTGCCGGCTTGTCGATCAAGGCGGCGGTGGCGGCAAAATTTGACAGCACTGCCACAGCACAGCCGCACTGGCTTCACATCGTCCAATCAGGCTGCTTTCCTGATGACTGCCTTGAAAGGTTGATCCATGGTGAAGGCGTCTGGCCGCACCGCCCGCTCAACCTGGCCCCATGTCACAGGGTGGGCGATTGGAAATCCCGGGCGTGCTCGTGGAGAGAACGCGCCCACGGCCGTGTTGCCTCTCCCGTTGCGGAGGTAATCGATAAAAATACGTCCCGTTCTTGCCGCCGGTGCAGCAGACAGGAGGTAGCGGTCGGGATGCGCGTCAGCGAGGCACCGGGCAAGCGACTTGCCGAGTTGCCGGGCGTTGTCGTGGGTCATCCTTGTCTCAAGAGGGGCCATCAAATGGATGCCCTTGCCACCGGTGACCTTGGGCCAACTCTTCAGACCTGAAGCCTCCAGGATGTCGCGAAGCGCCAGCGCCGCTTCGATCACCTG
Organism: Mesorhizobium sp. LNHC209A00; assembly: GCF_000502915.1. Taxonomy (NCBI): domain Bacteria; kingdom Pseudomonadati; phylum Pseudomonadota; class Alphaproteobacteria; order Hyphomicrobiales; family Phyllobacteriaceae; genus Mesorhizobium; species Mesorhizobium sp. LNHC209A00. The sequence goes on from NZ_AYWT01000003.1 coordinate 751,881, forward strand.
CTCCCACTCGACGCCCTCGCCGGGGTCGAGGTCCAGCACGACGCGGTCGGCCCGCTCGATGTCATCCATGGTGGCGTTCCACGGATGAAGCTCGACCGCATCCATCTCGACCAGCCCGAGCAAACCGGCGAGATCGTCCACCCACACGCGGACACCCTGCCCACCCTCGCGCTTCTGGATGCGCAACTGATGCACGGCGCCCGGAATATCGGGCAAGGGACCTTTGTGATAGAAAGTGGTCCCGCTCGCGTGGCGGACCAGCTTCAGTGGTCTGTGGCCGAGATGGACCAGCGCTTGCTCGGCAACCTGTTCCCAGTAGCGCACAAGGGCTTCCTTGGAAGGCGAGACCGCGTCCGGCAGCAGCTGAAGAACGTTCTCACGGGGCACTGCGGGTCCCTCGGGCCTATTCCGCCGCTTCGATGAGGCGGGCGGCTTTGCCGGGATCGTGATGAGATCTTCACGGAGGCCTTTGAATACTGCTTCGCGCAAGATGCTGCGGTCGGTGACGCCACTGAACTGCACCTCGGCCAAAACGTCCGGCCTGACCCATGTGGCCTTGGGCTTGTCGATCGGCTCCGACAATGGCGCCTTGTCAATAATCAGCGGGTCGAGACGCTCGCGGACCTGTCGCGCGATACTCAAGCTGTAGCCGCTCTGGGCTTTGCCGGCATAAAGCAGCCGGTCGTCTTCACGCCTGCCGATGTAGAGCGAGGCGATCCGGCGCGGTTGAGCGCCAAGCTTCTCTACGAAAGCCACGATAGGAAAGGTGTCGCTCTTGATGCATTTTATCTTGACCCAGCTTGTCTGGACGCCGGAGCGATAAGGGGAATCGGCAAGCTTTGACACTATGCCTTCCAAGCCCATACGGCAGGCATGCGCGAACATATCCGTGCCGCTCACCTCGAGATGTTCGGCATAGGTCAGCGTCGGCGCTGAATCCTTGAGCAGCTTCTCCAAGGCCGCCTTGCGTTGCAGAAGCGGCCGCTGCCGAAGATCGCTGCCGTTGAGATGAAGCAGGTCGAACGCATAGAAGATGAGCCTCGGCGAGCCCGGATTGCCTAGCTCCCGTTCCAAGGCTTGGTAGTCCGGGAGGCCGGTCTCGCCCAGAACGACAGCCTCACCATCGATGATCGCGGACTTTGCCGGCAGGCTCGCCGCCGTCTTAACGATTCTCTTGTACCGATGTGACCAATCGTGACCCCGGCGCGTGAAGGCTCGCGCCCTTGCACCCTCCACAATGAGCTGGGTCCGGTAGCCGTCATACTTGATCTCGTGAAGCCAGCTGCCGCCGTCAGGAGCTTTCTCGACCAACATTGGCGACTGGAACTCGATGAATGACAGCCGGTCTTCGGTCTTACTCATGCGCACACGAACTCCTGGAATCGGGAGTCAAAACGTGGGAGGGCAATGAGTTCCGATAATTTTAGCAAAATTGTATATATACGCGATGGCGACGTGCCCGCCGACAGACCCATCGCGCGTCTAACCACCCTAGCCTCGCAGTTTCACCCCACCCGCTTTGTACCGCGCGATACCTCCCGATAGACGAATCGAGAAGCGGACCTGTTGATCTGAAAGGCTGCTGACGTTGCGGCCCCAGATGCCCACCCAGTTAGCTGCCGCCGCACCGTCCGGCTCTCGCTGGTTTTCATCCTATTCGTCGCCGGCCTGGGGCGTCGGCTCCGCGCGAGGCAGCGACCCCGAACACGAGGCTGCCGGGCAGGGCACGCACCGGCCCTGTCGCGCAGGGCCTTTTAACGGTCCAGAAGTCTTCATCGCTTAAAGCGATCTCATGAAACTGCTGCGACATTTTGCCGAACCGACCCGTCGTCTCTTCCTGATGAGAACGGCTTTGCCCGTCATTGGGGTGACACTGCTCATTGCAGCAGCCGCGACAGGTTTATTGCTTTGGTCCACGATCCAGACTGACAGCGTTGCCGCGGCGCGGCAGAAAAGTCTGGTTGGACTGATCATGTCCAAGCTGGAGAGCGCAGTAGCGCACGACCAGGAGAGCGTGACGGTTTGGGACGACGCGGTCAACGCGCTGCGCGGCGGCGATGCGAAATGGCTCGATACCAATCTCGGCAGCTGGATGCACACGTATTTCGGTCATGACCAGGTTTATATTCTCGATGCCAATGATGCGCCGGTCTACGCATTCACCGATGGGGCGACCGCTGACCCCGGCAGCTACCGCGCCATACACGCGACCACTGCGCCTCTGGTCCAGACTTTGAGAGCAAGGTTGAAGCGAGGGGATACCGAAGGTGTTACGGAACAGGTGCTCACAATAGGCGCTTCCGAAATGGCCGTTATCGCCGGCCATCCCGCGGTCGTCAGCATCAAGCCCGTGGTTTCCGACAGTGGCCACATCGCGCAGGTGCCAGGCCAGGAATTCCTGCATGTGGCCGTTCGCTACCTCGACGGCAGTTTCCTTACCGCCCTGCGCCAAGACTATCTTCTCGATGGCGCGCGATTCTCCTGGCACGATAAGCTCGCTTCCGGAGAGGCTTCCTATCCCGTTGTCGACCGATCTGGACCTATCGGCTTCTTCGTTTGGCGGCCATATCGGCCAGGAGCATTTGTCCTCTTTCAACTCGTGCCCGTTCTCGTCGCCGTGTTTGGTCTGGTACTGGCCGGTGTCATCACGGCCCTGATAGGGTTTCGCAAGCGGACGTTGAAGCTGATCGAGACGGAGGACCGGATCTACCACCTCGCTCACAACGATCTGCTTACAGCGCTGCCCAATCGCGGTCAGTTCAACGAGCGTCTGGCAGATGCACTGGCGCGCCTGCCGTCGACGGACGAGCAGCTCGCGATACTTTACCTCGACCTCGACCGCTTCAAGCAGGTTAATGACAGTTTTGGCCATCCGGCGGGTGACGAGCTGCTCAGGGAGTTCGCGGACCGGCTAAGACGGCTGACGACTGATGCGGACACGGTGGCGCGTCTTGGTGGCGATGAATTCATCATCATCCGACGTTCGGTTGGCGGCGAGAATGACGTCAAGGCACTATGCGAGCATTTGATCGAGTCTGCCCGTCGGCCGTTCGAGGTCGCCGGGGTACAAGTATTTGTCGGCGTAAGTGTCGGCGTAGCGGTTGCACCCAAGGACGGGTTGGACACGGTCGAGTTGGTGCGGAAAGCCGACGTGGCGCTCTATCATGCCAAAGCGGGGGGCCGCAGCAGCTACGCCTTCTTTGGGCACGAGATGGATCTGACGCTGGCCAGCCGCAAGGGCATGGAACAGGACCTGCGCAACGCGCTCGATGCGAGCGGCCAGATCCAGGTCCACTATCAGCCGCTATACGCCGCCGACACAAACAGGATGACGGGTGTCGAAGCGCTGGCCCGCTGGTCTGATCCGGAGCGGGGCTGGGTTGCACCGGACTTGTTCATACCGCTGTCCGAGGAAGCAGGGTTGATCGAAAAGCTTGGCGAACTGGTGCTCAGGCAGGCGTGCCTTGACGCGGTGGATTGGCCCATCGAGACCTTGGCTGTGAATGTGTCGGCCTTGCAGCTGAACAACCCCAGTTTCGCCATGCGAGTGACCAGTATCTTGTTGGAGACGCACATGGATCCGCGGCGGCTCGAAATCGAAGTTACCGAAAGCGCTCTGTCGGAGCGACGGAGCGAATGTCGAAACAACATCGAGGCTCTGCGCAGCATCGGAGTGCGCTTTGCACTCGACGATTTCGGCACCGGATTCTCCTCCTTGGGAAGACTGCAGACGCTGCAAGTCGACAGGATCAAGATCGACCGAAGCTTCGTGCAGGGCTTTGGTCGCTCCAACGGTGACGAGGCCATCGTTCAGGCGATTATCAACCTAGCCCGCGCGACCGGACTTAGCACCACTGCCGAAGGAGTGGAGACCGAAAGCCAGTGCGATTACCTGCGCAAGCTCGGCTGTGACCAGCTCCAAGGCTTTCTGCTGTCCAGGCCACTGCCCAAGGGGGAGCTTCAAGAGCTTCTCGGGGGCGTATCAGCGCGCGCCTCTGCCTAGGAGCCCCGCGGGGGCGAGCCACAGAAGCTGGCACCCGCGGTGGCTGGAAGCCGGCGCCGGCCACCGGCTGCCTAGCAGCCCTGGACCTTCAGTGATTTGACCATGCGAACGATAAGCGGATCATAAGGGACCTTCTCGTTGCGAGCATAGTTGACCGTAAACAATGCCGCTCTGTCCCCGCAGATCTTGATAGCCCGGACATACAGGATCTGACCGTCCTTCAGTCCTGAATAGCTGGCCCATTGCGGGGTCACTCGCTTGTAGGTCACCTTCCAGCCGTCGTTCTCGTTCACGGCAATGCGATGCTCGATCTCGGTGCGAAAGCTTGCCTTGCCGAGTTGCGCCCCCCAGATCGCAAGAAATGCTTTGTTTTTGCCCTCAAAGGCTGCTCCTTGATCGGAGCGCTGGGCAAGCACGAACCCCGGCGGAACGTCGAATACGAATCCCAGATGCTTGATCCCAAACCCCTCCCATTGTTCAGCACCCAGCAGGGAAGTGGAGATCATCGTGGCGCCCAAGCTGAGCAGAATATGCGGCAGACGTTTCATGGGTGTAATCCTGTCTCGTTCGGCCCTGCGCCATGCCGGGCGCAGCCCAGCCGGCCGGCCCTGGCGGAGAGCCAGCCATCTGCGGCTCCAAAGCCAGCGGACCTTTTCAAATCTGACGTGGCACTCTTTGTTCCATTAGGAACTAAGAATATCCCGGGACGCGCATCGGCCGAGTGGCCGCGCCTGTTTCAGCGCAGCGCTGCCCGCCAGCACCCGACGGTGCCGGTGTCTCGGAGGCAATGGTCGTGAAAATAGTGAAGAAGCTTGGGGGCGGCGGTTGCGCTGGCTAACAAGACAGCCCGCATGGTCTGGGCATTGATGACCGGCGGCGAGCGCTACAGGGAGCCGGTCATCGCATAGAACGAAACAAGGCGCGGGATCGCCAACGAGGTTGGAAAGGGCGGACAGGAGCTAATGCACAAAGCCGGTTGAACCCGCCGGATCAGGAAAACCCACTGGGGCCGTGCACTATGAGTGCGAGCTTTCGATCGGGACCTGAAAGGCGCGAATGGCATTATGGCCAGCGGCACATGAAAGGCCGCACCTACAGGTCGGATACATGGCCGCACCAACCAGCAACTGCAAAAGCTCACAAATCCCTTGCCAACGGAGAGCCGTCCATACATGGCCCCAAACAGGACCCTCTGTTTCTTGCAGGATCTAAGCCCGCTTGAGATTTTCCGCTAGGTCTTGACGGCACACGGGGCTAGCATGGACTGACTGGGAGGTGGGGGATGACAAACGTCTCGATCCGCCGGGCGGACTTCATGATGGTCCTCGCCTATGCGTCGGACCTTGCCACCGGCCATTCTCGCGACTTCGCGCTCAAGTCCTGCGTACTTGCAATGCGGATCGCCGATCTTGCGGGAGTTTCCGAGCAGGATCGGCGCAATGCCTACCACCAGTCGATGCTGCGCTATGTCGGCTGCAATGCGGACACCGACCTTCTGTCGGCCACCTTCGGCGACGAAATCGCGCTCCGCCAGGATCTTGTGGGTCTAGACATGGGCAATCGTGCGGAACTGGGGAGGGTCTTCGTGCAGGCCTTCAAGCGGTTCTACTATGACCTCGAACCGGACGCGCAGGCGAGGGCGATCGAGACCGCGATGTCGCAGGCGCTCGCGGTGGCGCGCCCGGTCCTCACAGCTCATTGCGAGGTCGCGCAGCGGATAGGCGAGCGGCTCGGCCTGTCGGACGAGATCCCGCGCAATCTCGGTCAAATTTACGAACGTTGGGACGGCAAGGGCCTACCGCGTGGGCTGAGCGGCGAGGATGTACTGCCAGCCGTGCGGCTCATCACATTGGCGCAGGATGCTATCGCATTATGCGATGCGGTCGGTATCGAAGGGATGGCCGAGGCCATCGCCAGCCGCGCTGACGGCCCATACGAAGCGGATCTGGCCCGACTCGTCTCGGACAACGCGCCGGCGCTGATGGAGGGCATCAGGGCGACGGTCGACCGCGAGACCATTTTGGCGCTAGAGCCCGATCCGCCGGTGATGCTGGACGAGGCAGCCTGCGACGAGGCGTTCCTGGCCATTGCCGACATGATCGATATGCGCATGCCCTTTACGCAAGGCCATTCGAGGATGGTGTCGGAACTGGCGGAGGGTGCAGGGAGACGTATCGGCTTGCCCGCCCCTGACGTCCGTGCGCTGCGCTGGTGCGGTTGCATTCATGACATTGGCGAACTCGTGGTGCCGGTGGCGACTTGGATGCGCAACGGTCCGCTGTCGGTCCGCGAGCGCGACGCGGCGCAGTTGCACGCCTATTACGGCGAACGTGCGCTGGCCTCGTTCGGCCGCGAGGGCGATGTTATGGCCGCGCTCGTGCTCCGCCATCACGAACGCCTGGATGGCTCGGGCTATCACCGCAAGGTTGGCGGCTCCGACCTGTCCCCGGCGGCACGGATCCTGGCTGCTGCCGAAGCCTTCCAGACCTCGCGAGAGGAACGTCCGCACCGCAAGGCGTTGTCCAGCGAGGCGGCGGCAACGCAGCTGAACGCCGCTGTTCGAGAGGGCTGTATCTGCGCCGCCGCCGCCGAGGCCGTGCTGTCCTTCGCGGGCCAGCCGTCGCGCCGGGCGTCGCCCCGGTCGCTGGCCGGAATGACGCCGCGTGAGATCGAGGTGCTGCGTTTGATCGCTGCCGGACTCACGGCGAAGGAGGCGGCACGCAAGCTCGATATCTCGCCCAAGACCGCGGATCACCATATCCAGAGCGTCTATTCCAAGATCGGCGTGACCACCCGCGCCGGAGCCACGCTCTATGCGGTCGAGCACGGCCTTATCCGACCGGGGGAAATGCAGGCATAGGGAATACACCCCATGTGCGCCTGCTCCGAGGCGCGCATCGTGATCCTGTCGACGGGCCAATGGTGGCCGCGACCGACAGGAGGAAAACCAAATGCTTCTCGCAACGACCAAGGTGGCGGACGTCGACCGCTTCATCCGTATCTTTTCGACCAAGGGCGCCGACAAGCGCCGGTTGCACGGTTCGAACGGCGCAACCGTGTTTCGTGACCCCAGCGAGCCGGACCGCGTCTGGGCGATCTTCGACTGGGACGCCGAGGGCTGGAGGAATTTCGTGTCGGATCCCGAAGTGCCGGCGATTCTGCAGGAAGCCGGCCACGTCGGCAAGCCGCAGGCGGCACTGCTGCTCGGTCACTATGAGGCCTGACATGCGCTGCGCGCCGACTGCTGCCTGCAGCGGCGCGCCCCACGAAACCCCCAAGATCGGAGAAATGAAATGGATTTGAAACCCATCAAGATCGGCCTCATCGCCGAACTTACCGGCCCGTTGTCCTTCATGGGCATCGCCAACGCAAACCTGACGACCATGCTCGTCGACGACATCAATGCCAAAGGCGGCCTGCTGGGCCGGCCGGTGAAGCTCGTCGTCGAGGACGGCGAGACCAGCGAAAGTGTCGCCAAGGAAAGGACCGCGAAACTGATAGACATCGACAAAGTCGATTTGGTCGTCGGCGGCATCTACAGCTCGACCCGCCTGGCCATCAAGAGCGAAGCGGTCTCGCGCGGCAGGACGCTCTATATCTATACCGAGCAATATGAGGGGCAGGAAAACGATCCCCTGATCTTCTGCACCGGCCCCGTCCCGGCGCAGCAGGTCGAGCTATTGATCCCATGGCTGATGAAGAGCACCGGGGCGAAGAAATTCTACCTGCCGTCCGCGGACTACATCTGGCCGCATTTGCTGAACAAGGCCGCGAGTTGGGTAGTGCGAGCCAATGGCGGCGAGATCGTCGGTGAGGAGTATTTTCCGCTCGACACCGTCGATTTCCAGCGAACAGTGCAGCACATCATGGCGAGTGGCGCCGAGGTGGTTTTCAACACCATCGTTCCGCCGGGCCTGACGCCGTTCCTAGACAAATTGCACAAGGCCGGTTTCGGCAAGCGCGGCGGCAAGATCATCTGCACCTACTTCGACGAGAACTTCTTCAACCTGGTGCCGTCGGAGCAGATCGAGGGCTTCTACAGCTGCCTCGACTATTATCAGGAGCTCGACGACCCATTTGGCCGAGCGCTCCTGCGTCGCTACCGGGACCGATTCCCCAGCAGCGCGATGTTGACGGCAGGCAGCGGATGCACCGGCCACTACCGGGCGATCAAGATGTGGGAAGCTGCGGTGAACGAAGCCGGCACGGTCGAGCGCGACGCGGTTATCCGGGCGCTCGATCACGCCAAGCTCAGCGAGGGGCCGGGTGGCCCGGCCGAAATGGTCCCTGGCCAGCACCACGTTCGCATGAACATGTATATCGCACAGGCACAAAGCGGTCGCTTCCGAATCGTGAAGAATTTGGGTCCGATCGATCCCAACGAGCGCGCGCTAAGCGACGAATTCCAACTAAGCAACGTGAGGTAACTGGCGGCGTCGGTCACTGTTCTTCCGAGTGGCGGGGGCGCCTAGATAATGCCCTCGCCATCAACCGGGCCGATGGTGGTTGTACCAGCCACACCCACGCGAGCGACCGGCAAATCAAGACGCGCTATCCCCGCAAGACCTGAAGTCGCTGACAGGCGACTATCAACTCTGTTGGCGCAAAGCAGTTCGCGATACGCTGGACGCATCGGTCCGCTTTCAAGTCTCGTCATCGCCAAAACGGACAGTCCGCAAACCGCTCCATTTTTTCGCAAAGAGAGTCCTTGGCCAGCTCAGGCTAAATTGGTATTTCGAGTCAGCAATCACTCTCGTTCGTTGTTTTCGGGTTCAATCGCACACCCTCCGGCCCACCATTATTGTTATTTACCAATAGCGTACGGGCAAGTTCGCCCGCGGGTTCGCCAAGCGGGATATTACCGTCCCGGGAGCACAATGATCGTGACGCAGAAAGGGATCACCCTGAAAGACGTGGCCGCCGCGGCCAACGTTTCGCGCGCCACGGCGGCGCGGGCGCTCAACAGTTATGGTTACGTTGGCGACGGGACGGCGCTGCGCGTGCTGGAAGCCGCCGAGCGACTGGGCTATCGCGCCAACCTCGTGGCGCAGGCCCTGCGCAGCGGGCAGCTGCCGATCGTCGGCTTCATTCCCGGCGACATCCAGAACCCGTTCTTCGCGCGCATTGCCCATGATATCGAGGCGGAACTGCGCAGGCACCGCCACAATCTTCTGATCGCCAGCAGCGAAGAGAATGTCGACCAGGAAAAGGAACTGCTCGAAAGCCTGCGTGCGCTCAGCATCCGTGGCTTCATTCTTGCGCCGACCTCGGCGACGGACAGCGAGCATATCGTGCAACTCGCCCGTGAGGGCACGCCGGTCGTGCTGATCGACCGTGTCGTCAAGGAAGTGGACTGCGACAGCGTCGTCGTCGACAATGAAGGCGGTGCGCGCGAGGCCGTGGACTACCTGGTTGCCAATGGCCACGAGCGCATCGGCCTGTTGCGGGACGAATCGCGCATCTTCACCGCGCAGGAACGCCTTGCCGGTTACCAGAATTCGCTTGCGGCGCATGGCATTGCCCTCGACCCGTCGCTGGTCAGCGTGTCACGCTCGACCGTGGAACATGCTGTCGACGCCACCATTCGACTGTTCAGCCGCCGCGATCGCCCAACCGCCTTGTTCACCGTGGACAGCCTTATGACCCAAGGCGCGTTGCTCGGCCTGCGCTCGATGGGATTGTCAATCCCGCATGATGTTTCGCTGGTCGGCTTCGACGATTTCAACCTCGCCACCTTCACCGATCCCCAGATCACCGTCATTGCACAGCCGACAGCCGAAATAGGGCCGCTTGCCGCCAAAATGCTGCTCGACCGCCTGGCCGGCAAGAAGCTGGCCCCGCGCCACACGCGCTTCCCGACCCGTCTCATCGTTCGCGGCTCGGTCTCGCGGCTGCACGGGCGCTGATCGCTCGATCCAAATAGGCTCTTCCGCGAATTCGTCCGACGAGGGGACTTGCCAACCTCTGCAATGCGTGCGTTAAATATGTGAGATCGATCTCACAATCAGCCGGATCGATGATGGCCGTGGCGACCTACCGGCGGCGCACCTGCAACGAACGGACGCCCTGCCGCAGCGAAAATACGAGGAAGACCTGCATGCTCAACTTTGACAAAGACCGCTTCATCAAGATCCAGAGCGGAGCCGTCTCCTTCGCCGAGGAGGCGAGGGCGCTCCTGCACCGGCTGCTCGGCGAGGGCGTCGAGCGGCTCTATTTCATGGGGACCGGCGGCGTGCAGCTTCTGACCCTTCCGGCGATCGAGCTGGCCGAGCGCCGTACGAACTTTCCGGTGCGGGGAGAATATCCGGCGCAGGTCGTGCTTGATCCGCCGGCCGGGCTGGACCGGAAGTCGCTCGTGGTCATTCCCTCGCTGTCGGGCACGACCAGGGAAAGCGTGCAGCTGCTTTCCTTCCTGAAGCAGAAAGGCGTGCGCACGCTCTCGCTCACCGGCCATTCCGACACGCCACTTGCCAGGGAAGCCGATTTCACCTTCACGAACTTCGCGGAGGACGACACCTCTTCGGAATCCTTTTATCTGCAGTCGCTGCTGATTGTGCTGGCACTGCTGGACGAGCGCGGCGAGTACGAGGACTTCGACGCCACGGTGGCCGAGCTCAAGAGACTGCCTGAACTGCTGGTTGGGGCAAAGGCGGCCTACGAAGACAGCGCGGCAAAACTCGCCGACACGATCAAGAACGAAACCTATCACATCTTCACCGGCGCCGGCTCCGTCTGGCCGCAAGCCTATTATTACGGCATGTGCATTCTGGAAGAGATGCAGTGGATCAGGACCAGACCGGTCCATGCCGCCGACTTCTTCCACGGCACGCTGGAGCTGGTCGAACCGGGTGTGAGCGTATTCCTCTTCAAGGGGGAAGATGCCAGCCGTCCGCTGGGTGATCGCGTCGAAAATTTCATCAAGCGATACACCGACAAGGTGCACGTTCTCGATGCCGCGTCGGTCGAACTGCCCGGTATCTCGCCTGCTGTTCGCAAGCTCATCTCGCCGATCGTGCTTGCGACGTTGCTGGAACGCGTAAGCGCGCATCTGGAAGTGTTGCGCAATCACCCGCTGACGACGCGCCGCTACTACAAGCGCGTCGAATACTGATCACCTCACCTCACAAAAACGAAGAAGGGAACTGATCATGAAATATTCAACACAGGCGGCAATCGCCGCGCTGGCAGCGGCATCGGCACTGGGCCTGACAATGGGACCAGGTGTCGGCGCCGAGGCGGTCCAGGCCGATCCGAACGCGAAGGTCGATTACCAGGGAACGCTGTCGGTCCTGACGAAGTTCGGCGCGCAGCAGCTGGCGCCCTACTTCGTCGGCGTCGCCCAGGATTATGAGAAGCTTCATCCCGGCGTGAAAGTCGAACTCATCCAGGAAAGCGACGACAGCGTCAAGGACAAGACCAAAACGCTTGTCGCGTCGAACTCGCTCCCGGACATCTACTTTTCCTGGACCGGCAGCTGGGGCGGAAACTTCGTGCGCGGCCATCGCGCCGTCGACCTGACCCCGGTCATCGGACCCGATACCGAGTGGGGCAAGACACTGACACCGGCGGCCGTTCAGGCCTTCATGTACAACGGCGAATACTACGGCATTCCGCTCTATCTCGACGCAAAATTCATGGGCTACAACAAGCAGGCTTTCTCCAAGCTCGGCCTGAGCGCGCCCAAGACCTTCGAGGAGCTCCTGTCGTCCTGCGAGACGATCCGGAAATCGGGCATGACGCCGATCTCTTTCGGCAACAAGGAAGCCTGGCCGGCAATCCACTATGTGGGGCAGCTGCTCGCCTACGACGTCCCGCAGGCGGTACTCGAGAAGGATTTCGACCCGGGCACGGCGGAGTATAGCGACCCGGGCTATGTCGCCGCGCTCACCCAATACAAGCAGCTCATCGACAGTTGCACGGATGGCGGCGCCTCGGTGAACGGCACCTCATATTCGTCGGCCATCCAGACCTTCAGCAACACGAAATCGGCCATGTACTACCAGGAGATCATCGAGTTCGATCAGAGCGCGTCGGCGGATTCCGCTTTGAAAGTCTCCGATCTGGGCTTCTTCACCCTGCCTGTGCCGAACGGCGCAAAGGGCGACGCGAAAGCGATCGAAGGCGCGCCGGAAGGCTACATGATCAGTTCCGCCTCCAGCAACATCCCGCTGGCGATCGACTTCATGAAATTCGTTACGTCCAAGCAGAATGGCCAAGTGCTCTCGGCTCCGCCCTACGGGCAGCCTAGCGCGACCATCGGCGGGGCGTCGGAAGCCAACATGAACCCTTCCGTCGTGGCCGGCCTCAAGGATATCGCCTCCGCCTCCTACCTGATGCCGTGGCTGGACACGGTGAACCCGCCGCGCGTGGCTTCAGCCTGGCTGTCCAGCCTCCAGGCCCTCACCGGTGGCTCGATGACGCCGGAACAGGTCATGGAGCAGGTCAAGCAGGCGGCCGCGGCATCGAAATAGGCCAATGGCGAATCCCGGTCTGGCCAGAATGGAAGGCGCTGCCTTGAGCAACGCCAGCGGCGAGCCGGCGGCGAAAGCCGGCCGCCGGCTCCGCCACTGGGGCTCGCTCCGGTGGGTCGCCGTCGCCGTGATCCTGGTCGGCTGGTTCGTGTATTACCCGATCGTCGACAACTTTATCGTCAGCACCACCGACGAGGATATTTTTACAGGCGAGACCACGAATATCGGCCTCGCCAATTATGAGCGGCTGCTGCACGACCCGGTCGTCTGGGTGGCGTTGTGGAACAACACGCTCTACGCGTTGATCTCCATCATCTTCCAGGTCGGCGGCGCCTTCGTGCTGGCGGCGCTGATCGAGGGGCTGGGCAGCGAGCGGCAAAGGCGTTTCTGGCGGGCGATTTATTTCATTCCTTCCGCGATCTCGATCACCGTGACCGGCCTGCTGTTCTATTTCATCTACCAGCCCGATATCGGGCTCTTGAACGCCGGGCTCAGGCGCATTGGTCTGGAACAACTCATCCAACCCTGGCTCGGCGGCGAGCACACGGCGATCTACGCGATCATCGCGATGAGCCAGTGGCAGGGCTTCGGCTATTCGACGCTCCTGTTCGCGATCGCGATCCAGAAGATTCCGCGCGATCTCTATGATGCCGCCGTAATGGACGGAGCCGGGCCGCTACGCAGGCTGTGGAGCGTGACGCTGCCGCTGACCCGCGAGATGACCGGCCTGATGATCATCGTCACCATCACCGGCGCGTTCCAGGTGTTCAACGAGGTCATGGTCATGACCGCCGGCGGGCCCAACAACCGCAGCCAGGTGCTTGGCACGTGGCTTTACCAGCAGGGCTTCATCCAGAACAATTTCGGCTACGGCGCCGCGATCGCCGCCGTGATCTTCGCCGTGACCATGATCACCGGAGCGGCCCAGCTTTGGTACACCAGGCGCCGGAGGGTCGAGCTGTGACGGTGATGGCGGCCAGCGGGCGGACCGCGCGCCCGACCTTCGGGAGCGCTCTTGCGAAAGCCTTTCTGTACTCGTTCCTGATCTGTCTCGGCATCGTCGTGCTTTATCCGCTGGTCTGGATGGCGCTCAACGGCTTCAAGGACAATGGGCAGATCTTCGGCGACCCGTTCGCGCTGCCGTCGCGGTGGACCTGGGGCAATTATGTGCAGGCCTGGAACCGGGGCGTCCGCGACTATCTGGTCTCGAGCCTGCTGGTGACCGTCGCTTCAGCGATCTGCACGGTGCTGATCAGTGCCTGGACCGCCTACGGGCTGACGCGAACGCCAATGCCCGGCAAGCCGCTTGTCGTCGGCCTGGTCCTTGGCGGCCTCATGCTCAGTCCGACAGTGGCGCTGATCCCGCTGGTGCGGATGCTGCAGGCGATCGGCCTCTACAACACCTACTGGGCGCTGATCATTCTCTACACGGCGTTCCGGATTCCGTTCAGCACCTTCCTGATCCGCGCCTACATGCTTGGGCTGCCGAGGGATCTCGACGAGGCGGCCCGCATCGACGGCGCCAGCGAGGGGCAGATCTTCTGGCGCATCATCCTGCCGCTGTGCCAGCCGATCATCATCTCCTGCATCATTCTCCACGTTCTGTTTGCCTGGAACGAGTATCTGTTCGCGATGGTCTTCACCAACGGATCGGCAGTTCAGACGCTGCCCGTCGGCCTCACCTCGCTGATGTCCAAGAACGGCACCAATTACGGCGTCGTCTTCGCCGCGATGACGATCTCGGCTCTGCCGATCGTCCTGCTTTTCTTCGCCGCACAGCGGTACTTCATCCGCGGCCTCTCCGAAGGCATCGGCAAATAAATCACCGGGAAGGACATCAATGCCGCAATTCAAGGTCGACCAGCTGATTGGGGCCAACTTCGCCTTCCAGCATTACGCGTTCGAGCGCGTTGCGGAGATCCTTCGCGGCTTCGGCTTCAAGGAGATCGAGCTTTGGGGCATCGCGCCGCATCTCGACCTGTTTCATGCGACCGACGAGCATGTTCGATCGGTTCGCGAGATACTTGCGCAGAACGGCCTGACGGTCTGGTGCTTCACGCCCGAGCAGGTGATCTATCCGATCAACATCGCGTCGGGTGACGGCGAATACCGCCGCGACAGCGTCAAGCGGTTCTGCCGCGCGGCGGACATATGCGCCGAACTGGGCGCCCGATATTTGTTCCTGACGTCCGGGCGTGGATATGAACACGACCCGCCGCGAGAGGCGTGGGCACGGTCGGCCCAGTCGCTTGCGGAGATCGCCGCCCATGCGTCCTCGCTCGGCGTGCGCTGCCTGCTCGAGCCGCTGCAACGCGTCGAAACCAACGTTGTCACCAACGCGGCGGGCCTGCGCGAAATGCTCGACCAGATCGGCGCCGACACCATGGACGTGGTCCTGGACACGGTCGGCATGGCCACGGCCGGCGATGCGGTGGCCGACTATGTCAGGCTGTTCGGGCCGCGCCTCGCGCATGTCCAGATCGTCGACGGGCTGCCTGCGGGGCATCTTGTCTGGGGCGACGGCAAGCTTCCGATCGGCCAATATCTCGACCACCTCGCCGCGTCGGGCTATCGGGGGAAACTGACCTTCGAGCCGTTCGGAAACGGCTCCTATGCGCTCGACCCGGTCGCGGCGTGGACACGCAATCTGAAGGCCATCGAGCCCCACCTGACGCGGGCGCCGACAGCAGCATGACCGGAAGAGCATCGCCCAATCTGGTCGCCGTCGGTGACAACTGCCTCGACGTCTATCTCAACAAGGACCTCCTGACCGTGGGCGGGAACGCCCTCAACGTTGCCGTTCAATGGCGCCGCGATGGCTGGAGCGCACGCTATTTCGGCGCCGTTGGCGATGATCCTGAAGGCGAGATAACGCTCCGCGAGATCGAGACCGCCGGGCTGTCCCGCAACGATGTCGAGATGATCTCCGGCGATACGGCGGTGACCTTGCTGCGCGACCAGTCGGGCGACCGTACTTTCCTGTTCGAATCCTTCGGCGTCGGCGAGAACTACATGCCCGCGCCGCGCGACTGGCAGGTCATATCGAAAGCCGACTGGGTGCATCTGGGCACCAACGCCAACAAGGATCTCGTGCGCCGCCTGGTTGGCGAGCGCGTGCCGTTCAGTCTCGACGTCTCGACCGCGCATCTGGCCTTGCCGCTGGAGGGCGTGCCTCTGGTCTTCGCGTCCGGTCCAGACGAGCCGAGCGTGCCGGTCGAGCCCCTTATGGCCGCGCTGCGGTCGGCCGGGGCGCGCCAGGTCGTGCTCACCTGCGGCAGCCGCGGCGCCTATTTCCGCGACAGCCAAGGCGTTCGCCATGCCGAGGCGTCGCCGACCTCCGTCGTGGACACGTGTGGTGCGGGAGACAGCTTTATCGCCACCTTCATCACCGCGTTCTGCCTCGCGGGTCTCGACGCCGACGATGCCATGCGAAAAGCCTCCCTCGATGCCAGCAGAACCTGCACGCATCTCGGCGGCTTCCCGCAGGAACCGCGCCCTATCCCGGACTGGCTGCCGCTGAAATACGCCGACGTGATCAATCGCGAGACGAGGGTCTGACATGGCCACATTACGGATGAGACAGCCGGCGGTCGCGACGACAGCCGATCGGTCGTTCTGGCTGCAGGACATCGCCGCTTCTCCGGCGACGCAACCCTTGGTCGGCGGCGAGCAGGTCGACGTGGTGATCGTCGGCGGCGGCTATACCGGGCTGTGGACGGCGTTGCGGATCCGCGATCTGGCTCCCGAAACCCGGGTCACGGTGCTCGAGGCCGATCAGTGCGGCTCCGGCGCTTCGGGGCGCAATGGTGGACAGGTGCATTCCTGGTTCGCCGAGCTCGATCAGATCAGCGCCGTCGTCGGCGAGGAGGAGGGGCGGGCACTTTGCGCCGATAGCGTCGATGCCATCGCAGAGTTGGAGAAACTTCAGCGCGACGGCACGATCGATATGGATCTTCGTCTCGACGGCTGGCTATGGACGGCCAGTTCCACTGCCCAGGAGGGAGCCTGGAACCGCGCTGTCGCGATGACCGAGGCAGCCGGGGCCAACCGCTTTCGGCAGCTGACCGGCGAGGAGATCAAGCAGCGCACCGGGTCTTCCGCATCCTATGCCGGCGTTGTCGAGCAGAATGCCGGAACCGTACATCCAGCCAAGCTGGCCACAGGCCTGCGCGATCTGGCGATCGCTCGCGGCGTGGCCGTCCATGAGCGCAGTCCCGTCACCGAAATCGTGCCCGGCAGGACCTGCCTGGTCCGGACCGCGCAGGGCGAGGTGCGGGCCGAAAAGGTCGTGCTGGCGGCCAATGCCTGGCTGTCGGCGCTGCCAGAACTGCGACGGCATCTCTATGTGGTCGCGAGCCAGGTGGTCGCGACCGCGGAAATCCCTGACTTGCTCGACAGGATCGGCTGGCGCGACGGAGCCTCCATCTGCGACTCGCAGCGCCAGGTCCTCTATTACCAGCGCACCCCGAAAGGCCGGGTGGTCTTCGGCCGCGGCAGCGGCAACATCGCCTATGCGGGCAATTTCGGCCAAAGCTTCAACCGCAGCCCCGAACACGGACGGGACAATATCCGCGAACTGGGCCGCGTCTACCCCGAACTGCGAGGGGTGCCGATCGACTATGACTGGGCGGGCCCGATCGACTGCGTGCCGGAGCATGTCCCCGTCTTCGATCACTTGAAGGGGCATCCCAACATTGTCTTTGGCATGGGCTACAACGGGACCGGCATTGCCCAGACCCCAATCGGCGGCCGCGTCCTCGCCAGCCTTGTTCTGGAACGGAAGGATCGCTGGAGCGGCAGTGGACTGGTGGGGCTCGATCGGCGCAAGACGATGCCGCCGGAACCGTTCCGCTATCTCGGCGCCAAGCTCGTGCGCGCCGCGATCGCGCGCCGGAACGACGCCGAGATCCGCAACGGGAGGCCCGGCGCGCTGACGCGATTCCTGTCGGAACGCACGCCGGGCGGCGGGGGCTAGGCATCTTTGAACCCGTACGGTTTGCTGTGTCAGCGGACGCGGACCTGTTGTTGCGCCTTTCTGGTGAACACGGGCGCCGACGCTAGCAGTCGATTATCCGAACGCCCTTCAGCTTTCCTTGTTGAGGTCGCCCGCGCCGGGAGTAATAGTCACGGGGATTCGCGAGGAGGAAGGGATGGCGGTGAATTTCGACCCGAGGGCGAAGGCCGCATCGCTCTACCGTGGCGAATTCCGGCCGATGTTCATTGGCGGCAAGTGGGCCGCCGCGCGGTCCGGCGAGGTGATGCAGGCGCTGAACCCGGCGACCGGCGAGGTGCTGGCGACGGTGCCGCGTGGCGGAGCCGCCGATGTCGATGCAACGGTCGCGGCAGCGCGCACGGCTTTCGAAGGGCCCTGGTCGAAATTCTCGCCCTATGAGCGGCAATGCGTGCTGCTCAGGATCGCCGACCTGTTCGAGACACATTGGGAAGAGCTCAGCGTTTCCGACACGCTCGACATGGGACTGCCGATCACGCGTACGCTGGCCAATCGGCGCCGCGTCATCGGCATGCTGCGCTTCTATGCCGGCATGGCGACGGCGCTGCATGGCGAGGCGATCGACAATTCGATCCCCGGCGAGATCGTCACCTTCACAAGGCGCGAACCGGTTGGCGTCGTTGGCGCGATCATTCCCTGGAATGCGCCGACCGCGGCTTCAATCTGGAAGATCGCGCCGGCGCTCGCCACGGGCTGCACCATCGTGCTGAAACCGTCCGAGGAGGCATCGCTGACGCCGCTGCTGATCGCCGGGCTGATGCAGGAAGCCGGCGTGCCCGACGGCGTCGTCAACATCGTCACGGGAACCGGGGCCGAAGCGGGCGCGCGGCTCGCCGAACATCCCACCGTCAACAAGATCGTCTTCACCGGCTCGACGCTGACAGGTCAGGCGATCGCGCGGGCTGCCGTCACCAACCTCAAGCGCGTCTCGCTTGAGCTCGGCGGCAAGTCACCGGTCATTGTCTGCCGCGACGCCGACATCGACAAGGCCGTCCCAATCGCGGCGATGGCGGTGTTCGTGCATTCGGGCCAAATCTGCATCGCCGGCTCGCGCCTGTTCGTGGCGCGTGAGATCCATGACGAATTCGTGCGCCGGTTGGCGAAGTTCGCCGCAAAACTGCGCATCGGCCACGGCATCGAGGCGGAGACCGAAATCGGGCCGCTCATCAATGCCAGGCAGGCCGGCAAGGTGGAAGGCTACATCAAGGCCGGCAGCGACGAAGGCGCCCAACTGGTCGCCGGAGGCGCGCGGCTGACAGGCGAACTCTATGATGGCGGCAACTTCATCGCGCCGACCGTTTTCGGCGCTGTGTCGGACACCATGACCATCGCGCGGGAGGAGATTTTCGGACCCGTTATTTCGGCGATGCCGTTCGACACGCTGGACGAGGCCGTGGCGCGCGCCAACGCGACGCCTTACGGACTTGCGGCCGGCGTCTTCACCACCCACCTCGGCACCGCGCACAAGCTAGCCCGCCGCATCAAGGCCGGCTCGGTCTGGGTCAACATGTACCATGCCATCGATCCGGCCGTGCCTTTCGGCGGGATGAAGATGTCCGGCCATGGTCGCGAGGGCGGCATCGAGCATCTGCACGAGTATCTGGAGACCAAATCCGTCTGGATCCAGACGGACTGAGGGCGTGGCGATATTCAGGTGAGGGCGCCTGCGGTCCGAGATCGTCGCCGGTGCATCGGCCGGAGCAAGGCCCTTGTTCAGGAACTTTTCGTCATCTGGCGATTTTCGATGTAAGATCGAATCCCGAACAGAAGGGTGTTTGCGATGACGACGAAACGGTTGGCGATCTGCGCTCTTGCTTTCGCGATAGGCTTCGGCATGTCCTCCTCGGCATTCGCGGGGGCCAAGCACCGTCGTCACCAGGAAGAACAGGAGCGCTACGNGGCATGTCCTCCTCGGCATTCGCGGGGGCCAAGCACCGTCGTCACCAGGAAGAACAGGAGCGCTACGTTCCCGCCAATGACGATCTCATCGACTTCCTCTTCGGCGGCCCGCGCTACTACGACCAGCAGTTGTTCACAACGGCCGCCGGAGCCTGCTCCTACCACCGGACTGGTCCGGACGGTTTTGCGATAAACAAGATCAACGATCACCACTGCGGAAAATGACCGGCAGACGTTTCGTCCGCGATCAGGTCAGCACGTTGCGAACGTGACACGGTCCGCCGGCGCGGCCACGCGCCCGGCGCAACGTCGCAATCCGCCCAAGACCGTTGCCAGTCCAATGCCGTTCGTCCACGCTTGCGTGGTGTCTACGAGGTTCGCATCAGCTTACTATAGCGCTTGATCAGCCGGTCGCGCTTGAGGCGGGTCAGCCTGTGTGTCCAGAACAGCCCCTCGAGTTGATCGATCTCATGCTGATGGCAAACCGCCAGCAGGCCCTCGGCGTCCTCGAACCGCTCATTGCCGTCCAGATCCTGATAGCGAACGCGGATACGGGCGTGCCGCTCGATGTCCTCGGTGACACCGGGCATCGAAACGCTGCCTTCCTCATGACGGATCATTTCGGTCGAGGCCTGGATGACGGACGGATTTACATAGATTCCCGGTTTAGCCGCGGAAGGGAGCTGGATGACGACCAGGCGTTTCAAGATGCCGATATGCGGGGCGGTGATACCGATTCCGGGAGCCGCGCGCATGGTGTCGACAAGGTCGCTGGCCAACGCCTGCAGATCGCCGTCGAACAGCTCCACGGGTTCGGCTACGGCGCGAAGGAGGGGATTGGGGAATTTTACGATCGACCGAACCGCCATGGACCTCGTCTCAACTCGGCAAGCCTGCACGGATTTCGGCATCATGTTCGCCGCGCATCGGGCTTTTGGCCGGTGTCTTTTGTTCCCATCCGGAAAAGCGCGGCGCGGCCGCCGCCTGCAGGACGCCGTCCACCGTCAGCCACGACCTGCGCGCGGCCATGTGCGGATGCAGTGCCGCTTCTTGCGGACTGAGCACCGGGGAGACGCAGGCGTCGGAGCCTTCGAACAGCGTCGCCCATTCGTCGCGCGGTTTTGCGGCAAAGATCGTCGCTAGCCGATTACTGAGCTTCTGCCAGAGATCGCGATCGAATTGCCTGGCGAATAGCGGATCGGCGGTCAAGCCGAGCCTGTCTAGGAAGAGTGCGTAGAATTTAGGCTCGACGCACTGGACGCTGATAAAGCCGCCATCCGATGTCCGGTAGACGCGGCACCAATGCGGTCCGTCGAGAAGGCTTTGGCCGCGTTCGGCGGCCAGTGCGCCGGATTGTGCGAGCGACATCAGCAGGTTCATCATATGGGCGGAGCCGTCGACGATCGCCGCGTCGACCACGCTGCCTTCACCGCTCGCGCGCGCGTTCATGATGCCGGCCAGCATGCCGATCGCCAGATAGAGCGCGCCGCCGCCTATGTCGCCGACCAGCGTCGGTGGCGCCATGGGCGGCTCCCCCGGCACTGAGGCGTACCAGAGCGCGCCGGACAGGCCGATATAATTCATGTCGTGGCCGGCGGCGCCGGCCAGCGGTCCGTGCTGGCCCCAGCCGGTCATGCGGCCGTAGACCAGGCGCGGGTTGGCCGCGAGGCAGGCCTCCGGGCCGAGCCCGAGACGCTCCATGACGCCGGGCCGAAACCCCTCGATCAACCCGTCGGCGGTGGCGACGACGCGCATCAGCACGGCCACGTCGTCTGCATTCTTCAGGTCGAGCGCGATCGAGCGCTTGCCGCGATCGAGCAGCGAGCGCTGGGGCGCGCCCGGGACGGCCGCCTGCATGCGGTGGACGACAATGACATCGGCGCCGAGATCGGCGAAAAGCATGCCAGCGAAGGGCGCCGGTCCCAGCGCCTCGATCTCGACGATGCGGGTTCCCCTGAGCATCCCATCCTCCACGGCGGTCGACCCTCTGGTGCTTTGATGTTGCGAACTTGGCATCGAGAGGGCGACGGTGTGTAACCCTGTCCTTTCGCCATTGAAGCATGTGCCGCCCGCATATACTTCAGGACCATGAAAAAAATTGGTTTCCTGTCATTCGGGCACTGGTCGCCCTCTTCGCAATCGCAGGTGCGTTCGGCATCCGACGCGCTGCTGCAATCGATCGATCTCGCCGTCGCCGCCGAGCAGCTCGGCGCGGACGGGGCCTATTTCCGCGTGCATCACTTCGCCCGCCAGCTCGCCTCGCCATTCCCGTTGCTGGCGGCCGTCGGCGCCAAGACCAGCCGCATCGAGATCGGCACGGCCGTCATCGACATGCGCTACGAGAATCCGCTCTACATGGCCGAGGATGCGGGTGCGGCCGACATCATCGCTGGCGGCCGGCTGCAGCTCGGCATCAGCCGCGGCTCGCCCGAGCAGGTGATCGATGGCTGGCGCTATTTCGGCTATGTGCCGCAGGAAGGCAAAAGCGATGCCGACATGGCGCGGCATCACGCCGAGGTGTTCCTCGATACGTTGCGCGGCGAAGGCTTCGCCCAGCCCAATCCACGGCCGATGTTCCCCAACCCACCCGGCTTGCTCAGGCTCGAGCCGCATTCGGAGGGCTTGCGCGAGCGCATCTGGTGGGGGGCGGCGACCAACGCCACCTCTGAATGGGCGGCGAAGCTCGGCATGAATCTGCAGAGCTCGACGTTGAAATTCGACGAGAGCGGCAAGCCGTTCCATGTCCAGCAGGCCGAGCAGATCCGCATCTATCGCGAAGCCTGGAAGGCGGCCGGGCACAAGCGCGAGCCGCGCGTGTCCGTCAGCCGCAGCATCTTCGCGCTGGTCGACGACCGCGACCGCGCCTATTTCGGGCGCGGCAATGAGAGCCGCGACCAGATCGGCTTCATCGAGGAAAATACCAGGGCGATCTTCGGCCGCAGCTACGCCGCCGAGCCGGACGTGCTGATCAAGGAATTGGCGCAGGACGAGGCGATCGCCGAGGCCGACACGCTTTTGCTCACGGTTCCCAACCAGCTCGGCGTCGACTACAACGCCCATGTCATCGAGGCGATCCTCACCCATGTCGCGCCGGCGCTCGGCTGGCGCTGACCCGTGCGGCGAGCGGTCGTCGGTCTAGTGGATCGAGGGAGGTTGCCGCATGTCCAGGAAAGCCCTGATTGCCTGGGGAGGCTGGGAAGGCCACACGCCAGAGCGCAGTGCTAATGTCATCCGCGACATGCTGAAGCGCAACGGCTTCGCGGTCACGCTCGGCGAGGGGACAGTGATGTTCGCCGATCCGAACCTTGCTTCATTCGATCTCATCGTGCCGGTCATCACCATGTCGACGATCGAAAAGGCCGAGCTGAACAACCTGACGCAGGCGGTTCGCCTGGGAAGCGGGCTCGGCGGCTTTCACGGCACGATGGGCGACAGTTTTCGGGCGGAGCCCGACTACCAGTTCATGACCGGCGGCCAGTGGGTCGCGCATCCCGGCAACATCATCGACTACCATGTCGTCATCACCCGGCCGGACGATCCGGTCACGAAAGGCATCAGCGATTTCGCCTACCGGTCGGAGCAATATTACATGCATGTCGACCCAGGCAACGAGGTGCTGGCGACCACCACCTTCACTGACGCGCATTTTCCCGGGATCGACGGCGTCGTCATGCCGGTCGTCTGGAAGCGCCGCTATGGCGCGGGCAAGGTTTTTTACAGTTCCCTTGGCCATACGGCGGATGAGTTCGCGGTGCCGGAAATGGCGCTAATCATGGAGCGCGGTTTGCTGTGGGCCGCGCGCGACTAGCCTACCAGTCCGCGACGCGATCGCCGCCCGTGAATTGCGCGCTTTTGCCGGTGTATTCGAACAGTTCGATCTTCACCCCGTTGGGGTCGCGCAGCCAGGCCTGATAGGTGTCGTCGCAGGCGTGTTTTTTGGCGGTGATACCCACGCCCATGGACGTGATGTGCGCGATCGCGGCGTCGATGTTCTCGACCTCGAGGCAGAAATGGTTGATCTGGTCCGTCTCGCTGAACCGGGCTCCATCCTTCTGGAAGACCTCGACATGGCTGCGGCCGCCGCAATTGAGGTAGAAACCGAAAACCGCGCCATCGCGCAGGAAATTGAACTGGATGTCCATGCCAAGGACATCGCGGTAGAAGCGCCGTGTTTCTTCCAGGTCGTTGGCGAAGATGCAGACATGGGCGAGTTGCTTGACTTTGATCATGGCTGGATTCCGTGGTCTGGTCGGTTGCGTTTGTCGCTGGGCGCGCATGGTGAGGCGGCCCGTACAGCGCATGATCATCCAATCCCACCGGCAACCGCATAGGCGCCCGCGGTGCGCCCATCCTGAAGCCGCAAGACAGCAGTCACGATCGAACCATACGGGCCGCGCCAGACGCTGTGCAGGCGCCGATGCTCGGCGGCAGGGACGAGCGCGCGCCCAGTGAACCGCGTGCCGCTTCGCCGCATGTCAACGGGCTCCCCGTTGACATGGACCTTGATGCTGGCCGTTTCAGTTATCTCGCCAACCATTTCGATCGTGATGGCGATCTCATGCTGGTCGCCTTCATCGCGCGTCTCCGCCGCAAGCTTGATGGTTGGCGCCGGCGTCTTGCCGTTGCCGGCTTGGCTGGGGCGATCCGGAAAGACATCATCGGGCAATTCAGGCGTGCGCGGCGGCCGGGCGCGGCGCTGCGTGGCGCACTCGAAATCGCCGGCCATGCGCAGCAGCCTTTCATCGTCATGGGCCTTGCCGGCGAAGGTGAGGCCGACCGGCATGCCGATGTCGGCCATTGTGCCCATGGGCACGGTGACGGTCGGGATGCCGAAATGGCGCCACACCAGATTGCCGTTGGCGACCCAGGTGCCGTTACGCCAGGCCAGATCGGCTGACGCCTCGTTGACGTCGGCGTCGGCCGGGCCGACATCGGCGGCGGCCGGCAGCACCACGGCATCGAGGCCTTGTGCGTCCAGCCAGTCCTCGAAGTCGATGCGCCTTGTTGCTTCAAGTCCCTTGATTCCGTCTGCGATCGTCGGGATGTCGGCCAAGGGCGCGACGCCGAGCTTTGCCCGCTCGACATACTCCGCCAGATCGAAGCCGCCTTCATAGCGGTCGGGCAGCGTGCCCGGCGGCCGCGGAAAGATTTTTGAGCCGTCGACCGAGGCGAGATCGGGCAGAGCAGGGTCGGCGTTGGCGCGCAGGAAATCGTCCCAGCCCCAGATGCAGAGATCCCAGATTTCGCGGTCGGCGAAGTCCTGCGGCACCAGGCCGCGCTCGACCATGGTCCGCGCCCCTGGGCGGTCGCGCTCATAGTTGGAGACGACGGGAAAGTCGACCTCGACCACTTCGGCGCCGAGCCGCCGCAGATCCGCGGCCGCCTGTTTCCAGAGGGCAAGTACCGAGGCGCGGGTTTCGATCGGGCGATCTATTTCTGCGTCGCGGCCGATATACATTCTGGGTACGCCGAGCCGCTTGCCTTTCAGCGACCCCGCAAGCGTCAGGTCGGTATAACGTCGTGGCCGCCTCCCGGAGCTTTTCGGCAGCGCCACCCAAGGCTGGGCGCGCCAGAAATCGCCTCGCGTTTCCGGATCGTCGGCGACGATGACGTCGAGCAGTTCCAGCATGTCGGGCACGCTGCGCGTGTGCGGCACCACTACATCCATGGTCGGCACCAAGGGCCAGTTGCCGCGCACGGAAATGACGCCGCGCGAGGGCGTGTAGGCGACCAGCGCGTTGTTGGTGGCCGGCGCACGGCCAGACGACCAGGTTTCCTCGCCGAGCCCGAAGGCGCAGAAGCTGGCCGCCGTCGCGGTGCCTGAGCCATTGGAGGAGCCCGACGCGAAGGCGGCGGTCAGATAGTCGCCATTGTAGGGGCTTTCGGCGCGGCCATAGACACCGCGCTGCATGCCGCCATTGGCCATGGGCGGCATGTTGGTGAGGCCGATCAGCACCGCGCCGCCGGCGCGCAGCCGGGCGATTGTGAAGGCGTCCTCATTGGCGACGAGATGCTCGAAGGCGGGCGAGCCGGCGGCCACCGTCAGGCCCTTGACCTTGTAGCTGTCCTTGGCGGTGTAGGGGATGCCGTCGAGCGGGCCGAGCGTCTTTCCTTGCCGCCGCCGCTCGTCGGAAGCGGCGGCATCCTCGAACATTTCAGGGTTGAGCACGGGTACGGCGTTCAGCGCAATGCCGTGCCGGTCGAAATACGCGATCCGCCTGACATAGGCCGCGACCAGTTCGACGCTGGTGACGGCGCCGTTGTCGAGCGCTTGGCGCAATTGGTCGATCGACGCTTCGACGAGGTGAAGGCTGGTCTCGGTCATCATGGCCCCAGTGTCTGTACGGCATGGATGAGCGAGGCCGCCGGCTTCGGCAAGAGCCAATTGG
This sequence comes from Mesorhizobium sp. LNHC209A00, assembly GCF_000502915.1. Taxonomy (NCBI): domain Bacteria; kingdom Pseudomonadati; phylum Pseudomonadota; class Alphaproteobacteria; order Hyphomicrobiales; family Phyllobacteriaceae; genus Mesorhizobium; species Mesorhizobium sp. LNHC209A00. Next base: position 777,654 of record NZ_AYWT01000003.1, read on the forward strand.
AACTCTTTCGCGCGTCCCCGAAAAAATCGATTTTTTATGCAACCTGCGGTCGACGCGTGCGTTCCTGCGTTCCCTGGAGAAGGTTGAGTGGGCGGCTGCCGATCATACGAACATCTACGAGACGCCTTGCAAGGGTGAATGAACGCTCTCATAAGTTGCGGCAAGACATACAGGTGACAGCTTTGTGTAGGACAGGCAGGTTGGGCCGCCGTGCTGCCACCGGGGGCAATCGCAAGATGTGATGCGAAGCGCACGTTGGTTGCCTACGTCAGGAATGCGCCGGTGGGTTCAACCGGTCACTGCAACACCTTGTGTAGCCTATCGGCGGGTGTTTCGAAGTCCAGGGTTTTTCGGACCGACTGAATCCTATAAAAAGCCGGCCTTTCTGAAGCCGGAGAGGAAGAGCTCGAAGGATGGCGGGTCTGCGAAGGGAAGGTGGGCAAGGTAGCCAAGTGAGAGGTCCGGTTGCCGCCTCAGTGTGGCCTCGACTGCGACATGCGCGTTTTCCATCTCGCCCAGATGCCCGTAGGCCGCCGCAAGAAAGGCATGGATGAAGAACTGGTCGCCGGCCTTCCGATAAGCGTCGATGGCCTCAGCATATCGGCCGAGCAGGAAGAGCGCGCTGCCCTTCACCTCCCAGAACCAGACCGGGGGCAACGGGTCGAGCAGTATGGCCCTTTCGAGGACCGCCAAGGACTGCTGAGCCTGGCCGCCGTAGTTGAGCCAGCTTGCATAATCTCCGGCAATGTTCACGTCGTGCGGATTGAGCGTACGGGCCTGCTGGAAATGCAATCCGGCATCCCCATGCTGGCGCATATGTACGAGCACGAGGCCCATGCTCTGGTTGCAGATGCCGTCATTCCGGTCGAGCAGGAGCGCCGTGCGCGCAGACTGCAAGGCACTTTGCAGCGTACGAGAATCGCGGTCGTACCAGAATCGCGCAACCAGGCACTGCGCCAGATAGGCATGACCTTGAGCAAAAGCCGGATCGAGTTCGGCGCTCCGGGCGAACATGGATTCGCCCTTGTCCATTTCATACTGATGGTAGTGCGCGCGACCCTGCAAGTAGTAGTCGTAGGCGGCCCAATCGGCCGGCGGGGTTCGCCGCGAGCGGCTAGTCGCATCTGCCTCGGCGGCGCCTTGGACAGTTGAAGCTACGAGAGCCGCCACCTCCTCCTGGACCGAAAAGATGTCCTCGAGCGCTCGGTCGTAGCGTTGAGCCCACAAATGGAAGCCGCTGGCGCCGTCGATCAGTTGCGCCGTGATTCGGATGCGGTCCCCGAGCCGTCGCGCGCTGCCCTCGACGAGGTAGCGCGCGCCGAGTTGCCGGTGGACTTCTGCGGGGTCCGGCGCTGGCCCACGAAACTGAAAAGATGAATTGCGCGCGATCACCACGAGCGAACGGTATCGAGCCAGTTCAGTGATGATATCTTCGGTGATGCCGTCGCTCAGATATTGTTGGTCCTGATCGCCGCTCAAATTCGCGAAGGGCAGCACGGCAATGGTGGGTTTGCCGGATGGCGCGATCGGTCGCTGCACTGAACCTTCCACGCGCTCGACAGGCGCGGTGAAGCGATAGCCGACGCGAGGCACGGTGGCGATCCAATCGCCACCGTGGTCGGTAGGGCCGAGCGCCTTCCTCAGCGTCGCAATCTGGACGGTGAGATTGCTTTCCTCGACCGCCAGGCCCGGCCAGGCAGCTTCCATCAGCTCGGCCTTGGTCAGGATGTCGCCGGGCCGGGCCGCAAGCGCGGCGAGCAGCGTGATGCCGCGATGCCCAATGGAGATCGGTATGTCCTGCCGCAGGAGCGTCCCCTTCTCAGGGTCGAGCACGAACGGACCAAAGGCGAGGTGAACCCGATGCATCCCGCCATATTAGACGTTTCGGAATTTTTCGGAACAGTTTCGGCCGCGCTTTAGTACGCAGGTCCGCTCATCCGCCAAAGTAGCGTCATCGATTTTTAGCAACACCAAGAAAGGACGAGCCAAATGAGCACGCAGCTTTCTCTCACCTCAAGATTCTACCAGTCTCTCTGGGGCGAACCGCCGACGTGGACGACTGGACCGGCATCGGTCTGGGCGAGACTCGTCGCCCTGCGCGGCCTGGTCGCGGTTTGGCGCGAGCGCATGTATTATCGCGAGGAGCTGAAGCGACTTGCGGAAGATGGGCCTCAGCGGATCGACGACGTCGGTCTCACCTTGTCTGCCGTCGAGGCGGAACTTCAAAAGCCGTTCTGGCAGGCGTGATTTGCATCCATAGCTGTGAACTAGCATCTGCCTGACTATCAAAGCGCTTGCGGATTAAGTCCAGCTACCTGCAGCCAAACAGCACCGCCGCGCCAAGCTCGTCATGATAGTGTCGCCCCTGTCCAAATCTATGGTATTTCTCCAAGTAGTCGAGCAGGTCGGCCCTGATAAGTATGTCTCCCGGAATCCGCGGTACCACGACGTAAATTTTTCCGGCCTCGTCGAACTCAGGTTCCACCGTCACCCCATCGACGATTTGGTTCAAAACGGCCGTAAGTTCGTCTTTCAAATGAGAACTGGGGGTGCCGACATCAGAAAAGGCCAACCCGTTCGTGAAATCGCCCGCCGTTAGAAAAGCAGTGGCTCCGTCGGCGAGGAATATCGACAGTTGCTGCTTATAGTCCCCCAGCGCGCTTGGGGTTCCGACCTTGAGTTTGGTCTTAGTGCTACCACCGCTGTCGCGAAGGTTGATACTTTGGCCGGCAGCTGTGAATATTTGGCGATTTATTGTAATCTTCAGAGGGCTTCCAGCCGTACTATCGACCGACAAGATGGTGGCCGGCGTAGGCAGGAGTTTGAGCCAGGTCTCGACAATCGCCGCGCCGATTTCCCGCGCTTGTCGACCCTTCCTAAGATTCGCTCTGGGCATCGCATGCTTCTCAACACAGGACCATCTGTGAGCGTATGCGCGTTTCGCAGCTACCGCAAGATAGCTCTCGATGTGGAACGACGCCCAATTCATGTTCTTATAGACAGCGCACTGCTTTTGGGGGCATGCTGTTTGCCCAGACGTAGGAGGCTTGCTGTGGTCGTTCTACAGTTCCGCGCCGTTTTTGTCATGAGCGTCTTGTCATTGGCTGCCACTCAGAGATCGTCATTGGCAGACGAGATGCCTGCGAATGAGATCGCCGCGACATTTGTTGCGCCTTACGGCGAGATGCCTATGAAGGCGAACAACTCGGCGGATTTTAAAGCAGAAATTCAAAATACTGACAAAAAGGAAGTTATTTCCATAGATTTTCCCGAAATAGGTAAAAGCTTTTTAACGTTAAAAATTACAAAAGCAAGAGTAAGAGAGCTTGAATCTCAGGGGTTTGAACTTGCAAATCCATTTTCTGTTACTCTCTTTGACGCAGCTAGATGCAAGAACAATCCGAGGATAATCAAAAAGGATACTACCACCACTATCCAGGACGTTCCCGCAAACGTCTGCCGTGTGGTCGGGTCACCGGTGGAAAGCACATACGGCCCCGAGGTGTGGGTGCTAGACAGCGGAGTTGACCCGGTTGCGGTCAATTCAAATCTTCTGAATGTGGCGACAAAGGTCGACTGTACGCAAGGCAGTTGCGTGACGGGGGCCGTTGATGATGAGCTGGGACACGGCACAATGGTCGCAGGTATTATTGGAGGAAGGACTTTTAAAGATGGATCGTCGCACTATACAGGATTGGCAGGGGTTAGTCCTAAGGTAGCTCTGAATATCATTAAAATATTTGGTGATGATGAAACCGTAAGCGTGTGGGACCAACCTCTTAAAGCAATAAGATATGTCTTGGATCACGCCAAAGCTGGTGACGTTGTAAACATAAGCTGGGGAGCTAACTTTCTTGAGGCTGCAAGGAATGGCGGGTACAGCAACGATATAACATTGTTAGATAACCTATTCCATTTGATGGCGGATCGGAAACTCCGAATTGTTGTGGCGGCAGGAAATGCTGAGCGAGCAAATGGCAACGGATGGTCGTGGGCCCAAGGGTTCACGCCGGCAAATTCTGCACCGTATACTTCGCCGGTCAGTCCTGGAGCGATATATAGTGTATCAGCGGCTGACAGTAAATTTGATCCAATGACCATGAAGTGGTCCGACAAACTGTGGCAAGGCAGTGCGTTCGGGGCTTCGTTTGCAGAACCTGGCGTCGAGGTGCGGTCCTTGTGGCTGTCGGATGATTCAAATAATCCACAACAGAATGTCTGTTGGGGAACTTCATTCGCTGCGCCAATTCTGGCTGGTTTGCTCGTTCGCGGGTCAGTGTCGCCAGGCGACCTTACAGATAGTACCTACCCTGACGCGGACACAGTTGCGTACGTGGCAGCGGGCAAGTCTGACGCTACTTCACCAAAGCACCCAAAATGCAACTGACCCGAAGGACAGCCCTGCGAGGGATTTTACTATCCTCCATGCTTCGTCCAATCGCGGCAAGGGCTAGACCGGCGGCATACGAGCCAAAACTCCTGCTGGTGTTTCTCCGGGGCGGACTCGATTGCGTTGCGGCGATCCCTCCGTTTGGGGATCCTAAATTGCTAGCGGTGCGCGAAGCTCAGGCGCTTGTGAATGAGGAGTCGGCGACCAAAACAATCAAGCTGGACGGATTTTTTGCGCTCCATCCAGCACTGGCGCCGCTTCTGCCCTACTTTAATGCCGGCGAGCTGCTGATCGTCCCAGGGACGGCCATTGCGGGAGTGGAGAGATCTCATGCAGCCTCGGAATTTGCTTTGTTCGGGAGCGACTTTGATGGCCTCACCGGCTGGCCCAGACTGGCCTCGCTCGCCTTAGAGACTGAACCATGGCGGAACGGCCCGGCCGACCGATCCATCGATCTCATATCGGATTTGGCGTGGGGCAATCCGCTGCTGGACTTGGCCCTGCTTTCCCCTGAGCAAGCGCAGGTGGGCGGATCGAAATGTGTGGAAGATCCGCTCGCGCAGCGAAGCTTTTGCCAAGCGGCCAGTTTCACTCGCGCCGCAACCCGTGCGGCACAGGCGCTGGCAACGGATGGCGGTCCTCGGATCGCAACGCTCGAATTGCCTGGGTTCGATACGCACATCAGCCAGGGCGAGCGTCTGGCGCGAGCATTGAAGGCCCTGGCAGACGGGCTCGTTTCGTTCGCCGAAGCGTCTGGAACGGCCTGGAACAGAACAGTTGTCTTGGTCGTGACTGAGTTCGGCCGTGCAGTGGCATTCAACGCAGACGGCGGAACCGATCACGGGACGGCCAGCGTCACGTTCCTAATGGGCGGTGCCGTTGCCGGAGGCCGAGTCGGCAACCAGTGGCCTGGGCTGGCACCCAGCCAACTACGCGGCGGAACCGATCTTGCCGTTACGACCGATCTGCGAGCAATAATCAAGGCCGTATTAATTGAGCATCTTCGCCTTCCCGACCGGACTGTTGCGAAGGTATTTGCGAGCGCTGCTGAACTGCCAGCGTCAATTGGTTTGTTTCGGGATGCAGGTTGATTGCCGTTAATCGGGCACGGCTCACAAGCGGACGTCGGCGCCGCTACGCGTTCTGCCAAGGGTGCATCAAGTCCGAAACAAGCCTTTAATTGGTTGAAGGCCCGACGCATTTTGAGCGACCATCGCCAATGCTCGGCTTGAAAGTCCAAGGTGGTCCTTCAACACCGCGTCAACGATCGAGCGGACATCGGTCGTGACCGGTAGGTCGGTCTCCTCGTGGAGTTGATCTCGCGCCAATCCGGGCCAGTGACCCGCGATCCGCCGCCGGGTGCTGGAAACCTTGTTGTTGATCTTGTCGGTGCCGATATCGCCTACGAAGGCAAAGATTTAAAGAATGGCGTAGTGTCGAAACTAAAAGATCTGAATTTGATGTTGGCAACGAATTGGAACAAATCGTCGACGCGAACGTGAAAGTTGTGTGCGACGCGCCAACGAGAGCTGACTGTAGTCCTGCCAGCCCTGCCGGAAGGCGTCGTCACGCGAGAGGACCTGCTGGATTACCTGGGGCGTACCACAAAAACGCGCAGGGTCGGCACTATCATGAAGAGCTTGCGTCCGCGGTCCTTTTCGGCTGCCGATAGCAAACTCCAATTTCAGTTCGGCAGCCCTGCGGCGAGCAGTCCTTTAAGCACCGTGGCCCGATCCTCCTCCAGTCGATAGGGCTCCTTGGCCACGAATCGACTGCAAGAAAAGCTGGGCGTACCCGCCACCACGCGAGCCGAATACAACTTTGCGTCGCTGTTCCGGCCAAGCGCCGAGCTCGAAGCGGCCATATAGGCGCTAACCCATGCCGGCATCGTCGACGAACGGCTCAAAGCGACCAATGCCGGCTCGGGCCGGCCGGCAATGAAATGGGCGATACCGCGAAACGGCCAATACCAGGATGGTTCGTAGAGGGGATCGAGCACCTGCGCCCGCTCGAACCATTGCATGGCGCGATCCGGCTCGCCGCCAAATGTGTAGAGGGTGCCGAGATAGGAAACCTGTTCTGGATCGTTCGGATTGAGGTAGAGGGCCCGGGCGTAGAGTTGCGCGGCGACGTCGAAATCTCGCAGGTGCAGCAGCACCCAGCCGAGAATGTTGAGGCAAACCGGATCGTTGGCGGAGAGCGCCACCGCCTTCTTAGCGATTGCATGCGCCTCGTCGAGCAGGGCATCGGAAGGTCCCATGTCGCGAAACCATTCCAGCTGCTTGTAGTGAGCCAGTTTGGCGTAGGCGCGCCCATAGGTCGGATCGAGATCGATGGCGCGCTGATACCATTGCCTGGCTTCCGCTTCGGACGCGAGGTCGCCTAGCGGCAGGGCATTGCCGCGCAGCACGCACTCATAGGCCGCCAGGTTGGCCGGCGGCTTGCGCCGCGCCTTCTCAGCCCCCGCTGCCTTGAGGCGCCCGATGACCGTGCCCACGATCTTGCGGACCAGTTCGTCCTGCAAATCGAATATGTCCTGATCGTCGCTGTCATAATGCTCGGCCCAAACGTCACCACCGGACGTGGCGTCAACCAGTTCGCAAGAAAGGCGGATACGCTTCCCCATCCTCCGGATTCGCCCCGAAAGCTCGAAATCGAGCCCGATATCCGAGACCAGTTTCGGCAGCTCCACATCCTTGAGCCGCAACGAGGTATGATACGATGCGACGGAGAGCTGCGTGAACCGCGTTAGCTCGGTGATGACATCTTCTGTGAACCCTTCGCTGAAATAGGGTTCCACGCCGCCGGTGCTGACGAATGGGCGGACCAGGATCGATGGCGTGTTCGAGCCCGAAGTCTCGGCGCCCATCCGCGGAGCGGGGCGGTCGGGTCTGCGAATAAGCGAGTAGACGGCTACGGGTCGGGGAATGTTCTTAAGCTGAAACTCACCGCAAAATTCGAAGGGCAATTGCAATCCTGCGCGGACCTCCTCATGCACTTTTGCCGAAAGGCAAATGCCTCCGGGGGCTGCGACCTGTTCGAGGCGTGCAGCCACGTTCACACCGTCGCCGAACACGTCTCCGTCGCCGTCGACGATAATATCGCCGAAATTAATGCCAATTCGAAGCAACAGACCGGGCGACGATCGCTCGGGGCTTGCGAGATAGGCCTGGATAGCCACGCTACACCGGACCGCTTCGACCGCGCTGGGGAACTCCGCTACGACACCGTCGCCGGTGTTCTTTACAACGCGGCCGTCATGCAGATGAACGTAGCCTGGGACCTCGTCGTGCATTAGCGCCCGGACGCGGGTAAAGGTGCCTTCCTCGTCTTCCGCCATTTGTTGCGAATAGCCGACCACGTCGGCGACCACGATCGCAGTCAGGCGCCGCTTCAGGGGGCCCTTGTTTACGGTCAATCCATGCTTTGGGGTCAATCCATACCTCGGGTCGGACGTTCCAACGTACTTTAGCACATTTGCATGATGCGATCGCGCACGGCAGCGTGTAAACTGCCACACGAGAGCTTCCGACGTACGACCTAGCAAAGTCCGTTCTGAAGTGCTCGCAATGCGAAAGATCCGCACATTCGAGGTCTGCGTGGGGTTAAGTCTTCTTTATGGCCCGGTGGTGATCTCGGACCCGTTGCTCGGCTGTCCTCTCACTGTGGCGGCCGGCCGCGTTCGCGCTGCCAAGGATGGCGATGAGAGCACTTACTTCGTGTCTGGTTGGGGCACGACGGTCGAGCAGGCGCTGCAGGGCTGCCTTTATGAGGCGGACGAGACCTACTTCGCCCAGATCATTCCCGAGGGGCGAATTCTCCGGTCGTATGCCAATGCGTTCGCGGGGCGGATCGTCGAGCCGCCCGACGTGCTGCTTTTCAGCGAAGAGCAATATGACCAGCGAGAAGCCGGGAGTCGACAGTCCCGCAACATGGTACCGGCCCGCTGGGACAGATCTGCGCCTGAAGACTGGATCCTGAGTGACGACAAGCTCGGTACCGAGCAAGCCTGGGTGCCCGCGGGCCTGTGTTTCCTCGGATATGCCGGTGGCGGGCAATCATCTTTGCCGGCTGCCGACTCGAACGGACTTGCGCTGGGCATCAACCCTGAGGTCGCTGCGATGAGCGCCCTTCTCGAGCTGATAGAGCGAGATGCGACCTCTATCTGGTGGTACAATCGACTTGTCCTGCCTCGAATAGATCCGAAGTCGATGGCAAGCGACACCGTATCGTCTTACGAGGATTGGCTTCGGCACCGAGGTCGCCAATTGCGGCTTCTGCGACTTACGTTGGATTTGGCGGTGCCAGTCGTTGCGGCAATCTCCAGCGACAGTTCCGGCCGGTGTCCGGCGATGGGGTTTGCGGCAGGCGCATCGTGGTCGGCGGCTGCCACAAGGGCGATTGGCGAGCTTGCCCAATGTGAGGCAAATCTTGCTCTGCTCTCCCGACAGGCGCAGCAAGAGAGAACGACCGGCTTTACGCCCGGGGCGCGGCAGCTTTATCGCTGGCATCAAGAGACGGATCTTGGGTCGTGTCTATATTTGCAGGGCGGGACCGGCGGCCCTGCCTGCGTGGACGAATCGACACTTGACTACGCCTCATGCGTCAAACTCTGCCACGAACGAAACCTGGGGGTGTTCGCCCTCATCCTTATGCAGGATGAGCAGCGGTCCCTCGTCCGCATTTGCGCTCCGGGCTTGCGTTCGACCAAACCAAGGTTTGGTCTGGGCAGGCTCTATTCTGTTCCAGGCACTCTTGGCCTCAGGCCTGCGGGCTCAATAGGCCGAGACCCTTTCCCGTTTTAGCGCCGAAACCAAAGCTGCTGCAAAGCTCTAAATTGTAACTATCTGGGCATGCTCGACCGCTTCAGCTTCCGTAAAGCCGCCGTCCATACACGGCCCCACAACGGCCGTTCATCGCGAATCGCCGACGCGTTGCCATGGTCCGCCCTGTGGTGGGCTGGCGGCATCACCAAATCTCACGCCACTCGCAGATCGGCGGCAGCCGGTGGCCCGGAGTGATTGAAGTGCCGATCGAAGCGCCCGGCGCTGAGGCTGAAGACGGTTGGGCGTACCCTGGGGTCGAATTCTGTCCTGGCGGTCAGCCGCCGCGGCTCAGCGCCGTTGCATTGGCGCTGCCCCAGGGCGAAAATGCCTTCGATGAAAACAGTTCCCAGGCTCACCACACCAAGGCTCGTGCTTCGGGCGCCGGGCGAGCGGGATATTCCGGCCTGGTTCGCGCGGGCGAGCGATGTCGAATCCGCCTTCCTTGCCGGCGATCCCGTTGCCGACGACTTGAGCGCGGGCGCGCGATGGCTCGCCCTTGCGCGTCAGCGGTTGGTCGACGGCCGGGCGATCAAATGGTCGATAGACCAGGCAGGCGTGTCGGACGCGATCGGGACGATAACCCTGTCCTTCGGCGCGAACGAGGCCAAGACAGCCGCGTTAGGATTTGTGCTGGGGCGTACGCATTGGGGGCAGGGGCTGGGGTCCGAAGCGGCACGCGAAGTGGTTCGCTACGCCTTCGAGGCCCTGGCGCTCGATCAGGTGACGGCCGAAGCGGCGGTGCGCAATGTCGCGTCGTTGCGGATCCTGGCGAAGCTCGGCTTCACACATGTCGAGAGCTTCATCGATGGGTCCGACGGCGAGCGTTGCGGGCGTTTCGTGCTCGACGCGGACGCCGGATCGTTGGCTTGCCCGGTGACTTCACCTTAGAAGCTGGCCGTCAGCTCGCGGGCCTAATCCGACATCGCAGCAACCCGTGCCGTTCAAGTCAATCGCAGGTGGTCGCGGCCCTGAGCGCTTCGCCACGGGCCGGTTCGTGCAGATCGGCGATCCGTCGAACTGATGCGTAGAACCTTGGATAATCGCCGGAGCATAAATCGAACAAGCGAATAAACGCCGGAACCTGTTCGCCGTAAACAGACGTCGCGGCGAGCTTTGCGTTGTTGATCGGCGCATTGAACCAGGCGTCGTATCCCCGGTATCCGGCCCAGCTTATGTCGCGCATTTGCCGGTAGCGCGTCCGCAACCTGTCGAGCGTGGCTGCCTTGGCCGCTGCCATCTCATCGGGGGTGCGGGAGCTTTCATAGACCTGCCGCAGCTCGTCGCGGGTTCTCGACACCAATGCGAGAAAATCGGCGCTGCGCTTGCGATCGGTCTCGTAGCGGCGCAATCCGGCGCGGTCGCCGGCGGCGCGGAGCCATTTTCTCGTGCCGGTGGTTTCGACAGCGACCGCGAAAGCCTCATTGAATGCGGAATCGCCGTTCAAATAGAGGCGCTGATGCGCCAGTTCATGAAAGACAAGGCTTGCGAGATAGGTGTCGTCCTGACGCAGCATGGTGCTGAGCAGCGGGTCACTGGACCAGCCCAGCGTGGAATAGGCGGTGATGCCGGTGACATAGACGTCGAGCCCCTGTCGATGAAGTTCGACGGCGCTTTCGGCCGCGGATTTCCGATCGAAGTAACCCCGGTACGGAACGCAGCCGAAAACCGGAAAGCACCATGTCTTGGGCGTGAGCGAGAATTGCGGGGCGGCAAAAACGGCCCAGGTCACGGCGTCCCGGTGGATGTCGACATAGCTGCGGTAGCTGTTGTTTTCGGGCAGTGCCAGCTCATCCGTGGCGAACCGCCTTATGGCGCTTGCCGATGTCAACTTGGCGCGCAATGCCTTGGGTGTCGAAGGGGCCTGGATCAGTTTTCCGACGTCTTGGCGCGCGGCCATGATCCGGACATGACCCTCCAGCGATTGCGCGTAGTAGGAAACGCTGGTGCAGCCGCTCAGTGCGGATGCCATGACCGCCGTGGCAAACAGTCGAAAAACGCGCTTCACTTCTTCCCCGCCGCTCCGTCACCTGCCCATGGAGCACATGTCGCGCCCCAATGTCCAAACCGGCGCACGAATTTTCGTCAAGATCCATAGCGAGAAGCGGCGCGGACTGTCGACCTGGTTTCTGGCTGACGACATCATCAAATCTCGCAAACCGCTGACTCTTTTCCCAACCCTCAAACGTCTTAGCTACAGTGAAACACTGGAGCAGGGTCAAATGAGCCTCAGGGATAAGAAAATCGTGGTCACGGGCGGCAGCCGTGGGCTTGGCCTCGGATTGGTCGAAACGCTGGCCGAGCAGGGTGCCAGCGTGACCGTGGTCGCACGTGGCGCCGAGGCGCTGCAGGCGGTCGGTGCCCGGCTTGGGGTCGCCACCATCGCAGCCGATGTCACGGACGAGGACGCCGCCTATCGCATTCTTGGCGAGGTCCGCCCTGACATACTGGTGCTCAACGCCGGCGCCACGCCCCGGATGGGGCGGCTGGACCAGTTGAAGTGGGAGGATTTCTCCATCGCCTGGGAAACCGACGTGAAGGCCGGGCTCTACTGGCTGCAGGCGGCGCTGAACCTGCCGCTCGGGCCGGGCAGCCGGGTGCTGGTCGGGTCCAGCGGTGCGGCCGTCACCGGGTCGCAGATGTCGGGCGGTTATGGCGGCGCCAAGCGGATGCTCTGGTTCATGGCCAAATACGCCAATGGCGTGGCGCAGGAGAAAGGCCTCGGCATCCGCTTCCAGGCGATCGTGCCGCGGCAGATGATCCTCGACACCGGGATCGGCGATGCGGCCGCCGGCGCTTATGCCGGCTCGATGGGCATCACGCCGCAACAATTCGTCACCCGCTTCGGCGCGCCGATGCCGCCCCGGGCGTTCGGCGACAGGGTGGTCTCGCTGCTGGAAGAGCCGCAATATGCCGAGGGCGTCATCTTTGGCCTCAGCGGCGACGCGGGGGTGACGATCATGGAGGGCGCGGGTCCTTGAGCGACGGAAAGCCAGCGGTGGAGCGCGACCGGCAGGAAGGGCTGCTTGCCCTTGCCACCGCCTTGCGGCCGGAGCTGCACCGCTACTGTTCGCGCCTGATGGGCTCGGTCATCGACGGCGAGGATGTCGTGCAGGACACGTTCGCGCGCGCCGTCGTTGCCCTGGAGGAGTTGTGTGAGGTGCCGAAGCTCAGGCCCTGGCTGTTCCGGATCGCCCACAACCGCGCGCTTGACCTGTTGCGCAGCCGCGCGATCCGCGCTGCCGAGCCCATCGAGACGGCGCTCGAGATAGCCGACGAAGCCGACCCGGTGGAGGTGCTGATGCGCAGGCAAGCCGTGCAAACCGCCGTGTCGCGCTTCGCCGGGCTTCCGGTGACGCAACGCAGCGTGGTCATCCTTAGGGATGTGCTTGACGAGCCGCTGGCCGACATCGCCGCCCTGCTCGGCATCACGGTCGATGCGGTGAAGGCGCATCTGGCGCGCGGCCGCGCCCGGCTTCGGCGGATCAACGCCGAGGCCAATCCGCTCCCCGATGCGCGCGTCGCTTCGGCGGCCATCGTGCGCTACGTCAATCTGTTCAACCGACGCGACTGGGACGGCTTGCGCGCGCTGCTGGCCGACGATGTGAGGCTCCATCAGTCCACGCACAAGCCGCGCGCGGGGGCCGCCGACGTCGGCATGTTCTTCACGATTTACGCCAAGAGCGACGGCTTGTGGCTCCGGCCGGCATGGGTCGAGGGCCGCGAGGTGATCGCGGTGTTCGAAGACCCGGCCGACGCGAAACCCAGCCATTTCATGTGGCTGGAATGGCGCGACGGCCGGATCAGCTTCATTCGCGACTACCGTTATGTCCGCTACGTTCTCGACGACGCGGACCTGGTGCTGGCAAGGTGAGGCGTCGTGCCCTCAAGGGATGAGGGCGGAGACCTCGCGGTCGGACGGACGCTCGCTCGCGGCCAGCCCGGAGGCCACGCCGGCGCGGTCGGAAGCGTTGCGGTTCTGGCTCATCTTGCGCTTGCCTTCGAGCCTGACGACCGGCATGCGCAGGCCGACAATGCCGCGAAGCTGCGACTGGATGAAGTCCGCTGGCGCGTCCGACACGGCCCAGGGCGCGGCGCGGGCGCCTTCGTGCAGGTTGGTCAGCCGGGTGACGACCTCCAGCAGCCTGTCCGCATCCTCGAAGAACTCGACCGGACCGTAGGCGTGGACAGCGGCGTAGTTCCAGGTCGGCACGACCTTTCCGGTTTCCTGCTTGGTGGCGTACCAGGCCGGCGTCACATAGGCGTCCGGGCCCATGAAGATGGCCAGCCCGTCGCCGATCGCGGGAACGCGCCACTGCGGGTTGGCCCTGGCCAGGTGGCCGTGGATGACACCGTGCTCGCCCTCGGTCTCGTCGAGAAAAAGCGGCAGGGGGGTGGCGAGCGGTCCGTCCGCCGTGGCGGTGACGAGATTGGCCAGCCGGGCGGCGCGGATCGTCGCCAAGAGGCTGTCCTTGTCGTCGTCGCGGAAGGCGGGCGGCGTGTACATTTTCGAACTCCTCGCGTTGCCCTGACAGATGCCACACAATCCGGCCCGTTGGAAATATCCAGTTCGAGGAGTCCAGTTGGCCAGTTGATTGGGGACGGCGCTTCGCGGCAGAGCTGGCCGGGTGCCGCTGAGATCAGCCGAGGAGGTTGCGCGCCGTCCTCATGAATATCTTCGAGCCGATCGGGATCAGGTCGTCGGGAAAGTCATAATCGGGATTGTGCAGGGCAGGGTGCCGCTCGCCCGCACCCAGGAAGAACATCGCCGACTTGGCGCTGTGGCCGAACACGCCGAAATCCTCCGAGGCGCGCATCGGCAAGGCTTCCTCGCCATGCGCGACGCTCTCTTCATCGAGGGCGCGCCGCAGGTGCTCCACCGCATCCGGCGCGTTGACGCTGGCGACGAAGATTTCGTGATAATCCCAGCTGGCGGAGAGGCCGTGGCGGCCGGCGATCTCCTTGACCAGGGTTTCGGCGGCGGCGCAGAGGTCCGCCATGCGCTCGTCGCGGCGGGTGCGCAGCGTCGCCCAGACCTCGGCGTGGGCGGGCGCGATGCCGAACACGGCTTCGCCCATCCGCGCATGGGTGACGGTGACCATGGAGAAATCATCATCGGCGAAAGTCGCGCGGCCGAGCGCGGGCAGCGCCGGCATCAACTCCGAGATCGCCGGCATGGGCGAGGTTCCCGTCTCGGGCATGGAGGAATGCNATGCGCGGTCTTGCCTTCCAGCACGATGCGCATGCCGCGCGAGGCGCAATTGACCACGCCGGACTTGAGCCTGACTTCGCCGAACGGCACGCCGGGCAGATTGTGCAGCGAGAAGGCGAAATCCGGCGCGATCTCGCCAAAGCGCGGATCGGCGACGACGCCGGCGGCGCCATTGCCGGTTTCCTCGGCCGGCTGGAACATAAGCACGACGCGGCCGCTGGCGGGCCGTTCGCGCCCGAACTGGCGGCCAAGGGCGGCCAGGATAGCGGTGTGTCCGTCATGGCCGCACATATGCGACTTATCAGGAACTTGCGAAGCATGCGGCACGCCGGACAGTTCCTCGATCGGCAGCGCATCGAGTTCGGACCGAAACAGGACGGTTGGTCCGTTTTTGCCACTGTCGTAGATGGCCGCGACGCCGTGGCCGCCGAGGCCGGTCAGCACCTTGTCCGGCCCGGTGTCGGCGAGGAAGGAGACGACCTCTTTCGCCGTCTTCTCCTCTTCGTTCGAGATTTCCGGCTGCCGGTGCAGCTTGCGCCGCCACTCGGTCAGTTCGACAATGTCGCGATTGGTCAGGGTCATGGTCTTTCGCCTCCACTGCGGTCCTGTGCTAGCGATAAACGGCCGTGCCGGCCACGGTCCAAGGTCCGGGGCTTCGGCGGGCCAGGCTTCGCGCCCGGTCTATTTCACGCGGTTGGGGCAGAGCGCCTTGAACTGATCCAGCGTATAGTCGTAGCCCGAGGCGCCCGAGCCATCCAGCACCACCTTCTCGTCGACGGCGGTGATCCGGTAGTCGGTCGTCACATCGGTGCCCTTGTTGCGGCCCTGGAACAGCATGGCGGCGCCGTAGAAGGTGGTGAACTCGCCGGTCTTGCAGTTGGCGGTGATTTCGAAATGCAGCGGCGCCTTCATTTCCTCATCAATGCACTCCTCGGTGAAATCATGGCCATATTCGCGGCAGTAGAGGCGGGCCTTCCGCCTGTCGTGTCTGGCCAGGATGCTTGCGTGGGTGGAGCCGACGCCCGACTTTTTGACGATGGCAAGCTCCATTCCAACCCGGGCGCCGTAATAGAGCGTCGCGGCGCCGGCGGGAGCGGCCAGCATCACGGCGCAAAGCACAGCCAACAGACGTCGCATCGAAACTCCTCCCTTGGCCGGCAAGGATTGACGCACGGCATCGCTCGGTCAAGCCCCACTGACTGACGCCTCCCGGCCATGTTCCAGGTAAAGTGGACCGCATTTTGCCGCACCTGGCCCAATCGCCTCGGCTCGGGAAACGGATGGTCATTATGAGACGATTGTTTATAACGGTCGCTGAAATCGCGATACCAAGGGGAGACGATGCGCTACATACGTCCGCTTTCAATCGAAGACGCCGTCGGCCAATTGGCCGGATCGGCCGGCCCCGCCGCCATCCTTGCCGGTGGCAGTGACCTCCTGGTGAGGATGAAGGGCGGCTTTGTCGAACCCGAACTGATCATCGACATCAAGTCGATCGCAGGCTTGCGCGATATCAGGGAAACCGCCGATGGCTTCAGCATCGGCGCCGCCGTGCCTTGCGCCGTGCTCGGCGAGAACGCCGGCTTGAAGAAGGCTTGGCCCGGCGTGGTCGAAGCTGCCAAGCTGATCGGTTCGAAGCAGGTGCAGGGACGCTGCACCATTGTCGGAAATCTGTGCAACGCCTCGCCGGCGGCCGACAGCGTTCCGGCGCTGGTGGCGGCGGGCGCCAAGGCCGTGGTCGTCGGCCCGTCGGGCAAGCGCACCATTGCCGTCGAGACGGTGCCGACCGCGCCGGGCCGGACCTCGCTCGCCAAGGGCGAGATCATCGAGGCGATCCTGCTCGGCAAGCCTGCGCCGCGTTCGGCCGATGCGTATCTCAGGTTCATTCCGCGCACCGAGATGGACATCGCCGTGGTCAGCGCCGGCGTCAACCTGACGCTGGACGAGGCAGGCGTCGTGACGGCGGCCCGGGTGGCGATCGGCGCCGCGGCGCCGACCGTGTTGCTGGTGGAAGAAGGGGCCGAGGCCCTGATCGGCCGCAAGCTCGACGAGGCAGCGCTGGAGCGGCTGGCCAAGGTCTGCGCCGGGGCCTGCCGCCCGATCGACGACAAGAGAGGCACAATCGAATTCAGGCGCAAGGTTGCGGGCGTGCTGGCCAGGCGGGCCGCAATGACCGCCTATGCACGTGCAGGAGGCAAATGATGGCTGGCGTAGCGGTTTCAACCACGATCAACGGCGACAATGTCGAATATCTCTGCCAGCCCGACGAGACGCTGCTCGACGTGCTGCGTGACCGGCTGGGACTGACCGGCGCCAAGGAAGGCTGCGGCACGGGCGACTGCGGCGCCTGCAGCGTCATCGTCGACGACCGACTGGTCTGTTCGTGCCTGGTGCTGGGCGCCGAAGCCGAGGGCCGCCGCATCGAGACCGTCGAGGGCATGGCGCATGGCGACCGGCTGCACCCGCTGCAACAGAAGTTCCTGGAACATGCGGCGCTGCAATGCGGCATCTGCACGCCCGGCTTCCTGATCGCGGCCAAGGACCTCTTGGCCAAGAACCCCGACCCGACCGAGGAGGAAATCCGCTTCGGGCTGGCCGGCAATCTCTGCCGCTGCACCGGCTACGACAAGATCGTGCGCGCCGTCCAGGACGCGGCCATCGTTATGAAGGGAGCCTGAGATGAATTTCGATCCGCGTTTTTCGGGGCGTAAATTCGCATCCGTCGGCACGCGCCCGATCCGTCCCGACGGTGTCGACAAGGTGACCGGCCGCGCCCGCTACGGCGCCGACTTCAACATGGCCGGCCAGCTGGTCGGCCGCGTGCTGCGCAGCCCGCACGCCCATGCCAAGATCCGCAAGATCGACACTTCGAAGGCGGAAGCGCTTGCGGGCGTCAAGGCGGTGATCACCGCCGCCGACCTGCCCGACCTCACCGATGGCGATGCCGCCATGTACGACATCCTCGACAATTGCATGGCTCGCACCAAGGCGCTCTATGACGGCCATGCGGTGGCCGCGGTGGCGGCAATCGATGCCCGCACGGCAAGGCAGGCGCTGAAGCTGATCGAGGTCGACTACGAGGTGCTGCCGCATGTCACCGACGTCGACGAGGCGATGGCGCACCACGCGCCGCTGATCAACGACACGATCTTCACCGAAGGGCTTGAGGAAAAGCCGGTCAAGCCGTCCAACGTCACCAAGCGCTCGCAATTCGGCCATGGCGACGTCCATCAGGGTTTTGGGGCAGCCGATTTCATCGTCGAGCGCTCGTTCAAGACCGAGCAGACGCACCAGGGCTATATCGAGCCGCACGCCTGCGTGGCCAATGTCAGCTCCGACGGCACCGCTGATCTCTGGGTCTGCACGCAAGGCCATTTCGTCTACCGCCAGCACTGCGCGCAGTTGCTCGGCATGGAAGCCTCGAAGCTGCGCGTCACCTCGTCCGAGATCGGCGGCGGTTTCGGTGGCAAGACCCATGTCTGGGCCGAGCCGGTGGCGCTCGCTCTGTCGCGCAAGGCCGGACGCCCGGTAAAGCTGGTGATGACCCGCGACGAGGTGTTCCGCGCCTCGGGCCCGACCAGCGCCACCTCGATCGACGTCAAGATCGGCGCGCGCAAGGACGGCACCATCACGGCGGCCGAAGCGACGCTGCGCTACAGCGCCGGCCCCTATGCCGGCTCCTGGGCCGAGATCGGCGCCATGACGGCGTTCGCCTGCTATCGTCTCGATAACGTCAAGACGGTGGGCTACGAAGTGCTGGTCAACCGGCCGAAGACCGCCGCCTATCGCGCCCCCTCGGCGCCGATGGCGGCCTTCGCGGTGGAAAGTGCCGTCGATGAACTCGCCAAGGAGCTCGGCATGGATCCGGTCGAGTTCCGCATCAGGAACGCCGCGCAGGAAGGCACGCGCTCCTCCTACGGCCCGGTCTACGGCCCGATCGGCATCGGCCCGACGCTGGAAGCGGTGAAGAGCCATGCGCACATGAAGGCGCCGCTGAAGGAGAACCAGGGCAGGGGCATGGCCTGCGGCTTCTGGTTCAATTTCGGCGGCCAGACCTGCGTGGACTTGAACATCGGCATGGACGGCTCGGTGTCGCTGGCCGTGGGTACCGTCGATGTGGGTGGTTCGCGCGCGTCGCTGTCGCTGGTGGCGGCGGAGGAGCTCGGCATCGACTATTCCCAGCTCAAGGCGGTGGTCGCCGACACCTCTTCCCTCGGTTACAACGACATGACCGACGGCAGCCGGGGCACTTTCTCGTCCTCGATGGCGACCATCTCGGCCGCCCGCAACGCGATCAAGATCCTGCGCGAGCGCGCCGCGCAGATGTGGGATATCTCGGTCGACGACGTGATCTGGGAGCAGGGCCACGCGGTCGCCAAGGGCGAGAAGCACGGCAATCTCGGCAAGCTGTCGCTGAAGGAGATCGCGGCCAAATCGGGCACCACGGGTGGGCCGATCGCCGGCCATAGCGAGCTCGTCGCCGACGGCGCCGGGGTCTCTTTCGCCACTCATATATGCGACGTCGAGGTCGACCCCGAGACGGGTTCGACCAAGGTGATCCGCTACACGGTGGTGCAGGATGCCGGCAAGGCGGTGCACCCGACCTATGTCGAGGGCCAGTACCAGGGCGGGGCCGCGCAAGGCATCGGCTGGGCGCTCAACGAGGAGTATATTTACGGCAAGGACGGCCGGCTGCAGAACGCCGGCTTCCTCGACTACCGCATCCCGGTGTGCTCCGACCTGCCGATGATCGACACGCAGATCCTTGAAATCCCCAACCCCAACCACCCCTATGGCGTGCGCGGCGTCGGCGAAACCTCGATCGTGCCGCCGCTGGCGGCGATCGCCAACGCGGTGTCGAACGCGGCCGGCGTGCGCATGACCCACATCCCGATGTCGCCGCCGCGCATCCTGGCGGCGATCGAGGCGGAACGGGAAGGCTAAGAGCATGATGCCGAAAAGTGCGAAGCGGTTTTCGGATAACATCATACTCCATCAGGAATAGGGGCAGGCGATGGTCGAAGTCACCCTATGGGGTGCGCTGAGCCAGCTCGCCGGCGGCAAGAGCAAGGTCGAGGTCGAGGCCAAGGATATCAGGGAGCTGTTCAGGAAACTGGCTGAACAGTATCCCGGCTTCGAGCCGTGGATCGATCGCGGGATCGCGGTGGCGATCGACGGGGTGATTTACAGGGACACGTGGGCGAAGAAGCTGCCGCCGGGGGCGGAGATTTTTTTGCTGCCGAGACTGGCTGGTGGGTGAGGGAGAGGATGCGAGGTATAGATGTCACCTTCGCGCCCAATGTCGGTCGTTGAGCAGACCGTAGCCGCATCCGGAAAGCGGAATCCTAGTGAACGGCTACGTTTGCGGTTGCCGGCCGTCCAATCGCGGAACTAGACAAGTTTGCTTGGGGCCGCCCACGACCGGTAGTCGGATTTTCAAGCCAAACCAAAACTGTGGCCCTAGTCGAAGCCAAAGCCCTGCGCCTCTTCCACTCGGGCCGCGTTCGCTCTGCCCGGCTGGATCGCACGTCGGCATCCTCCTAGTGAGCCCAAAGGCGCTTGTATGACTCCAAGCTAATATGCTACCACGGCGTTATGCGCGGACTGCTGGCACTGGGTATGCTGGTATTGGCGGCTACAACACCAGCCGCAGGTGAGCAATTGTTCGAGTCTGTCGCCGCAGGCGACCAGGGCGCCGTGGAGCAAGCCCTGGCAAACGGTGCCGAGGTCGACAGCCGGGCGCGCGACCAGGCAACCCTCCTCATCGCTGCCGCGCTCGACAACCAGCCCGAAATCGCCGAATTCCTGCTGGGCAAGGGCGCCGACGTGATGGCGCGTAACTCGGGCGGCTTTACCCCCCTTCATGCGGCGGCCTTCTCGGGCAGCCTGCCGATCGCCAAGCTGCTGCTGGAAAAAGGCGCGGTGCTCGACGATGCCGTCAATAAGGCGGGCGCTACGCCGTTGTTGGTGGCTGGCGAGGAAAACCACCTGGAATTGGCCGAATTCCTTATTGGGAAAGGTGCCGATGTGAACCATCCCGAGGGGCATGGCTACATGCCGACAACGCGCGCATTCTGGAAGGGCAACACCGATATATTACGACTGTTCAAGCGCCATGGTGCTACCTGCCAGGCCAAGATCCTTGGCGAGGCTAATGCGGCGAAGTGCGCGGAGATCCACGATTAACGGAGGATGCAGATGAGCACGATGATCAAGTCGCGGCTGGTTCGGAATTTGGGGGCGGCTGCCCTGGTCGCGGCAGCTGCGGTCGCCGGCGCGGGATCGGCCTGGGCTGACGGATCGGTAAACACTGGCTATTTCGGCGGGGTGGCGATCATGGGCTACGATACGGTTGCTTACTTCACTGATGGCAAGGCCGTAAAGGGCTCCGAAGAATTCACTTATGAATGGCTGGGAACACCTTGGCATTTCGCCAGCAAGAAACACCAGGAAATGTTCATGAGCGAGCCGGTCAAGTACGCTCCTCAATATGGCGGCTACTGTGCTGGCGAAGTCGTTGGGGGAGGGGTCACGATTAATGTCGATCCGGAAGCGTTCAAGATTATCGACGGTAAGCTCTACCTGGTCTACGACGTCGGCAATGCGGACAGTTTCGCTGCGCGCGCGGATGAAGAAATACCGAAAGCCGACGCTAACTGGCCGAAGGTCGTCGCCAACCTGAAGCTCGATAAGTATCACTGAGACCAAGTCCGCCTACTGGACTACAGTGAAGTGAAACACCTTGCTTGAATTGACAAAGGAATAGCCGTTGACGGCATCGTCGCGGCGTTTGTAGACAGGTCCGCAGTCGGGGCGCCCGAACATATTCTCGCTTAGCTCGCACAACAGGTCGCCATCCAGACGAACAGTCTCGGTGACTAGCCGCGTCGTAGAGCGGAAGGCTGCCTTGCCGTCGCTGCCTATCTGCAGGAAGGCTGGTTGGAGACCGGGCTCAAGCTTGCCTTGCAGCGTATGGCCCAGCACCAACGAGGCGATCTCTTTGCCCTTCAATCGATTCTGCTCGTCGCCGGTAAAGGCAAACGGCCATTCGGGCAAGCCCGCCTGCTGTAACGCGTCGATGATGAGAGCCAAATCCTGCGGACTACGGTACTGGGCACCGTTGAGCCGGTATGCGGACAATGAATCGAACCCCGGTGTCGACATGGCACCCATTCCCTCGGAGACCGCCGCCCTGGCATCCTGAAGGCGGCCGGCGCGAGCGTAGGCGGCACCAAGCGTGATCGTGAAATCTCCGACTGATGGCGCATCGTTGCGGGTGCGTTCGAGCGCCTCGATCGCCTTGTCGTTGCTTCCTTGAATGAGAAAGACCAGACCGGCAATTTGTCGGTTGATGGGTGAAAGGTTGGGATCGAGCCTGAGAGCTGTCTCGACCGCTTCCGCAGCCTCGGCATGATTGCCAGCGAACAGCTGCACGTATCCCAGGGCTATTTGCGTCTCGGCATCGCCGGGGCCAAGTGCTACGGCTCGCTCAACCGAAGCGATGGCTTCCTCGTAGCGGCGATCCACGACCTGCATGATACCAAGAATCGCGTAAGGCGACGAAAGATCTGGGTCGAGTTGCAGCGCACGGCTTGCCTTCTCATAGGCGCGCTTGCGGGCCGGTGCGCTCTGCATGATGTCGTTGAACGATTCGCGCCAGATATAGACCGTCATGCTTGCATCAGCCGCGAAGGCTTCGGCAAAGGCTGGGTCGAGTTGCTCCGCCTTGTCGTAGAGCGTGAGCGCCTCCCGCAGTCCGTTGCGCCGACCGGTCCGTGCTGTCTGCTCTGCACGAAGATAGAAGTCGTATGCTTCAAGGTTTTCGGTCGGCGGACGCGCCATTCGTTCGCTCTCCGCTGCCGAAGCCCGGATGCCAAGGGCCTTGGCGATCTCCCCGCTCATCTCGTCCTGGATGGCAAACACGCCGGCCATGCCACGGTCGAACCGGTTGGCCCATAGATTATCGCCCGTTGCCGCATCGATAAGCTGGGCATTGAGCCGGATCTGATCGCCGGTGCGGCGGACGCTCCCTGTGACGACAAAGCGGACCCCAAGGTCGCGCGCGACGTCTGCCACCGCCGCAGGCTTGTCCTTGTAGGCGAAAACCGAGTTGCGTGCGATNACCCCAAGGTCGCGCGCGACGTCTGCCACCGCCGCAGGCTTGTCCTTGTAGGCGAAAACCGAGTTGCGTGCGATGACGTCCAGACCGGAAAGCTTGGTGAGATCCGTGATCAAGTCTTCGGTTATGCCGTTAACGAAATAGTCCTGGCCTTGATCGCCGTCTAGGTTCGCAAACGGCAGCACGGCGACCGATGGCCGCGACGGCAACGACAACTTCTGCCAGGCGAACATGCCGGCAAGCACGGCAACTACCAGGGCCGCGACGCTCGCCAGGATCAGGATGCGCGAGCGCGGCCAGTGTGGCGCGGCCACGACCTTGCCCGCGGCAGCGGGATCGAGCAACAGCCGATACGCGCGAATCGGATCGGCGATGTTCTTGAGGCGCTGCTCGCCAAGACTGGCAAAGCCGACGTCCACCTTGTGGNTCGGTGATGCCGTCAGCGAAATAGTCCTGGCCCGGATCGCCACCGAGGTTTGCAAACGGCAGCACGGCAACCGATGGCCGCGATGGCACCGACAACTTCTGCCAGCCAAAAATGCCGGCAACCACGGCAATTGCAAAGGCCGCGACGCTCGCCAGGACCATGATGCGCGAGCCCGGCCGGTGTGGCGCGGCCACGACCTTGCCCGCGGCAGCGGGATCTAGCAGCAGCCGATAGGCGCGAATCGGATCGGCGATGTTCTTGAGGCGCTGCTCGCCAAGACTGGCAAAGCCGACGTCCACCTTGTGGACGGCATGATCGAACGCTGTTCCGGAGATGCAGACTCCGCCTGGCTCGGCCATCGCCTCAAGGCGAGCGGCGATGTTTACGCCATCGCCGTATAGGTCATTTTCCTCGACGATGACGTCGCCGAGATTGACCCCGATACGAAACCTGATGTGCCGTGGGCCGGAGGGGCCCTGGTCTCGGGCAGCCATCCGGCGCTGAATCGCTGCGGCGCACTGGACTGCATCGACGACACTCGCGAATTCGACCAGTGCCCCGTCGCCCATGAGTTTGACCATGCGACCGCGGAATTCCTTGATCGAAGGGTCGATCAACTCGCGGCGGCAGCTTTTCAGCCGTTCAAGCGTACCGACCTCATCCTCGCCCATGAGCGTGCTATATCCGACCACGTCGGCAGCAAGGATTGCAGTGAGCCGTCGCTCCATACGCTGGTGTCCCACCTCCAAGGGCAAAAGCTTGGCTTGAGAACGTACTCTAGTACTACTTTGATTGCGAGCATGCTTGGCCCCTTGGGGCAGCGGCAATGCAATCCGTCGGTTTCGTGGCAATTGCCCGGGTGGGGGCAGCTCATTAGCCAAAATGGATGCCGCAGAACGATGCCCGGGGGCCCCCAACGAGATTCGATGTTTGAGGTTAAAGGGTCCGCTTTCGTTTTTTCCCCTCACCAAAAGCGGACTTACTGCTCGCCCTATCCAGCCACACGGGACGCTCTCCCGCACCGCCTACGCCCCAACCGCCCCAGCCATTTGGGCGCGGCCATACGCCAGCGCAGCCACCGCCAAATCCCCCACTGCCAGCCCCCGGAACACAAACGCCGTCGTCTCGCCCGGCCCCTGCCTCCCCGCGAAATCCCCACAAACCAGCCCCGTCAAATCTCCGGCAACCAGCGTCGGGTCGACCATCGGCTTGGCCATATTTCTCTCCTGCTCCAAATCGTCGACGATGATGCGGTCGAAGCGGGGCATTGTCTGGGGCAGCCAGGGCAGGGCCTGGTCGGTCATCACGGCGAAGCTGCCTGGCTTCAGCCAGTTTGCGTCGAGGAAGGGCGAGGGTTTGGGCACCAGGGTCACCGTCGTCACCACCAGGTCGGCGCCTTCGATGGCGGCCCTTGCCGTGTCGCATGGGATTGCTTCCAGTCCCCGCGATTGCGCCATTTGGCACAGCGCGTCGCGGTTGGCGGCGCCGCGGCCAAAGGCGCGGATTTCGCGCAAGGGGAAGAGGTCGGCGAATGTCTCTAAATGTCCACGCGCTTGCACCCCGCAGCCGATGAAGGCGACCGAAGACGCATCGCCGCGCGCCATGCGCTTGGCGGCGACGGCGCTCAAGGCGGCCGTGCGTTTCTCCGTCACCCAATTGCCGTCGACCAGGGCAAGCGGCAGGCCTGTCTCGGCGTCGAGCAGCGTGATCAGCGAATTGAGCGTCGGCAATCCGCGCCCGGCATTGCGCGGGTTGACGACCAGCGATTTCGTGGCCAGCACGGGCGGCGTCGACGCAACGCCCAGCGTCGCCATGATGTAGCGGTCGTCGCCCGGCAGCACCACCGCCTTCGGCGCGCACCAGACCTCGCCGCGCCGCTGGCCTGATATCTGGCGTTCGATCTCGCCGACCATGTCGACTGTCGAGATCGACAGGCGGTCGAGCAGCCGGGAAGACAGATAGGGCAGGGTTTCGGCGGTGTTCATCTTGTCATTTTCCAAGGGGACGAACAGACTACACGAAGCGCGCGGGGCCGAAAGCCTCGCGGCGCCAGCGGCGTCACCGCATGCCTGGTCGGCGAGAACCGCGTCCGGCCGGTGCCGATCTTCCCGGCGGCTCGAGCGGGCAGTCGGTGACCTTGCCTAAACCGCGTTCTTGGGCTGAATGGTGGGACATGCCGCGAGGAGGGCATCGAGATGAGCCAAGACAGTCCACGGCCACTTGCCGAGATCGCCAGCTATCACGCGCATGTCTATTTCGACGGGCAGGCCGAGCGGCAGCGGGCCGAATGGCTGCGGCTGCGCATCGCGGAACGATTCCGCGTGCGCCTGGGCAATTGGCACGACAGACAGATCGGGCCGCACGACAAGGCCATGTACCAGGTCTCCTTCGCGACCGGGATATTCGGCGCGCTGGTTCCATGGCTGATGCTGAACCATGGCGGCCTGAGCATCCTCATCCACCCGAACACGAGCAATCCCAAGCGCGACCATCTGGTCGATCCCATCTGGATCGGCCGGCCACTGGCGGTGCATGGCGACGTGCTTCCAGACGACCATGAGGCGGAAGAGGCGCTGGAACCCAACACCGAGCCGTCCTTGCCGGCGTAGAGCGGCGTCGGTTCCCGCGGGGCATTGCGTGGTGCCGCTGGGTGCTCTTCTATCCCTGTTGCGGCCAGGCGCGTGCTGAAGCCGGGCGGCATCTTCGCGGTCAAGGATTTCGATTCGACCATCCTGCAAATCCTGCCCATGGACCGGGCCCTGCTGGCGGCTTCATGGCCGCCAGGCTGCAGGGTTCGCGACGGGGCGTGCTCGGCACCGATTGCGGTTCCACGCTTCCGGCGCGCCTGCGGCAGGCGGGCCCGGAGGTCGTCAGCCGCAAGGGATGGCTGGTCGAGCGCTGGGCGCCTCGCTTCACGCGCGACTATGTTCGCGACCTGCTGGCCTATTTCGCCAGCGTCGCGCCGGGCTATGCCCTGCCTGACGCCGACCAGGCCTATTGGCGGGAGCTGAAGCAGCGGCCGGATCGGCTGCTCGACGACCGATGCCCCGGCGGCTGCGCGATGCCGCGGGCAAACTCGCTTCCGAGATCCAGGCCAAGCCAAGCCGCATTCGCCAGTCATCCACTCAAATGGCCGGCTTTCGATCGAATTTCTTTGCAACCCGTTAATGCGGCCATGCGTCAATAAGCATCTGCTAATTAGCTGATGGCGTGGGGTACGCAATGACCAAGAATCTTGGCAATGGACGCTATGTGCCGCCCAAGGACACAAGCGTCTCCTTCTTCGGCAAGGTCGCGCCGGCGCTGTTTCCGCTCGTCGCGGCGGCGCTGGGCTACATGATCGGACGGCAATTCCTCGGCCTGTAGGCGCAATTCCAGGAAAAGTGCGCAGCGCTTCCCCTGGGGAGTTGCGTATTCCCGTAAGGCCGACAGGCATCAAGCCCCAGTCTCGGCTGCCGCCTCCTCGGCGGCGGCTTCGGTTCGCCGGACGCGGTCGCTGGCCAGAAGCACGACCGGGCAGGCGACGGCGGCCAGCACCGCGCTCGCCGTGTCGCCGAAGAACAGCTCGTCGCCCGGCCGTTGCGTGACGCCCATCACCACCATGGCGGCGCCCTTGGCGGCCTCCCTGGCGATCGCCTTGTCGGGCGTGGCGCGCGTCCTGATCGCGGTTTCGACGGCGACGCCATAGCGGTCGGCGAGATCGGCGACATCCTTGAGCACGGCCTCCTCGCGGCGGTGCGAAACCGAGCTTGGCCGGCTGCCCTTGCGGGCCTGCGAGACATAAAGGACTTTTACGCGCGCCCGGTGCGGCCGCGCCAAGGCGAGCGCGAAATCGGCCGCGCGCCGGGCTACCTCGGTGCCGTTGACGGGAACCAGAATGGTCGCGCCGGCGCGCAGCATCGGCATCTTGCCATCAGCGTTGGCGCCATTCAGCACCAGGCAGAGCGGGCCGTCGAAGCCGCTGGTGATGGCGTTCAGCGTGCCGCTGAAGGTGCCTTCGGCCAGCGCGTTGTCCAGCCCGACCAGCAGCAGGCCGTAGCCCTTGCGGGCTTCCGCCGCGATCGTCTCGGTGGTGGCTTCAAGCTCGGTGCGAGCCGTGAGGTGGACCTTGTCGACGGGTGTATCCTCGGCCTTCCTGACAGCCCTGGCGCTTCTGGCCGCGCCCCTCTTGACCTGCTTGGAGGCCCGCTCGGGACCTTTGTCGCGGGCAGGGCCGGGCAGTTTGCCATCCTTGAGGTGGAGCAGCGTGGTCGGCATGCCGCTGCCGCCGCCGACGAGGCCGGCGAGATAGGCGGTGAATTTTCCGACCGGGCTGTCGTCGACGAGCAGCAGCAACCGCTCCAGCTTGGAGACGAAGCCACGCTCGTCGAGCAGTTCGCGGTCGACGCGCTGCTTTTCGGTGTCGCCGACCGGCAGTCGGCCGAGCGCCCAGCGCAGCATCGGCGGCATGGCCAGCGTGGTGATGACGGCCATGGTGACGATCATGGTGAATAGATTGTGGGAGAGGATGTTCATCGACAGGCCGATCGAAGCGACGATAACCTCGGTCGAGCCGCGCGCGTTCATGGCGCTGCCGACGGCGGTAGACTCCTTCAGAGACATGCCGGCCAGTCGGCCGCCGAGAAAGGCGCCCGAGAACTTGCCGATGCTGGCGATCAGCACCAACGCCAACGTCAGCAGCGCCAGCGTCGGGTCGGTAAGCACGGTAAGGTCCGCGGACAGGCCGGCCATGCCGAAGAACACCGGCATGAACAGCGCCGTGATGACGCCGCGCAACTGGCCCTCGATGTGATCTGACAGGATCGGCGATTCCCCGACCAATATGCCCGCGACGAAGGCGCCGAGCACGGTGTGCACGCCGATCAGATTGGTGATCAGGGCCATCACGCCCATGATGATGAGAATGACCGATATGACGGCGTATTCGCTCCGGAAAGAGTCGTTGCTCCAGCGGATCAGGGTGAAGACCAGACGGCGGCCGATGGTGAAGGAGAACACCATGAACAGCGCCACTTCGGCCACCGTGGTGATGAGCGGCAGCACCTGCAGGCTGCCATTGGTGGCGATGCCGAAAGTGACGGCGATGATCAGCCAGCCGATCGTGTCCTCGATGATTGCCGAGGAGACGATGACCTGGCCGAGATTGCGGCGCATGAAATTCATTTCGCGCACCACCATGGCGACGATTTTCACCGAGGAGATCGACAGCGCCGTGCCGAGGAACAGCCCGGCGACGATGCGCTCGCTCGGCTCGGGCAGAAGCGAATCCGGCAAGACCCGCGCCAGCGCGAAACCGCAGGCAAAAGGCAGGACTACGCCGGTGATCGAGATCGAAAAACAGGCCGCGCCCACCCGCCGCACGAGGCGCAAATCCGTCTCCATGCCGGTGAGCAGCAGGAGCAGCAGAATGCCAAGCTGCGAGACGGCATCGATCATGCCTTTCTGCGCCGGATCGGTGGAAAAGATCAGATGCTGGGCGCTTGGCCAGAGCCAGCCGAACAGCGACGGCCCGAGCAGGATGCCGCCGATCAGCTGGCCCATGATCGCCGGCTGCCCGAAGCGCTGGAAGATCTCGCCAAGGCCACGGCCGACCAGAAGCAGGAGCACGATCTCGGCGACGAACAGCCCTTCCGCCGAGCCGCCCATGCCCGAGGCGTGGCCGGCAGGCTGCGCGGCCAGCGCCTGGCTCGCCGGGGCGAGGGCGACAATTGCCAGCGAGAGGGCGGTGGCCAGCGAAAGGGCGGCCGCGGGGCCGTGCGACCTTGTTGCCAGTGGGTGGATCATGGGTCCCTTCAAGACGCCGCCGCGGACTGACCATCACAACGCGCGGCTGGGGTTTGCGTTGCAGCCATCCGTCACGAGGTGTTGGCTCGGCATCGAGTTCAGAATATCGAGCTCAGACGTGAACGTCGCCGAAGGAGAGTTCGCCGTCGTCGCCCGCTGTCAGGAAGGCGGCTGCCAGCAGTCCGGCATAGAGGAGGGCAACCGCGGTGACGATGACAACGCCCGCAATGGGGCCGAGCGCCGCGGCGCCGACAGCCTCGCGCATCGTGCCGACAAAGCCGACCGGCACGCCTTGGTCGATCAGGCTCGGGGTCGACAGTTTGAGGATCCAGGCGAGCAGCAGGATCAGCATCATGTGCAGGTAGTTGCGGCGCAAACGGCGCGCCAGGGCCACGCGCTGCGAGACCAGGAATTTTGGCGTGCGCAGGCTCTCACCGAGGATCAGCAGCCAGTCGGAGGCAAAGTCGGGCTGCGGCGAGAAGATCTGCGCGAAATAATGGCGCTCGAACTGGCGCACGCGGGCGCGGTAGACATCGAAGAAGCGGTAGCGACGCGCCTCGATCCACAACAAGAGCAGCACCAGCAGCATGGCGAACAGCAGCACGCCGTGATGGGCGCTGGCCGTCGACAGCGACACCGACAGCATCGCCGCGACAACGGTGATCGCCCAATTGCTGGTGCGGTCGAGGCGGTCGCGCCAGCCCGCCATGCGGGCGATCTCGGCGCGATGGAAATGGGACATCACTGTGACCAGCTCGCCTGGCGAAAGCGGCCTGCCGACGGGCGTTGCCGGCGCATCGTTCATGACTTCCTCCCGGCCGACAACGCTTATGAGGCAATGTCGTTCCGAAGCGCTTGCTTACGGCCGCTTCGCGCCAGCGTAGACCCCATCGCGGTGTTCCGTGACGCGTTGATCGACGGGCTGAAGGTGCCGATGGCGCTGGTGTCATAGGCGTGAGGGACGCTGAACGTCGCCAGAGTCTTGTTGAATCCGATCAAGCTGCCGCGCGGGATGGCTCAGATGCGGATTCCAAGTCTCGAACGGCTCTGGCTCTTGAGAATCCCCGCGCCTTCGGCAACATGGCTGCCATGGCCAAGGCACGACAATGAGCAAGCCGATTTCCGCCGCACCGCGCAAATCAGCGCCACAAAAGGCGCCGATGGCGCTAACCGAGGCGCTGGTGGCACGCACCTTGCGCGCAGTGGAGGATGCCGGGCCGGTGCCGGGCATGATCCCGATGACCGATGACGACTATGCGCGTTTTCGCGACGAGATCCTGGCCTCGGCGCCGCCCGGGGCGCTGAAGCTGTTCGCCTATGGCTCGCTATTGTGGAAGCCGGCGGGCGAGGTGAGGGGCGGTGAGCGGGCGGTGGCGCGGGGCTGGCACCGGTCGTTCTGCTTCACGGTGCAGCGCTTTCGCGGCACGCTCGATCAGCCCGGCCTGATGATGGCGCTCGACCGTGGCGGTCAGTGCCAGGGGATGGTTTTCGAGATCGCCGATCCGGTAGCCGCCAATCTGGAAGCGCTGCTGCGCCGCGAAATGACCATCCTGCCCGCCGTCAACGTGCCGCGTTGGCTGCGGGTCAGCACCGAAAGCGGGCCGTGCCTGGCGCTCGGCTTCGTCGTCGATCCCGCCAACCCGCGCTATGCCGGCAAACTGGACAAGCCAGCGGTCGCCGCGACGCTGGCGAACGCCGTCGGCCATTGGGGCTCGGGCGCGCAGTATCTGTTCGAGACCATCCGCCATCTCGACGCCTGCGGCATCCGCGATCGCAATCTGTGGCAATTGCAGGAACTGGTGGCGCGGGAGATCGGGCGTAGCCACGTCCCCATCTAGCCACCACCGTATCAGGACGCTCCAAATCTTCCACTTGACGAACACATATCCCTGTGGTTATACGTTAACCAATAGCCAACGGGTTATCGATTAGCGATGCCAGACGCTCATGACATGCTCTTCAGGACGCTCGCGGACCCGACACGGCGGGCGATCTTCGAGCGGCTGTGCCGCCAGGGAGAGCAGACGGTGGGGGCGCTGACCAGTCAGTCCGGTGTCTCGCAACCGGCGGTGTCGAAGCATCTCGGCGTGCTGAAGCAGGCCGGGCTGGTGCGCGACCGCCATGAAGGCCGCCAGACGCATTACAGCGCCCAGCTTGCCGCGCTGGCGCCGCTGATGGACTGGACACGCCACATGGCCGGGTTCTGGGAAAGCCGGTTCGACGACCTCGAGGATTTGCTCAGAAGGATGGACCAGTGAACGAGAGTGCCCAGGAGACCCGCACTGTCGTCGTCGAGCGGGAAATCTCCCATCCTCCCGAAAAACTCTGGCGCGCGTTGACGCAACCGCATCTGATCGAGGAGTGGCTGATGAAGAACGATTTCAAACCCGCCGTCGGCCATCGCTTCAACATCAGCGCCGACTGGGGCGGCGTGCTGGACTGCGAGGTGCTTGCCGTCGAGCCGCACAAGAGGTTGTCCTACAGCTGGAACCTCGCGCATCAGGATCCAGCGTTCGATCTCAGGAGCGTGGTGACTTTCACGCTCACCCCAACGCCAACGGGAACCCATCTGCGCATGGAGCAGGCCGGTTTCCGGCCCGACCAGAAGCGCGCCTATGGCGGCGCCAAGGTGGGTTGGCCGCAATTCCTGGAAAAGCTGGAAGAGCTTCTGGCGCGGACGGACTGAGGCCTCGAACTGAAAGCCATGCAGAAATAGCAAAGGGCGGGTTCTCCGCCGGCAAAACCATGGAGAAAAAGCGATGAAGATCAAACTGACCAGCATCTATGTCGACGATCAGGAAAAGGCGCTTGCCTTCTACACCGGCGTGCTGGGCTTCACCAAAAAAGCCGATTTCAGCAATGGGCCGTTCCGTTGGCTGACGGTCGTCTCGGCCGAAGAGCCCGAAGGGACCGAATTGCAGCTGGCACTGAATGACAACCCGGCGGCCAAGGCCTACCAGCAGGCGATCTTCAAGCAGGGCCAGCCGGCGCTGATGCTCTTCACCGACGACATCAAGGGCGACCATGAGCGCATCAAGGCGAATGGCGGTGCCTTTGCCATGGCGCCTACCGACGTGACCGGCTCGACCATCGCCAAGCTCAACGATGGCTGCGGCAATCTCATCCAGATCACGCAGCTGGCGCGCTGGTAGCGCCCAGCTGGTTTCATGCATTTTTCAAGGGAGGTAACATTGAACTGGAGCAAATGGATCAGGCAAGCGCATCGCTGGCTGTCGATCATCTTTACAGCGACCGTCGTCGCCAATTTCGTCACCATGGCGTTTGGACAGCCGCCGGCCTGGGTGGTTTATTCGCCACTGCCGCCGCTCTTCCTTATGCTGTTCAGCGGCCTCTATATGTTCGTGCTGCCCTATGTTTCCAGGGGACGCAGCGTGCAGCGGGCCAATGGATAGGAGGAAAGCGCATGGCCAAGTCGACCCCGGCCAAGGCTGAGCCGAAGCTGCTTTCCGGCGGCAATCCGCGGATCGCCAAGGGGTATGGCGACGCCCCGGTGCAGGCCTATATCGCGGCGATGCCAGGCAGGAAGCGCGAGATGGGCGGGCGGCTCGACGCGCTCATCGAGCGCGCCGTACCCGGCGTGAACAAAACGGTGAAATGGAACTCGCCTTTCTACGGCGTCGAGGGGAAAGGCTGGTTCCTCAGCTTCCATTGCTTCACCAGATACATCAAGGTGGCCTTCTTTCGCGGCATGTCGCTCGATCCGGTGCCGCCAGGCCAATCCAGGAGCCAGGATACGCGCTACCTCAACATTCATGAGGACGACGCGTTCGACGAGGCGCAGTTCAGCGCCTGGGTGAAGCAGGCCAGCCACTTGCCTGGCGAACGCATGTAAGCGCTCTATTTTTCAGTTCGAAGGAGAACCACAATGACGACCACCGAGGACAGCAAATCTCCCTCCGAGCTGATCGACGGCAGGATCAAGGAATTGGGCGACTGGCGAGGCGAGATGCTTGCCCGGCTGCGCGCGCTGATTCATCAAGCCGATCCCGACGTGGTCGAGACGTGGAAATGGCGCGGCGTGCCGGTATGGGAGGATGCCGGCATGATCTGCACCGGCGAGACCTACAAGGCCGTCGTCAAGCTGACCTTCGCCAAGGGCGCAGCGCTGCCCGATCCCTCGCGCCTGTTCAATTCCAGCCTCGAAGGCAACACACGGCGCGCCATCGATTTCCAGAAAGGCGAGGAGGTCGACGAGGAGGCCTTCAAGGCGCTGGTACGCGCGGCGGTGGCTTTAAACAAATCCAAGTCCCGAAAGTAATCGTTCATTGCGCATAGAGGTCACGGTCGGCGCTGCCCCTCACTGTCCTGCGGGACATCTCTCCCCGTGAACGGGGCGAGAGGGCTACCGCGAGGCCGATGCTGTTTCCGCAACGCCGGCGATTGGCGAAATTGGCGACAACGGCGTCCCTCGCCCCGTTTACGGGGAGAGGATGCCGGCAGGCAGGTGAGGGGCGGCGCTGAAGGCAGATGATTGCAACGACTTCAACACGGCGGCCCGCGGACGCTGCCAGCCTCACCGCAAAAACAGCCGCGTTTACGATCTGGGAAGCTTGATGGTGCTAGATCGCGGGATGATGGCTGGCCAGCCGGGCCGGCCGGTTTGGATTCGCCGCCATGAACAGCAGCCCGATGCGCATGCCGTGGGTGGACACGGCCAAAGGCCTCTCGATCATCCTCGTGGTCATGATGTACTCGGCCTACAACACCGGCGAGTATACGGGTGGCGTCGGCTTTCTCCACTATGTCATCGGCTTCGCGACGCCGTTTCGGATGCCGGAATTCTTCCTGATCTCGGGGCTGTTCCTGTCGCAGGTGATCGACCGGCCGTGGCGGCGCTATATCGACCGGCGCGTCGTTCACTACCTCTATTTCTACGTGCTGTGGGCGATCATCTCGATCGGGCTGAAGATCGGCATCTTCAGCCGGGATCCCGCCGGCATGCTGCACGACCTCGCAATGGCCGTCGTCCAGCCCTATGGCGTCCTGTGGTTCATCTACATGCTGGCGGTGTTCGGCCTCGTGGCGAAACTGCTGCGGCAGTTTGCCGTGCCCGCCTGGATCGTCATCCCGATCGCGGCCGGCCTGCAGATGTGGGCGCCGCATCCCGACAGCTACGCGGTCGAACAATTCGCGGCCTATTTCGTCTATTTCTACGTCGGCTTCGTCATGGCGCCGCTGGCATTTCGGCTCGTCGAATGGACGCAACCCCGCCCGGCGGTGGCTGTCGCCGGGCTCGTCCTGTGGGCTGTCGTCAATGGCCTGCTGGTCTATTCGCCGGGCTATGCCATGCAGCCGGTCGGCATGCAGATGGGGCTGGCGGCATGGCCGCCGCTGCATCTCGTCCTGGCCGTCGCCGGTGCCGTGGCGCTTTGCGTGCTTGGCGGTGTCCTGTCGAAATTTCCCGCCATGGAATGGCTGCGCTGGCTGGGTGAACATTCGCTGGTCGTCTATGTCGCCTTCACCATCCCGATGTCGCTTTTTCGCGGCGCGGCGCTGGCAAGCGGCCTGCTGACCGACACGGGCATGCTCAGCCTGGCGGTGCTGCTGGTTTCGATCGTCAGCCCCGTCGTGCTTTACTTCATTGTCCAGCGCATCGGCTTCGGCATGTTCTTGTTCGAGCGGCCGGCCTGGGCGCATATCGACGGCAGCGCCGCGATAGCGGCGCCGAAAAAGCCGCTGTCCGCCGCCGCCCAGTCAAGCGGGACATAACCGGCCGCCCCACGGCGTTGCCGCCGGCATCAACCGTCGCGCAGCCAGACCAGCATCTCGCCGGGCTCGCGGTTGTCCCAGGCGAAATAGGGGATGGCGGTCAGGCGGGTCTCGACCTTGGCCGGTGGCTCGGAGCGATAAAGGCCGTCCTGCCAGCCATCCCCGGCATCGGCTTGCGCCGTGGCTGAAAGCGTCACCACGCCGCCCAGCAAGTCCGGTTCGTCATGCGTCTCGATGCCGGCCGTGCGCGGCAGGGTCAGGCGATGCAGGCGATTGTCATTGTCGGTCGCCTCGACGCAGTAGATCAGCGGTCCGCGCGACAGCGCGACGCGGCCGGCATCCTGCCGGACCGCGGGATTGGCATAGAGCCGTTCGATCGGCATTTCGAGATCGAGCCTGACACGGTCGCCCTTGTTCCATTGGCGCCGGATCGCGGCGTAGCCGTCACTGGTCAAATCCTCGAGGTCGACCGTCTCGCCATTGATCTCGAGCTTGGCCTTGGAGCTCCAAGCCGGCACACGCAGGTGCAGCGTGAACTCTACCGGCGCCTGCGGCTCGACCGTGATCTCGACGGCACCATCCCAGGGATAGCGGCTCGCCTGCACCAGCGTCACCGGTGTGCCTGCAATGTCGAAGCGGGCGGTGGAATCGCCATAGAGATGAACCGCCAGCGCGTCGTCCGCCAGGCTGTAGAAATAACTGCCGATGGAGGCGACCATGCGGCCGATATTGGGCGGGCAGCAAGGGCAGCGGTGCCATTTCCAGCGGTTGTGCTTGCCCCGGCTTTCCAGCGGGTTCTCGTAGAAGAACAGCGAACCGTCGAGCGACAGGCCCGAGATCGAGCCGTTGTAGAGCGCGCGCTCCATCATGTCGGCGTAGCGGGCGTTCGGACCCATGCCGAGCATGCGGCTCGCCCAGAACACCAGCCCGACAGATGCACAGGTCTCGGCATAGGCGGTTTCGTTGGGCAGGTCGTAGTCGCTGGTGAAGCCCTCATTGTGCGCCGAGGGCCCGAGCCCGCCGGTGATGTAGAGGTTTTTGGTGGTGAGGTCGTCCCACAGCCGGTCGAGCGCCACCCGCAGCGTGTCGTCGCCATATTCGGTCGCGATGTCGGCCATCCCTGAATAAAGATACATGGCCCGCACCGCGTGGCCGACGACCTTGTCCTGCTCGCGCACCGGGACGTGCGACTGGCTGTATTCGTAGGTCTTGAAATGATAGGCCCTCGGGTCGGCGCCACGGGCGCGTGCCTCCTCGTCGAAATAGTGCGGCTGCTGGCCGCGCTGGTCGATGAAGTATTTGGCCAGTTCCATGTACTTTTGTTCGCCCGTCACTCGCGCCAGCTTGACCAACGCCAGCTCGATCTCCTCATGGCCGCAATAGCCTTTTTTCTTGCCGGGCTCGGGCCCCAGCACCGAAGCGATGTGATCGGCGTAGCGGCACATGATGTCGAGCAGCTTGCGCTTACCCGTCGCCTGGTAGTAGGCGACCGCGCCCTCAATGAGGTGGCCGGCGCAATAAAGCTCGTGGCAGTCGCGCAGATTGGTCCAGCGCTTGCCCGGCTGGATGCGCTGGTACCAGCTGGAGAGATAGCCGTCCTCCTGCTGCAGCCTGCCATACATGTCGATGACGGCGTCGATCTTCTTCTCCAGTTCGGGATTCTTGCGCCGGTAGAGCGAATAGGCCGCGGTCTCGATTGTCTTGCCGAGGTCGGAATCCCAAAACATCTGCGTGGTCACCGTCGAGCCGGTGAAGCCGGCGGAGGCCGCCTCGTCGGGCGAGGGCGAGTGGAACGGAATGACGACGCCCGGCGAGGGGCGGTCCGGATCGATCTGCTCCAGCATGCGCGCCGCCACGCAGCGTTCGTAAAGGATGTCGGCGGTGCGTGTGGCAACCGCCTCGGCGCGGTCGCCCCAGAAGCCGCGCACGTCGACCTGCGGCACCGGCAGCGGGCGGAAGGCGAGTTTGGGCTGGAACGCTTTGGCAGGCCTGGCGGATGGCGATGCAGTCATGAACTTTCTCCATTCGGTCGATTACTTGACGGCCCCGGCCATCAGGCCGCGGATGTAGAAGCGCTGCAAAGCCAGGAACAGGATCAGACACGGCACCATCATCACGGTGACGCCCGCCTGCACCGCGCCCCAGTCGATGGCGCCAAAGCGGCCGGACTGAAGTGCGGTCATCATCACCGGCAGCGTGAACTTGGACTGGTCGGTCATCAGCACCAGGGCGGCGAGGAATTCGTTCCAGGCGCCGAGGAAGGCAAACAGCGCGATGGTGACGACACCAGGCCAGACCAGCGGCAGCATCACCTTGACGAGCATTGTGGCGTTGCCGGCGCCGTCCATGCGCGCGGCCTCCTCGATCTCACGCGGCACCGCGTCGAAGGCATTGCGCATCATGAAGATCGAGAACGGCAGCTGCAGCGTCACATAGACGCCGACCAGGCCGGTCAGCGTGTTGTGCAGGCCAAGCTTGGTCAGCACCAGGAAAATCGGCGTCAGGATCGACTGGAACGGGATCATGATCGTCGACAGGATGAGGACGAAGAACAAGTCCTTGAACGGGAACCGAAACCGCGAAAAACCGTAGCCGGCGAGTACGCTGACGATGACCGACAGTATGACCGTCATCACCGAGACGTAGATGCTGTTCTGCGCCGAGGCCCACAGGCCGTCGCCGAAACTGTTCAGCGTTTGATAGTTCTCCAGCGAGAAGCCCGTCGTCGGCCAGGGCGGCAGCGGCGGCAGGCGCGCCTCCTGCGCCGGCTTGAAGGCCGACAGCACCGTCCACACGATCGGCGCCACGAACAGCACCGAGGCGACGATGCCGGTGGAATGCCTGCCCAAGCGCGTGACAAGCTTGCCTGTGCCCGATATCGCCTGCGCCATCAGTCGAGCCCCTCGGGTTTGCGCAGCAGCCAGAGCTGGACGAGGCTGAGCGCCACCAGGATGACCAGCAGCACCATCGAGAGTGCCGCGCCATAGCCGAGCTTGAACGACACGAAGGACTGGTTGAAGATCCAGTACACCGCCGTCAGCGTCTGGTTGCGCGGGCCGCCGCGCAGGATGATGTAGAATTGGTCGAAGGCAAGGATGGAGCCCGCGACCGACAGGATCAGCGCCAGCGCCAGGGTGCGGCGCATCAGCGGCAAGGTGATCGCCCGGAACCGCGCGAACGGCCCGGCGCCATCGATGACGGCGGCCTCTTGCAGGTCCTGCGGAATCGACTGCAGGCCGGTCATCAGGATGATCATGGTGAAGCCGGCGACCTTCCACACCACCATGGCGATGATCGACCAGAAGGCCGGTTGGAAGGTGGCGAGCAGGTTGTACTTCTTGTCGATCAGGCCGAGATCGTAGGCGGCGGGGCTGAACAGGCCGGAATCGACGTTGAGCAGCCACGACCACAAAAGGCTCGCCGAGGCAAAGCCGACCACCGCCGGCATGAAGAACATGGTGCGGTAGAGGTTGGTGAACGGGCGCGGCCGCTCGATGAAGATCGCCAGCGGAAAGGCGACGGCGAAGATCGCGATGGTTACGATCAGCGTGTAGTACCCGGTGAATCTCAGCGCGTTCCAGAACCTGGTGTCGCGCAGGATTGCCCAGTAATTGCCGAGCCCGATGAAGGAGTGCTCGCCCATCAGCGGCCAGTTGTGCAGCGACATCCAGGCCGTCATGCCGAGCGGGATGACGAAGAACAGCATGACCAGCGCCACGGCCGGCGCGACATAGAGCAGGCCAATCCATTGCCGGCGCCCGGCGCCGACGCGTTTGCGGACGCGGGCAGTGGTTGCGGTAATGGTGGTCATGGCTGGCCGCCCGATGCTGTTAGGGCATTGGCCAAGTACCCCCTCACTGGAATTGCCAACCGAATTGCAAAGGGCAATTCGGGGCAATCCGACCTCTCCCCTAGGGGAGAGGAGAGAGCTAGCCATAGCGGCAGCCTCTTCTCAACAGCGGGGAGAAGGTGGCCGCGTAGCGGCCGGATGAGGAGGTCTTGTCTCAAAGCGATGGCCCTGACGTTAGTGATGCGAATTTCCGGCCGCCCGCCCAGGGAGACAGGCGGGCGGNCTTGTCTCAAAGCGATGGCCCTGACGTTAGTGATGCGAATTTCCGGCCGCCCGCCCAGGGAGACAGGCGGGCGGCCGGCAGGCGGCCAGCCTACTTCCGCGGCGCCTGATCGATGATCGACTGCATGGTCTCTTGGGCGTTTGCTATCGCGCCATCGACGTCGTCGCCGAAGAACACCTCGTTGATCATCTGCGTCCACGGGCCGTTGGCGGAGTTGATCAGGTCGTTGAACACCACCGAATACGGCGTCTTGCCCTTGGCCATCGCCTCGGCGGCAATCTGGTAGCGCGGGTCGAGCTCCTTCAGCGCGTCCTTGGCGATGTCGCCGCGCACCGGCAGGCTGCCGTATTTGGCGAGAATCGTCTGGCCTTCGAGCGAATAGGCGAAGTCCAGGAACTCCTTCACCACGGCGAGCTTCTTGGTGCCCTTGGTGACAACGAAATTGTCGCCGCCGGCAAAGGACGACCAGTTGCCATCCTTGCCTGGCAGGAAGGTGACGCCGTAATCGACATCAGGATATTGCGTATTGAGCGCGCCGATGGCGAAGGCGCCGGAGGGCGAGATCCCGATATTGCCGGCGGCGAAGGCGGCGAAGAAATTGGCGCCGGTGTCGGTCTGCGCGCCCGCCGGAACCAAATCCTTCTTGACCATCGAGCGGTAGAGATCGATGGCGCCGCGCAGTTGCGGGCTGTCCAGCGTCGCCTTTGAGCCGTCCTCCGACAGGATATCGCCGCCCGAGGCCCAGATCAGCGGCGTGAATGTGAAGATGTTGCAGCCGCCGCAATTGCCGGAGAAGTAGAAGCCCTTGATGTTGCCGCCAAGCGCGTTGACCTTCTCGGCGTCGGCTTCGATCTCGGCCCAGTTGGCCGGGCCTTTTTCAGGGTCGAGGCCTGCCTGCTTGAACAGCTTCTTGTTCCAGATCAGCACCGAGGCGTCGGCCGAGAAGGGCAGGCCGTAAATGCGGTCCTTGTAGGTGCCGGTCTTCACATGAGCGGGCGACAGGCTGGCGAAATAGGGGAGCGACTTTGCCCAGTCGGTGATGTCCTCCAACTGGCCGGCGGCGGCGAAGGAGGGCGTGTAGATCAGGTCGAGCGACAGCGCGTCGGGCGCCGTGCCGCCGGCTGCGGCCGCGCCATATTTCGGGATGATCTCGGCATTGGGGATGATGTCGAGCTTGACCTGGTCCTTGTTCGCCTTGTTGAAGGCGTCGACGATCCTCGGCATGAAGTTCGAGCCGTCAGCACGTACCCAGATGTTGGCGGTTTCGGCGGCGGCAAATTGCAGGCCGCAACCCAGAACGGCAGCCGTCAACGTCAATTTGGTCAGGGCCAGTCTGGTCAGCGTCAGTCTGGTCAGCGTCAGTCTGGTCAGGGTCAGTTTGGCAATCAAAGTCCTCATGTTCTCCTCCTCCTCATTTGGCCGCGATGCGCGGCTTGCCGCCGATTGCGGCGCTTCGTTTTTCAGCCGCCTTTGTCAGCCATCGGGCAGGCGGCCGCAGGACTGCCGCACCACCAGCCGGCACGGCAGTTTTCTGATGCCCGGCGCGGCGGACTTGCCGCCGACCAGGGAAAGCAGGGTCAGCCCGGCCTCGCGGCCGAGTGCTGTCAGGTTCATGTCGACCGAGGTCAGCGGCGGGCGGGTCGCCTCGGCCACGATCTCCCAATTGTCGAAGCCGATGACGCCGACATCGCCGGGAACGCTCAAGCCACGCTCGCGCAGAGCATCGATGACGCCCCGCGCGATCTGGTCGTTGCCGCAGAAGACGGCGTCCGGCTTTTCCTCCCCGTCATCGAAAAGGATCGTCACCGCCTCATGCCCCCAGGCTTCCGACCAGGCGCCAAGCAACGGCTCGCTCATCGGCAGGCCGTTTTCGATCAGCGCGGCGCGATAGGCCTGCGCCCGTTCATGCACCACGGCAAAGCTGGCCGGGCCGGTGACATGCGCGATGCGTTTGCGGCCGAGCCGGCAGAAATGCTCGACGGCCAGCCGCGCCCCGCCGGCATCGTCGGAAACGAAGGCGACGGCGTCGGGATCGGGCTGGGTGAAGGCGTAGATGACCGGGATGCGCAAATTGGCGAGATCGATCGGCAGATGACGGTCGATGCGCTTGCCGGTGGCGATGATGCCGTCGACGCGCTTGTCG
Organism: Mesorhizobium sp. LNHC209A00; assembly: GCF_000502915.1. Taxonomy (NCBI): domain Bacteria; kingdom Pseudomonadati; phylum Pseudomonadota; class Alphaproteobacteria; order Hyphomicrobiales; family Phyllobacteriaceae; genus Mesorhizobium; species Mesorhizobium sp. LNHC209A00. Next base: position 818,355 of record NZ_AYWT01000003.1, read on the forward strand.
AGCATGGCCTCGACATGGAGCTGGCCGAGGCGGGGATCCTCCTCGACATTGCACAGGAATACCGAGACACCGGCATCGACCAGCGCATCCGAAATGCCCGACATCAGCGGCAGCGAGAAACGGCCATAGGTGTCGTTGGTGAGCAGGCCGACAGTAAAGGAGCGGCGCCTCAGCAGGCTCTGCGCCAGGCTGTTGGGCCGGAAGCCCAGGCTGCGCGCCGTCTCTCGAATGCGTTCGCGGGTCTCGGCGGTCATGCGCCCCTGATCGTTGAGCGCCTTGGATGCGGTGGCAACGCTGACGCCGGCCTGCGCGGCCACGTCACGCAAAGTGACGGGTTTGGGAAAGACCGAAACTGGCTGATCGTCCGATGCCATCGCGGCAAAAATCCTTGGTTGGGAAAAGGTTTTCTCTTACCGCCCGGAATAGAGCCGGCCAACGGCCGAACCCGATCGGGAATGTCTGGAAAAACCTTTTCTCAACTCGAGGCTAGTCCACATCAATGGCCGGTTCAAGAGAAAAGTTACTACTGCTGGCGAGATCGGATTTGTGAGCGAGCCGCGGCCATCGGAGCCGGTTCACAAGTGGCCGTGCGCCAGTTGAAACTCCGGTATCTCCCGGGCCGAACCGCAACGGGCGCCGATTTGGCATGCAGCGAGTTCGCTAAAGGGTGCTATGGAGGGGCTGGGCAAGTTCGCCGAGCCAACTCCCGACATTCGAGGTCAACTTCGTGCGTGAACCGTCGCCGCTGCCCGTCTTTGGAAAACTTGGCGCCAAGGCACCCGCCGCCCTGGTGGCCGCACCGGCCGTGTCGGCGCGTAGCGCGGCACGCCTGCGGGAGATGCTGACCGCGCATGGCGGCATGGCGCTGAAGCTTTCGGTTGTCGCCTGGACGGTAGCGGTCCTGGGCATGGTCTTCTTCGTGTTGCGAGGCTGAGCCACACCGCATGGCCAATCATGCACCGCGCATGGACTTGCCCCAAGGCTGGGCCATCATCGATGTCTTGACCGGTCAGCCTGCAGTACTCAGGCAAAGGGTGATGGTCGGCATGAACCCGAAAAATGCCGATATGGTGTCGATCAGATGAGTGTCCGAGACGTCAAGTGCCGGGAGAGGGCTGAGTGTAAGTCCTGCCCCGTCTCATCGCCTTGACGCATTCATGGACTGAAGATCGCTTCGCGCTTTATCTGGATTTGCGGCTGCGTCTCAGCCGAAATCATCCGATGTCAGGACATACAGGCTCTTGCGGGTGCGGCCGTAGGCCTTGGCGGCGACGTCGTGGATAGTGGAACTCGACCGGTCGAAGGCGGCAAGATAGCCGGCCTCGTCGGCGGCGGTGTCCGGCTGCATCCTGGCCATTGCGTCGGCGGCCACGGAGAAGGAAATCTGGAGCATGCCGTCATGGCCAACGAAGCGAATGCGTTTGCCGGCCACGTCATAGCTGCGGCTGCGGTTGGGGAATGTCAGGCTCATGTCTTGACCCCCGTTGCCGCAGCCTTCTTCACCACCCGCTTCTTTTTCGGCGTCGGGTTCAGTGCTTCCGTCACGCGATCGGCTTCTTCCTTGGCCAACCGCAATTCCCTTAGCCTCGCCGTCTTGATCTCCCTGGCCCTCGCCTCGGACATGTATTCGGCGGTTGCCTTGTTGCGTTCCGCGGTTTTCTTCTGCTTGTCGACAAAGCGGGCTTCAGCTTTTTGCATGATCGTCTGATTGCCGTCGGCCATTGAAGAAATCTCCTTGCGCATGAAATCGTGAAAGCGAACTTGTCCGATAAATAGGCGCTCGACCGGAAAAATTCAATTTTCGAAAATATTTGGCTGACTTCGGATATCAGGAAACCGGGTGCGAAACTAATACTTCCAACATTTAATTCCGTCCCCCGATAAATTTTGGCACTCCTATCTATCGAGTGCCAAACCGCCTATAGAGAGGGCGCGGCCGCCTATGCCGGCCGCAGAAAGAAGTTCCCATGAAGTTCCGTCCACTCCACGACCGCGTCGTCGTCCGGCGCGCCGAAGGCGACACCAAATCCAAGGGCGGCATCATCATTCCCGACAATGCCAAGGAAAAGCCTGCGGAAGGCGAAGTCATTGCCGTCGGCCCAGGGGCACGCGACGAAAACGGCGCGCTCGTTCCGCTCGACGTCAAGGCCGGCGATTTGATCTTATTCGGCAAATGGTCGGGCACCGAGGTCAAGATCGACGGCGAAGACCTGCTGATCATGAAGGAAGCCGACATTATGGGCGTCATCGAAAGGGCTGTCGAAGCCAAGAAGGCCGCCTGACTGGAGCGCCGCGCGTTCGGCGCGGCGGCTGGCCCCCCTCAAACTCGATTGGATAAAAAATCATGTCTGCCAAGGAAATCAAATTCTCCACCGATGCGCGTGACCGCATGCTGCGCGGCGTCGAAATCCTCACCAATGCGGTGAAGGTGACGCTGGGTCCCAAGGGCCGCAACGTCATCATCGACAAGGCTTACGGCGCTCCGCGCATCACCAAGGATGGCGTCACCGTCGCCAAGGAAATCGAGCTTGCCGACAAGTTCGAAAACATGGGCGCGCAGATGGTGCGCGAAGTGGCCTCGAAGACCAACGACCTTGCCGGTGACGGCACCACGACAGCCACGGTGCTGGCCGCTTCGATCCTGCGCGAAGGCGCCAAGCTGGTCGCCGCCGGCATGAACCCGATGGACCTGAAGCGCGGCATCGACCAGGCCGTTGCCGCCGTCGTCGGGGAAATCAAGGCGAAGGCCAAGAAGGTCAAGTCGTCGGCCGAGATCGCGCAGGTCGGCACCATCGCCGCGAATGGCGACGCCAGCGTCGGCGAAATGATCGCCAAGGCAATGAACAAGGTCGGCAATGACGGCGTCATCACGGTTGAGGAAGCCAAGACCGCCGAGACCGAACTCGACGTCGTCGAAGGCATGCAGTTCGACCGCGGCTATCTCTCGCCCTACTTCGTCACCAATGCAGACAAGATGCGCGCCGAGCTCGAGGATCCCTATATCCTCATCCACGAGAAAAAACTCGGCAATCTCCAGGCGATGCTGCCGATCCTCGAAGCGGTGGTGCAGGGCGGCAGGCCGCTGCTGATCATTTCAGAGGACGTCGAAGGCGAGGCGCTGGCCACGCTGGTCGTGAACAAGCTGCGCGGCGGCCTCAAGGTCGCGGCCGTCAAGGCGCCGGGCTTCGGCGATCGCCGCAAGGCGATGCTGGAAGACATCGCGGTGCTCACATCGGGCCAGATGATTTCCGAGGATCTCGGCATCAAGCTCGAAAACGTCACCATCGAGATGCTCGGCCGCGCCAAGCGCGTGCTGATCGAGAAGGACACCACCACGATCATCGACGGCGCCGGCACCAAGGCGACGATCCAGGCGCGCGTCGCCCAGATCAAGGGCCAGATCGAGGAGACCACCTCGGACTACGACAAGGAAAAGCTGCAGGAGCGGCTGGCCAAGCTGTCGGGCGGCGTTGCCGTCATCCGCGTCGGCGGCGTCACCGAGTCGGAAGTGAAGGAAAAGAAGGACCGCATCGACGACGCGCTGAACGCGACGCGCGCTGCGGTCGAGGAAGGCATCGTGCCAGGCGGCGGAGTGGCCCTGCTTCGTGCCCGGTCGGCGCTATCGGGCCTGAACGGCGCCAATGCGGATGTCACCGCCGGCATCTCCATCGTGCTTCGCGCGCTTGAGGCGCCGATCCGCCAGATCGCCGAGAATTCCGGCGTGGAGGGCTCAGTGGTCGTCGGCAAGCTCGCCGACAGCAAGGACCACAATCAGGGCTTCGACGCTCAGAACGAGACCTATGTCGACATGATCAAGGCCGGCATCGTCGACCCGGCGAAGGTGGTGCGCACCGCATTGCAGGATGCCGGCTCGATCGCGGCCTTGCTGATCACCGCCGAAGCGATGATCACCGACATCCCGCCGAAGGATGCGGCGCCGGCGGGTGGTGGTGGCGGCATGGGCGGTTACTAGGGCGGCAGCTGGAAGGGCAGCCAGGTCTCGCGAGGTTGGCGCAATGGAGCGCTGCCTTGCGTGAGCATCCGGCGGCTGTCCTGATCTTGCGGCTTTCGCTGTGGTTGGGATTCACGGTAGACTGTTTCGGTGGGCCGTTGGTGCGGAGCTAACTCATCGACGGAACCGCGATTCCCAGTTTGGAGACAAGTCATGTTCGCGGCCCAGGCCATTGATATCTCAGACAAGGCCGCGTTCTACCGCGGCCTTGTCAAGCAATTGAAGGCTCTGCTCGAGGGCGAGCACGATTCGATCGCCAACGCCGCCAACACCGCGGCGCTTATCTTCCAGATGGTGCCCGACCTCAACTGGGCCGGCTTCTATTTCCTGGCATCGGACGAGGAGTTGGTGCTGGGCCCCTTCCAGGGCAAGCCGGCCTGCGTGCGCATCGCCGTCGGCCAGGGCGTATGCGGCACGGCGGTCGAGCTCGGCACCTCGATGCTGATCAAGGACGTGCATGATTTCCCCGGCCACATCGCCTGCGACGCCGCCTCGCGCTCCGAGCTGGTCGTGCTGCTCGAGGACGAGGAGGGCGTTTTCGGCGTGCTCGATCTCGACAGCCCGCTGCCCGGCCGCTTCGACAGTGCCGACCAGGCCGGCATCGAGGCGCTGGCGGCGATCTATGTCGCGGCGAGCTCGTTCCAGGACTAGTTAGCCCGAGACCTTCACCAGCATCAGGCTGAAGCCGCCGATGAACAGGAAGGCGCAGAAGGCGAGCGCCAGCGGGCGCAGGCCGCGCGAGCGCAGTTGCGAAATGTCTGCCTGCAGTCCCATGGCGGCCAGCCCCATGGTGAGCATGATGGTGGTGGCCAGCACCACCGCCTGCTTCACTTCGGCTGGTATCATGACCAGGCTGTTCAACGCCACGACGGCGACAAAGGCGGCGACGAACCATGGCATGGGCGGGCGTGCAGCTGCCTGGTCGCTGCTCCCGCGGCGTGCCATCAGGCCGAGCGCGACGACCATCGGCGCCAGCATGGCGACACGGGTCAGCTTGGCGACGGTGGCGATCTCGCCTGACTGGGGGCCGTTCTGGAAACCGGCGCCGATGACCTGCGCCACCTCATGGATGGAGGCGCCGGCCCACAGTCCGAAGGCGTGCTGGTCGAGGCCGAGCAGTGGCGCCAGCACCGGGAAGCCGAGCATGGCGACGGTGCCGAACAAGGTGATCGAGGCGACGGCATAGGTGACGTCCTCGTCGCGCGCATTGGTGACGATGTTGGTGGCGACGATCGCCGAGGCACCGCAGATCGAGGTGCCGGCGGCGATCAACTGCATCAGCTTGGCGTCGACGCCGATCAGCCTGCCGAGCGTGATGGTGAAGACGAAGGTGGCGCCAAGGGTCAGCGCGACGATGCCGACGCCGCCGGCGCCGATCGAGACCACCTGGCCAAGCGTCAGCTGGAAACCGAGCAGCACGATGGCGAAGCGCAGCAGGCGCTTTTGCGAAAAGCCTATGCCGGCCTTGGCGTGCACCGGTGTGCCGAGCACGTTGGAATAGATCATGCCGGCGACGACGGCCAGGATCATCGGGCTGAACAAGGCGAAACCGGACACATTGCGGGCCGAGAAGGCAACGGCCGTGATCATCGCCACCAGCACGATGCCGGGAATGACGCCGTTCCCCAGGGAATCGAGGCGCTTGCGGCGCTGGGCCAGATTCGCGGAAATCGGGCCTTTCGGAATACCGTTCGCGATGTAGGTCTGGGAAGACAATGCAATTCTCCGTGCGAGTACCACGGAGAAATGTCATTCCAAGACTAATCTTTCCAACGAATTATTTTCGTTAGAACGATCGATTTTTACGAACGGTCTTAGGCACGCTTCGAAAAGCTGACAAAAGGGGCCGGCCTACAGCTGCGCTTCGATCGCCGCCTTGTCGATCACCGACCAGACGTGCCTGATCCTGTCGTCGAGAAACTCGTAGAAGACGTTCTCACTGAAGGACACTTTCCTGCCGTTGACGGGCAGGCCGAGGAAAGTTTCCTTCGGCGTGCAGTTGAATTGAAGGCGGCTGGCTATGAACGGCGCATCGGCGATCAGCAGCTGGATGTCGAAATAGAGATCGGGAATTGCGCGAAAATCCCGCTCCAGCATGTCTCGGTAACCCGGCAGGCCGACCCGGTCGCCATTGTAGTGCACCTCCTGGTGTACGAAGCGGTCCAGGCTCCGCCAGTCCTGGGCGTTGAGGCAGGCGATGTAGCCACGATAGTTCTTGGCAAGATCTTCATCGGTCATCGCAGGCTCTCCGTGCTTTGGCCAACCGCATGTCTTCCACGACTGTTCCGGACGGCGAGAAATGTTTGTTCGGGGAAGACATAGAGCGGCGATGCCGGAATGCGAGTGCGGCGGCATCAGGGAAGGACTTCGAATTCCGGTCCGCCGATCACCTCGTCGATCCCTCGTGGGTCGACGTGCTCGCTGTCCACCGAGGCTTCGAGCTGCGACAAGGGTGCTTCAAGGATCCAGGTGACGCCGTGGCTGTCATATTCGAGAACGCCGGTGCCGCTTACCGCTGCTGGAGCGACGCGCTGGAGCACAACGGTGCCGAAACCGCCATGGCCGATGTTCTGCACCTGAGGACCATCGCGCTCTTTCCAGATCAGCTGGAACCGTTTCAGGTCGCCTGCCTTGCTCACCTTCCATTGCACCGATATCGTTCCCTCGGCGGCCGAAAGTACGCCATATTTGGCGGAATTGGTCGCCAGTTCATGAAACGCGATGCCGAGATACTGAACGGCATTGGGGCTCAGCGTCAGGGAAGGGCCAGCCATGGAAATCCGTTCCTCGTTGCCGAACGGTTTGGCTTGTGCAAGGAGCAGCTCGAAAATCGTCGCGCCTCGCCAGTCGCCGGACACCAGCAGGTCGTGCGAGAGCGACAGTGCCATGATGCGCTCGCGCACCTGGCGTTCGAACTCCGCCGGTGTCGAGGACCTCTTGCTGGTCTCGCGGATCATAGAGATGATGACGGAATACTGGTTCTTGACCCGATGGTTGACCTCGCGCATCAGCATGCGGATGCGATATTCGCTCTCCTTGGCTGTCGAGATGTCGCGGGCGATCTTGGAGGCGCCGATGATCTGGCCGACAGCATTGCGTACGGGCGAGATCGTCAGGGATACGGGCACCAGGCTGCCGTCCTTGCGACGGCGGATGGTCTCGTAGGTCTCGACCCGCTCGCCTTTGCGGATGCGCTCCAGTATGCGCGGCTCCTCGTCCAGATGGTCATCGGGTATCAGCATCGTCACGGATCTGCCGACCGCTTCGTCGGTGGTGTAGCCGAACAGGCGTTGGGCGCCTGAGTTCCAGCTCTTGATGACGCCGTTCAAATCCTTGCTGACGATTGCATCGAAGGAGGATTCCACGATGGCCGACAGATGATGCCTGGCCTCGTCGGCAAGATGCCGGTCGGTGAGGTCGAACAGCATGTTGACGGCGCCGACCAGCCTGCCCTGATCGTCATCGAGCGGGGTGGGATAGGGAAGGAAGGGCACGCGCGTGCCGTCGGGACGCTGCGAGATGGCCGACTGATTTCTGATCGGCCGGTTCTCCCGCAACGCAACGGCCATCGGGCATTGGTCGTGCGGCAACACCTGCCCGTCGGTCGTGAACAGCTTGTGCGTCACGCACCACTGGTCTTTTCCGAGCTCGGGCTCGCGCCCGGCAAAATCAGCCGCGGCCCGGTTGAAATAGGTGATCCTGCCATCGCTATCGGTCGTGTAGATGGCGACGGGAAGATTATCGAGGATTTGATGGGATAGATCGAGCGTCGAGCTGTTCGACAGGTCCGTCATGCGCAAGGTTCCATTTAACCACCGTGAACGTCGTCGGGTTGAAACGGTTCCGCTGGACCTGTGGGCTAGCCGCGATAGCGCAGCGCATCGACCAGAAGCGTAAAGGCGGGCGTCGCCTGGCGGCGGCTGGGATAGTAGAGGTGGTAGCCGGGAAACGGAGGGCACCAATCGGCCATTAGCCGCAACAATCGGCCATCGGCGAGATGCGCCGTCACTTGGTCCTCCGGAAGATAGGCGAGGCCGACGCCGGCCAACACGGCATTCATGCGCAGCCCCGCCGTGTTGAAGATCAACTGGCCGTCGACGCGCACCTTCAGTTCGCGTCCGGCCTTCTCGAATTCCCAGGCGTAGAGCCCGCCATGGGTCGGCAGGCGCAGTTTGATGCAATTGTGATCGGTCAGGTCCTGCGGCGTGCGCGGCTTCGGCCGTCTGGCGAAGTAGGCCGGCGAGCCGACCACCGCCATGCGCATGTCGGGACCGATCCGCACCGCGATCATGTCGCGCGCCACCTGTTCGCCCAGCCGTACGCCGGCGTCGTAACGCCCGGCCACGATGTCGGTCAGGCCGTAGTCGACGACGATCTCGACCCGGATGTCGGGATATTGCGGCAACAGCCGGGCGATGGCCGGCCACAGGACCGTGTCGGCCGAATGTTCGCCGGCGGTGATGCGGATGGTCCCGGCGGGCTTTTCTCGCAATGCGCTCAAGGCGGCGAGCTCACTCTCGATCTCATCAAGCCTCGGTCCGACGGTGCGGGCCAGGCGTTCGCCGGCTTCGGTCGGCGAGACACTGCGCGTCGTGCGGGTCAATAGCCGCACGCCCAGCCGCTCTTCCAAGCTCCGCAAGGCATGGCTGAGCGCCGATTGGGATACGCCAAGCTTGGCCGCCGCCCTGGTGAAGCTCTTCTCGCGCGCGACGGCGAGGAAGGCGGTCAACTCATTCAGATTGTCGCGTGGCATTGATGAATTTATCTCATAAGTACATGCCGGATATAGCAGCTACTCCTGACTATCGCAGCCCCTAAATAGATCGCCATCGGCCGAACACGCCGGCGCTCCTGGCCTAGCGGCCATGTCCCGGCATCACGAAAGGACGGAAACGTGGAGATCACACGAAGCGGCTCGCAGCACTCGGCGAAGGGGCCCGCCGAATATTTCACCGGCGCGGTGCGCATCGATGCACCCTTCAAGGGCAGCGACCCGGCCCGCGTCGGCGGGGCCACCGTGACCTTCGAGCCCGGCTCGCGCACGGCCTGGCACACGCACCCGCTCGGCCAGACGCTTATCGTTCTGTCTGGCGCCGGTCTGGTGCAATGCGAAGGCGGGCCGATCCAACAGATCCGTCCCGGCGACATCATCTGGTTCGCGCCCGGAGAAAAGCATTGGCATGGGGCGTCGCCGACAACGGCGATGAGCCATATCGCCATTGCCGAAGCGCTCGACGGCAAGGTCGTCGACTGGATGGAGCATGTCACCGACGAACAATACGGGATTTGACCGACCAGGCCCCGTCCTCACCGATGACAAAGAAGGAGACCCTGATGACCCATGCCCCAGCGCTTCCCAAAAGCCCTTTCTCCGACATCGCTCCAGCACTCGGCACCTATACCGACGAGGTGCTTTTCGGCGACGTCTGGAAACGCTTCGGCCTCTCGCCGCGCGACCGCGGCCTCGTCACCGTCGCCAGCCTGGTCTCGGGATACCGGATCAACGAGATGCCGTTCCACATGAAGCGGGCGCTCGAGAATGGCGTCACCCCGGATGAGCTCATCGAGGCCATCACGCATCTTGCGTTCCATGCTGGATGGCCGCCGGCAAGCACTGCGATCGGCATCGCCCGCAAGGTCTTCGAACAGGCCGACGCCGAGAAGAAGGGACACTGACGATGCAAAAGCGCACACTTGGAAACAGCGGCCTCGAAGTCTCGGCCATCGGGCTGGGCTGCATGGGCATGAGCCAGTCATATGGGCAGCCGATGGCGACACCGGATGCAGTCCGTCTGATCCGGGCGGCATTCGAGCGCGGTGTCACCTTCTTCGACACGGCGGAGGTCTACGGACCGTTCAGGAACGAAGAGGTCGTCGGCGAGGCGTTGCGGCCAATCCGCGACCAGGTGGTGATCGCCACCAAATTCGGCATCGACATCGCCGGTGCGGCCGGGCACCAGGGCATGGACAGCCGGCCGCAGCATATTCGCGACGTCATCGAGGCCTCTCTCAAACGGCTGAGGACGGACTACATCGATCTTCTCTACCAGCATCGGGTCGATCCGGTCGTGCCGATCGAAGAGGTGGCTGGCGTGGTGAAGGACTTGATCAGCCAAGGCAAGGTGAAGCATTTCGGCCTCTCCGAAGCGGGCGTGCGCACCATCCGCCGCGCTCATGCGGTGCAGCCGGTCGCCGCGCTTCAAAGCGAATATTCGCTCTGGTGGCGTGAACCGGAGGAGGCGATCCTGCCGGTCCTCGAGGAACTGGGAATCGGCTTCGTGCCTTTCAGCCCGCTGGGCAAAGGTTTCCTTACCGGCGCGATCAACGCCAGGACGACGTTCGACGCCAACGATTTCCGTAACAGCGTTCCGCGGTTCACGGAGGAAGCCCGCCAGGCAAACCAGGCACTGGTCGACGCCATCGTCGCGATCGCGGCCGACAAGAACGCGACATCGGCACAGGTCGCTCTTGCCTGGCTGCTGGCGCGGAAGCCCTGGATCGTTCCGATCCCAGGCACGACCAAGCTAAACCGCCTTGAGGAAAACATCGGATCTCTTGCCGTTGCACTGACCGCTGAGGATCTTCGCAATATCGAGAACGCGGTCTCGGCGATTGCCGTTCAGGGAGAACGATACTCTCCGCAACAGGCGGCGAGGATCGATCGCTGAGGGTCGCTGAATCAGGTCCGGCAGCCCGGCGACCGATGCCTTCGGTGTCTTGACGCGGGACCGTTGCTGCTCCAGCTTGCCGCCATGTTCGTTCCCGCGCCCCTCGTCACCAAGCGACGCCGCTCCCGCCCAGCACGAAGCGGCACGCTGATTGCGCGACGACAAAGGCCGGCAAGATAAATCCGGTTCGTTCGTTTTCAGCCCCGCCCGCGACCACAGCCGGCGGGGTTTTTCCATGCCTGGAGCACTGTCATGGCCATCAAGTCCACCATCCGGTTTCGGCCGGCCGAAACCGCCGATGCCGCCACCATCCGCAACATCGTGCGTGCCGCCTATGCCAAATGGGTGCCGGTGATCGGGCGCGAGCCGCTGCCGATGCGTGCCGATTACGACAAGGCCGTCGCCGAGCATCCATTCGAACTCGCTGTCGAGGACGGCCGCATTGTCGGCATGATCGAGACCACGCTGGCCGACGATCACCTGTGGATCGAGAATGTCTGCGTCGCGCCGGAGGCGCAGGGCAGGGGCATCGGCCGGCTGCTGCTGGAGCGTGCGGAAACCAAAGCGCGCGAGGCAGGCCGCCCGGAGCTTCGCCTGTTGACCAATGGCGCCTTCGAAGCCAACGTGTCGCTCTACAAGCGGCACGGCTATACAATCGACCGGGAAGAGCCGTTCATGAATGGCGTGACGGTTTATATGAGCAAGAGGTTGGCATGACGATCGGAGCGCGACGATGGCTGCCAGGATAACGCTGAAGCAACTGTCCGGGCTCTATGCGATTTCGCGGCTCCAAGCCGCTGACGGCATCCCCGGCTGGGCGGACGGACCAGGTTTCGTCAGCATCACCAGGACCGACGACGAACTCTCGATCACCTGCCTTCAAGACCGCGTGCCGGATGCCGTCAAGCATGACCGCGATTGGGTCGCCTTCAAATTGCAGGGGCCGTTTGCGTTCGACGAAACCGGCATCGTGCTGTCCGTCATCAGGCCGCTGTCGGAAAACGGGCTGGGCATCTTCCTGGTATCGACCTTCGATGGCGACCACCTGCTGGTGAAAGCGTCAGACGAGCCCGCGGCAAGAGGCTTGCTGGGCGAAGCCGGGCATACGCTGCTATAGTCCGCTCATCGCTGGTCCAGCCCTTTTGCTCAACGAGTGGCGCGCTGGCTCAACCACTGGCGCGCTGGCTCAACCACCTCGGGGGTTGCGTTTGACACCGCCGTTTGTGCATCGTTATTTCTAGCCAGATATCACGGCCTGACCGGCCATGCGGCACCCCAAGGAGAGACCATGTCACACGATCTGCAGTTCTACATCGATGGCGCGTGGGTCGATCCTGTCGTGCCCAGCACGCTCGACGTCATCGATCCATCGAACGAGGACGCTTTCGCGCGGATTTCGCTCGGCTCCAGGGCCGATGTCGACAAGGCAGTGGCCGCCGCCAAGCGCGCCTTCAACACATATGGCTTCACCGCGGTCGAGGAGCGCCTCGACATTCTCAACCGCGTCATCGAGGTCTACAAGAAGCGCAGCAAGGACCTGGCGATCGCCGTGTCGCGCGAGATGGGCGCGCCGCGCCAGATGGCGCTCGACAGCCAGGTCGGCATAGGCTTGGCGCATCTGGCCAAGATGGCCGAGACGCTGAAGAATTTCCAGTTTCGCCATGTCAAGGGCAACCATCTCGTGGTCAAGGAGCCGATCGGCGTCGTCGGCCTGATCACGCCGTGGAACTGGCCGCTGAACCAGATCACCTGCAAGGTCGGTCCGGCACTCGCCGCCGGCTGCACCATGGTCCTGAAGCCGTCGGAGATCGCGCCGCTCGACGCCATCATCTTCGCCGAGATCATCGACGAGGCCGGCGTGCCGAAGGGCGTGTTCAACCTGGTCAACGGCGACGGCCCTGGCGTCGGCCAGGCGCTGTCCAGCCATCCCGACATCGACATGATGTCGTTCACCGGTTCGACCCGGGCAGGCATATTGGTGGCCAAGGCGGCCGCCGACACCGTCAAGCGCGTGCATCAGGAGCTTGGCGGCAAGTCGGCAAACATTCTGTTCCCGGATGTCGACCTCGCCACCGCCGTCAGCAAGGGCGTCGCCGGCTGCTTCAGCAACAGCGGCCAGTCCTGCAACGCGCCGACGCGCATGTTCGTGCCGCGCGACCGCCACGACGAGGCCGCGGGATATGCCAGGACGGCGGCGGAAAAATTCACGGTCGGTCCGGCCGACAGCGCCAACACCAAGCTCGGCCCCGTCGTCAGCCAGGTCCAGTACGACAAGATCCAGGACCTGATCCAGAGCGGCATCGACGAGGGTGCCACGCTGGTCGCCGGCGGCCCTGGCCGCCCGGCCGAACTCAATCGCGGCTACTATGTCAGGCCGACCGTGTTCGCCGACGTCACCCACGACATGCGCATCGCGCGCGAGGAGGTTTTCGGGCCCGTGCTGGCGATCCTGCCCTACGACACGGTCGAGCAGGCTGTCGAGCAGGCCAACGACACCGTCTACGGCCTTGCCTCCTATATCCAGGCCAAGGACCTGCAGAAAGCGCGCGAGGTCGCGGCGCGCATGCGCTCGGGCAATGTCTACATCAACTATCCCCAATGGGACGCCGGCCTGCCCTTCGGCGGCTACAAGCAGTCGGGCAACGGCCGCGAATACGCCGAATACGGGCTCGAGGACTTCCTCGAGATCAAGGGCATCGCGGGCTATGAGGCGGCGGAGTAGTGCAGGACTTCGGGCCGGCGCAACGCCGGCCCGGTCAGAAGGGACAGTCCCCGCCATAGAGCGCTATTTCAGCGGCAGAAACAATTCGCAGACCACATCAGGCACCGGCACGCTCGGGAACATCGAAAAGTGCCGTTGGCAATAGATCGGGAAGTCACGCGCTTCCTGGCCGCTGGCGGGAAGCCAGTCGCGATAAAGGTAGAGCGCGGCCGGCTCCAGATTGTTGGTATTGTGGACGACGCGCAAAACGGCGCAACGTCCGCCGGGGATCACACCAGCCTTCATCTGCTCGTCATCGGCGTCGATCGGCAGGCCAGTCCCGACACACAGGTCCATGCTGTAATCGGCTGGGTTGGCGGGAATCCTCTCGGAACGGAAAACGTTGAAGGTCGGGCTCGTCTCCGGTGACAGGCCGGCGGCCTTGCGCCAGGCGATGAACCGCTGGATGGTGTCGCCGAGTGTGGCCCGGTCGCCTCGATGTTCCATGATCGCTACCGGCGTCGGGGGCACATCGCGGATAGTCACGTCGTCGTGGTCATAGGTAATGTGCATGAGCTTGCTCCTCGCATTGTCCATAGGCCCGAAGGCCGCAAGCCACGGTGCCCAGTCGGGCGACTTCCGGAACGATGAAGGAGACTGCCCGAACCGTTGCCGAAAGGCGCGGGCGAAGGCGTCCGGTGCATCGTAACCGGCATCCATTGCTATATCCGTGACGCTTTCGGCATCCCTGAAGGCCAGCCGGTATGAAGCGCGCTTCATGCGGGCAAGCTGGACATAACGATGCACGGACAGCCCGAAGGTTGCCGTGAACTGCCGGTGGAAATGGTATTTGGAGAATGCCGCGATGCCGCTCAAAGCGTCCAGGTCCAGATTGCCGTTCAAATGCTGGTCGATATGATCCAACACTCTCTGCATCCGGGCATGGTAGTTTTGAAGCGCCGCCTTCATCTTCCGTCCTCCGTGGCAGCACCAGCTAAAGCGTACGCGGACATGACGCGCTCGACCGATCTTGCGGTTTGTCACGGGTCGCGGAACCGGGCCAAGGACCGTCTAGGGGCACGCCCGACCTTAGTTGGAAATCCAACCACCGGGGAGATTCGACTGTACTTATATTGTTCGGACCACTAATCCGCCATCAGTGCGGTCTTCACCAGCAACGGCGCCTCGCCTTGCCAATTGGCATATACGTGCTATATATCTGCCATTAGCGAGTCTAGACATGCAGCTTCAAGCCATCACCGCCACACCGGCCACGGTCGGCTCAGCCATTTCGGATGAAGAGGCAGGCGCCTTGGCGCGTACCACGGTCAATCTGTTCAAGGCCTGGAATCTCACCGACTTCGAGGCCTGCGTCCTGCTCGGCGGCATTTCGGCGCGCACCTGGGCGCGGTGGAAGGAGGGCGGCATCGGCCGGATCGACCGCGACCTGCGCACCCGCATGGCGCATCTGATGGGCATCCACAAGGGGCTTCGCTACCTCTTCACCGAGCCGGCGCGCGGCTATGCCTGGATCCGCAAGCCCAATGCCACCTTCGGCGGGCAGTCGGCGCTCGACCTGATGCTGCGCGGCGACCTTTCCGATCTGGCGGCGATGCGCGAATGGCTCGACGCGGAGCGTGGTGCATGGTGAGTGGGCTCGCGGTCCGGCGCCGCGTCCACTGGCCCCAGACCTATCGCATCATCCGCTCCATCCATCCGCCGATCGATCTCTTCGAAGACATCGCCGATCCGCGCGACTGGGACGCGCTCGCCGCCGTCGAGGAGAAGACCAACCCCCGCATCCGGCTGGAGCTTGGCGATCTCGGCAAGGTGCCGGCCGCAAGGCGGGTTTCCGGTCCCGGCGCCAGTTTCGTCATGGCGCCTTTCGTGCATTGTTCCCTACTTCGGCCCGGCCGTTTTTCGGACGGCAGCTACGGCATCTACTATGCCGGCGACAGCGAGGACGTGGCGCTGGCCGAAACCATCCACCATCACCAGAAATTCATGCGCGCCACCAAGGAGGCGCCCGGCTGGACGGCCGATTTCCGCGTGCTGATCGGCAGCGTCGATCGCGACCTCGACGACGTCAACGCCGTGCCCGGCGTGCGCGATCCCGACGACTACACGGCGTCGCAGGCGGAAGGGCGGGCGCTCAGGGCCGCCGGCAGCGACGGGCTGGTGTGGAACAGCGTGCGCATGCCCGATGGGGAGTGCATCGGCATCTTCTGGCCCGACGTCATCGGTGTCCCTGTTCAAGGCCGCCACTACAGTTACCACTGGGACGGCGGCCGCGTCGATTTCGTGCGCCAGCACGACACGGGCAAGGTGCTGGAAGTCGTGTGAGCGAAGGCCGCTGCGGCGACCAGTCCCAAGCCTTTACCTGATCGACAGGTTCACACCAGCGCCGCCGCCAGCAATTTCGCCTGCGGCGTCAGCGCCTCGAAGTTTCGGGCGCACAAATTGAGCTGGCGCGTGGCCCAGTCGTCGCCGAGCCGCAGGCCGCGCAGCGCGCGGGCGGAACGGCGCGCGGCACTTTCTGGTACGATGGCGATGCCGGCCCCTTGCGAGACCAGCCGGCAGACATTGTCGAGGCCGGGCACGCGGATGCGGAAGTGCAGGTGGCCGCCGAGCCTGGCGGCCTGGCGGGATATATGCTCCTGCAGGGGGTGGCCGGCGCTCAAGCCGACAAAGGCTTCGCCCAGAATGTCGGCGAGGCTGACGGTATTTCCTTCGAGGCCGGGCTGGGTCCGCGCGGCGATCACCACGAGCCGGTCGACGAAGAACGGCTTCTGCTCGAGATGCGAAAGGCCGGCCCATGTGGCGGCGATGCCGAGATCGGCCGCACCGTTCGCCACCGCCTCGGCGATCTCATGGCTGGGGCGTTCGTCGAGGTCGATGTCGATGCCGGGATGCGCGGCCAGGAAGGCCGGCAGTGTGCCGCGCAGCAGCTCGCTGGTCGCCGCCGTATTAGCCATCAGCCGCACGCGGGCGCGCAGGCCCGTGGCATAGGCGCCGAGGTCGCCGGCCATGGCCTCGATCTGGTTCTGCACCGCGCGCGCATGGTGAAGCAGCGCCTGTCCGGCCGCCGTCGGCACCACGCCGCGCCGACGCCGCTCCAGGAGGGGCGCGCCGAGGCTTTCCTCCATGCCCTTGATGCGCGCGCTGGCCGAGGCCAGCGCCAGGCCGGCGAGTTCGGCCCCATGCGTGATGCTGCCGCGTTCGGCGACCAGCAGGAACAGCCGGAGGTCGGTGAGGTCGAAGCGCATTTTCCGCTCCTGAAAATCGTGTCGATGCCTGATCAGCCTTCGTTCAGGCCGAAGGCTGGCAGCACAACTTCCACATTGTGGGCAACCGACAAGTCGGTCAAATCAATTGCGATGGAGATCTCCGATGCGTGAAGAAACATCAGGTCCGCAGGGGCTCGGCCTTCTTGAAGGCGCGGCGCTCGTGCTGGCGCTCGCGGTGGCCTCGCTTGCCGTGGCGCAGGCGCGGCCTGGCCCGCGGGGATGCGCCGTGGCGGCGGCTTCCGTCAGCCGCGACGCCGGGACGGCACAAGCCAATCCGGATGCCGAGGCGACGGACATGCTGCTGCATGACTGAAGGAACCGGCGTGCCCCAAGGTCCATCCATGTCGAGCTTCCATCCATGCTAAGCATCGGGGCCATCGCCTTCATCGGCGCCGTCTTCCTCGCTGCCGGTCTCGTCAAGGGCGTGGTCGGCATGGGGCTGCCCACCGTGGCGATGGGCCTGCTGGCGGTGACCATGCCGCCGGCGCAGGCAGCCGCCCTGCTGTTGATCCCGTCGCTGGTCACCAATCTCTGGCAATTGTTCACCGGTCCATCCTTCGGCGGGCTCTTCAGGCGCCTTTGGACGATGATGGCCGGCGTTGTCATCGGCACCGTCGCCGGCGCGGGCCTGCTGACCGGCGCGCACACGATGATTGCCTCGGCAGCGCTTGGCGCCGCACTGGTGCTCTATGCCCTTCTCGGCATCGCCAAGGCCGGCTTCATCACGCCGGCGCGCCATGAGGCCTGGATATCGCCGCTGGTAGGCGTGGCGACCGGACTGGTCACGGGCGCCACCGGCGTGTTCGTCATTCCGGCGGTGCCTTACCTGCAATCGCTGCGGCTGCACAAAGAGGATCTCGTCCAGGCGCTCGGCCTGTCCTTCACTGTTTCGACCTTGGCTCTTGGCCTGGGGCTGTTCAGGGCCGGGGCGCTTATCTCGCCGACGGCGCATCTGACGGGATCGATCCTTGCCCTGGCGCCGGCGCTGGCCGGCATGTTCATCGGCCAGGCGCTGCGCCAGCGGATGAGCGTCGAGACCTTTCGCACGGTGTTCTTCGCCGGGCTGCTGGCGCTCGGGCTCTATCTCGCGCTGGACGCTGCGCTGTAAACACCGAGGCCAGGCCCGCCGCACGGCAGGATCAAGTCGTAGGCTTGCGTGTCTGCGTGACGGCCAGCCATACGGCCGAGACGAGAAAATAGAAGGCACCGAACGCGGCATAGGGCGCGATGTCGGTGATGCCAGGCGTCGCGGTGCCGATGGCCTGTTTGATGAAGAAGCCACCGGCAAGCGCTGACTGCGCACCGCTCAGCACCATCGCCCATTGCGCGCCTGCCCGCCAACGGCGCACGCCGGTGGCAAGCTGGAACAGGCCGGAGAGAACCGCCCACGCACCGAACACCGCCAGAACCGCGTGCGGGCCCTGTTCAAGTGCGATGACGACGGCAATGGCCGTGATCGTGCTGACCGCCGCGTTGAGCGCCTGGCTGGGATTGGCTTTCAAGCCGCCGCTGCGCAGCGCGTCCAGAATATTGGCGATAGCGTCCCACAAGGGATAGGCGACCAGGAGTAGCGCCGAGACCGGCGGCGCGCTTTTGCCAAGGGTGAAGGCGGCCGCTACCCAGGCGACTGAAAAGCCGGCCCGGAGGAAATAATAGGACTTCAGCCACTGCGATGCGGCGCCAGGCGCCTGGATGGTTTGAGTGCTCATTGGAATTCCCTGTTTCGTTGGTTGGACGGCGCTTTACCCGCTTGATCGATTTGGTATCACGTCCGCCGGTTTGGATGATTGGAACAGCCCGTTCTCGCTGCCTTGGCTACGGGAATGGTTTTGATCCGAGGAAAAAATGGCGCATAATCAGCACGAAATGCGCTATCGTCGTAAGGAATGTAGGGGAGCCGGCCGGTCGCATCCATGATGGAATCGCCTGAAAATTTGACCATTCTTCCGGATGGAGGGCCGCGTGCCGGTGTCTCCGGGGACCTTCTCTCGCATGTGCTGGCGCAGGTCAGGCTTACCGGCGACGAGGTTTTTTCACGCACGCTGGCACAGGCGGAGCAACTCGATCTCGACGAGGGCCAAGCCCATATCGTCGTGGTGACCGTCGGCGCGCTGCGCATGGAGAGTGGGGATCAGGCCCCTGTCGTCATAGAGGCCGGCGACCTCGTGCTCCTGCCTCGCGGTCCCGGCGCGTTGCGGCTGGTGGCGTCGCATCCTCGGGTGGCGATCGTCGCGTGCCGCTTCTGGTTCGATCCGGACAGCCTGCGGGGAATGATCTTCGCCTTGCCGCGATGCATCCATATCGAGCGTGCCCAGGGGGCAGGGTGGGTCGATGGAATGCTGCCTTTCCTGATGGTCGAAACCAGCGACGCCCAGCCCGGCGCGGCTTTGATGATTTCCCGCATCATCGACCTCATGGTCATCCGCACCTTGCGTAGTTGGGTCCATGAAGGACGCGCCACGGGCTGGCTCGGCGGGCTTTCGGATGCACGCATCGCCCGTTCCCTGAAAGCCATTCACGAAAGGCCGTTGCAGCGGTGGAGCATCAATGAACTGGCCGACAAGGCCGGCATGTCCCGTTCCAGCTTCTGCGAGCGCTTCGCCGCTCTCGTCGGGCGCTCGCCGCTGCGCTACCAGAATGAGTGGCGGCTGGGCCTGGCCCGCGATCTGCTGGCTAGGCGAGACGCACGCGTGGGTGAGATCGGCTTGCGCATCGGCTACGAGTCCGAAGCCGCCTTCAGCCGCGCCTACAAACAGCTCTTCGGGCATCCGCCACGGGTTGAATATGCCCTGGCGAATGAAGCCGCACCGGCGAAGCCGCGCTGACCGATGGCGCCAGCTTGAAGATATCGGGTTGCGGCCGCTACCGCACCACCAGCACCGGGATCTCGGTGTAGGACAGCACTTCCGCCGTCTGGCTGCCCAGAAGCAGCCTGCCGAGGCCACGGCGGCCGTGCGAGGCCATGACGATCAGGTCGCGGCCTTGCGCCCGCGACAGTTCCAGGATCGCTTCGGCCGGCCTTTTGTCCTCGACATGGACCAGCGTGGCGGACACGCCGGCGGCGTCGGCGGATGCCTTGCATTTATCGAGCACTTCCTTGTCATAGCGGCGCGCTTCCTCCCGATAGGTGACCAGTTCGTCGCCGGCGGCATAGCCGGCCATGGCGCCGCCCCAGGCGAAGATCGGGAATTGTTCCGAGACGGTAACGAAGGTGACGGCGGCGCCGATGCCCTTGGCCAGTGTGAGGCCCTGGGCGACACCCTTGTCGGCCAGGTCAGAACCGTCGGTGGCGATGAGCAGATGTTTGTACATGATGGTGTTGCCTGTCGTGCCTGATGACTATCCAACAGAGAGATAGTCATGCCGCACGCTCATCATTGTGCCATTGCGGGGGGAATCAGGGCCAGGCGAGGTTTCGTCATTACCCGGATTCCCCTTTCCCGCATCGTCCTCTAAGGTGCCGCCGACATCGAAAGGCATCCCATGAGCAACGCGTTTCCGCAGATCCATCTGGTCCGGCATGGCGAGACGGCATGGAGCCTTTCGGGGCAGCATACCGGGCGCACCGACATGCCGCTAACGCCGGCCGGCGAGGCGGCCGCGCGGGGTGTTGCGGAGCGGTTGAAAGGCCTATCGTTCACAGCCGTCTGGTCGAGCCCCTCGCAGCGCGCCTACGATACCAGCGTGCTTGCCGGCTTTGGCGCGACAAGCGTCAAGATGGACGATCTGCAGGAGTGGGACTACGGCGCCTATGAGGGGCTGACGACCAAACAGATCCTGGCCGAGCGGCCAGGCTGGAACGTCTTTCGCGACGGCTCTCCGCAAGGCGAGGTGGCGGCCGATGTCGGCACCCGCGCCGACAGGATCATCGAGCGCCTGCGCAAGGCCAATGCCGACATACTGATCTTTTCCAGTGCGCACTTCCTGCGCGTGCTCGCCGCCCGCTGGCTCGGCCTGCCGCCGGAAGACGGGGCCCTGTTCGTGCTCGACACGGCCAGCATCAGCGTGCTCGGCTACGAGCATGATTTCGGCGAGCCGGTCGTGCGCAGGTGGAACCTGAAATAGGGGGTGGCAGGCTTAGCGCCGACGTCAATCGCTTCGTCATCCTCGGGTCTCCGCGACGCCGCTTCGCGGCTGCTTCGCCCTGTTATGCCGAACCGGGGGAGGCCTGGGCTAATTCCGAATACTGGGCTGTTTATTTGTCAAACTTCCGGATCGCCTCGGCGGTGACGGGCTGGAAGAAATTCACCAGATTGCCATCGGGGTCGCGAAACAGCAGCGAGCGGTTTCCCCAGGGCATGGTGGTCGGCTGCTGCACGGTCGTGCTCTTGATGAGGTTCGATAGCCGGGCAAATTCGGCATCGACATCGCCGACGCGGAATTCGAGGATGGCCGTGTGGTTGTCGGCGGGGCGGGCGATGTCGCCGCCGAACAGCATCAAAGTGCGCGTGCTGCCGATCGCCAGCGTGCAGGCCGGCGTCTCCAGTTCGGCGAAGTCTTCCGTGTATACCGTCACCGGCATGCCGGTGATTTCACCATAGAAGCGCACTAGGCGCTGGACATCTGATGTGATGATGCGGACTGAGACGAAATTCATGGCATTGGCTCCTTTGATCGCTGAAGCCGCAAGCGGGCTCCCAGCCGATCAATAGACCAGGGCTCCTGCCAGCTTTCTGTCAGGAGACGGGTTGCGACGGTGATGCGTTCGATTCGGACCAGACCGGCGGCAGGCCGAAGGCGGCGAACAGATCGGGCCCGAGCCGGCCGACATAGACGGTCAGAGTGGCGATCGCGCCGCCGGCCGGCTCGATGACATGCAGCGACTGCGCGCGCCATTCAGCATCCTGATGGCGCCGCGCATAGATCGCGACCGCGGGCTGGCCGTTGGCTCGTGTCGGCACAGCGCGATAGCTGGCGAAATTGCCCCACACGGTCCTGAAGAAGCCGTGGATCGCCTGGCGCCCCTGGTACCAGTCGTGCCATGGCGGCATATGGTAGGTGGCATCCTTGCGCAGCAGCTCGACGAAGCCGTCGAGATCGGTCGCCTGCCAGGCGCTGACATAACGTTCCAGCAACAGGCTCTCTCGCTGGCTGGGTTCCGACCGCCGCAAGGGCCGGCCTTGCGGATAGCGCGCGCCGAGCGTCGCGCGCGCCCGCTGCAGGGCACTGTTGATCGACGCGATGGAGCCGCCCAGCAATTGCGCGGCCTCCGCCGCGGACCAGCCCAGCACGTCGCACAGCAGAAGCGTGGCGCGCTGGCGGGGCGGCAGAAGCTGGATGGCGGCGACGAAGGCGAGCCGCACCNCTCGCGGGTCTCGTAGCGGGCGTCGGGGCCAGGCTGGCCATCGGCGAGGTCCGGCAGCTCGGCGTCAGGGTAGGGCTCCAGCCAGGCGAGTTCAGCTGCGGCGCCGGCGGCGGCGCGCCCCTCGCTCGGCGGCCGTGCGGGCTCTCGGAGAATGCGATGCGCCGACGACCTCGCCTTGATCGCATTGAGACAGCTGTTGGTGGCGATGGCATAGAGCCAGCCGCGCGGCGAGCCGCGCCCGTCGAAGCGCGAGCGGCCGCGCCATGCCTTCAGGAATGTCTCCTGGACGAGGTCGTCGGCCTCGTGCAGCGATCCCATCATGCGATAGCAGTGGAGCTTGAGTTCGCGGCGGTGGGCCATCGTGAGGCGCTCGAAAGCCCGCCGATCGAGGATCGGCCCGCCTTCCGGACCCAGCGGCTCAAGTGGGCCGGAAGCATCTGTCATGTCGAGCCTGCCAAGCGCGATTGCCCTGATATGCTGCGCCCCTCACGCCGCCGCCGCAAGCCCGCTGCCGCTCACCGTGAAGGCGGTGCCCTGCAACTTGCCGCCGGCGAGCGCGACCACGGCATTGGCGACATCGGCGGGTGTCTGCATGTCGGTCATGCTGGCCAGGAAATCGGCCGGGCTGATGCCGAGATAGGTCGAAACGCCTTCGATGCCGCGCTGGCCGACGCCGGTGCCGGCCATGATGCGCATGGGCGCCAGCGCCATGAAGCGCAGGCCGAGGCCAAGCCGGTCCGCTTCCTTCTGGCCGTGGGCGGCAAGCACCATCTGCATGCGCTTGGCGCCGGAATAGCCACCGGAGTTCGGCGGGCCGCCGCTGAAGGCCGCGCCGCTGGAGATCAGCACCACGCGGCCGCCGGACTTCATGCGGCCACGCAGCGCCGCCTGGCAGAACAGGAAGGATGCCTTGACGTCCATTTCCCAATTGGCCGAGAACTCGTCCCAGCTCTGATCCTGGAGGGGCGCCGACGGGGCGAAGGCGCCGGCGCAGATCACCAGCACATCCGGTTCGAGAGCCGCGAAGACCGTATCGGGCGCTGCCTCCTGCGTGGCGTCGACGGCAAGGGTCCTGACGCCGGAGGCCTCCCAGGAGAGCTCCTTCAAGGCGGCCGCGCCGCGGGCGGCGGCAAGCACGGTCGCGCCCTCGCGGAGCGCGGCTTCCACGATCGAGCGGCCGACACCCCGGCTGCCCCCGACCACGACGACATTTTGACCCTGCAACGATCCCATGGATCACCTCGCTCTTCCGGCGGCGGACCATTCCGGCGCCTAAGGATCAGGACAGCCGAGGTAGGGGAAAATCATCGGTGGTGACGAAAATTTTTTTCGAGCCATTTGTCCGCGAAAGCCAGACGCAAGAAAATGCTGCCGGCTTCGCTCAGCCCGCCAGCAGCGCCAGTTCCTCCGGCGTGAGATGCCGCGCCATGCCCTTGGCGAGGTCGCCGAGGGGCAGGCGGCCGATGGCGACGCGGATCAGGCGCTTGACCTCGACGCCGTGAGCGGCGAGCAGGCGGCGGATGTGGCGGTTCTTTCCCTCGTCGAGCACGATCTCCAGCCAGGCGGTGCGACCGCCGCTGCGCAGCAGTTCGATCGACTTGACGGCCAGGGTCTCGCCGTCGACGGCCGCGCCCGCGCGGAACATGTCCAGCATCGTTTCATCCGGCACCGCGGCGACCTGCACGTGATAGGTCTTGGGCAGGTGCGAGGCCGGGTCCATCAGCCGGTTGGCGAAGCGGGTGTCGTTTGTCATCAGAAGCAGGCCTTCGCTGGCCTTGTCCAGCCGGCCGACCGGCGAAACGAAGGGCAGGTCGAGCCCTTCGAGACAGGCATAGACGGTGTCGCGCTCGAGCGGGTCGTCGCGGGTGGTGACCAGCCCGCGCGGCTTGTTGAGCATGACATAGACCTTGCGCTCGGCAACCACCTCGACGCCATCGACGACGATCCTGTCTCGGTTCATGTCGACGCGCAGCGCGGCATCGCGCACCACCTTGCCGCCGACGCGCACGCGGCCCTGCGCGATCAGCGCCTCGCCCTGCGTGCGCGAGCACAAGCCGAGTTTGGACAGGGCGCGGTTCAGGCTGACGCCTGAAGGCCCGGCGGGCGGTATTTTGGCGGGCGGCCTGCCGCGTGATGGTGTTCGTGGAGCCATGCTGCTTGGGGTCGATCCGTGGTATCGGACAGATGCCATGGGCCGCACCGGCATCGCAAGCGGCGATCCATTCACGGCGGCGCTGGGATGTCCTCAACCGGCCGCCCATATGAGCCCTGCATGCCCGGATTCCCTTTGCTAGTTGGGATCTACCTGCCGCGCCTAATCTTGCGCGTTGAAGAACGCTGTCAGCACTGGGGCGTGTGCGGCGGGCTTCAATATGTGGTTCTGGCCGGGCAGCGTTTGGTGGCGGGCATTGGGCAGTGCTTTGGCCAGAGCCCTGTTGCCATGCCGCAGCCATGCCGGGCTCTTACCCCCGTCGGTTACCAGCACCGGCACGCGGAGCGACGCCCAGCGGACGGGGTCCAGGGGCTTGCCAAACTGATCGCCAGCGACGATGGCGCCGTCATGCGGCAGCGTGTGCGCCACGGCCTTGAGCCGTCGCCAGATCGGCGTGAGCTTCATGAAGACGATTAGCAGGCGAGGCATGCCCACCGATTTGAGGAAGGCGGTTATAGCGTCGCCGCGCCGGCCTTCGGCGAGGGCTGTTCCGATCGTCGCCCAGTCGGCCTGCGTGGTCGCGCGGCTGTCGTCGACGATCAGCGGCGCTTCGTAGAGGGCGAGTTTCTTGACGCCGGGGAGGCGGGTAGCCGCCATCAGCGCCAGCATCGCGCCCGACGACATGCCCCAGACATAGGCCTCGCCGCCGGCCGCCCGCAGTACGGCCTCGATGTCGTCGACCTCGCGCTCGATCGCGTAGGGCGCGGTGTTGCCGCTGTCGCCACGGCCACGGCGGTCGTAGCGGAACACGGTGAAGTTGTCCGCGAGGGCCTTGGCCAGCGGACCGCTCGGTCCCATCGTGCGCGAACATAGCGCGCCGTCGACGAGGACGAGCGGGTGACCGTGGCCCTGACGCTCGCAGGTGATCAGCGTTCCATCCCGTGACAGTACGGCTTGCGTGGACGGTTTCGCGTTCTCATCCTGCATGGTTGGCTTCCCGGTCTATCAACTGCCCCAGCCGGTCGAAGCTCTGTGCCCAGCCGCCGCGCATGCCCAGCGCCAGCAGGCGCTCGCGGTCGGCGGCGCTCGCCAGCGTCACCTCGAAATGGACATGGGTCCGCATGCCATCGGGCGTAAAGGTCACGGTATGGCGGCTCTGGCCCGGCGGATTGCCGGCCCATTCTCGGATTTCCGGATCCGGTTCGTCGCGGTAGCTCAACCTGACGTTCTCGACGACTTCGAGATAGCTGCCCTGGTTGCGGTAGAGCGCGCCGCTGGCAGTCAGCATATCGATGCGCCAGCGGCCACCGACGCGCACGTCGAGCACGCAGTGAGGAATGGTGCAGTCCCTGATGCCCCACCACTGCGCCACGAGCCTGGGCTCGGTCCACAGTTGAAAGACGCGTGCCACCGGAGCCTCGAACACCCGTTCGATGGCAAAGCCGCGCCCGGTGGCATCTTGGGCGCGGTCGCTCATGGCGCCTTGTCCGCGTCGCGCCGCAGCAGATCCTCCATGCGGTCGAAGCGGCCTTCCCAAAGTTTTCGATAATCGTCGAGCCAGCGGTCGATGTCGCGCAGCGGCTTGGGCTCAATGCGGCTCAGATGTTTCTGCGCCGCCCGGCTGCGGGTTACAAGACCAGCCTGCTCCAGCACGCCGACATGTTTGGAGACGGCCCGCACGGTGAGCTCGAAGGGTTGCGCGAGTTCGGCGACCGAGGCTTCGCCATCGAGCAGCCGGGCAAGGATCGCGCGCCGCGTCGGATCGGCGAGCGCGGCGAATGTGTGGTCAAGGGAAAATTCAACAGCCATTATGGAACCAATCAGTTCTGGAACTAATTGGTTCTATAGAGCCCTTGGCTTCCCTCGTCAACAATCTTCCGGAAACTGCGAGAGCTGGCGCGCTCGCAGGGAAGAGGTTCATCCCGGCAAACGTTGGGTGAAAGTCTCAGGCCGCTGCCTTCTCGCCTGCTATGCCGTTCAAGACCTGGACGGCATCCGCCGGCAGCTTAAGCTCGGCCGCCGCGAGGTTCTCCCTGAGATGCCCGACCGAGGAGGTGCCGGGGATGAGCAGGATGTTGGGCGCGCGCTGCAACAGCCAGGCGAGCGCCACCTGCATGGGTGTCGCGCCGAGCTTTTGCGCGACTTCGGCAAGCGTGCTCGACTGCAGCGGCGTGAAGCCGCCGAGCGGAAAGAACGGCACATAGGCGATGCCGTCGGCGGCAAGCTCGTCGATCAGCGCGTCGTCTTGGCGATGCGCGATGTTGTATTGGTTCTGCACGCAGACGATGTCGACCATGCCGCGTCCCTGCGCGATCTGTTTGCGGGTGACGTTGCTCAGGCCGATATGGCGCACAAGTCCCTGGCGTTGCAGTTCGGCGAGCGTGTCGAGCTGCGGCTCGATCGAGCCTTCGGCGGGCCCGTGGATGCCATGCATGGAGCGCAGGTTCACGACCTCGATTACGTCCAGCCCGAGATTGCGCAGGTTGTCGTGCACGGCCTGCGTCAGCTCCCGCGGTGACATTGCCGGGATCCACGAGGCATCCGCGCCGCGCCGCGCACTGATCTTGGTGACGATGGTGAGGTTGGCTAGATAGGGGTGCAGCGCCTCGCGGATGATCTGGTTGGTGACGTGCGGACCGTAGAAATCCGATGTGTCGATATGGTCGACGCCGCTGGCAGTGGCCTCGCGCAGCACGGCAATCGCCGCGTCGCGGTCCTTCGGCGGGCCGAAGACGCCGGGTCCGGCCAGTTGCATGGCGCCATAACCGAGGCGCTTCACGGTGCGGTCGCCGAGCTTGAAAGTTCCGGCCTTGCTTATGTCGGTCATGGGTCTCGATCTCCTTTGGATCGGCACGATATAGACAGTCCTCGCCCGCGCGATAATATGGCGCAATCGGCACAGGCTGTGCGGAAAGGCGAACAATGGCGACGGATCTGGGTGACCTGCAGGCTTTCATGGCGGTGGCGCGGGCCGGCGGCTTTCGCGAGGCCGCCCGGGTCGGCGGCGTCAGCGCCTCCAGCCTTTCAGAGACGGTGCGGCGGCTGGAGAGCGGGCTCGGCGTGCGGCTCCTCAACCGCACCACGCGCAGCGTCGCACCCACCGAAGCCGGCGCGCGGCTGCTCGACCGACTTGGCCCGGCACTCGGCGAAGTCGAGGCGGCGCTCGATGTGGTCAACGGGTTTCGCGGCCGCCCGGCGGGCACGCTACGGCTCAACGTGCCGGTGGTGGCGGCGAAGCTGGTGCTGCCGCGCCTCTTGCCGCCCTTCCTCGCGGCCTATCCCGACATTCGCCTGGAAGTGACCGCCGAGGACAGTTTCGTCGACATATTGGCGAGCGGTTGCGACGCCGGCATCCGCTATGACGAGCGGTTGGAGCAGGACATGATCGCCGTGCCGATCGGGCCGCGCCGGCAGCGCTTCGCCACCGCCGCCGCACCGGCCTATCTCGACCGCCGCGGCCGGCCCGACCATCCGCGCGACCTGCTCCACCACGCTTGCCTGCGCGGCCGCTTCGCCAGCGGCTTCATGCCGCCCTGGGAGTTCGAACGCGACGGTGAGGTGGTGAGCGTCGAGCCGACGGGCCCGCTGCTTGTCAGCACCGGCACCGCCATGGCGCTTGCGCTCGATGTGGCGGTCGCCGGCGGCGGCATCGTCTCGCTGTTCGAGGACTGGCTGCGCCCGTACTTCGACGACGGCAGGCTGGAGCCGGTGCTGGAGCCCTGGTGGCAGGAGTTTTCAGGCCCGTTCCTCTATTATCCCGGCCGCCGCCTGACGCCGGCACCGCTGCGCGCCTTCATTGATTTTGTCGGCGGGATGCGGTGGGACTGATCCCGGACGGAAATCGTGCTGCGTGTTGCGCCGATCGGCCCGTCGCCGCGGCTCCTTTGGACCAAGCGAAATCCTTGATGTAACACTTTGTTGTCATTGAGGGCCTATCGGAGTGGCGGTACGGCGAAAGCCCGGTAAAGGGAAAGGCGCGCAATGGGTTCGCCCTGGTCCGAATTGCTGGCCAATCTCGCGGTCGTGGCGTTGTTCGTTTCGGTCTGGATCCACACGCATGTGTGGCTGGACCGTTGGCCGCGCGCCGCGAAGGCCGCCGCTTTCGGCTTGCTGATGGGCGCCGGCGCCATCGTCCTGATGCTCACACCCATGCAGTTGCAGCCCGGCGTGCTCGCCGATCTCAGGGCAACGATGATTGCCGTTGCCGGCTTCTTCGGCGGTCCCGTCGCCGGCATCGTCGCCGGGGTCATGGCTGGTGCGTTCCGGACTTTCGAG
This sequence comes from Mesorhizobium sp. LNHC209A00, assembly GCF_000502915.1. Lineage (NCBI taxonomy): Bacteria > Pseudomonadati > Pseudomonadota > Alphaproteobacteria > Hyphomicrobiales > Phyllobacteriaceae > Mesorhizobium > Mesorhizobium sp. LNHC209A00. The sequence goes on from NZ_AYWT01000003.1 coordinate 846,755, forward strand.
GGCGGCATGGGCGCCTTCGCCGGTGCGGTGGGGATCGCGGCCGCCATGCTGGTCGGTGTCGCCGGGAACCTTGCCCTGAAGGGCCGGCGGCCCACCATGGTCGACATCATGATCCTTGGCGCGGCCGCCGCTGCCGCATCGCTGCTCGGCCTCAGCGTCCTGCCACGAAATGTCCTGCAGATGGTCCTGCCTGATGTGGCGCTGCCTTCCTCCCTGCTCATCTTCGTCTCGGTGGTGCTGTCGGGGCTCACGCTTTACCAGGAGCGGCGACGCCTCGAGGCGCTGCAGTCCCGGCGCATCTACAAGGCCGTGGTGGAGACACTGCCGGATTGCCTGAACGTCAAGGACCTCGACGGGCGGTTCATCGCGGCCAATCCGGCAACGGCCGAACTGATGCAGGCGGCCGACGCCAAGGCTCTGATCGGCAAGACGGATTTCGACTTCTATCCGGGCGAAACGGCGAAAGGTTTCCGCGAGGACGAGCTTGCCGTGCTGGCCTCGGGCGTCTCGTCCACCATCGAACAGCGCCTTCATCACGAGGATGGAACCGAAGGCTGGCTGGCGACCTTGAAGGCGCCCTTTCGCGACAGGAGCGGGGCCGTCGTCGGCCTGATCACGCACAATCGCGACATCACGGCGCGCAAGCAGCTCGAGGCCGAGCTGGCGGAAAGCCGGGTCCGGCTCGGAGACGCCTTGACGCACATGGCCGACGGTCTGGTGATGTTCGACCCGGACGGCAGGCTGGTGCTGTGCAACGCCCAGTACCGCGCCATGTTTCCGAAGACGGCGGACATGAGGGTGCCAGGCGCCGACTACCGTCACATCCTGCGCGCCTCGGCGCAGCGAGGTGAGGCGATCACACCACCGGACGAGGTCGAGGGCTGGATCGCCGGCATCATGGCCTCGCAGAAGCTTGTCAGCCAGCGCCAGGTCCGGCTTGCCGACGGCCGCTGGCTCGACGTGCGCACCCGTCCGACAGGCGACGGCGGCAGCCTAAGCGTATTCTCCGACATCACCGAGGCCAAGCAGGTCGAGACCGAACTGCTGGCGCTCAACGAGAAGCTGAACCTTCTGGCACATCGCGACGGGCTGACCGAACTGTGGACGCGCCGCGCCTTCGACGAAGCGCTGGCGCGCGAATTCTCGCGCGCCAGGCGCAATGCGGCTCCGCTCAGCCTGGTGATCATCGATGTCGACTGGTTTAAGCGGTTCAATGACCATTACGGCCATCCGGCGGGCGATGAATGCCTGCGCGCCGTGAGCCGCTGCATCCAGGCGACTGCTCGCCGTCCGGCCGACGCCGCGGCCCGCTACGGCGGCGAGGAATTCGCGCTCGTCCTGCCCGAGACCGATGCCCGGGGCGCCTTTGTCATTGCCGAGACCCTCAGGAGCAAGGTGCGCGACCTTGCCATGGCGCATGCCGGCAGCGAAAAGAGCATCGTCACCGTCAGCATTGGGGTCAGCACCCTAGACGCGGACGGCGCCACGATGGAGATTGCCGATCTTCTGAGACGGGCCGACGAGGCGCTTTACGGCGCCAAGGCCGCCGGGCGGGACCGGGTGCATGGCTGGCGCCCGCATCTCAGCGACCAACGCTCGACCGGTTCCCGGCGCAAGATATGAGGCTTGCAAGGCCAGGGCCGGGCTGCCGCTGGATTTGGATCAGCTGAGCTGGTTATCGCCTGAACGAGGGTCCGGGCGGTGAAGCGTAAGCTTCAGCCGGAGTGAACTGAATCCGTGCTGGCGCGATCGAGCTTCACAAGACGAGCCTTCGCTTCGCCGACGCGTTGTTGCGCGGATCTTATCCTGTCACAAAGCCGCAGATTGATACCGACGCCACAGTCTTCGTCCAGCATCGCGTTTGCGCGTTCAAGGGCGAGTTCCGCTCGGTGAAGTCGCTGCCTCGCCCTGGCAAGTTCCAAGGTCAAAAGTTCCATTGCTGCCGCTTCCGTGGTTTGCGGTCCCTTCCATTGGGAAACCGCTGCCGGGTGGTTTGGTTCCGGGTCGTTCGCGAAGCTGCATCTGCTGCCGAAGTCAGGGCCTGGAGATGCCGCAGCCGCCACGCTTCCAGGATTGGGCCGGTAATTGGCAGTCATGTCTTTGTTTATTGACCCCGCCAATGGCTGGCGTAGCTTGTCCACGGCCGTCAGCGATGCGAACATACGCGGGCGCTTGGGAGCGATCATCCTGCTTCCACCCAAATCCAGGAGGAAGCTGTGCGCAGGCTATTACAGACGCGCCCTGGCGAATATCTCGATCACCGATTGGAGTGCCCCTTTTGCGGCACCATCCGCCTGCAAATCCCGGCCGATGCGACACCATCGACGCGGATCAGTTGCGCCGAGTGCGGCAGATATCTTGGTATCTGGGATGAACTGCAGACCGACTTCGAGCAACAAGGCGGCAACGATGGCGTTTTCCGTCTCGACAAAGGGCGCATCCAGAAGCTCGACTAGACTTGCCGCGAGCAGCGCTCGATAGCACTGGCTAGGGTCGGCTCCCCATCGCCGATGCCCATCAGGACGGCCTTGGATGGGCAAGGCCGGTCTGGAAGGTGCCTGGCAACACGGGTGAGCCACCGCGGCTCGTCGAGGCTGTCGCCATGGCGTCTACCGGCACGATGATGATCATGCGGGCATGCTGCTCTGGCCACAATGGCTTTCCGAAAAGGAAGAATGTGCTGGCGAGAAAACAGACCAGCAAGAGGATGGCCAAGGTGTTGGCGATGATCTCACCAAGCTGCATTGCTCTTCTCCAATTCACGCGTCCCTCCCGGCAACGAGCGCCAGCAAACTATGTTCAACGTTTGGGACCAATGCGCATGGTTCGCAGGACTTCAGTCCGAGTTGCGGGTCGAGCGATAAACGCACAACCTGCCTTTGCACCGGCCGAGCCTCCGCCAAGTGTGGCAGCCGGGGCATAGCCCGGCCTGCTCGCAACGTGCCGAGCCCTCCGCCAAAGCAGGCCGGGCTCCTTTCTCGAAAGCGTCACAAACGGACCGCGATTTCCACGGGCAGCGGTGAGCGCTGGTTGCGCAGCGACGGCAAGGCCCGATCCGCGGGGTGGCGGAAAGCGCGCCGGTGCCGTCCGCCTTGCTCCACGGCCACAAAGGCGCGATTCTCCTCCCTTTGGCGGCCAGCCAGCATGGTCAGATTGGGATTGTGTGGACGGATCTGTTGTCCCATGGCCTCAACTCGACCTCACGATTAGCGGTGAAGGCAGCAAGGCTGCTACCAGTTCAAAGTAAGGCTGACGAGCAGGACGGCGATCAAGGCCGACAACGGGACCGCCATCACCAGCGCCGCCTCCATAAGGCGGGTTTCCTTGTCGCTGAACATTAAACCTCCTCACTTGTCGGCTGAGCGCCGGGATTTAGGGTTCGCCCACCGCCCGAAGCAGTGAGCGAACCCTATTGGCGCAGGAAGGGACGTAGCTGCGCCAATTCAAAAACACCCCCGCAGTGCCACCCGACATCGGTCGGATATCCGCGATGAACTTGCAGCGAAACAACGAGCGCGAAAGACGGCCGTTCCCGGCAGTGGCGCCGGCAGGACTATTGCGTTTTTTTATGGGACCTAAGTCCGGTGCTGGCCGGACCGAAGCCCAAGCCTGGAACATTCAACCATGCCTGAAGTTCGATCCCGCAGCGCGGTGACAATGTTGTGCTGTGCAGGTTTCAAATGGAGGTACTCATGAAAAAAGATCTTGCCGCCGTAGCCGCGGTTCTGTTGCTCGCAGGTGTCGGCGCAGCCGCCGCCGAGGACGTCATCATCCAGCCCGAGCAGGAAACGGTGATCAAGGAGTATGTGCATAAGCAGCCGCTGGCTTCGGTCAAGGTTCCCGGCGTGGAACTCAACGTCGGCACGGCCTTGCCCGATACCGTCGAGCTTCACGAAGTCCCCAACGTCAAGTATCGTTACACCGTCGTCGACAACCGGACCGTGATCGTGGATCCAAGCACCCGCAAGATCATCAAGATCATCCAGTAGCGGCGCTTGGCCCGCTGCCGGCTGGCGGCGGGCCAACCATGCAGACGCATTGCCTTGACAGTCAGAATTTGCGTGATGCCGACCTTGCGCAAGCTGAACGGGTTCGCGAACGCCCCTTGAATGGGGTCCTGCGTCAACGCGACGGGTCCGCCCCTCGCTCCTTGTGCCGCCGGGCAAGCCCGCGAATGCGGTCGGCGACCTTGCTATCCACCGGATTGTAGACGGTCAGGCTCAGATCCGGCCGGCCATCCACCGCGAAGGCCGAATATTCCAGCTCGATGTCGCCGAGTTCGGGATGCTTCAGGCGCTTTGTCCCGTCGCCATGGCTGAGCACGTCGTTTTCCCGCCACAGCGCGTCGAATTCCGAGCTGGCGCTGCAGAGCTCCTCCACCAGTTGGGCGACCTCGGACACCGCGCCGGCGCGCGCCGCATCGGCCCGGAACGCGCCGACCACGAAACGCGCGAGGTTCTCCCAATCGTGCTGCTTGGCGCGGATGGTAGGGCTCAGGAACATAAACCGCAGGATGTTGCGCTGGCCAGCGGGCAAGGTGCTGTAATCGGTCATCACGACTTGCGCGGCGCGGTTCCATGCGACGACATCCCAGGTCGCCGTCTTGATCAGGGCCGGGCTTGCCTCCAGCGTGTCGATAAGGCGTTGCAGCCTGGGGCTGACGCCGTCCGCGCCGATGTAGCGGACTTCGGGCGGGCGCCCGAGCCCCAGCATGAAAAGATGTTCGCGCTCTGCCTCGGTCAGCAGCAGACCCTTGGCAATCCGGTTCAGCACATCGGCCGAAGGCGCGCCGCCGCGTCCCTGTTCCAGCCATGTGTACCAGGTCGGGCTGATGTTGGCGCGCTGCGCGACCTCTTCCCGGCGCAGTCCCGGCGTGCGCCTGCGCCCGGAAAAGCCGAACGATGAGGGGTCGAGCCGGGTACGTCTGTCTTTCAGGAATGCCGCGAGCGAACCGGCGGAAGTGTTGGGCATCCTGTTAGCCATTATACCATGATAAGATCACTACTTTAATGGAATAATAGAGCAGCGATAGTACGCAGGCAACTGTGCAGGAGGTTTTGCATGCGTATCTTTTTAACCGGCGCGACCGGTTTCATCGGTTCGGCCCTCGTTTCCGAACTTCTTCAGGCCGGAAATCAGGTCGTCGGCGTCACCCGCTCCGACGCGGGTGCCGAGGCGTTGGCTGCCGCCGGTGCCGAGGTGTATCGGGGAACCCTCGAGGATCCCCAAGGCCTGCGCGACGGCGCGGCCGAGGCGGAAGCCGTGATCCACACCGCGTTCGACCATGATTTTTCGCGGTTCGCCGAGAATTGCGAAAAGGACAGCCGTGTCATCGCCGCGCTCGGTCAGGCACTCGCCGGCTCCGACCGGCCGCTGGTGATCACCTCGGGCGTCGGCATGGGCAGTCGCGGACATGGCCAATTGGCCGTCGAGGATGTCTTCAACCCCGATCACCCTAATCCGCGCATCGCCTCGGAACTCGCCGGGAATGCGTTGCTGGAGGCCGGCATCAACCTGTCGGTGCTGCGCCTGCCGCAGGTCCACAACACGCTCAAGCAAGGCCTCATTTCGCCGCTCATCGAGATCGCGCGCCAGAAGGGCGTCTCGGCCTATGTCGGCGACGGCCGCAACCGCTATTCGGCCAGCCATGTCTCGGACGCCGCGCGCCTTTACCGGCTCGCGGTGGAAAAGCGGCAGCCCGGCGCGCGCTATCACGCCGTCGGCGAAGAAGGGGTGGAGGTGCGCGCGATCGCCGAGGCGCTTGGCCGTGGCCTGAACCTGCCGGTGGTTTCGATCGCGCCGGAGAAGGCGGCTGAGCATTTCGGCTGGATGGCGATGTTCGCCCCCATGGACCTGCCCGCCTCCAGCGCGCTGACCCAGGCACGGCTCGGCTGGCGTCCGACCGGCCCGACGCTGATCGCCGATCTGGACGCGATGCGGTATTGAGGCGCGTAAGAGGCGGCCTTAGCCTGGGGTGACGGCGTAGCGCAAATGGACGAGCCCATGCGCGAGGGCTTTGCAATCCGTGAGCGACAACCGCACCTTGTCGGCAAGGCCGCTATTCCCAAACTCGACAAAGCCCTGGTTTGCCTCCCGCGCATCGAGCGCGGGGGCAATGAGAAGGCTGAGTTCATCGACCAGCCCCGCCGCCAGGAAGGAGCCGTTGATGCCGGCGCCGCCCTCGAGCAGCAGGCGGCGGATGCCGAGCTCACGGGCAAGCACGTCCAGCATGGCGGCGAGATCGATGCCGGGCGTTTGCGACACGATATATGACACGCCGTCGGCGGCGAGTTCGGCCAGATGGCTGTCGGCTACATCATGTCCGAGCAGCACCACGACATGGTCCCCGCCGATGTCGGGTTTTGCAAAGTGCAGCTTGCCCGAGGCATCGAGCGCCACGGCAAAGCTGCCCGCATTGCGCTGCGCGAAATAATGCGGCCGCTCGACCTTGCCGCCATGCGCGGGCGGATGCGCGGCGGCCTTGCTCATCTCGGCCATGGTGACGCGGCCGACGATCCAGGCGTCGCCTTGGAGGTCGTTGTGGATCTGCTCATAGAGGCCCGACCACTCGGCCCGGCTGCCGTCGGGGCTTTCGGTATAGCGGCTCGGATGAAGGCTGCCGTCGAGCGAGGCAAGCATATGGCAGATGATGCGCGGCTTCATATGGTGTCTCCATTTCGTCGGCTTGGCCGCCCCGAAGGTAGTGCCGCACCCGGAAAATGGAAGCCGATGCGGTGTGCCTTGAGGCTGCAAGTCCCGGTGGGTAAAATGACTATCTCTGCGACTAGGGGCCGGAGCATGGCGGACATCATCCTGTTTCACTCGGTTCTTGGCCTTCGCCCGATCGAGCGTCATCTTGCGGAACGCCTTCGGGCCCGCGGCCATGCGGTCGCACTGCCAGACCTTTATCAGGGTGCAGCGACGGATGATCTCGATGAAGGGTTCGCGATCAAGGCGCGGATCGGCTGGGGTGCCATCTGCCTGAAGGCGCGAGAGGCTCTGGCCCCGATGCCGGGCGATGCGGTGCCGGCGGGGATCTCGATAGGCGCCGGCGTGGTGGCGGAATTCTGGGCGTCGCGGCCGCTGGCAGCGGGTGTTCCGCTGTTGCATGGTTTGGCGACCGTGCCTGCCAACACACGACCCGGCTTGCCCATCCGACTGCATGTCGCGGACACCGATCCACTGTTCCCCGAGCCCGACGTCAGCGCCTGGCAGGAAAGCGCGGAGGCAGCAAAAGCGGATGTGCAGGTTTTCCGCTATCCAAACACGGGACATTATTTTTCCGATCCGGCATTGCCCGACTACAATGCAACGGCGGCCGCGCAGCTCTGGAGCCGCTCCTTGGCGTTCCTGACGTAGAAGGCCTTCGGACCGAAGAGTCCAAATTCAGAGGATTCCGACAAGTTGCTGTCCTGGCTGTTATATCGATGTTGCACAAATGGTTGACCCTGGGTTAGCATCCTCTTGTTGACGCCGATCGGAGGAATTTAGGCGGCTGTCAGCTGGAGCGGCATGCGTTCTTGGCGCAAGGAGGATGCTCCAACACTTTAACCGGCGCATGATCCTTCCTGAAACCGGTCCCGGTTTTTAGGGGCCGTGCGCTTCTGTGGAGGAGGAACCCATGAACAGACGCGAATTCCTGATGACGTCCGTGGCCGCGGGCGCCATGATGCTCGCCGCACGCTCGGCTTTCGCCGAGGACAAACTCACCATTCTCGGCTCGGTGCCAAGTCTCGGCTTTCCGTTCTTCGTGCACATGCTGAACGAGATCAAGGCCGAAGCGCAGGCGCAAGGCGTCAACCTGACCGAGAGCGACGGCCAGAACTCGGCCACGAAGCAGACCGCCGACATCGAGGCGGCGCTGGTGCAGAAGGTCAACGCCATCGTCATCTCGCCGCTCGACGTCAACGCGCTGGCGCCAGCCATCGAGGAAGCGGTCAAGGCCGGCGTTCCCGTGGTGACGATCGACCGCCGCGTCGACGGTGTCCAGGGCATTCTGGCCCATGTCGGCGCCGACAATGTCAAGGGCGGCGAGGCGGAAGCCCAGGCCATGGTGGCCGCATTCCCCAAGGGCGCCAAGCTGTTCCACCTGCAGGGCCAGCCGGGCGCGGGTCCCGCGATCGACCGCAACAAGGGCGTGCACAATGTGCTCGATCCGCTGAAGGACAAGTACCAGATCGTCTACGAGCAGACAGCCAACTTCGCCCGCGCCGAGGCGCTGACGGTGACGGAAGCCGGCCTTGCCGCCAACGGCAAGCCGGACGCCATCATCTGCGCCAATGACGACATGGCGCTGGGCGCGCTCGAAGCGTGTGCCGCGCGCAATTTCAGCGACGTCAAGATCTACGGCTTCGATGCATTGCCGGAAGCGCTGGTCGCGGTGCGCGACGGCAAGCTCGCCGGCACGGTCGAACAGTTCCCCGGCAAGCAGTCGCGCACCGCCGTGCAGATCGCGGTCGCCTACGCCAAGGACAAGACCGAGCCGAAGGAGAAGCTGGTGCTGCTGACGCCGATCGTCATCGGTAAGGACAATCTCGACAAGGCGGAGAGATTGAACGAGACGAAGTAGGCTGATTGAATGAGGCCGGCGGGACAGCATCCCCCTCTGTCCCGCCAACTGTCCGGCAGGACAGAGGGGGTGTTCAAGCGCGGCTTGGCGCACAGCATCCGAACAGCATCGAGGAGGACTGCTTGCCGCCAGCTGAAGCCGCACCCGCCCTGCTTTCCGTCGAAGGCCTGACCAAGCATTTTGCCGGGGTGACCGCGCTGAGCGATGTCTCGCTCGATGTCCGCGCCGGCGAAATCCTTGGCCTGCTTGGCGAAAACGGCGCGGGAAAATCGACGCTTCTGAAAATCCTGTCGGGCGTCATGCCGCCTTCCGGCGGCCGCATCACCTTCGACGGCGCCGACTACCAGCCGGCGAGCCCGCAGGAGGCCAAGCGGCTGGGCATCGTCACCATCTACCAGGAGCTCAGCCTGATCCCGACGCTGATGGTGGCGGAGAACATCTTTATTGGCCGCGCGCCGATCGGCCGGCTTGGGCTGGTGAGCTGGCGCAAGATGGAACAGGATTCCCGCGCCATCATTGCCCGCGTCGGCCTTACCATCGACCCGATGACGCCGGTTTCGGCGCTGTCGGTGGCCGAGCAGCAGCTGGTCGAGATCGCCCGTGCGTTGTCCTTGAAAAGCCGGCTGATCATCATGGACGAGCCGACCTCGGCGCTGACCGAGACCGAGGTGCGGAGGCTGCTGTCAATCATGGACCGGCTGCGCAAGGATCATGTCGCGATCATGTTCGTCACCCACCGGCTGGAAGAGGCATCCGCCATCTGCGACCGCATGACGGTGCTGCGCGACGGCAGGCTGGCGGGGCATCTCGAGCGTCAGGGGGGACCGATCAAATTGCCCGCTATCATCGAAAAGATGGTCGGCCGCGCCGCTTCCGAACTTTACGCCCGTCCGGCGCAACGCGCGGCGGCCGGCGATGTGGTGCTGTCGGTTCGGGGCTTGCGCACCGTGCGCGATCCCGAAGCGCCGCACGCCATCGTGCTCGACGGGGTCGATATCGACCTCAAGGCGGGCGAGATCCTCGGCGTCGCCGGTCTCGTCGGCTCCGGCCGCACGGAGTTGGCGCGCGCCGTTTTCGGCGCCGACCGCATCGCGGCGGGAACGATCACGCTCGACGGCAAACAGATCGCGCCCGCATCGCCGGCCGACGCCATTGCGCTCGGCATTGGGTTGGTGCCGGAAGACCGCAAGCACCAGGCGATCTTTGCAGCACTTGGTATCCTGCCGAATTTTTCCGTCGCCTCGCTTGGGCGTTTCAGCAACGGCTTCGGCTTCATGGCCGAGCGGCGCGAGCGCGACGCGCTGTCGGGGTTCAGGAAGATGCTGTCGATCCGTATGGCTTCGGCCGAGCAGGCGATCGAGGGGCTGTCGGGCGGCAACCAGCAGAAGGTTATCCTGGCGCGCTGGCTGGCGCGCGACCCGAAAGTGCTGATCGTCGACGAGCCGACGCGCGGCGTCGATGTCGGCGCCAAGGCAGAGGTGCATCAGATCCTGGTGCAACTCGCGGCGCGCGGCATCGCGGTGATGATGATCTCGTCCGAACTGCCCGAGGTGCTGGCGGTGTCGGACCGCATCGTCACCATGCGCAAGGGACGCATCACCGGTGAAATGCCGGGCGTCGAGGCAAACGAGGAAAGATTGATGGAACTGATGGCGCTCGACAGGCAGGATATGCCGGCACAGGATGCGGAGGGGCAGGCACGATGAGCATCGCCGAGGAACAGAGCCAGCGCGGCGGCGTGACGATCGCGCGGCTTTTGATGAGCTTTGGGCCGCTGCTCTTCCTGGCGGCGCTGGTCGTCGTCTTCACCGTGCTGAAGCCGAGCTTCATCGATCCGATCAACCTGTTCAACATCACCAGGCAGATCTCGATCACCGGGCTGATCGCGCTCGGCATGACCTTCGTCATCCTCACCGCCGGCATCGACCTTTCGGTCGGCTCACTGCTCGCCTTCTGTGGCATGGTCGCGGCCGTGGTCGCCAAGGGCGGCACCGCCAACACGCTGTCGCTGTCGACGTCAGGCACGCAGGGTTTTGGCTGGTTCGCGGCGTTGCTCGCCGCTGTCGTGGTCGGTGCGCTCGCCGGCGGCGTGCAGGGGTTCGCCATCACAAGGCTGAAAGTGCCGCCCTTCGTCGTCACGCTGGGTGGGCTGACGGTGTTCCGCGGGCTGACGCTGACCATTTCCAATGGCGGCCCGATCTCCGGTTTCGACGCCTCGATGCGCTGGTTCGGCACGGGGCTGATCGGTCCGGTGCCGGTGCCGGCGATCATCTTCGCCATCGCCGCCATCCTGTGCCACATCGTGCTGCGCTACACCCGCTATGGCCGCGCCGTCTATGCCGTCGGCGGCAATGCCGAGGCCGCGCGGCTGTCGGGCCTGCGCGTCGACCGCATACTGGTCTCGGTCTATGTCATCGTCGGCTTCTTCGCCGGGCTCGCCGCCTTCGTGCTGTCGGCCAGGCTGAATTCTTCCGAAGCGGTCGCCGGCATCGGCTACGAATTGACGGTGATCTCCGCCGTCGTCATCGGCGGCACCTCGCTGTTCGGCGGCATCGGCTCGGTCGGCGGCACGGTGGTGGGCGCGGCCCTGATCGGCGTGCTGCAGAACGGCCTGCAGTTCAACAACGTCTCGTCCTATACGCAAAGCATCGTCATTGGGCTGATCCTGATCCTGGCGGTGGCGTTCGACCGCTGGCTGAAGTCGCGGGTGAGGCGATAGGAACGAGGGCTCTGCGCTCACCCGCCTCTGTCGGGCTGGACAGAGGGGGCATCTCACCCGGCCATTTGCCAGGAAAGCTGTCCCATTTCTTGCAAGAAACGCGATATCGTGCGCCAATATTCGCGCGCCTCGCTCGGCCAAGCCGGTTTCGGCCTGAGCGGCAATGTGCGCGTGACCAGCCGCGTCGAGCGGTTCGGCCGGCGCTGCCGTCTGGCGGCAATTGTGGTGGACCATGGGCGGGCAGGGCGCCGAATGCCCCCATCAGGCCAGCGACGGACAAGGCGGCAATGGTTCCCGCCCCCCGCCGTTATCCAGGTCTGGACTCTTGAGCGGGCAGTCTTGAACATTCCAAATTAAGCGCGTCGAACGAACAGCCATCCCAGGCGCAATCTAGAAACCAAAATCGGGGATTGGAACCCGCGAATGGCTCGGTCCAGCCGTACTCGGGCCTCAGGCTGCCTCAAGTGCCCAAAGACGATGGCCGAAACGGCGGAAGAAGCGCGCCACAAGCCGCTGCTGCTTCGCCCTGGCGAGATCGGCCAGCCGTCGTTCCTGGCGCCAGCGCGGCATGTTGCGCCAGCCGGCGATGAAACGGGCTGCATCCTCGACGGCTTCGTGCGCCGACAGCGCCGGGCCGATCATGGCCAGGAACAGCGGCTCCGCCTGCTTCAACTCGTCGATGACGGCCTTGCGCCTGAAATGATGCAGGCGGGCCTGCGCGATGCCGGTGCGTCGGATCGCCTCGAAGGCTAAGAGCAAGGCGGGGCTGTCGCCGGTGTAACCGCAGGCGCGGGCGAAATTGGCGGCATCCATCCTTGCTCCCGGATCTGGCGCGAGGTGATCCGGCGCCGACTCATGTTTGCAAGTGATATGTAAGCATAACTCTTACAGACATAGAAGGGAAACTTTTGGAAGAGTTTGGAAACCGCGACTCGACTCCTGCTTCGAAACACGGGAAGATATGAACAAATCAGGAACAAAAGGACGGAAAAGTGATGGCGTTGCCAGGCAGGGAAGCAGTGATCGCGCAGGTTGCCTCGCTGTCGGTCGAGTGCGCCGATTGCGGCCGCAACAGGTGGTGGCGGCCCGATCAGTTGAAGCGCTTCGGGGTGAACGGGAGCACGCCGCTGGCCGCGCTGTCGGGCCGCATCGTCTGCTCGGCCTGCCGGGCCGACGGGTTGCCTGGCACGGCGATCTCGATCCAGGCCGCTTTCATCGACGAGCGCCAGCGCGTGCGCTCGGAAGCCCGCATGCTGAGCGGCCGCGACGTGCCGCTGGAGGGGTCGAGGCGAGCTTGAGGGGCGGCGGCTGGCGAAGTCGTCAGCAGACGTTGTCTTCGTCGGAGAGGGCAACGTCTCGCCCTCCGCGAAAGACTTGCAAGATCGGCACGGTGTTGTCCCTGAGGCTGAATGTATCGTGGCTCGCCGGCGATAGCCCACGGCACGCAGGCCCGGTCTAGTATCCCAGCAGTTCCTTCAGCGGAATCACCCGCCAGACGTGCTTGATGGCGTAGCGGTTGAAGGTCAGCGTCTTGGGCGGATTGTACTGCTCGACCACCAGCTCGCCCGCGGTGCGCCGGACCAGCTTCTTGATGAAGGCCTTGCCGTTCTTCTCGTTCTCGTCCGGAAAGGTCTCGATCACCACATGGTCGCCCGGCACCGCGTCGCGGCCGCCGCAATAGATCATGTCGCCGGGTTCGTAGCGCGGCACCATGGAATCCGAGAGGACATGGAGCGCGAATACTCTCGGCAGGTTGCGGACCCCTGGCGGACGCTGCACGTATCCTGCCGGCTCGCCGTTCAAGGTGAAGTCGCCGTCGTCGCCGCCGACGGCGGCGCCCAGCACCGGAATGTCCATCGCTCCGGCCGACAGCGGGCCGGCGTCGGTGACGATCTCGGCGTCCGCCACCGGGCCGACATCGTCGAGGAAGACGACCTGTCCTTGGCCCAGCGCCACGGGGTCGACGCGCAGGAAGGCGGCGGTCTTCAGCAAGTTCTCGGTCTTAGGCAGGTTGCGCCCGGTTTCCCAGTTGCCTACGGCGGCCACATCGGTCTCGTTGTGTTCGGCGATGTGGCGCATGACCAGGCCACGCTGCTTGCGTGCCTGGCGGATCGCGGCCCCGACCCTGATCGACAGTTGCGTTTTCACCATGGCCTCATGTGACCGGCAAGTCCTGCTTTCGTCCATGAAAGAATGGCTTGCATCAATTTTTGAGTTATGCTTATATCAACTCATGCGAAAGCTCAACCCTCTCAGAGTCGACAGCGCCTCCAGGCCGGCATGCCGGACTGCCCTTTCCATTCCGCCCCGGCCGCCTCCTCCCCGGCCGGGGCGAAGCGCGAAGCCGATTGCCTTGGTGCATCGGCCTTGCGTCCGGTCCGCCCGTTCCCGGCGGCCGGAACGGCCGGAGCCGCTCCCTGCGGCTCCGGCTCCCCTTTCGACCCGGCCGAGGGTGTTGCCTGTCGCACGCAGGACGGCACCGTATATCCTGTACGAGCCGATGACCGGCAGGGCGGGTTCGGCCCCCCGATAGGGACGTGGCGGGCGCGGCTTTGCGCGCTTCGCCGCCGCGTCGGTCGGCCGGCGGGGCTGAGCGGCCGGTTCCGAAGCAATCCCAGCGGCCGACAGGCCAGACCAGCCCGACAGCGCCCATGGGGCCGCGGGGCAAACCAGACGCTTGCCTGACGGCGCCGTCCACGGCGGCCGCTGGCCGCGCAATGGAGACGGACATGGCAAGCTACAGTGACAGCGAATTGCAGGCGATTGCCGCCTGGCTCGGGGATGGGCTTTCGGCCTCCAGGATCGCGGCGGCGTTCAGCGCACAGCGCGGCAGCCCAGTATCGCGCAACGCCATTATCGGCGTCGTCCATCGCAACGCCATGCTGGGCGCGATCGGCTTCTCCAATGGCAGGGGCTCGTCGGCAGCCGGCACGGCGATGGCCAAGGCNGCCATGCTGGGCGCGATCGGCTTCTCCAATGGCAGGGGCTCGTCGGCAGCCGGCACGGCGATGGCCAAGGCGGCGAGCCGAGCCGCCAAGGCGGAACCCCCAACGGGCCGTGCCGGCGCCATCCCGCAGCCGGGGAGCACACCGGCCGTGCGGCCGAAGCGGGCTCCTTCGCCCGTGCGGCCACGGCTTTTCCAGCGCGAGGCTGGCGTGCTCACTGCTGATGGGCAAACCTACCGCTTCAAGGTGCCGGCGTCGCCGCGCGGTCCTATCGGCCGGCAGCCGCATGGCGTGGCCATGCGCTTCATCGACTGCCTGTTCACCCGCTGCCGCGCGCCGCTCGACCTGGCGCTGGAGGAAGATGCCAAAAATGTTGCGCCCGCGGGACGGCCCGGCCAGGACATGCTGTGCTGCGGCATGCGCACCACGACGATGAAAAGCTACTGCAGCTACCATCAGGCACGCTTTCACCGGCCTGTTTGCGAAGCCGGGTGAAGCTCGGTCCCTTCTCCCCGTTGAATGGAGAGAAAGGCGCTTCTAACGCCGCCGTCACCAGTTTCGATCGCCGCCAATTCGGGAGAATCACTGTGAACGCCCATCGCGCCGCACCGCTATTTCGGCATCTGGCGCCCTTGTTTAGGCTGCTGCGCCGCCCGTTGCTCCAGCATCGTCGCCGGGCCGCCGCCCGCAACCAGAATGCCGGCAACGCGGGCAAAGCCGGTGAACACTTTCATCGCATCGGATTGCGAGATCTGCGCCGCGATGGCGGCGCTGCAGGCGTTGAGGGCGCTGCGATAGACGTGGCCCCGCCGCTCGATCGGCCAGCGCTGCAGGAAATCGGCGGCCTCGCTGACAGTCTCGATCTCCTCGACATGGCCGTCCAGGGAGACTTTGAGCGGCACTCCGGTCTTCATCGTACCCACGGCATTCACCTTCGGTCCAAGCCCGGCTTTCAAGCCGACGCTCATAAACGCAAAAGGCCTGCCGCCGGTTGCATCGCGGCCGTCTCAGGGGCTCGCCGCCGCGTCGAGCCACTCATGCGCGCGGCTTCTTGGCTTGGCCACCAATATGCCTTGTTGCCTGGCCGCCTCGCGGAAGGCCTCGAAGGCGGGGCGCGGACAGCAAGTACCCTCGACCGCGAGCCGGACGAGCCGTGCCGCCTCGAGGTAGCCCGGCGCGGTTTTGTCGGGCCATTGGTGACGAAGCGCCGTCGCCGCCTCGGCCACCGAGCCGACCAGCATGGTCTTGTTGTCGCAGAAACGCAGGGTCACCGGCATGAAAGCCGTCATGGGCAATCCTCCCTTGGGCATGGACGCGTCACAACGTCCGGACCGGCGGCGGGTTCCATTAGCGCGGCTGTAGGAACAAGGTGGTGCGCGGCATGAGCGAACGGCCCTTCATGCAGCTCTACGTCTCCGATTTCGTCGGCGACACGCTGCAACTCTCGACCGAGCAGATCGGCGCCTACATGCTGCTGCTGATGGCGATGTGGAACGCCGGGGGAAGCCTGCCCGAGGACGACGCCAGGCTGGCGCGCGTGGCCCGCCTGCCATTGAAGCGATGGCGGGCGATCAGCGCCGAGCTGCTCGCCTTCTTCGAGCGCGAGGGCGACGAGATCGGACACAAGAGACTGACGAAGGAGCTGTGCAAGGCGCGGCTCAAGTGCGAGGCGAGAGCGGCCGCCGGCGCGCGCGGCGGAGCCGCCACCGCCTTGAAAACAAAGGCGCGTGTCCAAGCAAATGCCGATGTTTTGACGCGGCATTCTCCAGAGTCCAGAAACCAGATGGAAAAAGCTTCCGCTTTTTCAGCGCGCGAGGGGCGCGAAAGACCGGGGATTTCGATTGGGGGCCGCGAGGCGGCTTCGAGATCGCAGGGCCAGGGCCGGCCCAAAATGCCGCTGGGCTGGACCAGGCCGAAAACCCACGGAGACGCCGCCAACGCCATCATCGAGGAGATCCGCGGATATGACCACGGCCGAACTGCAGCAGGCAACGAAGGCGCTGGCGGCAATGTTCTCCTGCTTCCCGCAATCCGCCCTGACTGACGTCGAGATGCAACTGCGCGGCTACCTCGGCGCGATCAGGGATGCAGAGCTGGGCGACCTGCAGGCCGCCATCCAGCGCTTCGTGCGCGGCGAGGTGAGGAGCGGCAACGCGCAGTTCTGCCCTTCGAGCGCGCAGCTCTGCATAGAAGTGCGCGAGCGGCGGGTGATGCGGGAGTTGCTGGCGCGGAGGGGCGCCGGCCTGGTTTCCTCGCCTCCGCGAAGCGGGGGAGAGGTGGCCCGGCGAAGCCGGGACGGAGAGGAGGCCACGCCAGAGCCGACTGAGAATGAGCATCGCAATGCGCACCCCTGAAGAGGCAACTTTCGACTGTCGGCGCTGCCCCGCTCGGTCCGCTTCGCGGCCACCTCTCCCACGCTTTGCCAGGCGAGGAATCCAGGTTCTGCAAGGCCACCACTCGAACACAACCAAGGAGCCACCCATGCCCAAGAAAACCAAGGCCGCCAGGCCGCAAGCGCCGAAACTGCCGAGAGGCGAGGCCGAGCAGGTGCGCATCCGCCGCGAGGTCGGCCATGATTTCGCGCTGAAGGACGATGCCTTCGGCCGCAAGCGGCTGACATCGGGAACGGCCGAGGCACGGCGCGTCTACGAGGTGTCGAATGACGGCCACACTTCCACCGGCGGCATCGTGCGGGTGCGCAATGTCGACCCGCTGCTGGGCATCACCTCGCTGACCCGCCAGCAGCGCGAGGCCGGCATGCGCTACCGCGAGCACTTCCGGTGCAGCCAGCAGGCCGATATCAAGCCGATGCGCTGGACGGAGCGCGTCGACGGTGGGCGCCTCGGCGGCGGCATCGCCGACAGCGTGCTCAACGCCGGCCGCGCGCACGCCGCCGCGACACGGGCGCTCGGGCATTGGGACGTGGCGGCAATCGTGCGGAATGTCGTGTGCCTGGAACAGCCGGTGAAGACCGTGGCCGAACAGGATGGCGAAGGGCGCGACGTGGTGACGAAGCTGTTGAAGGTAGGGCTCGATCTGCTGGCCGTGCATTATGGGATGATGATGGGGCGCTAGGGCAGCTCCATTCTAAACGGCAAATCACCGGGGAAGAGCTACGGTACAGCCCGTCGTCTCGGTCTTCCGCCGAGCGGGTCGATAGCACTGATCTACGCTTCGTCCGCGCTCTCCTCGGTTTCTTTCGTTTCTTCGTCCTGCTGGTCGGCGATCACCTTTGGCAATCTAGCCAGTGGGCGGCCCGCTAGGTAGTCCGCTACGCGTTGCTCCAGGAATTCTGTTGTCATTCCGCCATCACCTAATTTGTCGGCGAAGCGTCGCCCGGGATGAAGCACATCCCAAGGAGACTTGTATTGGTTGGCTCGTCTACGGCCCGGGTCCTTGTTCCCGAAACCATCGATTGCACGATTCCAGGTCGGCTGAAACGTCTCAATGAGCATGTTTTCGCCTAAAGGAATCCAAATGTCGTCCACCACAAGATGACGGAGGGAAAAATCAGCGAGGTTGAGATTGATCGCTTCGTCGATCGACGCTGCATGCTGACGGAGACGACTTGCGAGTGCGTTGCCAGTTGGCGAGAAGTCTCTCCGAAGGCCACCTTTTCTTCCGCCTTTGGGAATAGCCTTGCCTACATAGATCGGCCGGCTAAAGGTGCCGCCTTTATTGCCTTCGGCAATCGGGGCATAAATAGGCAAGCTGCCGGAATAATAGATGACGTACACACCCGCACCAGGAATATGATCGACCGAAGACAGCGGTCCAGGCTCGCGCGTTAGCAGTTCAAATTCGATGCTACGGGCAAGGTTCAGTTTATCCAGCGGATTATAAACATCTTCAGTCACGCTGCCCCCAACACATAAGCCTTCATTTCAGGAAGTCCGATCCCCCCAACGTAAGATGGCGTTTCACGCTGCGCGCGATGATGTTCGCCAGTTCCACCGGGACGGCATTGCCGAGCTGACGCATGGTTTCGGACCATGCGCCGTGGAAGCGGAAATTATCCGGGAATGTCTGCAAGCGAGCGCTTTCGCGCACGGTAAAGTATCGCACGCTACCATCCGGCCGCAGCAGCATGTTCTCGCCGCCCGGAACGCCATGGACACCTGCTTTCAAGGTCTTGGCCGGTTCGTCGAGCGGGCTCCCAGTATGTCCGGGGTAGGATCGCGCCCCAGGTTGGAACCGGTGATTGTTATGGTTCGCGGCTTTTCGCGACTCGTGCTCGGGATCGGGCAGATCGCCAATCGCATCTCGCGTTGTCCGCCATGGTGCGGTTTTTGGTTTGACGTCGAGCCGCGCCGCGCGCTCGGAATGCCTGTCCCCAACCTTGCGATCAGCATTGCGGACTTTATGTCGGTCCCAGTAGTCCCCGTTTTCCTGATCCCACAGCAAGGCCTCCAGAGAGTGCGTTTCCAATGGAAAAGCCCATTTGATGTCGAGGTCGGCTCGAAAGCCCACGAAAATGACGCGCTCCCGACGCTGCGGAATCCCGTAATTCGCCGCGTTCAACGAACGTGGAACGACCCGATATTCGAGGCCTCTTGGTCCGCGACGGCCAGTATGATGCTTCTCGAGCCGCCGCAGGTGGCTTTCCCAACCCTCGTCGGATTCGGCGACCAACTCGGGGTACGTCATTTGCAGTACGATGTGCGAAAAATACGTCGCGAAGGTTTCGCGGGTCAGCCCTTTTACATTCTCGAAGATGAAGGCGCGTGGCTTGGTTTCGCGGACCGCGCGGACTGCTTCCGGCCACATATCACGCGAATCCAGATGGGCGCGATGCTTGCCGCCCAGCGAGAATGGCTGGCAGGGCGGGCCGCCTGTCACCAGATCGATCTTGCCCTCGTGCGCCCGAAAATCGACGCTGCGGACATCGCCCTCGATGGGCTCCGGCCAGTCGCCGACCAGGCCGAGGCCATCAGTCCGGTTTTCTCGAATGGTATCGCAGCACCATCGGTCCCACTCAATTACGGCTTCCGGCGTGAAGCCGGCACGGCTCACACCCATGCCAAGCCCGCCGGCGCCTGCGAACAGCTCGATCGACTTCATGCTATTCCCCCACGAATTGACGCAGCTTGTTCTCTAATTGTTCACCCTGCCGCAATTCGCATTCCCAGACAACCAGTACGTTCCAGCCGAGCCGCTTCAGTGCATCCTGTTTGAGAGCGTCGCGCTTCGCGTTTGCCGACAATTTTGGTCCCCAGAAGTCCAACCGGGACTTTGGAAGACGGGCGAGCGTGCACGCCGGATCGTCGTGACGATGCCAAAAGCAGCCATGAATGAAAATCGCTTTTTTGCGTTTTCCAAAAACAATGTCCGGTTTTCCAGGCAGGTCGCCACGGTGGAGCCGGTAACGATAGCCCATCCCGTGGAGTAGCCGGCGCACGACCATCTCCGGCTTCGTATCCCTGCCATGGATACGCGCCATCCGTTCGCTTCGTTCGGTGGTAGAGAGGGTGTCCACTTTTCATCGTCTCATGATTCGGGAAGATGGTGTTGCGTTTTGCCGCGAAAGTGAAGGGCCAGAGGCGCAAGCATTGATGGAGGGAGTCATCTCGCCCGAAGCTTGAAAGCTCGCTAAGCCCAATACCAAGCAGTGCCTGGGAATCGTGAAAGCCGTTTCGACGTTGAGCCTGGCAAGCGGCCCGAAACGTTGTCGGCGATTGGGTGCTCTTTACGTGAGCCGCAGCGCAATGGCGGCCGAGCCTATATTGCCTAAGCGCGTGTGACCATGTCGTACCGGATCCTGAACGGTCTGACACCATTATGCCTACGCGGCCGACTATCTCGAATTTCCGGCGCCGGGCCTTTCATCACCAATGGCCGCTACGCGGAGGCGTTGTTGCGCGGCGATTGATGCCACATCCGGCGTTCTATGCTCACCACGGAAAGCGGTTCGCGGCGTGCACTGATCTTGAAGCACGCTCTTTTATCCGTCCGTTAGCAAGCCACCGGCCGGCTTACGCCGGCCGGGATATATCCCAAGGTCAATAGCCGCAGACGCGCACTGTCTCGATGACACGGTGGTGGTGACGCCAATGCTTCACCAACTCGGTGTGGCAGCGGCGATGGTACATGCCGTAGTAGCGCGGCCGGTAACCGTCGTCGTAGACGCCATAACGATAGTGGTGACGGCGGTAATAGGCGCCATCGTCGGAGTAGCCACCGTAATAGGCGCCATCGTCGGAGTAGTGACGGTAATAGTCGCGATGTCTGGGAACGTAGTAGTCGTCATCATAGCCGTTCCCGATGCCGAGCGTAATACTGGCGGCACTTGCCGGAGCGATCACCGCCACCGCCGAAGCGATCGCGATCACGGATGCAATCAAGAGCTTTTTCATGACAACCTCCTTCTTAAGGTGTGTCTAATAAACGCTGCAGCCACGGCCCTGTTCCCATAAATCGATGAATCGATCGTTCGAGCTGGTTGCCGTGGCGCCAAAGGACCTGCCGGGCGATGCCGCCCTGGCCATACCTGTCAGCATGGCGAGGGGCGTTTTGAACCTTGGTCGCCGCCGTCCATTTCCCCTGGATGCAACCAGCAAGGGAGATTGGACCATGCACATCATTCTTGGCGGCACCGGGCATGTCGGCTCGGCAGCGACGGTAGCGCTCCTGCGGCAAGGCGAGCCGGTCACGGTGGTGACGCGCGACAAGGCCAAGGCGGCGCCTCTGGCCGCGCAGGGCGCGGAGGTGGCGGTGGCTGATGTGCTCGATGTCGAGGCGCTGCGCGGGGTGTTCAGGCGTGGCACACGGGCGTTCGTGCTCAATCCGCCGGCCGATCCTTCGACCGACACGGATGCCGAGGAGCGCAGGACTGTGGACGCCATCATTGCGGCGCTGGACAGTTCGGGACTGGAGAAGGTCGTGGCGGAATCGGCCTATGGCGCGCATGCGGGCGAACGGGCCGGCGACCTCACCGTACTGCATGGGCTGGAAGAAAAACTGCATAGCCAGGCCATTCCGGCCAGCATCATCCGCGCGGCCTATTACATGAGCAATTGGGATGCCTCCCTGGAGACCGCCAGGCGTGAGGGCATCGTCAACACGCTGTTCCCGGCGGATTTCGAACTGCCGATGGTGGCGCCACGCGACCTCGGCGAAGCGGCGGCGCGCTTGCTTACGGAGCCGCCGGAAAAGAACGGCCTGCATCACGTCGAAGGGCCGTCGCGCTACACGGCCAGGGATGTCGCCGCCGCTTTTGGCGGGGCGCTCGGCAAGGAGGTGCGCGTGGTCTCGGTGCCTCGCGAACATTGGGCTGAGACGTTCGAGAGCATGGGGTTTTCGCCGAAAGCGGCACAATCCTACGCGCGCATGACGGAGGTGACGGTTGATGACACCTATGATCCGCCGACCAGGCCGGAGCGTGGGAAGGTCACGTTGGAGCGGTATATGGCGGAACTGGCGGGGGCAGGGTAAGCGAGCGTTTCTTCCTTCTCCCACAAGGGCAAGGAAAGTCTAACTCCCTCTAAACAGCGCCTTTTCCAGCGGTCCTGCCAGTGTCTCGGCAAAGGCCGTCGCCAGATGATGCCTGTCGCGGAAGGCGAGTTTGCCGTCGATGAAGACGTGGCATTCGGTCGGGCCGCAGAAGCGGTCGGTGAGGTCGATATAGAGCGTGTCTGGGATGCTTTTCACCACCGCGCGCTCGGCGGCGGCCACGTCGTCATTGGCGGCCTCGGCCCTCGGTGTGTCGCACAGCGACGGCGCCTCGCGCCACCACAGCGCGCGGGCGACGCAGGCGTCCGCGAAGCTGTCGCCGATCGGCGTGTCGCGGATCACGGCGGTCTCGACGCCGGCCTGGCTGAAGGCCTCCAAGGTAGAGCGCAGGCCGGCCTGCCAGCGAGCTATCTCGGCGTCGCGGCTGGCGGCGGACATGTCGCGCGTCAGATTGCCGATCGAGAATTCCGAGATCACCACCAGGCGCGGCTTGCCGCGGATAATGTCTGAAATCGCCTGTTCGCGCCAGGCGTCGCATTCGGTGTAGTCGCGTTTGAGCACGGCATTGAAGGTCGACAGCCGCGAAGCGCGGCACGAGGATTTGAGGTAGGTGACCACTTTGGTGTCGTTGCGTTTTGCCGCCTCGACCAGCGGCGTCGACCAGTGGTCGGCATGCGAATCGCCGAACAGCACGATGGTGTGGGCGGCGTCGGCCGGCCCGAAGGTGCAAGGTTTCGGCTCCACAGTGTGAAAATCGAGCAGGCAGTCCTTGTCGACGGCGCGCGCGATGGACGGCTGTTCGGCGGCCTCTTCGATGCCGCGCTGGGTCGGGTCGATGTTGCGGGTGGCCAGATGCGCGTTGGCGTAGGCCGCAGCCACGCCGGCGGCGGTCAGCACGAGGGCCGGGGCGAGGGCAAGCCCCGGTAATAGCCGAAGCGGTCTTGCGGCCGGGCTGGCGTCGAAGCGAAAGGCCCTGGCTGTCGCCGCCAGCCAGTCGCCGCGCCGCGCGGGGTTTTCGATCAGCCGGTAGGTGGCCGCCGACAGCGCCAACGCCAGCACGGCGCAGCCGATACGCTGCGCCACGCCGAGGTCGGGGTGCAGCATGGCGGCATAGACGATGACGGGCCAATGCCAGAGATAGAGCGAATAGGAGAGCGTGCCGACCCACTGCAAGGGCGCCAGCGAGAGCATGGCGGCGGGCGCCAAGGCCTGCCAGCGAGTCTTGGCCGGGGCATCGCCCTGCTCGCCGGCGCCGCTCAACAGCACCAGCACGGAGCCGGCAACCGGCAGCAGCGCGTACCAGCCGGGGAAAGGCAGGTTTTCGCTCAAACAGAGATAGGCGACGGCGATCAGCGCCAGGCCCAGCCACCCCTGTGCCGCCCGCAGCCAGAACTGATGCCGCCACAAGATTGGCGTGGCAAAGGTCGCCAGGCCGCCGGCGGCGAATTCCCAGGCCCGCAGCGGCGAGAAGTAGAAGGCCCAGGCCGGCGAGAGGCTGGTGAACCACAGACAAGCCGCGAAGGAGGCGAGGCCGACGGCGCCGATCACGACCACCGTCATGCGCCGGCCCCGATGCAGCCAGGCGGCGAAGACAAGCAGTGCCGGCCAGACGAGATAGAACTGCTCCTCCACCGACAGCGACCAGAAGTGGATGAAGGGATTGCTCAAGGAATCGGCGGCGAAATAGTCGAACGACCAGCGCAGCAGCCACAGATTGATGGTGTAGGCCGCGGCATACATGGCGCCGCGCGAATAGAGCGCCTGTTCCCGCGGCGCCATGATGAAGGTGCCGACGGCGAGCGTGGCCAGGATGACGAAGATGGCGGCCGGCAGAAGGCGCCGTGCTCGCCTGGCATAGAAGCGCCAGAGGTCGAGCCGGCCGGTCTCGGTGATCTCCTGCATCAGATGCGTGGTGATCAGCCAGCCGGAGATGACAAAGAAGATGTCGACCCCGGCAAAGCCGCCGGGCAGTGCCGTGACGCCAAAATGGTAGGCGACGACGCCGCCAACCGCCAGCGCGCGCAAGCCCTGTATGTCAGGCCGAAACGATGCCGCCACGACACCTCCTTCGTTTGCGCCCAGCCGTCATCGTCCGCCGGGTAGCCGATATTGCAATGCAGCATATATTCCGCAGTGCAACATGGCCAGAGCAAGGACGCTGTTTTTTCCTCTTCATGAAGCCGCGGGAAATGTGTCGGTCGACGATAAGGACTGGCGGCAGGCGCCTGGAGTCGAGGCAGAATGAGCAGTTGTGTCGGGGCCAAAGCGGCGGTGACGGCAAGGCAAAGCACGGCAGTCACGAAAACAGCCCCGCGAACGGGGCTGTTCCATGCCTACGGCGCCAACGCCTTATCAACTGCCGCCGTTCAATTTCACGCTACTGCAGAATTCCGGATGCGTGTTGGTTGGGTTGGCGTTCTTGGACTCGTCGGCGCAAGCGGTCTTCATGGCGGTCTGGTCTTCAGGCGTGAGGGCCTTCCAGGCTTTCACGAACTCATCATTGCCGACCATCGTCTTCATGCCGGAGTCCGTGTAGAACGGCTTCATCTTGGCAGGATCGTCGAGAGCGGATGTTCCCGTGTTGGATCCCGCGAGAGCCGAACCGGTGGCCATCGAAAGCGCCATGGCGCCAAGGCAAATCATCTTGATGTTCATGACTGGGTCCTTCCCTGTTGCTTTGTGACCGTCGAAGCAACGATCAAGATTTAAACGAAACGGTTTGCCCGAAAGTTCCGGTTTATCAGACCAAAATTCCAAACTTCGCCCAAATATGTTCCGGAGAACCTTGAAACCTTTGCGGTATTGAGCGGTAGCCACGGCGTACAGGCGGTTGCTTGGTTTTTGGCAGCCTTCTCCGTCGCGGCGCATCGCCGGTACCGCTGGACGGCCAGGCGCCTGGCCCTCTGGATAACTTCGCGGTTCGCGGATGGTGCCGGTTCCCGCAGGACGGGTCTCGTCGCCGCACAAAAGGCCTCGCGGGCGCAGCCAGCGAGGCATTGATTGGAGGGTCTTGTCATCGCCTCGGGAGGCGATTGCGCAGCAACGAGGCCCGCTTGCGGAAAGTTTCAGTGCCCGAGCGAGGAAGCCTCGTTATCCCCCTGGATCAGCGTGCGTGCCGCGCTTGCCCCTGCCGCCAGGATGCGTCCCGAGAGGTCCGTTCCGTCCACGGCGCGGGCCATCTGAAGGGTGCCGATAAGGGTCGCAAAGATGCCCAGCGCAACGCTTTCCGGGTTCCGGGTCCGCGGCGGCAGTTCCGCCGCTACCTGGCGCACCAGGGTCAGCAAGCGCTCGGTATAGAGTTGGCGTGTTTCGGAAGGCTCGCGTGCGATCTCCGGCAACAATGCGGCAGACGCGCAGCCCTGTCCCGGATTGTCCCGGTGTGCCGTCGACAGATAGGCGTCGATGGCCATATCCAGGCCGCCGGCAGCCAAAGCTTCGCGGATCTGGTCCGACTGATCCTCCAGGGCCGCTGCCACGGTTTCACGGACAAGCGCCGCCTTGGATTGAAAGTGCGGGTAGAAGGCCCCGTTGGTCAAGCCGGCGTCTTTCATGATGGTTGCCAGCCCCGACGCAGCGATACCGTCACCGCGAAAACGGTTGGCGGCCACCTCAATGATCCGGCCGCGCGAGGCGTCCTTCCGGCCTTTTTCATAGCGCATGGCTGCGGTTCCTTTCTTCTATTGCATTATGGATGTAATATGATAGTACGATCATAATTCTAATGGAGCGAAAAAGATAGCCCCTCATGATTTTGGAGCCCCAAATGAACAGGAATTCGGGAAAGACGGCGCTCGTCACGGGAGCCTCCTCGGGTATCGGCCGCGCCAGCGCGGAAGCGTTGGCGCGAGCGGGATTTACCGTGTTCGGCACAAGCCGCCGCAAGCTCGGCGACAGCCCGAAAGGAGTGACCATGCTGGTTTGCGATGTGACCGACGATATGGCCATCGATGCACTCGTTTCAACCATCCACGCGCAGACCGGCCGCATCGATCTGCTGGTCAACAATGCCGGCGTCGGCATGCTTGGAGGAGCCGAAGAATCCTCGGTTTCCCAGGTGCAGGCGCTGTTCGACGTCAATCTGTTCGGCGTCATGCGCGTGACCAATGCGGTGTTGCCGTCGATGCGGCGGCAGGGCGTAGGACGCATCATAAATATCGGCTCGATCCTGGGAGTGGTACCCGCGCCATATTCGGCGCATTACTCCGCGGTCAAGCACGCGCTCGAAGGTTATTCGGAATCGCTCGATCATGAGATCCGTGCCTTCAATATTCGCGTCTCGGTCATCGCGCCGGCATTCGTGCGCACCGTTTTCGACCAGAATGGGTTCGAGCCCGATTCGGTCATGAAGGAATATGATCAGGCGCGAGCCGGGGTAGACGCATTGCTTCGCGACGTGATGCGCAAGGCGGACCCGCCGGAAGTGGTGGCAAATGTGGTTCTCAAGGCGGCGACCAACAAACATCAGCGCCGGCGCTACACCGCCGGCAAGACGGCGCGGCTGGTCAACCTGTTGCGTCGCTTCGCGCCCGCCGGGATGTTCGACAAGACGTTGCGCAAGCAGTTCCGCTTGCCTGCCTAAACAAACGATTTTCAGAAAGCGAACATGATGAAAGCCTTCGTCGTCGACAAATATCAAAAGAAGGGAGCGTTGCGGCTCGCCGAGATGCCGCAGCCTGATGTGGGGGACAACGATGTCCTGATCGAGGTCCACGCCTCCGGAGTGAACCTTTTTGATTCCAAGCTACGGGACGGGGAGTTCAAGCTGATATTGCCCTATCGCCCGCCCTTCATCCTGGGCCATGACGTGGCAGGGGTCGTCATGCGGGTCGGATCCAAGGTCCGCAAATTCAAGGCTGGTGACGAGGTCTTTTCGCGGCCGCGCGACGGCCGCATCGGGACATTCGCCGAGTTCATCGCCGTGGACGAAGCCGACGTGGCGTTGAAGCCGGACAATCTCAGCATGGAGGAGGCCGCTTCCATTCCGCTGGTCGCTCTTACCGCCTGGCAGGTGCTTGTCGAAAGGGCAGGGCTGACGAAGGGCCAGAAGGTGTTCATCCAGGCCGGTTCCGGCGGCGTCGGGACCGCCGCCATCCAATTGGCAAAGCATCTCGGCGCCACCGTCGCAACGACGGCCGGCGCCGCGAGCGCCGATCTGTTGAGAGGCCTCGGCGCCGATATCGTCATCGACTACAAGAAGGACGATTTCGAAAAGATCCTGCACGGCTACGACCTCGTCCTGAACAGCCAGGACGCCAAGACGCTGGAAAAATCCCTGCATGTGCTGAAGCCGGGCGGTAAACTCATCTCCATCTCCGGTCCGCCGGATCCCGAATTTGCCAGGGACAAAGGTCTCAACATCGTCCTGAAGCTGGTGCTGCGCCTGCTGAGCCGCGGCATACGCCGCAAGGCCAGACGCGCCGGTGTCGAATATTCGTTCCTGTTCATGTGGGCGCAGGGCGAGCAACTGAGCAGGATCGCATCGCTCATCCAATCCGGTGTCATACGCCCCGTCGTGGATCAGGTTTTCCCGTTCGAGAAAACCAACGAGGCGCTGGCTTATGTCGAGACGGGGCGCGCCAAGGGCAAGGTGGTCGTGAAGGTCAGATAGTATCGCCGGGCCGAGCCCGAATCTCTTCGCCGCTTCAGGGGAGCGGCGGGTTGCGCGTCTCAGCCGGCGTCGCGGCCCACCGGGCCCACCTCGACCTCCCTGAGATAAAACGCCTTGCTTGGCTGCAGGTGATCGACGCAGAGCTGCGCCAGCACCCAATTGTCGCTGCGCTTCAGCGCCTCGATCATCATCAGATGATGCTGGCGCGAGATTTCGAGCTTGTCGCGGTCGGCCAGCGAATTCGCCCGTACCGGCAGGCTGAGGCGCATGTAGTGCTCGATGGAGGACACCAGATAGGCGTTGCCGCAGGCCGAGAACATGGTGAGGTGGAAGCGGTCGTTGGCCTCATGGATGCCTCTGAGGTAGCCGGCGTCGACATGGGCGCTGTAGACGCGGTGGATCTCAGCCAACTCGGCGATCAGCGCCTCGCTCGCCGGCAGCCGGATCATCAGCGCGGCCTGGCGCTGCAGCATCTCGCGCACCTCGTAGATCTGGCGGACTTCCTCGGGGGCGAGCCGGCGCACCGTGGCACCCTTGTTGCGCTCGCGCGTGGCGATGCCAAGCCTTTCGAGTTGATAGAGGGCCTGGCGGATGGTGTGGCGCGAGACCGGGAAGCGGGCCAGCAGCACGTCCTCGACCAGGCGCGTGCCGGGCGCCAGCCGGCCAAAGATGATGTCTTCCTCCAGCGCATGGACAATATCGGCTTCCTTGCCGCCATAGTCGACCGTGTTGAGCATCGCGATCCTCTTGCTGGCCCGGCCAAATCGTCATTGGCCTCGACCACTCTAGCGTTCGCGCGCTAGGCTGGCCACAAGCTGGTCGAGGCGCGTATCGTCGAGGCTGACGACGCCGCACATCCGCATCGCCTGCCGCAGGCTGATCCTCCTTGCCTC
Source organism: Mesorhizobium sp. LNHC209A00 (assembly GCF_000502915.1). Classification (NCBI taxonomy): domain Bacteria; kingdom Pseudomonadati; phylum Pseudomonadota; class Alphaproteobacteria; order Hyphomicrobiales; family Phyllobacteriaceae; genus Mesorhizobium; species Mesorhizobium sp. LNHC209A00. The sequence goes on from NZ_AYWT01000003.1 coordinate 874,938, forward strand.
GCAGGTAACGCTCGAACTGCGAGCGGTTCATGCCCAGTCCGCGGCAAACGGCGCTCACCGACGCGTGGCCGCTGACCAGCCGTCTCAGATTGGCGACAAGATTCCTGCGAATTGGCACGATGCCGTCCCCCAAAGACGTCCGGACCATTAATCAAGCTATGGCTGATATGGCGCCAATCTCGCACAACATTGCCCACGCGCGAATGAGACCTTCGGCCAATATCGCTGCTGGACATGGAAAGGCCCGCCACCGACGCGACTCGTGACGGGCCTTCTGAGTACGCCGGGCTTCCCACCGCCCGACCATTTGCAAAACCAGCCGGCGGCACGATCGTTCCATCAGGAAGCGCGGGCATCCCTGGGGGACGGGCTCACGGGCCTTGGCGGATCACTATTTGTGAATGAGCCATTCTATCAAGCCGGTCTCGACCAGCTCGCAGCCGGTAAACTCGTGAACCAGGCTTTTGGCCAAGTCGCGCCATTGACACTCGGGCACGTTCGCTTCCGAGACCAGATCTCGAAACACAGCGCGCAGAATATCGGCATCGAACGCTGAGATGGGAACCGGGTCTGTATCTTCCCAGGCCGGACCGTTATCATCGCGCTGGCGTTGGCGAAGCCGTTTCAGAAGCTCGCGCGATTGCGCGATCACGTGCCTGGAATGGTCGATTTCGCGGCGAAAGGCGACGTTTCCAGCAATGGAACGATGTCGTAGCAGGAGGCTGGCTTCGATAGCTGCCCGCGCCATGTCTATATGGCTTCCAACCATCGCTACCTCCCAGAGGTTGTTTTTTACTCCTCCGAAGGTGCATCTCAAAGGGGATTCAACGTACGGTTTGGTACAAAACCTTGCCGATGGGGTTGAGCAATGCTCACACCGGCGCGGTTGCTTAATTCCTGTCCGACGGCTTCGAGCGCATCCTCGACACCGTCTCGCGCTCGGCGCGTTTGGAGCGCAGTGGCGGCAGGCCGCGATCGATCAGGTCCATGTCCTCCAGCACCATGTCGCCCATGCGTTTGAAGGCGATGTCGAGGGCGCCGGCCCGGTGGGCGGAGCGCAGGAAGCCGGGCAGCGCGCGCACGGGATGGTCGCCCGCCAGCGGCTCCTCGGGAAAGACGTCGCTGGCGGCAAGGATGTGACCGCTCCTTACCGCCGCCATCAAGGCGGGGAAATCGACCACGCCGGCACGGCTGAGCAGGATGAAGGCGGCTCCCTTGCGCATCCTGCCAAAAGCGTCGGCGCCGAGAAACCCCTGGTTCTCGGAGGTTACCGAAGCGACGACGAAGACGAAGTCGCTTGATGACAGCACCTCGTCCAGCGAGGCCGGCTCGACGCCGTTTTCCCTCAGGATCGACGGCGGCAGCCAGGGGTCGAACACCTTCGTGTGGGTGCGGAAGCCCGACAGCAGGCGGTTGAGGGCGCGGCCGAGATCGCCGAAGCCGATGATGCCGACATCGGCTCCCGAAAGCAGCCGCGCCGTCTGGTTGCCGTCGCCGCCCCACAATTCCTCGCCTTTGCGGAAAGCAAGGTCGGCATCGACGATGCCACGGGCAAGGTTGAGCGCCATGGCCAGGCCGAGCTCGGCTACCGGCTCGGCGAAGACCAGGCCCGTCGTGACGACATGGATACCCCGTGCGAACAGTGTTTCGTAGGGCATGTTGTCGAGGAGGTTGCTCTCGACATTGAAGACGCAGCGCAGCGTTTTCATCGCCTCAAGCGTCCGCGGCGAGATCGGCGGCTGGCCGACGATGTAGCGGGCCTCGGCCAGCAGCTCAGGCGGCAGCCGCGCCACGCCGTCGGGCGTCGTCTCGACGATGCGATAATGTGCTTTGAGGCGCGCCAGCTTCGGCGGCGTGAAGATCAGTTCGAGCGTACGCGGCTCGGGCGCGCTGATCACCAGCGGCAAGGCGGTGTCTGACATTGGCAAGGTCCTCCCAGGCGGCTTGTGGCGCTTTCTCGATCCTAAATCTATCCCGTACCGGCGGATTTGAAAGCACGGTAGACCGATTCACCCGGCGCAGGCGTTTGGACCACCATACCCGTCCTGGTACGATTGACATTGGCGCCGAAGCCGGTCTTCTCTGCGGTAATCCACCAAGGGGAGATAGCTGGTGAAGAAATACGAGAAGCCAACCTGGCACAAGCGCGAACGGCTTTCGGCCGTCACTGCTCTCGCTGGACCTTCAGGGTTACCGGCCAAGCTCTGAATGGGAAAGTGCATTCGCCTGCTGAAACAAAGGCGCGATCGACCGATCGCGCCTTTTGCTTTTGCGGAACAGCAGGCCGTCATCCACGTCGCTTCGGCGCGGCGGGCTTCTGTCGCTCGCCGCTTGGCTCGGCGGACAGCCGCTGCTTGCGAAGCCGCGCCGTCTTCGCGTCGCGGGCCTGCCGTTCGGCGTCAAGGATGAGCCGCGACTCGCGATCGGCTCTCTCAAGCTTATGCTTGTCGACCAATCGGGCCACTTTGTCCTCCGGCGGCGTATAGCATTCCATGAAACCAATGCCGTTCGGCAAGGTTCCCTCATGTGCGATCCTTGAGATCGCGTCAGGGTTCTGCGTGGTCCGATAGCTCGGCGCGATGACCGGTCTGCCAACTGGTGAGTTGGCGCTCGGCCTCTGATATGGTCACGCTCATCAAGCCGTCAAATTCGGCCATGGCTTCCATATGCCCATGATCAATGATGGATTTGCGAAGAATGCGCATTGCCAGAATAGCATCCTCCAACGCGCGGTCGATATTCTTGACCATGACAGGATCTCCTGCGGGAATAACCTGTCGGCAAGCCGCTTGTTCCAACCGAACGGCACTCGATCTGCTTTTTGAGCGCCGTTTCCCGATGAAGCGCTCCGGCGGTTTCCTTCTCCGGTAGGCGGGTAGAGGTGCTGCCTCGAGGGCAGAACCACGGAAGGGCCTTTATGACGATAAGGGGTGGGAAACCCCTCACGCCATGCCCGGCTGCCGCCGCATTCCCAAATGGCGCACCTTGCGGCCGATGATCATCAGCCTGCGTGCCGTGTTGTTGCGCAGGCGCCGCGCGCGCCATTCCAGCCCGGTTTCGGTGGTGATCCGCCTGGCGTAGATGCTCACACGCATGCCGGCCTCATCGGAGGCCCGCTTGACCGGATCGTCATAGAAGGCGGCGATCTTGTCCGCCGCCATGCCTGGCGTCTCCAGCCAGCGTGGAATGTGCACGGAATGGAGCTGATCGACGTCGATCATAACCCGCCCTATGCCGACGCCCGGCGTCGGGCATGTCGTCCAGAACGCGTCACCGATGAAGACGACCCCGTCGCGGCGATGGCCTTGCGTCGTGGTAAGGTTGATCTGCCGGACCTCGACGGGACTTGAGACAGCGAAGTTGCCGCATTGGGCCGATATTTCAGGCATCAATTCGCAAAGCATCTTCCGCGGATCGGCCCGAAAATCCCTCGTCCATTGTTCGGCCACGGTGCGATAGACGAACATGTTGGCCCGCATCTTGTCGCCGAGGGGAAAGACGGTGATGTAGGCGACGCGGTCGCTGGCCCGCCTGCCGTAGCAGGTGACGGCCTGGTAGACGCATTCGCGCGGCGGAATGGCGAGGTCGAAACCCATCGACAGCGAATGAGCTTTCGATTGCTCGACCCGCTCGACGCCGATGGCGCGCCGCACCGCTTCGCTGTGACCGGTGGCGACCACCAGCAGGCGAGCCGTGATGACCCTGCCGTCGTTCAGCACAAGGCGCTGCCGGTCCGGCCCGGTCGAGACCTCGGCGACCTTGCCGACAGTTATCGGCACTTGCGGAGGAAGGGCATCGCGCAGCCCGTTAATCAACGCGGCATAGGAAAATGCGTATTCGGGCCTGCGCTCACGCGCGAACAATTGGCCAAGGCGGAAAACATGAATGTCGTCAAACGGCGTGACGAGCCGCATGATCGTTTCGTCGAGGCCGAGCTTCTCGAACAGCCGTATCTGATCGCTACCGATTTTCTCGGCCCGGAACTCTTCGTGATGAACGCGGTGCGGATCGATCAGTGCCACCTTGCGGCCGGCTTTTGCCAACACGGTTGCCAGCGTGGTGCCGGCCATTCCAGCGCCAACGATCGCCACGTCGACTTCGGCCGGGACAGCGTCGACGGTTGTCATCTCGCTGCCCTTCATGCTGGTCATCTTCTGTCTCCACAATCCGTGGTGGAAAATATCTTCCGGACCATAATCAACCTCAAGCAACCAGCGCGGGTGGCCGGTAGTAACAAACGTTTAGGTTAACCACGGCCACCTCTTTTCCAGCGCGGCGCGATCGCCGAGCCGTCGATGAACTCCAGGCCGCCCGCCTCGTTGAGCGTGTGCAGCTTACGCCCACTCCATAGCGCGCCGGGGGTTAAGATCGTCTCGACATGCTGCTCCATGCCGTTCAAATCAAGGTGAGTGACGCGTGCGATGCCAAGGGCGCCGCCGTAGCTCCCGCGGCAGTCCTGTACCGGACGCAGCAGCTGGCCGTCGCGTTCGACCATGCGTCCGGCCGGCCGCGCCGAGGCGATGTCGATCAGCACCGGGTTCCTTGGATGCGACGTCCAGGGGCCGCGAAAGTCCGGCGCCGACCACAGATGCAGCGCGTCGGAGAAGGCGCCGCCGCCGTGCCGGGCGCTGCCTTCACCGTCCCGAACGGTGGCGAACAGCCACCACGAGCCGCCATGCTCGACCAAGGTGGCGTCGCTGGCGACGATGTCGGACAGCAGCGTCGCTTCCTTGACCCATCCGCCCGGGAAGGCGGTGGCGCGGTAGAGATCCACCGTCCGGTTGGCGCAGCTTTCGGGCACCATCCAGACCTCGTCGTCACGCTCGAAGACGAAGGGGTAGGAGAGGTGGTAGGGCAGATCGAGCACCGGCTCCGGACGGCCGATCGGCCCCGACGGACCAAACGGCACGGCGGAAATGATGGCTCGGCCCAGGCGGTGGATATAGTCCTCGACGAACAGGGTTACCTGTCCTTGATGAAGGATAGGGAACGGATCGGCGTAGAAGCGGCTGCCGTCGTCGGGCAGCTCATGCCAGCCCGAGGCCGGATGCGCGCGCAGGTCGAACAGATCCCGCCCGCCGGTTTCGCGCCAGCCGACCTTCCAGTGCGGGGCGTTGTAGCAGAGATGGTAGATCTTCTGGACGATGCGCCGCGCCAATACCTTGCCCGCCCTGACGCCGAGCTTGCCGGCCGAGGGCAGCGAAGGCGGCCCCCTGCCGTTCACCGGCTCGGGCAGGACGGGTAGGGCGCCCCGCGCCGCGCCTGTCACCGCCGCCAGGATCAGGCTTGCCGTGCGCGCCAGCATGTCCTGGAACGAGGCGAGCGCGATGCCGCCATATTCGGTGCCCAGGCGTCCTTCGGCGACGACGCCTCCGTTCTCCTCTATGCGGGCCCGCGGGGTCCGGCCATCGAGGATCGACGCCAGCAGGGCCGCTTCGCCGCCGGCGCCGTCATAGGTCACATGCCATACGCGTGTTCCCTCTATTGGCACATCGCCGCAGAGGTCGACCACGAGGTCGGGCGCGGCGGCGGGGTGCGTGCGGTAGGATGCGAACGCCGACAAGGGCAGGCGCTTGGCCAGTCCGTCCGCGGGCAAGCCATGGATGACCCTTTCAAGCTGGAACAGTGCCGCGACGCTGCCCGGAATGCAGCTCCCGGCTGGGCGTGCGTCGACGCTGACCGCGACCTCGGCGAGCGCGGCAAGGCGCTGCAGCAGCAGCAGGTGAAAAGCACGGAGGCAGTCGCTGTCCAGGCGCAGGCTCACCCGCATGTCGCACCCCAGGAATTCTGATGTTCGGTATTGGCCGGTGTTCGGTTCTTAGGCCCGATCTGGTGGGGCGACGGTCGGACTGGCATTCGTTTCCCGCTCGCTTGCGCCCTGTCAACATGGCCCATGCCTCTGCTACGCAAACTCCGTGCCAAAAACCAAAAGAGCTCCCAACATAATTAACAGTGTTTTAACAGTTGGAGTAATAGCTAGGCTGAAGCCGCAATTTAAGCTTTTGGGGCACATGGAGTGTTGTCGGAGCGACCTTTGCAATCATCCCTGCTCTCGTTGCCGCAACAACACGCTCCCGAGGTGATGCAATATGCGCCGGAGCCACCGCCGGCCGCGTCCTATCCGTCCTCGACCGTCGAACTGGGTGATCTGAAGCGCATATTGGTGCGCCGCCGTTTCCTGATCCTCGCCACCGCCGCGCTGCTGACCCTCGCGGCGCTGCTCTATGGACTGTTCACCCCGGCGCTTTACAGCTCGGCGGCGGAGATCATCGTCGATCCGCAGGACCTGCAGGTGGTCACCAACGACGTCAATCCGAGCCGCGTTCCACCCGATGGCGGCATCACCATGGTGGAAAGCCAGGTTGCCGTCGTCCAGTCGAGCGGCGTGCTGCTCAGGGCAATCGCGGCGACCAACCTGACCGACGACCCGGAATTCAACGGGCAGGGCGGATTGTTGAACCGCTTGCTCGGCGGCGTGCTAGGCTCGGGGTCGGCCGAAACCGACAAGACGGGAAAGACGCTCGATGCGTTGCGCCGGCGGCTTGCGGTCAAGCGGGCCGACAAGGTGCTGGTCCTCGACGTGATCGTAACCGCCAAGAGCGCCGACAAGGCGGCGAAGCTCGCCAATGCCATCGCGCAGGCCTACCTGGCCGATCAGGCGAGCGCGCGCGCGAAGATGGCCACGGATGCTTCCGACTCGATCACGGCGCGGCTGGACGAACAGCGCAAGCGCGTCCAGCGGGCCGAGAATGCGGTCGAGGCCTACAAGTCGGCCAACAACATGGTGATGGCCGCCGGCAATCTGGTCAGCGACCAGGAACTGACCGAGATCAACACGCAGCTCGCCGCCGCACAGAGCCGCACCGCGACGCTGAAGGCGCAGGTCGACCAGTTGCGCCGGTCCGGCGGCGCGCCCGACGCGACCTCGGAAGCGATGCGCTCGGCGGTGATTTCGAGCCTGCGGGCGCAGGAGGCGACACTTGTCGACCAGGTTTCGCAGCTCGGCACGGAGCTCGGGCCGCGCCATCCTTCGATGATGGCGGCCCAGCAGCAATTGCGCGACACGCGCGCGCTCATCGCGCGGGAACTCGGTCGTATCGGCGCCGCCGCCGAAACCGACTACGAGCGGGCGCTGGCTAACCAGCAGGCGCTGGAAGCGAAGGTCGCGGGCATGAAGAGCAAGTCGCTCGACACCGACCAGGCCTCGGTCAAGCTGCGCGAACTGCAACGCGATCTCGAGGCGGTGCGCTCCGTCTATGCCACCTATCTGCAACGGGCGCAGGAAACGCGCGAGCAGGTCAATGTCGACAGCACCAATGCGCGCATCATCTCCGACGCCATGCCGGCCCTGAAGAAGAGCTGGCCGCCGCTGTTGCTGTTGGTATTCGGCGCGTTCTTCGGCGGGCTGGGGCTCGGCACCGGCATGGCGCTGATCGCGGAATACTCGTCGCCGACGGTGCTTTCCAGCGCGCAGATGCAATCCGCCATCGACGCGCCCGTGGTGGGCGTGCTGCCGGCAAAATCAGCGCGCCGTCGCTGGTGGCCTTTCGGCGGCGCCGCCGCGCCGGCCGGACAGAAGATGGACGCGGTTGCCGGCCTGGCGTTGAGACGCCTGTTCTCGTCCAGCCGGCGTCCGCCGAACTGGCCGCTGGTACCGTCCATCCTGGTGACGTCGGCGCCAGAAGACTCCGCGCAGCGGGGCCGGGTGGCGCGCCTGCTGGCCAATGCGGCGGCTGCCAGGGGCAGCCGTGTCCTGTTCATCGACACCAACAATGCCGGCGGCAGCCAGAAAGAGCCGCAGCCAGGTCTCCTCGACGTGCTGCGCGGCGAATACGCGTTCGAAGCGCTCAGCCAATACACGCCCGGCAGCAACGTCGCGCTTCTGGGGAAGGGTCGGCCGAAGGCTGCCTTTTCCGAGGCGCAGGGCGTCTATTTCACACAGCATATGCTGGCCCAGGCGAGCCGCAATTTCGAACTCGTCGTCGTCGACGGCGGCGCGCTGGCCGACAATCTCAACGCCTCACCGCTGGTCGCCATGGTCGACGAGATCGTGCTCGTCGCCACGCTGAACGCGACGCCGATGCGCGATGTCACGGCGGCCTCGCAAGCCATTTCCGTCATGGGGCGGTTGCCGACCGGCGCCTTGCTGGTCGACGAGGCGGCCTGACATGGCTGCCATCCGGGGTGCCGCCCGGTCCGCCACCCCGGCGGCGGGCTGGGCCGGCCAGGGTCAAGCCCCGACCGCGCCCCGCACCGGCAATTCCGTTGACTGGGTGACCGGCTACGGCCTGGTCGCGGTGGTGGCGCTGCTGTTCAGTATTTCGGGTGGCATGCTGTGGCTGGTGGGCTACAATTACGACGGCCTGACCGGCAATCCGGCGACCAAGATCCATCCTTCCACCTATCTGCTCGTGCTGATGTTCGCCTGGCGCGCCTGCACGTTCGGCAACCCGGTCGGCTACATGCTAACCATCGCCGACAGGCGGCCGGCCAGCGCGCTGCTGGCCGTCATGTCGATCATGCTGCTGGTCGTCGTCATCATCAGGCAACGCCCCGGCATGGCCGGCATGATCGACACGTTCGTGGCGGCGGCGCTGCTGGTGATGATGCTGGCCGAGGCCGACGAAAAGACGTTCGCCCGCATGCAAACCGTGGTGCACGCGGTGATGACGGTGAACGCGCTGCTGGCGCTGTTCGAGTTCGCCACCAAGACGCTGGTCTTTCCCTACCGGCTCGACGGCGAGGTGTTCATGAACGACCTGCGCTCGACGGCGCTCCAGGGCCATCCTCTGTCCAATGCCACGATCACCTCGATCTATGTGCTGGCGCTGCTCTCCGGTTCGAAATCCCTGTCCATGCCGCTGCGGCTCGGGCTGATCGGCCTGCAATGCGCGGCGCTGGTCGTATTTGGCGGGCGCTCGGCGATGGTGACGACGATCGCGCTCGGCGGCATCTATCTGCTTTTCAGCGGCGTGGCTTATCTGCGGCGAGGGCGCATCAGCCTGCCGGGTGCCGCCCTTGCCGTCATGCTCGCCTCGCTGTTGCCGGTCGTGGTCGTCATGCTGTTCTCCTACGGCTTCTTCGACGCGCTGCTGGAGCGCTTCGTGTCGGACAGCGGCAGCGCCAATGCCCGCGTCGAAATGTTCGAGTTGTTCAAGCATTTCGAACCGCGCGACCTGATCGTGGGGCCCGACATCGATCTCATCGAAAGCCTGCGCCGCATCAACGGCCTCGAACAGGGCATCGAGAACCCGATCATCCGCCTGCTCCTCTATCAGGGCGCCTTCTTCACCCTGCTGTTGTTTTTCGGCTTCGTGCTGTTCATGCACGAAGTGGCGCGCCGCTGCCATCCCGGCATCTGGCTGACTATGCTGGGCTGGCTGATCCTGCTCAACACCTCCGAAAGCCTGGCGTCCAAGACGACGCTGATGACCAAGTTCGTGGTGATAGCGCTGGCGCTTTACAGGCCGGTGAAGGTGGCGGGGCGTCCGGGCGCGCAAGGTGTGCCGAGGTAGCGCTCTACGGCGCGCTCCCCCTGTCCTGGCGGACGGGGGACAAGGAACTCGGCCGCATCTGGAAGGCGCTTATTCCGGCATACTCAACCCCAATGCATCCACCATCGCCGGGTCGAGCGAGCGGGTTTTGTCGTCCATCATGCCCATGCCGTCGAACAGGTCCCAGAAGGCCCACGGGAAGCCGGATGCCTCGGCGCTCTGCCTTACATCGGCGATGTAGCGGGCGCGGTCCGGGTTGGGGGCGGCGACGTAGCGGGCGTCGGTGCGGAGCGCGCCGAATTCGCCCATGATGACGCGCGTCGGCGCGATGCCATGGCTGTCGGCCCAGCCGCGCGCCTGGCCGATATATTTGTCGACGAACCAGCGATCGGGCCTGGCGTCGAAATAGACCGTCAGCACGCGTTCGGTTTCGGCATAGGCGGCCTGCTTGTCGGCTTCCGAGGTTTCGGTGTCCCCGGCCATGCGGGCCCTGACCGAGGCCAGCGTCCGTTCGAGCGAACCGGCGGAGGCCGGCCACGGCACGTTGTTGAGCGCGCGGTAGACGGGCTCGCGCATCCAGGGTGCGCCCTGATGGCTGAACAGATAGGGTTCGTAGAAATGAAAGGTGAACAGGATCGGCTCGAAGGCCGCCAGCGGTTCCGGATCGAGCGCGGCAAGCCCGCTCACCATCGAGCCGCAACCGCCGGTGACGACAAGCGGCAAGGTCGACGACGATGCCCTGGCTGCCGTCAAAAGCGCCGCCTGGACCAGAGACCAGACGTTTGACGAGCAGGATTGCGGCGGCTCGTTGACCGGTTCCAGCGCCACCATGCCCGACGGGAACCGCTGCAGCCTGCCGGCAAGCGTGCCCACCAGCGCGCGATAGGCTTCGAATTCGGGCGCGGCGGTGCTGGAAACCATGCGGTCGGGATTCCAGTAATGGGTGGCGCCGTTGGCCTGCACGTTGACGATGATGCCGAGATCCGCATCGATGACTGCCGCGACGGCATCGTCCAGCATCGCCAGCAATTTTGTGCGCGTGGCGGCATCGGCGGCCAGGAAAGGGCCGGGATCGACCGGCAGGCGGACGAAGTCGAGCCCGGTCCGGCGCAGCCGGCGAAGGTCGTCCGGTGTCGGCACCGGCCGCTGCGATTGGAAGGGCGGCCAGTCATAGTCGGTGCGCGGCGCGGGAAACTCGCGTGTGAGCGCGAACCAGGGCCAGGCGTTGACGCCGTGGCGAAAACGCCATTCGCCGGCGGCGGCCGGCGCGGGCGATGCGGCCGAGAGTGCTGCCGTTGCGGGCACCAGCGCCGTCGACAGCGCGGTCCTCAGCAGCCGCCGTCGCGACCAGCCCGTCATACGGCTCCGGGCGAGGGACGGTCGACTGGCTGGGCAGCGGCGGCGCTCACCCCCAGAAGGCGGTAGGCTTCGGTTTCATAGGCAAGCAGGACATCGTCCCAGCGGAAAGCTTCGTTGGCGCGGGCCCTCGCGGCCGCGCCGCAGGTCCTGACCAGCGCTTCATCTTCCATCGCCTGCCGCATCCGCTCGGCGCAACTCTGCCGGTCGGTGAAGAAGATGGCGGCCGCGCCGGCGGTCCATCTGTTGTAGGGATTGTCATGGGCGATGACCATGTTGCCGGCGGCCAGCGCCTCGACCAGCGACGGGTTGGTGCCGCCGACGGTATGGCCATGCAGATAGGCGCGCGCGTGAAAACGCAGCGCCTTCACCGCCGCCTGGTCGTAGATCGCGCCGGGCAGCACCACCGAGGCGTTCGCCGCCTTGCGGACGGCGACATGGTAAGGGATATCGGGGGAAAGCGTGCCCAGCACCACCAGCTTCATGTCGCGCTTCCGGCTGCAGAAGGCCTCGACCATCGGCAGGATGTTGTTGTCGGGCTCGATACGCGCGATCGAGATCAGGTACTCGCCAGGCTCCAGGCCGAGCGCGCGCACCGACGTCTCCGGTGCCGATGTAACCGGGTCGGCGCCGTAGGTGATGGTGGCGATGGCGCTGCGCGGCCGGCGGGTCGCCAGGTGATCCGCGATCACCGGATGGTCGGCGACCAGGCGGTGCGAGGCCCAGGCGCCTATCCATTCGTTTAGCCAGAACCACGCGCGCGCAGCCACACCCCATTTGGGCCGGCGCCACTCGATGCCGTCCATGTTGGTGATGATCTTGCGCCGCATCAGCCTCAGCCAGGTCAGGAAGATCGCGCCATTATAGCCGAGCACCAGGCAGATGCCTGGCCGCCGGGCGGCGTCGAGCACGCATTGCCAGTCGAATTCCAGTGTCGCGCGAGGGCCTTTCGAGGCGACCTGGATATGGATGAGATCGATGCCGTTCCAGGTGTCGACACGTACCCTTTGGTCGACCCGCTCGACCTCCTCCTGGCAATAGACGCCGACCTTCCAGCCGCGCCCGGCCAGAAACAGCGCGAGCTTCTCGGCGAAGGTTTCAAATCCACCATGGGCCGCTGGAATGCCGCGCGTCCCGAGAATCAGGATGGTGGGCATTTCAGGTCTCATGGCTGCTGGCGCTTTCAAATCCGCTCGATTCCGCAATGCGCGGGCCGTCCCCTCTGAAAACCCAGCCCAGCGATATCCGTGCCAGACTCAGTTCCAGCTATCATGGCACTGGGGTGTAAAATATTTCTTCCAGCGGCCGGAGTTGTTTCACTATCGGTCAACTATCCCAGCGTATGTGTATCGAAACAAGGCAATGCCGCGACCGTGCGACCCGCGGACAGAGAAATCAGGGCCGGCATGATCCTTGCTCATGGACTTCTGTGCGCCACATCGGCGGAGGACGTGCGGCATTTGGTATGGTGATCCGGGTTCTCCATCCACTCGTCACCATGACGGCAACAAGTGAAGTCCAAAGGGGTGTTGGGCTTGAAGTCTCCACTCGCCTGTTCCGTCAGGCGGCGGGATCGTCAAACTACCCCTGGCAGAAAGATGCATGGGAATATGCGGATTGCATGCGTCCATCAGGGCTATGAACTCTATGGTTCCGATCGCAGCTTCGCGGAGAGCGTCGCTGCGTTGCGCGCCGCGTTTCCGTCAGCCGACATTGAGGTCGTCCTGCCGCGCAGCGGACCGATCGTGCGGATCCTCGAACCGCATGCGACCCGGATCGTCTTCGAGCCGCTCTGGGTGCTGAGGCGACAGGCGATTGCGCGCCTTGCCACCGTCGAGATGGCGCGGCTGCCGGTCGCGGTGCTGAGGGCCTGGCGGCGGCTTCGGAATTGCGATCTGACCTATGTCAACACCTCGATCGTGGCCGATTATGCGCTGGCCGCGCGCCTGCTACCGCACAAGGCCGTGCTGCACATCCACGAAATTCCCGAAGGCACCATGCGCAGGATCCTTGTCGGCCTGATGCACTGGAGCCATGCCGATCTCATCTTCAACTCGCGCGCCACCCGCGCCGCGTTCGGGGAGCCTAGATCCGCGCGCTCCTATGTTGTCTATAACGGCGTTGCGGGCCCGGCCGCGGCCGAAGCGACGACCTATGACGGCAAGCGCCCGCTCAAGGTGCTGCTGCTTGGCCGCATCAACAGGATCAAGGGCCAGGAAGTGCTTTTGGAGGCGATCGCCTCGTTACCGGCGGAACTGAAGTCGAGGATCGAGGTGCGGCTGGTCGGCGGCGCCTTCGAAAGTACCGAGCGCGAACGCGCGCTCGCCGAACTGGTCAGCAGCATGGGGCTCGGCGGACGCGTCAGCGTGCTGCCCTTCATCCCCGATCCCTCCGAGCATTATCGCTGGGCCGATATCGTCACGGTTCCCTCGCGGCGTCCCGAATCCCTCGGCCGCGTCGCCATCGAGGCGATGGCCTATGGCCGGCCGCCGCTGGTGTCGGCGATCGGCGGGTTGGTCGAGGTGGTCAGCGACGGTGAGACCGGTTGGCATGTTTCGCCCGGCGATGCCGCCGCCCTTGCAGCCAAATTGGAGGAAATCATCCTGCGGCCCGAGGCCTGGCGCTCCTTTGTCGCCGCCGGGCGGGCGCGCTACGAGGCGGTCTTCAGCGAGCCGATCGCGGCGGCGGCGATCGCGGCGATAGCCGGGGACAAGCTGAAGGCAGCTATCGCCAGGCCGGGGCGGACGGCAACCGCCCGCCAGGCGGAGACACGGCCGTGAAACTTCCTGGCCATCTGGTGCGGCGTCTCGTGCTGATGATCGGCGGCGAGGCGATGCAGAGCGGCTTCCACTTCGCCCTCAACATCGCGCTGCTGCACATGCTTTCGGCGCAAGGCTACGGCCTCTTTGCCATCGGCATGGTGATGGGCGGCGTCGGCCTGTCCTACATCAGGTCGCTCACCGCCGTTCCGGCCTCGATATGGATGGGCAAGAGCACCAACAGCGCCGGCGTCGATGCCTATGACGTCGCCTTCGGGACGGCGGCGCTGGTCGTTGCCTTGCTGATGGCCGTCGGCACGGCGATCGTGATGCGTCTCTTGGGCGACCCTAGCGGAATTGCCGCGGGCTGTTTCGTTGGCGCATGGTCGCTGCGCAGCCACATGCGCACGGCCTTCTTCGCGCGCCGCCAGCAGGTGATCGTCTCCCTCAGCGATGCCGCCTTCACCTTCGCCGGCACGGTCATGGCCGGCCTGGCGATCTGGCTGGCCAAGGATGCGCTGCAGACCGTGTTCTATGCGCTTGCGGCGGCCAATGTGTTTGGCATCTTCGTCCTGGTCAGGCTGGCGCGCCGCACGATGCGCATCAGCTTCCGCATGCCGACGCGGCGGCGCTATGCAAGGCTGTGGTCCCAGCTCTGCTGGTCGGCATTCAGCGCCACCACCACCAACATCCAGGGACAATGCCTGGCGCTGCTGGTCGCGGGCATTGCCGGGCCGGCCGCCTATGCGCCGCTGGCGGCGGTGCTGGTGTTGTTCGCGCCGCTGCGGATCAGCAGTCTTGCCTTCGTGAACATGACGCAGCCCGAACTCGCCAAGCTGATGCGCAACAACGAGACGCGCCGGGTCTGGGCGCAGGCAAAGCTGTGGGCCGTTGTCATGGGGCTTGGCGCGGTCGTCTATGGATGCGCCATCCTGGTCGTACTGCCGATGATAAAGTCCCAGGCTCTCCAGGACGCGTCGGTGGGATTCATCGGGCTTTTCGTGATCGCGAATTTCGTCCCGATCATGCTCTACATCATGCCCCGCATCGTGCTCGAGATAATGGGTGACTTCCGCATCGTCGCGTTCATCACCCTGGGCGGCGCCATCGTCGGGCTGGCGTTGATCGCCATCGTGCTGTCGATCGCCTCCCCGCCATGGGCGCTGCTGGGTTCGGCGGTGTCCGAGATCTTCGTGCTCGTGGCATCATGGTATTTCGTGCATCACCGCATGTGGAACATCGAACACCCGGACCAGCAGCGCGACAGCCGCCTGGGCTCCTGGCGGCGGGCGGTTTCGTTCGCCGCGGTAAAGCGATAGGAGAAGGATGTGACAGGCCACGCAGTGCAAATTGCCGCGATGACCGACTTGCCTGGCGGGCAGGTCTCGCATCCCACCTCCATCGCGGCGAACGACGCCTATACGGCAAAACTGCACACCAGCCTCGAGGCGGTCAGGCCACTCTGGCTGCGCTTTCAGGAAAGCGGTGTGTGCACCGGCCACCAGAATTACGCCTGGGCGGAAGGGATCGCCACGCGGCTGCTGCCGGAAAGCGCCGAACTCCTCATCGTCGAGGTGGGCGACGCCACGACTGGCGAACCCAGGATGCTGGTGCCGCTGATGCGGCGCAGGGCTTTCCATCATTGGGTGGTCGAATGGTTGAGCTGCGGTGTCTGCGACTATTCGGCACCGCTGCTGGCCGATGCCAGCCCGTGGACGCGACAATCCGCGCAGGCTGCGTGGGCGGCGGTGCGCTCAGCGCTGCCGCCGGCGGACCGCGTCCACATCGTGGGGATTCCGCGACAGATCCAGGGCGTCGCCAATCCGCTGGCCTTGCTGTCGGCCACACGCGATTCCATCCAGACCACTTTCGGCCTCGCCATCGATGGCGACCCTGAAACAGTGCTCAAGCGTCTCTGCAGGCCATCCTTCGCCAAGGAATTCGGCAAGGACTGGCGCCGCCTCGAACGGGTTGGCGGCGTGGAACTGGTCGAGGCCGGGGCGCCGGCCGAGGTTGACCGTATCTTCGGCGAACTGGTGCGGATGCGGCTCGACCGCTTCCGCGAGCTTGGTCGCTTCGATCTGCTGACCCAGGAGAACATCGTCGAGTTCTACCGGAACGCGGCTATTCAGGGCCTGTTGGACGGTTCGGTGCGGCTTTTCGGGCTGCTCGTCGGCGAGGCTCTGATCGCGGTTCAATATCTGCTCGTGCATCAAGGGACTGTTCATGCTCTGCTGATAGCAATGGACCAGGGCGTCGTGCCCAATGTCTCGCCGGGGCTTGCAATCATGGGCAGGTTGATCGGCTGGGCGCGCGAACGAGGCTTTGGATATTTCGACCTGTCGGTCGGCAACCAGAGCTACAAGGAACATATGGGCGCCAAGGGTTCGGTATTGGTCGAACTCTGCCATGGGTACACGATGCGGGGCAGTGTGGCCTCCACCGCCATCGAGTTCCGCAGGCGGGCCGAGGCTTTCGTACGCTCCAGCCCAAGGCTGCTCAACGCGGTCAAGGGAACGATGCGGGGTTTTCGGCGCCTGCGTGGATGATGCCCATGCGCCCCAGAACGAATGGGAGAGGCATGTGGCAAGCCAGGCAGTGCGGTTGGTCGCGACGGCGGATGCACCGGTTCAACCAATTTCTCCGGCTAGAGCAGGCATGGGCGCCACCGCGCGCTATACGGCGCGGCTGCACACCAGCTTCGACACCGTCAGGCAGCTCTGGCACCGTCTTGAGGAGACCGGTTTGTGCACCGGCCACCAGGGCCTTGCCTGGGTGGAAGGCATTGCCGGGAGGCTGATGCCCAAAGGCGCCGAGCTGCTCGTCGTCGAGGTCAATGATGCCGCCACGGGCGCGCATGTCATGCTGCTGCCGCTGACGCGGCGCCGGGCGCTCGGCCACTCCGTGATCGAATGGCTGAGCCACGGCGTGTGCGATTATTCGGCGCCGCTGCTGGCCGATGCCAGGCCTTGGACCAGGCAAAGCGCCGACGCCGCCTGGGCCGCGGTCCGCGCCGTGCTGCCGCCGGCCGACCGCATCCATATTGCAGGGATTCCGCGAGAAATCCACGGCGTGCCCAATCCGCTGGCGCTGCTTTCGGCGGCGCGCGACTCCATCCAGATCGCCTCCGGCCTGGTCATGGACGGCGAGCCGGAGACGCTGGTCAAACGTATCTGCAAATCGTCCTTCACCAAGAATTTCAACAAGCACTGCCGCCGCTTCGAACAGCTCGGCGGCCTCGCATTGGTCGAAGCCGAGACGCCTGAGATGATCGATGAGCAGTTCGGCAGGCTGCTGGATCTCAGGCTCAACCGCTTTCGCGAACTCGGGCGCTTCGACCTGCTGACGCAGGCGCCTATCGTGGAGTTCTACCGCAACGCCGCCTTGCAGGGGCTTTCCGACGGCTCGGTGCGGCTGTTCGGGCTGCGCGTCGGCCAGGCCTATCTCGCTGTCATGTATGTGCTCGTCATGAAGGGCACCTTGCACGCCCTGCTGCTAGGGATCGACCAGGAGGCGGTGCCCAACGTCGCGCCGGGCCTGACGATGATCGGCAAGCTGATGGTGTGGGGACGGGCGCAAGGGCTCGGCTATTTCGACCTCTCGGTCGGCGGACAGGGATACAAGCAGCAGATCGGCGCCTCGAACTCGGTGCTGGCCGAACTGTGCGAGGCGATGTCGCTGAAGGGCAGGGGCTCGACCGCCTATATCAGGCTGCGCAGCAAGACCGAGCTGTTCGTGCGCTCCAAGCCGCGGCTTTACAAGGCCGTGCAGGGGGTGATGCACCGTTTGCGGCGGTTGAAGAACTGAAGGATGCCGCCCGCGAAATTGACAGGCGCGCGCGTCTCCGCCATCCTTGGGGCCAGTCGCCGGGCCGCCAAGAGCGGCCGAGTTCCGTGTCAGGCGACCGAGGGTGAAGCGCATGTCGACTGCCGTGAACGGCCAGAACTCCAAGCGCGCCGCGGTGCGCAAGGCACTTGACCGCCACAAGGTCTACGTCACCGCGCAGCGCTTCTCAGGCGGCACCTACAGTGCGCGCGTGCTGGTCGACGGCGAGGCCTACTGGGTGGATGAGTTCCGGCTGAGCCAGTTGCAGCAGGGTTTGTCGCCGGCCGAGCTGGAGCTGACGCCGGCGACCGACGACTGAGACCACGTGAAAAATCGCGAGCGGTGCCAACGTAGCGCCCTACGGCGCGAAGGAACGAGGCGGTTGTTGGTTTCCGCCAGACTCGGCTTTTGACATGCCGCCCGCCAAGCTCACATCCTATCGCGCCAAACGCGAATTCTCGAAGACGCCGGAGCCGGCCGGCGGGCTGATGACCGGGAGCGGCAACCGCTTCGTCATCCATAAGCATCACGCCACCGCGGACCACTATGATCTGCGCCTGCAGGTCGGCGATGTCTTGAAAAGCTGGGCGGTGCCGCGGGGGCCCTCGCTCAACCCAGCCGACAAAAGGCTGGCGGTGGAGACCGAGGACCATCCGCTCGAATACATCGATTTCGAGGGCGTCATTCCCGAAGGCGAATATGGCGGCGGGCCGATGATCGTCTGGGACAGCGGCAGCTGGGCGCCGATGGACGATGTCGACAAAAGCCTGCGCACCGGCGCCTTCAAGTTCCGGCTGGCCGGCGAAAAGCTCAATGGCGGCTGGATGTTGACCCGGCTGAAGCCAAAGCCCGGCGAAGACGAGGACAAGAAGAACTGGCTGCTGTTCAAGGAGCGCGACCTCGCCGCCGACACGGGGCTGAATATCCTCGAAGCGCGACCGGAAAGCGTGAAATCCGGCCTGCGCATCGAGGAGCTGGTGGCGCCGCCTAGCCCGGCCGCGAAGTCCGCGCCAAAGCCCGGTTCGCTGAAGCCGGGCGACCTGCCGGGTGCGGCCAAGGCGCCGGCGCTGAGCCGCATCGAGCCGCAACTGGCGAGCCAGGTGCCGAAGCCGCCGGGCGGCGAAAGCCTTGCCGAGAATACGAACGAGCTCTGGCTGCATGAGATCAAATTCGACGGCTACCGCACGATGGCGCATGTTTCCGATGGGGAGGTGCGGCTGATCACGCGCGGTGGCATCGACTGGACGAGACGCTATGGCGACTTGCCACATGCGTTCGCCAAGCTGCCGTGCCGCGAGGCGACCGTCGACGGCGAGATCGTCGTGCTCGACGCCAAGGGCATTTCCCGCTTTGCGCTGTTGCAGGACGCGCTGGCAGCGGGCGCCGGCAGCAAGCTGCATTTTTACGCCTTCGACCTGTTGCATCTCGACGGCTGGGACCTGATGAAGGTGCCGCTCATCCGGCGCAAGGCACTGTTGGCCGAACTGCTTGGCGGGCTTGGCGCCAACTCCGCGATCCAGTTCTCCGACCATGTCGAAGGTTCGGGGCAAGCGCTTTACGACCAGGTGACGGAACTCGGCCTGGAGGGCGTGGTCTCCAAGCGCGCCACCTCGATTTATCAGAGCGGCCGCACCAAGAACTGGACCAAGACCAAGGCGCTCGAAAAGGACGATTTCGTCATCGCCGGCTACACCACTTCGGATGCGGCCGAGGGACTGGCCGCGCTCGGCATGGCCGAGTGGGTGGACGGCGAACTGCACTATCGCGGCAAGGTCGGCACCGGCTTCGATGCCGGGACCGCGGCCGACCTGCTGGCCCGGCTTGAGCCGCTCACATCAGGCGCTACGCCGCCGGAAGGCGTGCCGCGCGAAATCATGCGCGAGATGCACTGGGTCAAGCCGCTGTTTTCGGCGCGCATCCATTTTGCCAACCGAACCGCGGACAATTCGTTGCGCCACGGTGTGTTCCGGGGCCTCAGGGATGTCGGCCTGTCGACGCCGGTCTCCTCGACCCGCAAGCGCCTGATCGCCGAAGCCGATCTCGCCACCATCTGGGTGACAAACCCGACGCGGAGGCTGTTCGGCAAGACCGGCCCGACCAAGCTAGACATCGCCGTTTATTACGCGCTGGTCGGCGATTTCATGCTGCCGCACATCCTTGGCCGCCCGGTGTCGCTGGTGCGCTGCCCGACCGGCCTGCCCAAGGACTGCTTCTTCCAGCGTCACGCGTTCACAGGCATGCCGCCTTCGGTGGTGACATTCCAGGCGACCAATTCAGAGGGCGAGACCAAGTCCTATCTCTCGGTCGAGGGCGCGAAGGGCTATCTGGCGCTGGCGCAGTTCGGCGTCGTCGAGTTCCACACCTGGGGCACGCATCGCTCGAGCCTCGACAAGCCCGACCAGATCGTCCTCGACCTCGACCCAGGCGAGGGGATCTCCTGGCGCGAGGTGGTGGAGGCCGCCATCCACATCAAGGGCGAGCTGGAGGGGCTTGGCCTGGTGCCGTTCGCAAAGACCTCCGGCGGCAGCGGTATCCACATCACCGTGCCCGTGAGGCAAAAGCAGAACTGGAAGAAGCTGCATCAGGCAACCAGCGCCATATCAACGCATCTAGCGGCCACCGCGCCGGACACCTTCACCACCACAATGGGCAAGGAAAACCGCAAGCGGCGCATCTTCATCGACTATCACCGCAACGCGCGCGGCCACACCTCGGCGGCGCCCTATTCCTTGCGCGCCCGCACCAACCTGCCGGCTTCGACACCGGTGAGCTGGGCCGATCTGGAGGCGATCGATGCACCGCAGGATTTGAATTATTCGTCGCTGCCGGGGTTGCTGGAGACGTCGGGCGATCCGTGGGCCGAGATTGACGGGTTTGCCAGGGATTTGCCTGTGGTCTCGTAGAGGTAAACGGCTTCGAGGCGCCCTTCGACGACCAGGGCTCCTGAAACTCTAGGGTCCGTGCGCGTCGCTTCGCTCCTTGCTTCGCTTTGGGATGACGAAGCATGGGAGCGTTCGCTGTGGTCGCCAGCGTGTCGGCTCAAACTCCATCGACGCTTCCGACAATTTGAATTATTCTCCTCCCGTGGCCTCCAAAGCCGGCGGGAAGACTTCGTCAGGGATTTGCCGGTATTGTGCGGGTCGGTGTAGGAGTCGCGCAGCCTTGTTCGTCCTTCGGACGAAGCGCTGCGAAGTAACAGTCAGTGCATGGCCGCGTAGGAGTTCATCATGGCGCCCAGGGCAAGTTGGAAGGGTTACCTCAAACTCAGTCTCGTCAGCTGTCCGGTGCGGCTATACCCCGCCACCAGCGCCAGCGAGCGCATCTCGTTCAACCAGCTGCACAAGAAGACCCACAACCGCATCAACATGAAGCCGGTCGACCCTGAACTCGGGCTCGTCGAGCGGGCGGATCTGGTCAAGGGCTACGAGTACGAGGACAAGCAGTACATAATCATCGACGATGCCGACCTCGACACGGTGCGCATCGAATCCAACCACACAATGAACATCGAGGCCTTCGTCGATGAGGACGAGGTCGACGTCATCTACCAGGACGCGCCCTATTACATGGCGCCGGACGGGGCGATGGCGGAAGAGACTTTCGCCGTGCTGCGCGAAGCGATGCGCAAATCCGGCAAGCTCGCCATCGCCCGGCTGGTGCTGTCCAGCCGCGAGCGCGTGGTGACGATCGGCGCGCGCGAGAACGGGATGTTCGTGTGCACGTTGAGGAACCCGAACGAAGTGCGCGGCACTGCTGAATATTTCGGCAACATTCCGGCCGGCAAGCCTGATCCGGAAATGCTGCAGCTTGCCGAAGCGCTGATCAAGCAGAAGGAAACCACCTTCGATCCGAAGAATTACGAGGACCGCTACGAGGTCGCGCTGATGACGATGATCCGCGAGAAGCTGAAGGGCCATAAGCCGATCATCGCGGCGGCACCGGAGCGCGGCAACGTCATCAACCTGATGGATGCGCTGAAGGCCAGCCTGTCTCAGTCGAAGCCGCCGGCCAAGTCGAAGAGCAAGGCCGACGAAGCCGACAAGCCGGCCACGAAGAAGGCGGCTGCGGGTGGCGCGCCTGAAAATCCGCTCAAGGCCAACCTGCTCAAGGCGGTCGGCAAGAGCAAGAAATGACGGCACCGGCCGTTCTGGGCGCTGTCTTCGGCACGATCGGCGCTCTGGCGGCGTTTCCACTCAGGCTCGCCGCCCGCGAGGTGGAGCGCCAGCACGGCCAGCTCAGGCGCGGCGTCACCCGGCGCACCACGCATGTCGTGTTCGGACACGCGTTGTTGGTCAAGGCCGGGCTGACCAAGGCCGGACTTACCAAAAATAACGATAGCGAGATCGAACGCCGCCTCGGCACCGAGCGCGCGGCCGGGCGCATTCTGATGAGCGAGAACGGTTTCCTGCGGCTGCTCGGGCTGATGAAGGCGCCCGAGGCGTCTTCACTGTCGCGCCAATCGCTGATCGATCAGTCAAGGCTGTCCGGCCCCGATCTCGACCGGCTCAGCCTGTTCGATGCCTTCGAGCATGATGGCGAGCCCTACTCCTTCCGCGACCTGATCCTGGCGCGCAAATATGCCGGGCTGATCGCCGGGGGCGCGACATGGGGCGCGATCGCGCGCTCCGTCCACCGCTCCGGCCCGGTGGCCTCGCTCACCGCCAAGTCGCTCAATGTCGGCTCGCAGCACGGCCGCCCCGACGCGATCTACCTCGAAGGCGGCCAGAGCGAGCTCGACGGGCAGCTGCTGTTCGATCTCGGTGCCGCGGCACAAGGCGACGAGACGCTGGAAGATTTGTTCGCCGAGGCCGAGGCCGCGGAGGAGGGCGGCGACCATGACGGGGCCACCGCACTCTACCAGCGCTGCCTCGCCATCGATCCCACCGACGCCATCGCCGCCTTCAACCGCGCCAACTGTTTGCGCGGGTCTGGTCGCGTGGCGGAAGCCGCGCACGATTATGCCAGGGCGATAAAGCTCGATCCGGCCTTCGTCGAAGCCTGGTTCAACCTCGCCGGGCTGATGAGCGAGCAAGGCCGCGACGCTTCGGCGCGAAGGCATTTGCAGAAGGCGATCGCGCTCGACAAGACTTATGCCGATCCGGTGTTCAATCTGGCGCGGCTGGAGTTTGACGCGGGCAATCTGCTCGAGGCGCGGCGGCTGTGGATGCGGTACCTGGAGCTCGACGCGGAGTCGGAATGGGCAGGGGTGGCGGCCAGGGGTGTGCAGTTCGTGGACATGCAGCTGGCGAAGGCGGCGGGGTGACGATGGTTTGCGGAGGCCGCGATAACAGCCGATCTCCACCCTCGTGGGGTGAGGTTGGCAGTTTCGCCGTCGCGCGGGGTGTCACAACATGACCAGCTTCCTCTTCGATGGCCACGACACCGCTCCCGTCACCATCCTGCTGGCCCATGGCGCCGGCGCTTCAATGGACTCTCCCTCCATGACAGCCACCGCGAAGGCGCTCGCCGCCGCGGGCTTCCAGGTCGCGCGCTTCGAGTTCCACTATATGGCGGCGCGCCGCTACGGTCAGCGCAAGCCGCCGCCGCGCGCCGAGACAGTGAACCCGGAATACATCAAGGCGATCGCCGACCTCCGGGCGAAGGGTGTAGCGGGCAAGCTCATCATCGGCGGCAAGTCGATGGGCGGGCGGGTCGCCTCAATGATCGCCGACGAGATGTTTTCCAAGGGCGAGATCCTAGGACTGGTCTGCCTCGGCTATCCCTTCCATCCGCCTGGTAAGCCCGAGCAATTGCGGACAAAACATCTCACGGGGCTGAAGACGCCGACGCTGATTTTCCAAGGCACGCGCGACGAGTTCGGCACGAAGGACGAGGTCGCGACCTACAACCTTTCCGACGCCATCGAAGTGATCTGGCTGGAGGACGGCGATCATGATTTGAAGCCGCGCAAGAGCATTTCGGGTTTCTCGACCGCGGATCATCTGACGACGCTAGCGGAGACGGCGAAGGCTTGGATGGGTAGGATCGCGCCCTAATCCCCAATGAAGATCGCCAGCTTCAACATCAACAACGTCAACAGCCGGCTGGACAACCTGCTGGCGTGGCTCGGCGCCGCGAAACCCGATGTGGTCTGCCTGCAGGAACTGAAGGCGCGCGACACGCAGTTTCCGCGCACCGCGCTTGCCGATGCCGGCTATGGCGCGGTGTGGAAAGGCGAGCCGACCTGGAACGGCGTCGCCATACTCGCGCGCGGTTCCGAGCCGGTGCTGACCCGCGATGTGTTGCCCGGCGACGATGCCGACCGGCAGAGCCGCTACATCGAGGCCGCGGTGAACGGCATCGTCATCGCCTGCCTTTATGCACCGAACGGCAACCCGCGGCCGGGACCGAAATTCACCTACAAGCTCGCCTGGCACGCGCGGCTGGAGGCGCATGCCCAACAGCTCATCGACACCGGCCTGCCGGTGGTTCTGGCCGGCGACTACAATATCGTGCCCGAGCCGCGCGACATCTACGCCACACGCTCCTATGACGACAACGCGCTGGTGCAGCCGGAAAGCCGCGCCGCCTTCGCCGCGCTGCTCGAACAAGGCTGGACCGATGCGTTGCGCAAGAAACACCCGAAGGAGACGCTCTACACCTTTTGGGATTACCGCCGGAACCGCTGGCCACGCGACGCGGGCCTGCGGCTCGACCACGTCCTGCTGTCGAAGACGCTCACCCGCCGGCTGAAAGGCGCCGGCATCGATCGTGACGTGCGCGGTCAAGATGGCGCTAGCGACCATGCCCCGGTCTGGGTGGAATTGGGGTGAGGGATTTCACGTCCGTCAGCCGCGCACGCACCCTTTTCCGCGGGTTGTCTCTCGCGCTAAGCTGGACAGGATCGGCAAGGGATGGTTGATGCATTGCATTTGTGACAATGGCGAGCGGCTATCACCGAAGCCGGTCTGCCATGAGTGACCTCGCTCTTGTCGGCCTGCTTGTGGCGGTGCTTGCGATCATTTCCGCCGCGGTTGCCGCCATTCGGCTGTTGCGCAAGGCGCGCCTGCGCCGCCGCGCGCTGCGCCGGGCCGACCCGGCCAAGGACTACGCCGTGCGCACAGACTGGAGCCGCAGCACCGGCACCGTCAACTACTCGTCCTTCGTCTATTTCGACGTCGACCGCGACGGGAGCTACGGCGTGGCCGACCGGCCGATGGCCGGCATCATGGTGCGGCTGTTCGACGGGCAGGGTGGCTTTGTCGCGTCCTCAAGGACGAACAATGGCGGTTATGCCAATTTCGCCATGTCGACATCGGCGCTGACAGCTGCGATCCGCGTGCCGGCTGCCTACCGGTTCTCAGTCTCGGTGCCGCCGGGCTGGCGCTCGCCAAGCGCCAACGACACGCAGTCGACGGAGTTCCGGCTGGCGCCCGGCTCGCCCACCGGGCTGGTGTCGCCGGACCTGCCGCGGCCGGTCGGGCTGGCGCCGGTGCGCAGCCTGGCTGGCAGGCTGGCGGCAGGTGGCACCGCGACCCTGTCGGTGATGGCTCAGGGGCAGGTGATGGAGAGCCTGACGCTGGCGCCGGCTTGCGCCTTCCGGTTCGAGCTTGCCGACGACGCCGACACTGTGGTGATCACCGGCGGCGGGCTCGACCGCCGGCTGGTGCTGTCCCCTTACCCCACCGATCTCGGGTTGCTTTCGCCCCGGGCGCCGGCGGATGAGGCGGCGGCGCGCACGATCGGCTTCGACGACGTCACCGGGCGCGGCTTCCGCAAGATCCCATGCGGCCATGCGGGGCTCGACTGGCGCAACCTGAACGCCATGGCGAATGACCACACCAAGGACAGCGAGGGCTATGTCAACGGTAATGTTTCAGGCGACCACGTGGCATACACCAGCAGCGGCTATCCGGCCGAGTTCAGCCGCGAGACGCCATTTGCCTTCCACTCGGTGCTGCTCAGCGCTGCCTGGCTGAAGGCGGAAGGCGAAACGGCGCTGATCGAAAGCTGGTCGGGCGACCGGTTGGTCGCCAGCGATGAAATGGTGCTGTCGGCGCTCACGCCGCTCCACTACGCCCCGATGCTCGGGGAGATCACCCGTGTCCGCCTTTCGACGAAACACCATTGGCAAATGGTCTTGGACGACCTGATGCTGGCGGGCTGATTACGTCGGCAATGAGGTCACCGAAGTGCCGTTGGTCGCGGCAGTGATCAATTTCAGATTGCCCTTCCTGATCAAAACGGGCCGCCTATAGATCTTCTTCATGACGCAAGCTCTCCACTATATCCCGGGCGGAGTGTGTCATAGTGCCGCCCACTGTCAATATTTCGCCGGGGACGGCTCAATTCATATCGGCATCGACCGTGATAAATTGGACACTAGCCTTTATCGGCGTCGTCTGGTCGAACCGGAGATCGTGGCCACGATGGAGGCGGCGCAATCGACCTTGAGCTGGATTTTCTTGAGCAGGGTGGTCGCACATCTTCTTATACCGCGGCTGTCCGCGTTCCGTCTCACGCGAGGCTGGCGGCATTTTGCGATACGCTCATGACGCTGATAGTCTGACCCGAAGGCCCGGCGAGGGGATGCGCGATGAACAGGTTGGCTGACAGGGTGCTGGCGCTTGTCCTGGCCGTGCTCGCGGCTGCCTGTCTGGCCCAGGTCTATCCGCTGATCGAAATCCTAGCCGGGCGTGGCCTTGCCGGGCTCGATGCTGTCACGCCGCGGCCGGCGGCATATTCGGCGGCGGCACTTGCCTGTTTGATCGGCGCATTGCTGTTCCTGGCGGGCCAATTGCCCGGCCGGCCCGAGCACGCGGCCGGGGTGCCGCTGTTCGGCAGGGACGCCGAATTGGAGCCGGCGGGCCGCCCACGCCTGCGCCGGACTTTCCTGGTGCTGCCAGTGGTTGTCTTGCTGGCGTTGCTTGGCGACGGGTTCGGCTCGTGGCGGCCGCATGAGGGTGGCGAGCAAGTCGCCAGCGCGCCGCCCATGGAATCCGCGCCAAAGCCGGAACCGCCGGAGCCGTCGCCAGTTGCTCCGACACCGCCTTTGCCGCCGGCCCCGCCGCCCGAGCAGGCGGGCACGCC